>NZ_JAFCTR010000020.1:0-88056 GCF_049896125.1 Pararhizobium sp. DWP1-1-3
AAAACCCGCAGCCGCGGGCGATGATCTTCAATCATGTCGGCCTCCAAATCACCGACACACTTGAATCAGACTCGTGAAATTTCCGAAATACCCGTTAACCCGAGTTCAGGGCCGTGGGACGTATATGGAAAAATCGGCCAGGATATTTCCCGCCGTTTTGTCTGTACTCCTGTCAGGCGGCAAACGTGTCCCATGCCCATAACAGCACCGCGTAACGCGCTGCCTTGCCGATCGTCACATAGATGAGGAAGACGGTGAAAGGCGTGCGCAACAGGCCGGCCACCAGCGTCAGCGGGTCGCCGACTATTGGCAGCCATGAGAACAACAGGATAGGCCGGCCATAACGCCCAAATAGCGCCTCCGCCCGTTTCCGGTTCAGGGGGCTGACCGGAAACCAGCGACTGTTTTCGAAACGAAGGAGAAAGCGGCCGAGCACGAAATTGACGATTGCGCCCAGCACATTGCCCGCCGTCGCGGCCAGAAAAAGGGCAATGAGTTGCGCATCCGGTTGCCTGGAGGCAAGGATCAATGCGGCTTCCGAGACGCCGACCAGCAACGTGGCCGAAAGGAAAGCGGCGCTGAAAACGCCGAAAAGCAGGCTTATGGTCAAGGCATCAGGTCCGGTCGGTGTGGCCGAGATCACGCGCAGGTTCGATCACGTCGCGGACACGCTGCTTCAATTCCTTCGGCCCCGGGAAACCGCCGTCACGCTTGCGCTCCCAGATCAGCGTCTCGCCGGCATGGATTTCAAAGTTGCCGCCGGTGCCGGGAATGAGGGCGACTTCGCCCAGGCTGTCGCCAAATGTGGAGAGCAGTTCCTGTGCCATCCAGGCAGCCCGCAGCAGCCAGTTGCACTGGGTGCAATAGAGAATAGCGATGCGCGGCTTATGAGACATGTCGGTTCCGTGATGGTTTGGGTTGGCGCGGACGTTATCCACCGACGGGCCGGGCCGCAACACCACACAATCAAGAATATCTCACGAAATTGTTAACTCAGTTTATCAGGTTTTAGCGGGGGCATCCCTTGATCGTCGTGATTTTCGCAGCAACAGAATGCTGCGTTGCAAAAATCAAGAGGAGCCAACATGACTGACCTTACATCGACGCGGCCGCCAGCGATGCTGCCTGCACTGCAGCGGTTCTACCTGCCGCTCGATACGACGGCCGAAACGCTGCTGCGGGTGGTTGCCGGCGTTCTGCTCGTCACCCACGGCTATGGCAAGATCATCAATCCCTTTGGCGCTGCCGGCATGGTGGAAAGCCTTGGGTTCTATCCCGGCGTCTTCTGGTCGCCGCTTCTGGCGGCTACGGAATTCTTCGGTGGCATCCTGATTGCAATCGGCCTGTTCACCCGCCCCGCATCTTTTGCCGCCATGATCGTTCTGCTTGTCACGGTCTATTTCCACGGCATCGTTAAGGGCGAAGGTCTGGCTGGCGCCGAAAAGTCGATCCTCTGGGCCGCGATCTTCTTTTTCTTTGCCATTCGCGGATCGAATTCCCAGTCCGTCGACGCCAAGATCGGCCGCCAGATTTGACAGCAAGCGCTGCGGCCGAAAGCTGGCTGCAGCGCTATTTCCCGATCTTCAGATTCAGCGGCTTGTAGGTGTCGATCTCGACGCGCTCCGCTGCGATGAGGTCCAGTGCCACCCCCTTCGCCGTCCCCGTGGCAGCGACAATATCGAACCCCTCGACATTGCAGTCGGTCTCGATCTTCGCCGTATTTCCCGCATTGACGGCCGATCCGCCCAGAACATCGAACGTGATGGTTTCATCCGGCAATGGCGTGTTGCCGGTCGCGGTGTTCTCAGGGTCGAATTGCGGCCGCAGCGTCAGCGAAATATCCGTCAGTTCTTCGCCGCTTTCCAGAACGGCAAAGTCATAGGCGCAATAGCCTTGCCCGCCGAACCAGGTGAATGTGTTGATCAGGGTGATGGCGAGGAATTGCGCGAGCATGTGAACCTTCCGAACGGTTGAACTCCAGCAAGGTAGGCGCTGCCACCCGCCGCCGCCATATCCATTTTCAGGTGGATCGCCCTGTGGGAGTGCTTTTCGCCCAATGTTGGATCCCAGACAGCAAAATGGCGGCCGGAGCCGCCATTTTCATTAGTGTCTTTATCAGACCGGAAGCGCTTACAGCGTGCGGGTAATGTGCTCGACGCGGAAGCACTCGATCGTGTCGCCGGCGCGGATGTCTTCGTAATTCTCGAAGGCCATACCGCATTCCTGGCCCATCGGCACTTCGGAGACTTCGTCCTTGAAGCGCTTGAGGGTCTTGAGCTTGCCTTCGTGGATAACGACGTTGTCGCGAACCAGACGCACCCCTGCACCACGTTCGACCTTGCCTTCGATGACGCGGCAACCCGCGACCTTGCCGGTCTTGGTGATGTTGAACACTTCCAGGATTTCGGCATTGCCGAGGAAGGTTTCGCGGCGTTCCGGCGAAAGAAGACCCGACATCGCTGCCTTCACGTCATCCACCAGATCGTAGATGATGTTGTAGTAGCGGATCTCGATACCGGCGCGCTCTGCGGCGGTGCGGGCCTGGGCGTTGGCACGAACGTTGAAGCCGATGATGGCCGCGTTCGAGGCTTCCGCCAGAGAGATGTCGGACTCGGTGATACCACCGGCACCCGAATGGACGATGCGGGCACGAACCTCGTCGGTTCCCAGCTTGTCGAGTGCGCCGGCAATGGCTTCGATCGAGCCCTGCACGTCGCCCTTGATGACCAGCGGGAATTCCTTGAGGCCGGTATTCTGCAGCGTCATCATCATCTGTTCCAGCGAACCACGCTGGCCGGATGCACGGGCAACAGCCTTGTCGCGGGTCAGGCGCTGACGATATTCCGAGATTTCGCGGGCTCGGCTTTCGTTTTCGACGACGGCGAACTTGTCACCTGCCAGCGGCGTGCCGGAAAGACCGAGAATCTCGACCGGCATCGACGGAGGCGCTTCCTTGACGTGTTCGCCCTTGTCGTTGACGAGGGCGCGGACACGGCCCCACTGATCGCCGGCGACGATGATCTGGCCAGGCTTCAATGTACCCTTCTGAACGAGAACGGTGGCAACTGCACCACGGCCGCGATCAAGCTGGGCTTCAACGACGGTACCTTCTGCCGTGCGGTCTGCATCGGCGCGCAGGTCGAGAATTTCGGCCTGCAGCAGGATGGCTTCGAGCAGCTTATCGATACCGAGACCGGTCTTGGCCGAGACTTCGACGTCGAGCACTTCACCGCCCATGGTTTCCACGAACACTTCATGCTGAAGCAGCTGGTTGCGCACCTTCTGCGGATCGGCTTCGTGCTTGTCGACCTTGTTGATCGCCACGATGATCGGAACGCCGGCAGCCTTTGCGTGGCTGATGGATTCGATCGTCTGCGGCATGACGCTGTCGTCGGCCGCAACCACGAGGATCGCAATGTCGGTCGCCTGGGCGCCACGGGCACGCATCGCCGTAAAGGCGGCGTGACCGGGGGTGTCGATGAAGGTGATCTTGTTGCCGTTCTGCTCGACCTGGTAGGCGCCGATATGCTGGGTGATGCCACCGGCTTCGCCCGAAACGACATGGGTCTTGCGGATGGCGTCGAGCAGCGAGGTCTTGCCGTGGTCGACGTGACCCATGATGGTCACGATCGGCGGACGCGGCTGCAAATCGCCATCGTCCTTGCCGTTGAACAGGCCTTCTTCGACGTCGGATTCCGAAACGCGCTTGACGGTATGGCCGAATTCGCCGGCGATGAGTTCTGCAAGGTCGGCGTCGATGACGTCGCCCGGCTTCATCATCTGGCCTTCCTTCATCAGATACTTGATCACATCGACGGCCCGTTCGGCCATACGCTGCGACAGTTCCTGAATGGTGATGGTTTCCGGCAGGATCACTTCGCGCATGACCTTTTCGCGGGTTTCCTGCATCTGGCTGCGCCGAAACTTTTCCTGCCGGCGGCGCATGGCAGCCATCGAGCGGCCGCGCGGATTGCCGTCGTCGTCGAGAGCGGCAGTCAGCGTCAGCTTGCCCTTGCGGCGTTCCTCTTCCGTCTTCGGACGGGCAGGGGCCTTGGCAGGTTCCGGGCGAACGACCTTGCCGCGAACCGGTGCGGTGGCGCCGCGGTTCGGACGGGCCTCTGTCTCTTCGCCTTCCGCCTTGCGGCGGGCGGCGAGTGCCGGGGTAATTGTCGAAGGTGTCGTTGCAGGCTTTGCGGCCTCGGCGCGCGCCTGATCTTCCGCCTTGCGGGCGGCAACGGCTGCTGCCTCCGCTTCGGCGGCAAGCGCTGCCTCTGCGGCTGCCTTTTCGGCGGCGCGTTCCGCAGGCGTCCGGGCTGCCTCCTCGGCGGCGAGACGGGCTGCTTCAGCCTGTTCGGCCTTCAGACGTTCGGCCTCGGCGGCCTGACGGAGTGCCTCATCGGCAGCGCGGCGCTTGGCGTCTTCGGCGTCGCGGATCTGGGCTTCGGCAAGCGCGCGGCGGCGTGCGTCGATCTCACCAGCGGAGAGCTGATTGAGAACCACACCGACCCGCGGCCGGTTGTTGTTGTCCTGGCGATTATCCTGCTGGCGCGGCTGCTGTTGCTGAGGAGCCGGACGCGCAGGCTGTTGCTGCTGCACGGGCGCCGGCCGCTGTGGTTCGACCACGCGCGCTACAGGGGCCACTGGTGCGGCTGCAATCGGCATGACCGGCTTTTCGTCTTCCGGCCGCATCGGCCGCCGCTTGCGCGTTTCGACCACGACTGCCTTCGTCCGGCCGCGACCCATGTCCTGGCGAACAGTTCCCTGGCTCACCCCGGAAGGCTTCAGGGTCAGCGTCTTCTTGGCTCCGCCGAATGTCTTGTCGTCGTTGTTGTCGGTCATTCCGTTCCGTTCCTAAGATCAGGGCCGGATGCGTATCACCAGACCCCGCCGTTCAATTTCTGTTTTGCAATCGCGGTTGTGCCGGCCTTCGCCGGTGACCCGCGTCATTGTGTCGGCAAGCCAGATTCGGCGCCAACGGCTCGAGCGGGGACGGTTCCCCGGTATCTTTCGAGCATGTTTGCGCGCTTCACTACACCCTCACCCGCCTGCCCTGCAAGCGCTGCGGCATGGATAAAAGCATTCTGGCCTAAAAGCCCTTCCATTTGCGCCTCGGTGAAGAAGCGAAAGGAGGGTATTTCCTGTCCGTCATCGACGACAAAGCTCATCGCCTTGCGCGCCTGGTCTATCTTGCGCACCCCGTCCGCTGCGGCATCCACCGCATGGAAGGTGGCGAGCGCAGCCAGTCCACGGACGGCCTGCTCGACTTTCGAAGCGCCGCTGATGAACTGCGCGGCTTTTCGCGCCAGGTTCATCATGCCGCCCAGTTGCATTGACAGGAGCCGGTCGACCTCATCGGCAAGCTCCGGTCCGGCCGTCACATCCGTCCGCTTCAGTCCGCGGGCAAACAACTTCTTGGCGATCGCCTTCTCGACGATAGCCCGTTCGGCGCTTACCCAGCAGCCCCGGCCCGGTAGCTGTTTCTTCAGGTCGGGTACCACCCGGCCATCAGGCCCAGCAACAAAGCGGATCAGCGTTTCCGGAGTTCCGCTCTGCCGTGTCACGATGCACATGCGGCCGTTCACTGCTTCACCATCGATGTCCCCGGCAGGGTCCTTGTCTTCAATCAACATGGCGATTTTCAAGCAGCATCAGCTTGGATCACGGTCAGCAACGCCTTATCAGGCGTCCTGTTCCGCGCCTTCCACGACTTCGAGCGCTTCTTCTTCACGCGCCAGATCTTCCTCGGTGATCCAGCCCGCAGCAAGACGCGCCTGCAGGACCATGCGTTCGGCATCGACACGGGAGATTTCGAGCTTGGAAAACAGGCCTTCAAACTTCTTCGTCTCGCCGTCCTTGCGTTCCGACCAACCGACGAGATCGTCAGCGGCGCAGCCCGCAAAGTCTTCCATCGTCTTGATGCCGTCTTCACCGAGCGCAACCAGCATCTGGCTGGTCATGCCGTTGATCGTGCGCAGTTCGTCGGACACGCCGAGAGCAATACGCTTGGCATCCAATTCGCCTTCAAGCCGATCGAGATATTCGCGAGCGCGGGTCTGCAGTTCGCTGGCAGTGTCCTCGTCGAAGCCTTCGATCGAAGCAATTTCGTCAACCTCGACATAGGCAAGTTCTTCGACAGCGGCAAAGCCTTCCGATGCCAGAACCTGGCCAACCATTTCGTCGACGTCAAGGGCTTCCATGAACAGCGCCGTGCGTTCGTTGAATTCCTTCTGGCGGCGCTCGGATTCTTCCGCTTCCGTCATGATGTCGATATCCCAGCCGGTCAGCTGCGATGCGAGGCGAACGTTCTGGCCGCGGCGGCCGATGGCCAGCGACAGCTGTTCATCCGGAACCACCACTTCGATGCGCTCTGCGTCTTCGTCAAGAACGACCTTGGTGACTTCAGCCGGCTGCAGCGCGTTGACGATGAACGATGCGGGGTTCTCGTTCCAAGGGATGATGTCGATCTTCTCGCCCTGCAATTCGCCGACAACGGCCTGAACGCGCGAGCCGCGCATACCGACGCAGGCACCGACCGGGTCGATCGACGAATCGTTGGAGATCACGGCGATCTTGGCGCGGGAACCCGGGTCACGGGCAACCGAACGGATCTGGATGATGCCGTCGTAGATTTCCGGAACTTCCATGGTGAACAGCTTCACCATGAACTGGGGATGGGTACGCGACAGAAAAATCTGCGGGCCACGCTGTTCGCGGCGCACGTCGTAGACATACGAGCGGACGCGGTCACCGTAGCGCATGTTTTCCCGTGGGATCATTTCGTCGCGGCGGATGATGCCTTCGCCACGGCCGAGATCGACGATGACGTTGCCATATTCGACGCGCTTGACCGTGCCGTTGACGATTTCGCCGATGCGATCCTTGAATTCGTCGAACTGGCGGTCACGCTCGGCTTCGCGAACCTTCTGGACGATGACCTGCTTGGCCGACTGGGCGGCGATACGGCCGAAATCCATCGGCGGCAGCGGGTCGGCGATGAAGTCGCCGAGAATGGCGTCCGGGTTGCGGTCGCGGGCCAGCTCCAGCGGGATCTGGGTCGCGTAATCCTCGGCAACCTCGACGACTTCGAGCAGGCGCTGAAGCCGGATTTCACCGGTCTTGGAATTGATGTCGGCGCGGATGTTGCTTTCCGAACCGTAGCGCGAGCGGGCGGCCTTCTGGATCGCGTCGGCCATGGCGGCCAGAACGATTTCGCGGTCGATCACTTTTTCGCGCGCGACGGCATCCGCGATCTGCAGAAGTTCGAGCCTGTTAGCACTCACTGCCATATTAAAGTCTCCGTCTGATTGCCGGGGCCTCACTTGAAGGCGTCCCGCGCCCATGAACTCAATTGATCGGCGAATCTTCGTCTTCGAAGTTTTCGTTGGCAGCCACACCATGTTCGGCTTGGGCTGCCTTCGCCTTCTTGTCTGCTGTCAGCGCATCGCGGATCAGGTCGTCCGTGAGGATCAGCCTGCCTTCGGCCAGCGCCGTAAAGGGAATGACCACGCTCGGTTCTTCGCCGGCTGCCGGCTGATCGCGCTCGATCGTGAAACCTTCGTCGTCGGCGGAAATGATCTTGCCGCGGAAACGCTTGCGGCTATCGACCAGCACCGACGTTTCGAACTTGATCAGGTGACCAGTCCACCGGGTGAAATCCGACTTTCGCACCATCGGCCGGTCGATGCCCGGCGACGATACTTCCAGATGATACTCCCGATCGACCGGATCTTCCACGTCGAGCACCGGCGAGATCGCCGTCGAGATCGCTTCGCAGTCTTCCACGGTCATCGTGCCGTCAAGCCGCTCGGCCATGATCTGCAACGTCGCGCCGTTCTGCGAGGACAGGCGCACGCGCACCAATTGGTAGCCCATCGGAACGAGGACAGGTTCGATGATGTCGGCGATGCGCCGGTCGATGCCGGTTTCTGTGACCAGGCGCGGTTCCTGTGTGTTTTCTGCCGTTGTCGTATCGGACAAACGATGTTCTCCCAAAACATCGGTAACAAAAAAGAGCGGGTCCTGACGGGCCCACTCTTCATCAACCGATCAAGAATTTGAGGGTCATATACGCTCGATTATCCGCAAATGCAAGATATCCCGCTCACCGAGGCGCAAAAGGCCAATGCAGGCTGTTAAGTGGTGAAATCCTGCCAGTGGCGGTGCTTTTGCTTGCCCGGCCGGTCATCTGGCTTAGATTGGGCGTCAAAGACGATTCAATCACGCACAGGGTAGGAAAGCGCGTTGCCGCATCGATTATCGCCATTGGCGCCGTTCAAGCATGATACGTTCCGGGTCATCTGGGTGGCAAGCCTTGCGTCCAACTTCGGTGGGCTGATCCAAGCCGTCGGCGCCGCTTGGATGATGACCTCCATTACCGATTCGGTGAACATGGTGGCGCTGGTGCAGGCCTCGACCTCGCTGCCGATCATGCTGTTCTCGCTGATCTCCGGCGCTCTTGCCGATAATTTCGACCGCCGCCGCATCATGCTGATCGGTCAGTGTTTCATGCTCTGCGTCTCGGCGCTTCTGACGCTCTGCGCCTATTTCGGCTTTATCACCCCCTGGCTGCTTCTGCTGTTCACCTTCCTGATCGGCTGCGGCACGGCGCTGAACAATCCATCCTGGCAGGCTTCGGTCGGGGACATGGTGCCGCGCGACGTACTGCCGGCAGCAGTTGCGCTGAACAGCATGGGGTTCAACATCACCCGCTCGGTCGGTCCCGCCATCGGTGGCGTGATCGTTGCTGCAGCGGGGGCAGCCGCCGCTTTTGCTGCCAACACGCTCAGCTATTTCGCTATCATCTATGCGCTCTTGCGCTGGCGCCGGGAGGAGACGCTGTCGACGTTGCCGCGCGAATCGATGGGCCGGGCGATTTCCGCCGGTCTGCGCTATGTCGCGATGTCGCCGAATATCGGCAAGGTGCTGGTGCGCGGCTTCTTTTTCGGTCTTTCGGCCAGCGCCATCCTCGCCCTTCTGCCTCTGGTCGCCCGTGATCTGGTCGCCGGCGGCCCTCTCACCTACGGCATCATGCTCGGTGCCTTCGGCCTCGGTGCCATCGGTGGTGCGCTGCTCAGCGCCCGGCTGCGCGAACATATGTCCAGCGAATGGGTCGTGCGCATCGCCTTTGCCGGTTTTGCCGTCAGCAGTCTGGTCACGGCGATCAGCCCCTATGGCTGGCTGACCAGCCTTGCACTTCTTCTGTCGGGTGCCGGCTGGGTGCTGGCGCTGTCGCTGTTCAATACGACCGTGCAGCTTTCGACGCCGCGCTGGGTGGTCGGGCGGGCTCTGTCGCTCTACCAGACCACCACCTTTGGCGGCATTGCGGCAGGCAGTTGGATGTGGGGGCAGGCGGCAGAGAACTATGGCCCGGCCATTGCCCTGATTGCCTCGGCCCTGCTGATGGTCGTCGGCGCCGCGATCGGGCTGAAACTGCCGCTGCCGGAGTTTCAGTCGCTCAATCTCGACCCGCTCAACCGCTTTTCGGAACCTCTGCTGAAGCTTGACCTCAAACCCCGCAGCGGCCCGATCGTGGTGATGATCGATTACGAGATCGCCGATGACGACGTGCCGGAATTCCTCACCGCCATGGCCGAGCGCCGCCGTATCCGGATCAGGGATGGCGCGGGGCAATGGGGGCTGATGCGCGATCTGGAAAATCCGACGGTCTGGACCGAGACCTATCACGTGCCGACCTGGGTGGAATATGTGCGCCACAACCAGCGCCGCACACAGGCCGACGCGGAGATCGGCGACAGGTTGACGGCACTGCATCGGGGCGCTGCTGCTCCTCGCGTTCACCGGATGATCGAGCGCCAGACGATCCTTCCTTACGAGTATGAGCGCTACAAGCAGCAGATGGACATGCACTGAACACTGCTCCTCAGTTGCAATCTCTCGATGGGCCGGCTTTGCAATGCGCAATGCCGGCCTTTTCGTTGCCCGTCGCGCGGGTGCCTCAAAAAACCGGGGAGGGCAGAATTTGGCTGTTTGATAATATTCATCCATATGGTTGACTATCGCGGATGTTTTATATATTCAACTATTAGGGTGAATAAATGGACGAAGATGATTTGTCACGGGTTCTCAAGGCCGCCGGCGATACGACCCGGCGACGCATCCTGACGCTGCTTGTTCAGGAGGGTGCATTGAGAGTGACGGCACTGGCCGCCCATTTCGACATGTCGCTGAATTCCGTCTCCAAGCACATCAAGGTGCTGGAGGAGGCAGGACTTGTCACCCGCCGGACCTTGGGCCGCGAACATTTTATCGCAGCCGAGCTCGTTCCGCTGAAGCTGACCGAGGATTGGTTCGCGCAATTGAAGTCGATCTGGGAACTGCGCCTTGCGGCGCTGGAAAACTTACTCGTTTCAAAGGATGAAGACAATGAATGAGCTTGAACTCACAGTCAGCCGCACAATCGCGGCATCGCGCCAAAAAGTGTTCGACGCCTGGCTTTCGCCGGTGACGCTGGCAAAATTCATGGCCCCGCCGTTCGGCAGTTCGCAGCCGAGCAAGGTCAAGAACGATCCGGTAAAGGGCGGCCGGTTTTCGATCGTCATGGTGACGCCCGAAAAGGAAATTCCGCATGCGGGCACCTATCTTGCGATCGATCCGCATTCCCATCTGTCGTTCACCTGGGAATCGCCATATTCGCTTGACGACAGCGTCGTGACCATCGATCTGGCCACGGTCGATGCCGGCACCACGGAAATCACCCTGAAACAGGTGAAGTTCAAAACCGAGGAAGCACGCCAAGGCCACGAACAGGGCTGGACGGCGATCCTCAACCTGCTCGAAACCAGCCTTGCCGCCGCCTGACCATTAAGCCGGGCGAAATCGAAAGCGGTTTCGCCCGCTCTACAATTTTCCCAACAGGTTCTTCTGGGGGAAACATGTCGGCTCGATGCCGTTCTTTGCCTGCCATGCGCCGATCGATCGGCGGGTCTTGTAGCCCGCTAAGCCATCGGCCTTGCCGATATCGTAACCCTGTTTTTCCAGCGCCTTCTGCATCTTCAGGACGTCCGAGCGCAGCATCTTGCCGACATCGCCGAACTCGCGCTTGAACGCGCCGCCCCCTGAGGCAATCCGGTCGGCAAGGTTGCCGATGAATAGCGCATAGAGGTCGGAATTGTTGTATTCCTTGATGACGTAGAAATTCGGCGTGACTATGAATTCGGGCCCATTGCGGCCGGCGGGGACCAGCATCATGCCTTCGGCCTTGGCTTCGCTGGCTGGAAATGCCTTGCCGGACGCCCGTTCGATGCCATCGGATGCCCACTTCGAAATCGGCTTGGCGAGATCCGGGCCTTCCTGCGCGCAGGTCACGTTAGCGGGGATATAGACCTCGAAACCCCAGTCGCGGCCCCGCTGCCAGCCTTTCTTCGACAGGTAGTTGGCGATCGAGGCGAGCGTGTCGGGCGTCGATTTCCAGATGTCGCGCCGTCCGTCGCCATCGAAATCGACGGCATATTTGAGGAAACTGGTTGGCAGGAACTGCGGCTGGCCCATGGCCCCGGCCCAGGAGCCGCGCATATCGGCCTCCTTCACGTCGCCGCTGTCGAGGATGTGAAGGGCGGCGATCAGTTCGCGCGTGAAAAGATCGCCACGCGTCGACATGAAGGCCTTGGTGGCAAGTACGTCCATGACCGGATGCGGGATCTTTGCCCGGCCAAAACCGGATTCGCGGCCCCAGATGGCAATGATGACCGGACCTGGAACGCCGTAGGTCTTCTCGATCCGCTTGAGCGTCGCGGCGTTCTCCTTGGCCAGGCTGCGGCCCGTTGCCGCCAGGCCCTGCAGCCGCTGTTCGGAGAAATAGGCGCCGGGTGAAGAGAATTCGGCCTGGCTCTGCTTCTGTTCGCCGGGCGGCTTGCTGCCCGGGGGCACCAGATCCGGCAGGTCCCAGTTGAGTTTCACATCGGCAAAGGCAGCCTTGAAGGCGCTAGCGGTAATGCCGGATTTCTGCGCCTGCGGCCAGAGGTCGGTTTGCAGCCATTGGCGGAATTGCGCTTCGGTCTCGGCCTTGGAGGCGGCAAGCGCGGGGATCGGAGCAAGGGCGATGAGGGCGGCTGCGATCAGCGACAGTATGCGCCGCGCCTTGCCCCCCTCTGTCGGCGACGCCGACATCTCCCCCACAAGGGGGGAGATTGACCGAAACTGCCTCACCCAGCTTACACAAGCTGAAAAGACAAAACGGGAGACGGAAGAGGCGAGGGAAAAGAATGATCTCCCCCCTTGAGGGGGAGATGTCACGCAGTGACAGAGGGGGGTAGGGTTCGGCATATTCAAACGCGTCCTCAAATCGCCGTCCTCGCCCTCAGTGCCGCCGTCAGCGTGCCTTCGTCCAGATAATCCAGTTCGCCACCCACCGGCACGCCATGCGCCAGCCGGGTGATCTTGACGCCGAGGCCGTCGAGCTGGTCGGTGATGTAGTGGGCCGTCGTCTGGCCCTCGACGGTGGCGTTGACGGCGATGATCAGTTCGCGCACGCCGCCTTTCGCCACCCGTTCGATGAGGCCCTTGATATTCAGATCGTCAGGCCCGACGCCATCGAGCGGCGACAAGGTGCCGCCGAGCACATGATAGGCCGTGTTCATGGCGCTTGCCCGCTCCAGCGCCCAGAGGTCGGAAACGTCCTCGACGACGATGATCACCGAATTGTCGCGCCGTTCGTCGGAACAGACGCTGCACGGATCGATCGTATCGACATTGCCGCAGCACGAGCAGATGCGGACCTTGCGGTGCGCTTCGCCCATGGCGTCGGCCAGAGGGCCAAGCAGCTGGTCCTTCTTCTTGACCAGGTGAAGGGCGGCGCGCCGGGCCGAACGCGGCCCGAGCCCGGGCACCTTTGCCAAGAGCTGGATGAGTTTTTCAATTTCAGGACCGGTGACTCGCTTTGCCATGCGGGGTTTCTACTCCATATCTCCACAGAACGGAATCGCTGAAAAGAAAGTGCCGCCCATGAAAATCCGCGCCGTCTGCACCGGCAACGCCGAAATGCTGCCCGGCAAATCCTACAAAACCGGCATCTTCAAGCATCCGGTCGATGCCGGAGTGATGATCGACCGCGAAGGGCTGATCGGCGACAAGATCTGCAACCGCAAACACCATGGCGGCGTCGATCAGGCGGTTTATGCGCTCGGTTCGGTCGATCTCGACTGGTGGTCGAAGGAGCTCGGCCGCGATCTGGAGCGGGGTATTTTCGGGGAAAATCTGGTGATCGAGGGCGCCGACAGCCGCAAAATCTCCGTCGGCGACCGGTTCGAGACGGAGACGGTCGAACTCGAGGTCACGTCGGCCCGCATCCCCTGCGCCACATTGGCTGTTCGCATGGACGACCCCAGTTTTGCAAAGCGCTTTGCCAGTGCCGGACGGCCGGGTTTTTACTGCCGCGTGCTGAAGGATGGTGTCGTCCAGGCTGGCGATGCCATCAACTATCACGCCTATTCCGGCTCTCCCGTTCTGATGCCGGAGCTGCTGCAAACCTATGGCAAGAACCTCTCTGACGAGGACCGCGCCCGCTATATCGCAGCGCCCATCCACCACAAGCTGAGAGCCAAGCTCAGCGGCTGATCGCGGAACAAATTCTCCAGAAGCCGCGTGCAGGGCCCACGCCTAGAAAGGCAGCTTCATGCCGGGCGGGATCGGCAGGCCGGCGGTCAGTTCGCGGGTCTTTTCGGCGGTGATGGCTTCGGCCTTGTCCTTGCCGTCCTTGTGAGCGGCAACGATCAGGTCCTCGAGGATTTCGACATCGTCTTCCTTGAACAGCGACGGGTCGATCTTCAGGCCCTTGAGGTTGCCCTTGCCGTCCATACGCACGGTGACAAGACCGCCGCCGGAGGCGCCGTCGACTTCGAGCGCAGAAATCTCTTCCTGCATCTTCTCCATCTTGGCCTGCATTTCCTTGACCTTGCCCATCATGCCCATGATGTCGCGCATCGTCATGTCCTCTTCTGAATGTCTCGATAATCTTAAACTAGTGCTCGATATCGTCGCCGGGAAGGATGTCGCCCTCTTCGGATTCGGCGGCGGCCACGGCCACCGGCTCGTTTTCCCCTTCCAGCTCCGGTCCCTTGATCCGCACGTCGGTGATCTTGGCGCCCGGGAACTTGGCGAGAATGGCAGCAACGTCCGGATCCTGGCGCGCGTCGCTGACGCGCTTTTCCTGCGCCTGCGTCTCGGCTTCGAGCAGTGTCGGGGCTCCGGGCTCTCGGCTGAGGATGACCATCCAGCGGATGCCGGTCCAGTCCTCAAGCTTCTTCTGCAGCTCGGCGACCAGTGTCTTCGGCGCATCCTCCGGCAGGTTGATTTCCAGCCGTCCGGGCTCAAGGTTCACCAGCCGCACGAAACCGCGCACCAGTGTCTTCAGTTTGATATCGCGGTTGGTGCCGCAAAGTTCGGCAAGGTCGCTGACCGAGCGCACCGGAACTTTAGGCTCAGCCTTGGCCACCGGTACTTCGAACGGCCGTTCCTCGATCTTTCCGACAGGCATGGCCGCAGACGGTGCCACGTCCGGCACGGCGCGCAGCATGGTCGCGCCATTTCCGGTCGCCCGCTGGGCCGGCGGCATGTCGTTGCCGCGCGCCTGGACGGATCCACCCATGGAGGCCTGCGCGCCACCGCCATTGCCACCGTTCGGGACGGACGGCTGGCGCGGCGCGTCGCCGCTGGAGAGTTCGAGCAAACGCCGGGCGGCATCTTCGGGGGAGGGAAGGTGAGCGGCATGGGCAAGGCGGATCAGCACCATTTCGGCTGCACCGGCCGGGCGCGAGGAGCTTTCCGTTTCCGGAATGCCCTTCAAAAGCATCTGCCAGATGCGCGACAGCGTCGTCACGGCAATGCTGGACGAAAATTCGGCGCCACGGGTGCGCTCGATTTCGCTCAGAGACTGGTCGTTGGAGGCATCCGGCACGTATTTCAGCCGGGTGACGAGATGGGTGAAATCGGCAAGATCGGTCAGCACCACCGATGGGCTGGCGCCGGCCTCGTATTGACCGGCGAACTCGTCGAGGGCCGCGGCTACGTCGCCTTTGACGATGTGCTGGAACAGATCGACGATGCGGGCGCGATCGGCAAGGCCGAGCATCGAGCGCACGGCTTCGACTTCGACCACGCCGCCGCCATGGGCGATCGCCTGGTCGAGCAGCGACAGGCCGTCCCGTGCCGAGCCTTCGGCCGCGCGCGCGATCATCGCCATGGCATCCGGATCGGCCGAGATGCCTTCCTTGCCGAGAATGGTGGTGAACAGGCCGACCAGATCGGACGCGCCGATGCGGCGCAGGTCGAAGCGCTGGCAGCGCGACAGCACCGTGATCGGAACCTTGCGGATTTCAGTGGTGGCGAAGATGAACTTCACATGTTCCGGCGGCTCTTCGAGCGTCTTCAACAGGCCGTTGAAGGCCTGGGTCGAGAGCATGTGCACTTCGTCGATGATATAGACTTTATAGCGGGCCGACACCGGACGGTAGCGCACCTGCTCGATGATCTCGCGGATGTCATCGATACCGGTATGCGAGGCGGCGTCCATCTCGATCACATCGACATGGCGGCCTTCCATGATCGCCTGGCAATGTTCACCGGGAATGCGAAGGTCGATCGTCGGCTTGTCGATCTCGGCTGTCTTGTAATTCAGCGCGCGGGCGAGAATGCGGGCGGTGGTGGTCTTGCCGACTCCGCGAACGCCGGTCAGCATATAGGCCTGGGCGATACGGCCGGTCTCGAACGCATTGGTGAGCGTACGCACCATCGGTTCCTGGCCAACCATCAGGTCGGAGAAATCCTTCGGCCGGTATTTGCGCGCAAGCACGCGGTAGGCGGCGGGTTTTTCGGATGTCGGGATCAGACTATCTTCGCTCATCGCCCTTTTTTCCCCAAGACGGGGCCGCTTGGCTGCAAATCATGTCCGGAAAGGACAGAAGGAAAAGGGTGGGAGGCTGGCACGATGACCCGTGCCTGGCTCGTTGGGGCTGCTTCCTTCCGGACCTGACCCGGTTGGCGAGTGGCTCGTCCACCACCAACCTCCCGGCTCTCATATCGGCAATATCGAAACCAAATGCAAGCCACGCCTTTAAAAAACTGCTATCGTTGTTGAAACAAAACAAAAATCACTGTTTCCGGGGAGATCCGCTTGCCTGCCTTCGAGATTGATGAACGCCTTCAACGTGATGGATTGCTGATCTCCACGCTCGGCCTTTGCCAGCTTCGGATCAACAATGACCGCCGCTGGCCGTGGCTTGTGCTGATCCCGCAGCGCAATGGCGTGTCGGAAGTCTTCGATCTGACGCCTCTCGACCAGGCCATGCTGACATTCGAAACCAACATGGTGGCGGCCGCATTGAAAAAAGCGACAGGGGCGACGAAGATCAATGTGGGTGCTCTTGGCAATATCGTCCGCCAGCTTCATGTTCATGTCATCGCCCGCAGCGAGGGTGATGCCAACTGGCCGGGGCCGGTCTGGGGTTTTGGTTCCGCCGAGCCCTGGGACGACGACGCGCGCAAGGCATTCGCAGCACGGATAGTGGAAAATCTCTGACCATGACGAAATCGATCTTCGACCTGCACAGCCCGCATCCCGAGCCGAGCACGCTCGTCGCCTTTTCCGAAAACCACCTGGACAGACAGTCGGAACATCGTCCCGACGATTGCGTCGAAGTCGCTTTCCGCAAGGAAGGCGCGCATGTCTTCGCTTTCTCCGGCGGCAAGCTGGTGGTCAAGCATGACGAGAAAATCATCGACCCGTTGTTTGCGCCTTATGAGCTGGCCGGCCTCGAACCGTTGCTCGACGACGTCATCCTGCTCGGCTTTCTGACGAATGGCGAACCACGCCTGGCTGTCCCCATCGGCATGACCGAGGAAACGTTGCCGGAACCGTTCAAACTGGCCGATGGCCGCACGCTCTATCGCCAGCAGATGTTGACGGACGAACTGCTCGGCCAGTTTGCGCAGGCCTCCAGCCTGATCTCCTGGAACGCCACCAACCGCTTTTGCGGCAAATGCGGTTCAGTCATGGAAAGCAAAGGCGGCGGCTACCGTCGCATCTGCTCAGCCTGCGGCCACATGGTCTTTCCGCGCACCGATCCCGTCGTCATCATGCTGACGATCGATCTGGATCGCGACCTCTGCCTGCTCGGCCGCAGCCCGCATTTCCCCGAAGGCATGTATTCCTGTCTCGCAGGCTTCGTCGAACCGGGCGAAACCATGGAAAATGCCGTCCGGCGTGAAACGCTCGAGGAATCCGGCATCCGCGTCGGCCGCGTCCGTTATCATGCCTCGCAGCCCTGGCCGATGCCGCACACGCTGATGATCGGCTGCTATGCGGAGGCGAAGTCCCGGGACATTCATCGCGACGAGCAGGAGCTGGAAGATTGCCGGTGGTTCACCCGCGAGGAAACCGCAGCGATGCTGGCGCGCAACACCGGCGTGACGCTGGCTGCCGGTGAACTCGGGCCGCCACCCAAGGGTGCCATCGCCCATCAGCTGATGCGTGACTGGCTGGACTGGACAAAATAGACGAAATCGGCGCTCGCTAAAGCGGACGCCGATCGATGCCAGCCGATCGCCGGTTCAGAAATTGCGCTGCAGGCGAATGGTGCCACCGATGGCGCTGCCATTGCCGCGCAGGCCATCGAACTCCGTGTAGTTGATTTCGGGCTGGAACTTCAGCATGTCGGTGACCATGTATTCGACATTGAGGGCGGCGGCGAATGTGCCGTCCTCCTCGTAGGCGGCCTGGGCGTTGAGAGACGTCTTCTCATTGACCTTGATGGCAAACCCGCCCCACGCGGCCCAGTCGCCGAGCCACGGGCCGTAATAATTCCGCCGCCGCGTGCCGCCTGGACCGTCGTCATTGTCCCAATCCGACTGGTAACCGCCCATAACCCAGGCAGAAAACACGTCGTTGAAGGCGGCGTCGATACGGATCTTGCCGCCGAAAGCCTCGGCGTTGGTGTCATAACCGCCAATAAAGGCAATACCCGTGCCTTCTTCCTGATAGTACCTCAAGCCGCCGATCACATGCGGAAAGTCGTTGCCGTGATAGGAGACTGACGGCACCGGCGCAAACCCGGTATCGTAGTTTCCCGCACCTTCTTCAAGGCCAATCAAAGCCGAAAATCCGACATCGCCGCCATAGACGTAGCTGACCTGGCTGGTCCGGTCGCCGGTATAGTCGATGACGTCGTCGTTGATGATGTTGCCGGCCGAGTTGAGCCACGTGTCGTAGCGAGAATCGGCATAACCGGCACGAAAGCCGGCGATCTCGATATAGGCGGCATTGAGATAGGTGTCGGTATCGGTGATGTTGTTCACATCGCTGCGCAATTCAATGAAGCTGCGCAGTGCTCCATACTCCGTGTCCGACCGGGCATCGAGCGTAATGGTGCCGCGGGTAAACGCATCCCAGCCGTTGCTTTCGCCCGAATAGGGGCTCTCGCCATAGTTTGAATCGAACCGGACATAACCGCCGATCTTCAGGCAGGTTTCGGTTCCGGGAATATAGAAGTAGCCCTTTCCGAACGCATCGCAGACGCGAACATATTCCATTGGCTCAGGTTCGGCAGCGACGATCGCATCGGCGGCGCGCACCCCGGTGGAGACCATCAAGGCGGCGGTGGAGCAGAGAAAGAGCGTTCTGATTGCCATGTATCGACCTTTGCCGCGCCCCTGAGATTGCAGGCGCCTGTCGTTGCCGGGGAAAGCACTGCGCGCTGCGAATCAGGCCGCACGCAATGCGACGCACAAACGGGTTCGACACGAAACAATCATCTTTTCGCTTTTATTTCCAGCCGCTAATTTTTGTAGGTTTTGGCTGCGGTATTTTGGCTACAGAACCAACCGCATCGGATGGGCGGTATAGGAGCCCAGGATACGGACTTTTTCGGAAAAATAGCGCAGTTCATCCAGCGCCTGGCGCACATGCGCGTCGTCCGGATGGCCCTCGATATCGGCATAGAACTGCGTGGCAATGAACTTGCCGCCGAGCTGGTAGCTTTCCAGCTTGGTCATGTTGATGCTGTTGGTAGCAAAGCCGCCGAGTGCCTTGTAGAGAGCTGCCGGGATATTGCGGACGTTGAAGACGAATGTGGTGACGATGATGTCATTGTCCGCCTGCCGCTTGATGTTCTTCGGCTCACGCGACAGAACCACGAAGCGCGTGACGTTGTTTTCCGTATCCTCGACATTCTCGGCGACGATCTCGAGCTTGTAGAGATCGGCGGCAAGCCTTGGAGCAAGCGCTGCCATCGAGCGGTCGCCCATTTCCGCCACGAGCTTGGCGGCTCCTGCAGTATCGCCCGCGACCACCGGTTTCCAGCCATTGGCCCGGACGATCTTGCGGCACTGGCCAAGCGCGTGGATATGGCTGTGCACGGTGCGGATCTCGTCGCGCGAAACGCCTGGAAGCACCATCAGCTGAAAGCGGATCGGCATGAAATATTCGCCGATAATGTGCAGCCGCGACTCGGGCAACAGGTGATGGATATCGGCGACGCGGCCGGCAATGGTGTTTTCGATCGGGATCATCGCCAGATCCGCCTCGCCATTTTCGACGGCCAGGAAGGCGTCCTCGAAGGTCTGGCAGGGCAGCGGCTCCATGTCCGGAAACATGTCGCGGCAGGCCATGTCGGAATTGGCGCCGTAGTCGCCCTGAAAGGAAATCCGGTTTGTCTTGGTGATCATGGTGCTGTCCGATCAGGCTTTGGCGGCAAGAAAGCGCCGGGCTTTTTCAAGGTCTGCCGGGGTGTCGACACCGACCGGGACCGATTTGACGATTTCCACGTCGATGCGCATGCCGGCTTCAAGCGCCCGCAACTGCTCCAGCGATTCGCGCTTTTCCAGCACCGAAGGCGGCAGCGAAACGAATTTTTCGAGCGCTGCCCGACGGTAGGCGTAGAGACCGATGTGATGATAGAGCGGACCGTTGCCGTATGGCGCGGTGGTTCGGGTGAAATAGAGTGCCTTCAGCCGGGTTTCCGACAGCGGCGAACCGATAACCTTTGGAACGTTGGGATTGGTCTTTTCCGTCTCTTCCTCTATCTCGACGGTGAGGGTGGCGATATCGACATCGGGGTTTTCCAGCGGCCGAAGTGCAGCCCGGATGGTTTCCGGATCGATGGTCGGCAGATCGCCCTGCACATTGATGATGATCTCGGCCTTGCGCTGCGGGTCGCTCTTCAAAAGCGCCTCGTAGATGCGGTCGGAGCCGGATTGATGGTCTACCCGCGTCATCACAGCCTCGAAACCTGCAGCAGTAACGGCATCGAACGTGTCCTGATGATCGACAGCAACGACGATCCGTCCGGCCTGCGCCTCCCTTGCCCGCAGGGCGACCTGGACGATCATCGGCAGGCCGCAGATGTCGGCCAGCGGCTTGCCGGGCAGCCGCGTCGAGGCCATGCGCGCAGGGATCAGAATCAGGGTTTTGTCCAAATTGTCGCTATTCATGCTTAGGCCTTCAAAACGCGCCGGAAAAGTGTCAAAAGGTCTCAGACCGGGGCTTATAATGTCTGTTGCAACACAAAGCCAAAAGACATAGGTTCCGCGCGATTTCAAGATAGGCTGGCGTTTTGTTCGCGCCGGTTGCAAGGGGAGCATTTGCGGATGAACTCATATGTAAACATGGGCGTGGGTGCCTTCCTCGGTACGGTCTTTGTTTTGATGTCCGTATCGATTGCGTCGGAAGGCATCTTCCATTCGGAAGTTCCCGAAAAGGAAGGCTTTGCCATTATCGCCGAAGAGGGCGCTTCGGATGCCGGCGCCGGCGCCACGGCAGAGGTCGAAGTCGATATCAAGCCGCTTCTGGCATCGGCTGATGCGTCGGCCGGCGAGACCGTATTCAAGAAATGCGCGAGCTGTCATACCGTAGATAAGGGAGGGGCCAACAAGGTTGGTCCTAACCTCTGGGGCCTTGTCGAGCGTCCGATCGCTTCGCATGAAGGTTTTGCCTATTCGGCCGGCATGAAGACATTCGCCGAAGCCAACAAGACCTGGACCTACGATCACCTGAGCTTCTTCATCGAAGCGCCGAAGAAGCACGTTCCCGGTACCGCAATGGGCTTTGCCGGCGTCAAGAAGCCGGATGAGCGCGCCAACCTGATTGCCTGGCTGCGCGAACATGCCGATACGCCGGTGGCACTGCCGTCCGCAACTGCTGCTGCGGCGCCTGCCGCTGAAGGTGAAACTGCAAAGCCTGCTGCCGAGGCCGAAGCTGCCAAGCCTGCTACGGAAGGCGAGGCTGCAAAGCCGGCGACAGAAGGCGAAGCAACGAAGCCTGCCACGGAGGCGGCACCTGCTCCGTAAGGTCAACCGTCCAGAGCAGCGACAGAATGAACAGAGCCCGGCCGATGTGCCGGGCTTTTTCGTGTCTGGGGTTCTGTCGTTTCTGCTAAAGCAGGATATAGGCCCAGGCGGACACCGAGACGACGCCGAGTGCGGTAGTGATGGTGATCGTCGATGACGCGAGACCGTGACCGACGTTGAAGTGGTTGGCGATCAGCCAGGCATTGACGCCGGTGGGAACCGACGACGTCAGCACCAGCGCTGCCGTCCAGTTGCTGTTCAGGCCAAGCAACTGGCAGGCGCCGTAGACGGTCGCCGGCAGGACGATCAATTTCAGCGCGCTGGTGACCGAGGCCAGGCCGGTATTGCCGGCAAGCCCATATTTATCGACCGCCATGCCGATCGAGATCAGAGCTGCCGGGGCTGCCACACCCGCCAATTGATCGACGACGACCTTGATGGGGCCGCCGAGAGGCATGCCGGTAAGGTGAACCAGCGCCCCAAGCGCCAGGCCGATGACCAGGGGATTGCGCACAAGGTTGCGCAGGATGCCCTTGAGGAGCTTGAACGGGCTCTGTCCGGGCTTGCCGCTGGTCTTGCGTTCGGCCCGCTCCATCAGGATCGTGCCGGCGATCATCATGACTGGCAGATGCACGGACAAGAGAATAGACAGCGCCACGACACCCTCTTCGCCGACGCTGCGCGACACCAGCGGCAGGCCGATGAAGACGGTATTGGCAAAAGCGGATGTAACTCCGGCCAGCACGCCGATCCGCGCATCCTTCTTGAAAAACAGCGTCGCGGCGAGATGCCCCAAGGTCCATGTCACACAGACACCGGAGAAATAGGCGACCCAGAGCGGCCAGGGCGAGCCATCCCTGAAATCCGCTTCGGCAATCGTGCGGAACAGAAGAACCGGCACTGCTACCCGGAAAACGAAATCGCCGAGCGCGTCTCCCACGGATGCCTTCAGATAATTCATCCGCACGATCAGCCAACCGAGCAGGATCAGGACGAAGATCGGCACGACATTCAGGAAGACATCGGACATCAGGCGCAGCCTCTTGGCAAAATGAACGTCCGCCATAGACCCATTCGCCCGGCTGTCGCAACCCGGTGCGCGCGCATATCGGATGCAGCGCATATTTCACGCAAGGCTCATATGCCAGATTGGGGAAGGGAGGTTGCCAGATGATCGAAAAATCGTGGCTGGAGCCCGTCGTCCTTGAACTCGACGGAATAGGAAGTTACCGCATGGTTCGCAACACCAGTGAAGCGGCTCAGTGTCTTATGGGCAGGTGGCCCGTTCAGGACGGCAGCGCCTACCAGGCGGCCATCCAGACATGCCGTTGTGTGTTGCGTGGCGAGCAGCCGGTAGACTATGCCCGTCAGGATTTTATTGCCGCTGCCGTTGAGGCTTTTATTCACGTGCAACCGGGCGCTTGAGGTCTCTTTGCAAACTCATTTTCAGAAGACCGGAACATTCGGGAAAAGCTTGCGTTGTCCCCCGGAAGGACAATTGCCATGCACAAACAGATTTACATTCACCAGGATGATCATTCGGACCTAACCGATGACGAACTGGCCAGCAAGGTCATGCGCTATATCCAGTATTCGGCGCTGATCGATACGTCCCGGCTGTCTGTCATGGCTATCGGTCGTACGGTTGTTTTAAGCGGGTACGTTGCTTGCGAGAGCGAAATTGGCTGCATTGAAGAGGCCGCTGCTTCGGTGATCGGCGTGCATCTCGTAGAAAACAAAGTAGAGGTATATTGTCACTGATCAAGCTTTTGCCTGTCTGATCAGTCGTTGCTGGGTGACGACAGTCTATATTCTTGGAATTTTCATCATCGGCAAATTCAAAAGTGCTTTTTCCGGTCCGCCTCAACGAGCGGGCCGAAACATTGCTTTAGGGACGCACAACGAGTCTCCGTCAAATCGCGCCGCCTGTAACAGGGTTGATTACCGGCTTCTCGCTATCGTCCTTGCCACCCGCAGGTTGGACCATGGGCGCTGCCTTTGACCGTTCGTCGGCATTCGAAGGCAGGCTCGGCGGCCGGTGGACGTCGAGGGGCTTCTTCTGTTCCGGCGTGGCGTTGCTATCATCGTTGGACATAAAAACCTCCTCAAGCCATTCCGGCCGGATCGCCGATCGGCAACAGCGCTGGTTCCAGCACAGGGTCGTTGGGGTTTTTGGTGTCGCCCTTGTCTATTACCGGTGGTATGGCAGGTTTTTCCTGCGACCGGTCAGGCAAACCGGGGCTGGATTGCGGTCCGCGCGGACCATCGTCCTGTGGGGTGGGGATTGTTGTGGGCATGATTGTTCTCCTTCTTCAGGAGTAAACGATGCTTGGTGGCGGATGGTTCCGGCGTCTCGTCGAGGCCGCAGTCCATATTCGACCTTCGCTTCAGCCTTCATCGGAAAATAACACGTCAAAGGCGCAGCTGTTTCCTAGTTCAAGGGAGCCTTTTCACTCTGTAATGTCCCACCGATGTCACCCTTTTTCTTCTTCTTCGGGAGTGGCGTCAGATTTCCGGAGAGGAGATCGACAGGTGTGGCAACGGTCGTTGCGGCGACTTTGCCGACGGTGTTTACCGTACCGGCAACGATGGCCGTAATGCCATCGCCAAGCCCGACATCGGAATCCGTCAGCGTCTGGCCGGTCACAAGCCGCTGGCCAATCAGTTGAACGATCTGAGGGCTCTCGGCAAACTTTCCATGATTGAGGCGATCGGTGGATTTTACCTTCGTCAGGTCAACCACCGTGATGCCGGCCTGTTCAAGCTTGGTCTTGAAAGGCTCTTCAGCCGGATTGATCTGCCCCAGCCGCTGCACATCGCCAGAGATGTAGCGCGACAGGGCCAGAGCCCGGTCGTCCTGCGAGACGAAGATGGTGAAATTCGGCTTCCTTGCGCCCAGCTCAGTCCATTGCCGCGCGAACACATCGACATCGATATCGGGCGATGCGAGGATGACGTTTTCAATCTTTTTCGGAAGGCCGCCGTCGCGGATCGCCATCTGGCGAACTGCCTCCATCGCCAGCCAGGTTCCCATCGAATGCGCAAGGATGGTTATGTCCTTGATATTTTTGTCCTCGACCAGCGCCTTCAGCGTGTTTTCCAGCGAGGTGCGCGAATAGTTGGTGCTTTCCTTGTCGTAATTATAGTCGAATACCTTGGCACGCGACGGCCATGTGAAAAGGACCGGCGTTACGTCGGCACCGGAATCATGGACGATCTGGGCAAAACGGAAGACCGAATCCTCATAGGTATTGTTAAAGCCGTGGATGAAGACCATCGCATGGCCGCCCTTGGAGTGCTTGCGCACCCATTCCCGCCCCTCCTGGATGGTTTCCAGCGGTTTGACACGTACGACGGCGAAATCAGTCTGCGGATTGGGCGGCAGCTTCTTTGGCCATTGCACCGTCCCGGATGCGCGGACCTTGTCTGACGGGATGGAAACGGCAACATCCGTAATTGACGGGTTTGCGCTGCGCTCGCCGGAAAACAATGTTGCCGGATCGTCGGAAGGCAGCCGGCTGGTTGCCACCAGCATATCCACGACGGCGTTGCTACCGGGCTCTGCAGCCAGATTTAGCGGCTGCATGACACCCTTGACATGGCCTCCGCAGGCCGTGAGCGCCAGGACGAGCGGTAAAATGATAGTCAAACGCCGGAAGTTACCCTGCGATGAAGACGGGAAAAGTCTGCCAATCGATGCTGAGGTCATGGATACGCTTCCGACAAAACACAAGTTTCACAAACAGCCCAGAATTGTGCACTGAACTCAGTCCACAGTCGGTTGTCACCGTCAAGTCCGTTCCGTCCAACTAGGCCGGCGTGGCTGATCCATGACACAGGGTCATATTGTATTTTTGACACAGCCACCGGTGGGACAGACCGTTTTTGCCGCACCACCTCGATCTCCAGTGCCTCATCACTCCACCTTCTGCACCGGAGGCTGACGACAGGGTAGACTTCACCGAGGCTATTCCCTGCGGCCGGCCCAATGGAGCTTGGTCGATGAAGACCCGTGAACCTATGTTGAGAGGCCCTGCAATCCCAAGGCCGCATTCCGGCGCAAGTCAGCGATCGCTATCCGCAATTCCGCCTCTTCCCATCCTGCTGCCATGCCGCCTTCCACAAGATTTGCCTCGACGTCTTCTTCCGTTAGAGCTTCCTCTTTCGACAGGTGCTCGAGCGCCACTTGCAGCACTTCTTCACAGTCGAGCGCGCGTTCCGGATGACCAATGGGGCGTTTGGGGGATGCGATGTAAGTCATGCTCATTTCTCCTTGGCGTTGGCATAGGGGCCGGACTGGAAATTCGCGTTAGAAGCAGACTGTCGATTGCACGATGGTGTAGCGCAGGCAGGCGCTTGCGCAAAGCTGAACTTGCTGCGAGGCGCAACGACGTTTGCCGCGATGCAACGCGAAAGGATGTCGGGTCGATAAACGCTGGGAAGGGTGAGGAATAATCAGGGGCAAGAGAATGGCGGACAGAGCGGGATTCGAACCCGCGATACGCTCTCACGTATACACACTTTCCAGGCGTGCGCCTTCAACCACTCGGCCACCTGTCCGTTTTGTCAATCGCACCGGCGGTTGGGGCCGGTGAATTAGAGACAAGCGCTTGCTTTCTCCTGAAAACCCCGTTCGACGATGCCAAACCGGGTGGGCCGCGGGCGAAAACCTGCGGACCGGCGCGATATATACCGAGGAACTCGGTGGGATCAACTGATTTCTGACAGTTTTTTGACTTCTTCCGATCCATACCTCTGAAAAGGTGGGATTGCACTTGCCCCAGCTGGTGCTTATTGCTTGCTGAACCCGGCAAATACGCCGGATGATGGAGATGGAATGCGGTTTTTGCTGCGGTTTGCGAGTTTTCTGGCGCTGGTCATGGGTGTGCTCGTCGCATCCGTCGATGCCATCCAGTCGTTCTCGGCATCGCAGCCGGTGTTGACGCCATTGGCCGCAGCGCTTGCAGCTGGAGGGCCCTCGACGCAGTCGCTCGCGCAAAGCCTGGAGCGTCCGCATGCGCATGGCGCCTTTCTGGATCCGGTGATCCGTTGGTCGTTGCAGCAGCCGGCTTGTGCCTTCTTCCTGCTGATCGCGCTGATCCTTTGGGTGATGGCCTATAAGCGCCCGCCCGCTGCAGGCCGGTTCTCGGCCTGAGCACAGGGGATGCCGACCTGGCTTAGCCGGTCCGGCATGGCGAAAAAGACACAACCCCTGACAAACAAGGGTTTCGCAGGCATTTCAGCAATTGCATAGATGCTGGATTAGCAATATAAACTTGATTATCAAAAGTAGGTTTATTCCAATCGGTTGAAACCGATTCCGCCGAGATGTCATGACTTTCCAGCCGCGCATGAACAACAGGATTTCCGGGTTCTCCGTCATTGGCGGGCTGAACCGGCGCGAGTGGAACGGGATCGTTGCCGATCTCTGGGATGTCGAATGCGCGCCCTTCGCCGGCGGATTTTACGTCGCGGATGATCCCCGGTTGTTCATCGTTCTCGACGCCAAGGGCGGCGGCCGGCGCAATATCCGGCTGCGGCAGACGCATCAAGCCGTCGCGGAAGACAGCCGCCGCCAGATCATCTCCTATATTCCGGCCGGCATGGAATTATGGGCTGAAATGATCGATGTGAACTATGTCCGCCATCTCGATCTGCATTTCAACACGGAGGTTCTCGGCCGCCGGCTGATGGAGGATCTCGATACGCGCAAGCTGGATACGCCGCGCCTGATGTTTTCCGAGCCGCGCTTCCTGGCTTTGGCCGAACTGATCGCGGCCGAATGCGCCAACCCGCAGCCGCTGCACGACCTCTATGGCGACGGACTGTCCGTGGCGCTGTTCGTCGATGTGATGAAGCTCGGCCCGGTGCGGACACGCAAGCGCAGCGAACTAGCGGCGTGGCAGCTGCGCCGCTCGATCGACTATATCGAGCAAAATTGCCTGCGCGGCATCCGGCTTGAAGAGCTTGCGACGCTCACCGGCCTGTCGCAGTCCTATTTCAGCCATGCCTTCAAGGCCTCGACCGGCCTGCCGCCGCATCAATGGCAGATGAAGGCGCGCATCGAGCGCGCCAAGCAACTGATGCTCAAGGGCGAAATCCCGATGAGCGTGGTCGCCGCCGAGACCGGTTTTGCCGATCAAGCACATTTCACCCGTGTCTTCCGCAAAACGGTTGGCGCGACGCCAGCCACCTGGTCGAAAAGTCAGCGGTTCTGAACATTTATGCTTTGCCTGGGCACAATGCCGAATATGGACCAGAATCGTTCAAGAACCGCACTCAGAGACAATCCGAACCCAGCATAGTTGAGCTAAAGACTCCTCTTATATTCATGGAAATTCCGGATTGCGTACCGCCGACGGGGGCGAAGGCGCCCGGTTCGAGCTGGGGTGACGAATTCATGCAGATCAAGGCGACGGGTCTCTACCGGGTATTGATGGCGAGCGCGGCAATTGCGGCAGGCACTGTCGTGCAGCCTGCCTATGGGCAGGATGCGGCAACGAACAATGCCACCACGCTGGAACGCCTGACCGTCGAAGGCGGCAAGGGCGGCAAGCCCAGCGAGAGCGACGCGACCGGTCCCGTCGATGGCTACGTGCCGAAGGCGACGGGAACCGGATCGAAGACCGCGACGCCGGTTTCGGAAATTCCACAGTCCGTTTCGGTGATTGGCCGCAAGGAACTAGACGATCGCGGCGTCGTCACCAAGATCGACGAGGCGCTGCGTTACACCGCCGGCGTCTCGACCGAGCCTTTCGGCAATGATCCGGATACGGACTGGTTCTACATCCGCGGTTTCGACGCGACGCAGACCGGCGTCTTCCTCGATGGTCTCAACCTCTATTCCTACGGCTTTGGCGGCTTCCAGACAGACGCCTATATGATGGAGCGCGTCGAGGTGCTGAAAGGACCGGCCTCGGTACTTTATGGCGGCTCGAACCCCGGCGGCATCGTCGATCTCGTGCGCAAGCGCCCGCAAGCTGCGCCTGCCTATTCCACCGAGATCGGCATCAACAATTTCGGCAATGCCTTCTTCGGTTTCGACGCCAATGACAAGCTGAATGCCGATGGCACGATCACCTACCGCATCACCGGCAAGGTCGCCGGCGGCGACAATTATTCTGACTATTCGGAGGATTTGCGCGGTTTCATCATGCCGCAGATCACCTACGCGCCGGATGATGCGACGTCGCTGACAGTCTATGCGATCGCGTCGGCATTCGACCAGACCCATGTCGGCAACGGTTTCCTGCCTTACGAAGGAACGGTGACCAATGCGCCGTTCGGCAAGATCGATCGCGACCTGTTTACTGGCGAGCCGGATCACGATTTTGGCCGCTACGACCAGCAGATGTTCGGTTACGAATTCTCGCACGAGTTCGATAACGGCTGGAAGGTCTCGCAGAACCTGCGCTACAGCCATCTCGATAAGGCTGAAGAACTGGTCTACCCCTATGCCTACACCGCCACCTATGATCTGGCTCGCCTCGGCTTCAAGCATGATACGTCCGTCGATAGCTTCAGCATCGACAACCGGGCGGAAAAGGAATTCTCGACCGGGCCTCTCGATCATTCGCTGTTGCTTGGCCTCGATTACAAGAACTTCAAGATCGATCAGACCCAGGCCTCGGCATTCCCAGCTCCAGATTTGGATCCAACGAACCCGATTTACGGCGGCGGTCCGCTGATTTACAATGCCCCCTATCTTGACGGTATCACGCGGATGAAGCAGACCGGCGTCTATGCGCAGGATCAGATCCGGTTTGGCGATGGCTGGCTGGTGACGCTGAACGGCCGTTACGACTATGTCGACATCGACAACGCTTCCCGGCTTGCGACAGGCTCCTACAGCACAACCGACAGCGCAGTGAGCGGCCGTGCTGGCCTTGCCTATGAATTCGACAATGGCCTGACGCCCTATGTTTCGGCAGCCACTTTCTTCAATCCTCTGGTCGGTACGTCCTTCACGGGCGGCGCGCTGGAGCCGGAAGATGGTCATCAGATCGAAGGCGGCATCAAATACGAGCCGGCGTTCATCGACGGCCTGTTCACGGCCTCCGTCTATCATATCGTCAAGAGGAATGTGGCGCTCACCCGCCCTGACTTCCTGCAGGAACAGCTCGGCGAAGTGACCTCCACGGGTCTGGAGCTGGAAGGCAAGGTCAACCTGAACCAGAACTGGAAGTTGATCGGCTCTTATACCTATAACGATCTCGAGGTCACCGAAGACCTCAATCCCGCACGGGTCGGCAACCGGCCCTATCTGATCCCCGAACATCAGGCCGCTTTGTGGGTTGAGTATCTGGTAACCGATGGCGCGCTGGAAGGTGTCAGCCTGGGCGGCGGTCTGCGCTATCAGGGCGAATCCTTTGCCGATATGGCAAACACCGCCAAGGTTCCAGACGCCGTGGTGGCCGATGCGGCGATCCGTTACGAAAAGAACGGCTGGGGTGCCGCGCTTAACGTCACCAACCTCTTCGATAAAGAATACGTCAAGGGTTGCCAGGGCCTCTTTACCTGCGGCTACGGCGACCAGCGGACGGTGACGCTGAAGCTCAGCAAGTCCTGGTAGGTTTAGACGGACTAAAAGATTTGAGGGTCGCGGCGCATCGGTGCCGCGACCCTTTCTTTGTTTGGCGTTGATGGTGCCTACACAAACAGTGGTACCCTTTGCCTGTAAAACCGATGATTTTGCCGGTTTTTTGAGCTATTTACCTTTTTTTACCAATTGAAAAATTTCGGGTGAATTTTGATTTGAGGCATGTAAGGATGCGCGCCAGCCAGACATCCCAAAAAAGGGAGTGGTGGTTCCGCAGACATGCTCCCGAAAGAGGAGCTTGCGGGAGGACCCAACAAGATCAATAGCAACAACAGGGCTGCACAATGAAAAAAACCCTCCTCGGTCTCTTTGCCTTATCGATGATGTCGGCCACGGCGCTCGCCGCCGACGTCAAGCCGGCGCTCATCTTCGATCTCGGCGGCAAGTTCGACAAATCCTTCAACGAAGCGGCCTTCAACGGCGCGGAAAAGTTCAAGACCGAAACCGGTGTTGAGTATCGCGAGTTCGAAATCAGCAACGACGCCCAGCGCGAACAGGCGCTGCGCCGTTTTGCCGGCGACGGCAACAACCCGATCGTGGTTGTCGGCTTCAACTGGGCGCCGCCGCTCGAAAAGCTGTCGGCTGAATATCCGGATACCAAATTCGCCATCATCGACATGGTCGTCGACAAGCCGAACGTCAAGTCGATCGTCTTCAAGGAACAGGAAGGCTCGTATCTCGTCGGCGTTCTCGCCGGTCTCGCTTCCAAGTCGAAGACCGTCAGCTTTGTCGGCGGCATGGACATTCCGCTGATCCACAAGTTTGCCTGTGGCTACATCGGTGGCGCCAAGTCCACCGGCGCCGATGTCAAGGTTCTCGAAGCCTATACCGGCACAACACCGGATGCCTGGAACGACCCGGTCAAGGGCGGCGAAATTGCCAAGTCGCAGATGGACCAGGGCTCTGACGTCGTTTATCACGCTGCCGGCGGTACCGGTGTTGGCGTGCTCCAGGCGGCGGCAGATGCCGGCAAGCTCGGCATTGGTGTCGACTCCAACCAGAACATGCTGCAGCCCGGCAAGGTCCTGACCTCGATGCTGAAGCGCGTCGATGTTGCCGTTTATGAAGCCTTCTCGGCTGCCAAGAACGACAAGTTCGAATTTGGTATCTCCAATCTCGGCCTGAAGGAAGATGGCGTCGGCTTCGCGCTCGACGACAACAACAAGGCGCTGATCACCCCGGAAATGATGGCTGCCGTCGATAAGGCCAAGGCCGATATCATTGCCGGCACGGTTCAGGTTCACGACTATATGTCGGATGAAGCCTGCCCCTATTGATCCCAAGGGATTGAATTGAAGACGCCGCCGGTCCTTTGGATCGGCGGCTTTTTTGTGGCATTCGAGGATGGATAAATATCCGGCTCAGTAATGCGGCGGTCTGGTATTTGCCGGCGCTTCGGTGCTTTGTTCCTCAAGGCTGAGGAAGCGCTCGGTCAGCCGGTCCAGCTTGGCCCGGACCTGCTCGACCACCGTCCATTGTTGCGTCAATTGATCGGACAGTTCCTCGATGGTCTTTGCCTGATGGGCGATCGTTTCCTCGAGCCGGATGATACGCTCGCTGTCGTTGTTCATGGTTCTTCCTCAGGGCAGTCGTTCGTGTGCCATGCCATCCCCTATCATATCCACATGATCGATAAAGTATGCGCTGCCGCAGTATTGCGTTTCGCCCGGAAGTGCGTAAATCGCGCTGGACTCTCCGCAATGATCTGGGAAGAGTGGATGAGCTTTTGATTTTCTGACTTACGCGTCCGGGATTCGATGCTAAACTTATACCAACTGGTAAAAAAATCGATGCCTGGGCTGCCGCTGGCAAAGCGGAGAAAACCGGGCCGGCTTGGGGAACATGGGTCAATATGAGCGATATTGCCATCGAGTTGCGTGGCATCGACAAGAGCTTCGGCCTTGTCCATGCCAACAAGAATATCAACCTGACCGTCCGCAAGGGCACTATTCACGGCATTATCGGTGAAAACGGCGCCGGCAAATCGACGCTGATGTCGATCCTCTACGGCTTCTACCAGGCCGACAGAGGCGACATCGTCATCGACGGCAAGACCGTGACGATCAAGGATCCCAATGCGGCAATCGCCAGCGGCATCGGCATGGTGCATCAGCATTTCATGCTGGTCGAAAATTTCACCGTGCTGGAGAATGTCATGCTCGGCGCCGAAGAAAGCCAGATTCTCAATACCAGTATTTCCAAGGCCCGCGTCGAGCTGAAGCGGCTGGAAAAGGAATATGCGCTGGAGGTCAATCCCGATGCGCTGATCGAGGAATTGCCGGTCGGCCTGCAACAACGCGTCGAAATCCTGAAAGCGCTTTACCGGAAGGCCGACATCCTCATTCTCGACGAACCGACGGGCGTTCTGACGCCGCCTGAAGCTGATCACCTGTTCCGCATCCTTGGCCAGCTCAAGGATCAGGGCAAGACGATCATCTTCATCACGCACAAGCTGCGCGAGATCATGGCGATCACCGACGAGGTCTCCGTCATGCGCCGCGGCGAGATGGTGGCGACGCGCAAGACCAAGGAAACCTCGGTCGAGGAACTGGCCGAACTGATGGTCGGGCGCCGCGTGCTGCTGCGGGTTGAAAAGGGTGCTGCCAATCCGGGCGAGGTGAAGCTCGCGGTGGAAAACCTGACGGTGCGCGATGGCCGCGGCGTTACCATGGTCGACAATGTTTCCTTCAACTTGCGTGCAGGCGAAATCGTCGGCATTGCGGGTGTGGCTGGCAATGGCCAGTCGGAGCTTCTGGAAGCAATCTCCGGCATCCGCAAGGCGGTCGGCGGCAGGGTGCTTCTGAATGGCCAGCCTATCGATGTCACGGCCCATGTCGATCCGCGTGACCTGCGCGACAGGGGGCTTGCCCATGTGCCGGAGGACCGCCACCATGTCGGGCTGGTGCTGAAATTCGAGGAGGCCGAAAACGGGATCCTCGGCTATCACCACGACAAGCGTTATCTCAACGGCGTCTTCCTCAATACCAAGGCGATCCAGGCGGATGCCGAGGAAAAGATCCAAAAATACGATATCAGACCGCCCAATCCACGGCTGAAGACCGCCAATTTCTCCGGCGGCAACCAACAGAAGATCGTTCTGGCGCGCGAAATGGAGCGTGGGCCGGACGTTTTGATCATCGGCCAGCCGACGCGCGGCGTCGATGTCGGCGCCATCGAATTCATCCACAAGCGGATCATCGAGATGCGGGACCAGGGCAAGGCCGTCCTGCTGGTCTCCGTCGAACTCGATGAAATCCGCGCCCTGTCCGATCGTATCATCGTCATGTTCGCCGGCCGTGTCGTCGGTGAGCGCGATCCTGATGCGACCGAAGGGGAACTGGGCCTGTTGATGGCCGGTGTCGAAGGCCGCAAGGAGGCCGCCGAATGAGCAATCCGTACGCAAAACTGCCGGCCTGGGCCGAATATATCCTGATCCCGCTGCTCAATCTGGTCGTCGCCTTCCTTGTTGCCGGGCTTGTCGTGCTGCTCGTTGGCGAAAATCCGCTGGATGCCGCCTATTACATGATCACCGGCGCCTTCGGCCGCGGCGAATATATCGGCTTCACGCTCTATTACGCTACGACCTTCATCTTCACCGGGCTCTCGGTCGCGGTTGCCTTCCATGCCGGCCTGTTCAACATCGGCAGCGAAGGCCAGGCCTATATCGGTGGCATCGGCGTGGCGCTCGCCTGTCTCTGGCTCGACAAGACCATGCCCTGGTTCGTGGTCTTTCCGCTGGCAATCATCGGTTCGGCCGCTTTTGGCGCGCTGTGGGCCTTCCTGCCCGGCTGGCTGCAGGCCAAGCGCGGCAGCCATGTCGTCATCACCACCATCATGTTCAATTTCATCGCCTCCAGCCTGATGGTCTATCTCTTGACCAAGGTGCTGAAGCCGCTCGGCCAGATGGCGCCGCAGACCCGCACTTTCGAGGCGGGCGGGCAGCTGCCGAAGCTGGACTGGCTGATGTCGATCTTCGGGCTCAATCTCGGCAATTCGCCGTTCAACGTCTCTTTTCTCTTGGCGCTTCTCGCCGCCTTCGGCGTCTGGGTACTGATCTGGCGCACCAAGCTTGGCTACGAGATGCGTACCATGGGCCACAGCCCTTCGGCAGCACGCTATGCCGGTATTGGCGAGGCGCGTATCACCATAATAGTAATGATGATTTCTGGCGGTCTGGCCGGCATGATGGCGCTGAACCCGATCATGGGCGAGCAATACCGCATGCAGCTGGATTTTGTGCAAGGGGCCGGTTTCGTCGGCATCGCTGTGGCACTGATGGGCCGGTCGCATCCGGCCGGCATCATTCCGGCGGCGATCCTGTTCGGCATGCTCTATCAGGGCGGCGCCGAGATCGCATTCGAAATGCCGTCCATCTCGCGTGACATGATCGTCATCATCCAGGGCCTGGTCATCCTCTTTGCCGGGGCGCTCGAAAACATGTTCCGCCCCGCCATCGGCCGCGCCTTTGCAAGTATCGGACGCCGCTCCGTAGCCGCCGCGCAGACAAGGGGAGCCTGAGTCATGGATCTTTTCCACACGATCATCGCGATCCTTGAGTCGACCATCCGCGTTTCCGTACCCTTGATCTTTGCCGCACTTGCCGGTCTGTTCACCGAGCGGGCAGGGGTGTTCGACATCGGCCTTGAAGGCAAGATGCTCGGCGCCGCCTTTGCCGCCGGTGCTGTCGCTGCCGTCACCGGCAATGTGATGATGGGCCTTCTGGCCGCCGTCCTCATCTCCGTGCTGCTGTCATTGGTGCATGGTTATGCCTCGATCACCCAGCGCGGCAGCCAGATCGTTTCCGGCGTTGCCATTAACTTCATCGTTGCAGGGTCGACCGTCATTCTCGGCGAAGCCTGGTTCCACCAGGGCGGTCGCACGCCGGCCCTCTCCGGCGATGCCCGCTTCCAGACGGTGACCCTGCCGTTTGCGGATGCAGTCAGGGACGTGCCGTTTCTCGGGCCGATCTATTCCGAATTGCTGTCCGGCCATTTCATCCTGACCTATGTCGCCTTCGCGCTGGTGCCGTTCAGCTGGTGGATCCTTTACCGCACCCGCTTCGGCCTGCGCCTTCGCGCCGTCGGGGAAAACCCGAGCGCTGTCGATACGGCGGGTATTTCGGTGATCTGGCTGCGCTACCGGGCGGTGATCTGCTGCGGCATTCTCTGCGGCTTTGCCGGAGCCTATCTGTCGCTCGCCATGAGTGCCGGGTTCGTCAAGGGCATGACGGCCGGCAAGGGCTATATCGCGCTTGCCGCATTGATTTTTGCCAAATGGCGCCCGGTGAATATCATGCTGGCCTGCCTGCTGTTTGGTTTCCTGGATGCGCTTGCCATTCGCCTGCAGGGCAATCCGTTGCCGCTGATCGGCCAGGTGCCGGTACAATTGATGCAGGCACTGCCCTATATCCTCACGGTCATCCTGCTTGCTGGCTTTATCGGCAAGGCGATCCCGCCCAAGGCAGGTGGCGTACCCTATGTGAAGGAGCGCTGACCATGGAAAACGAACTTTTCGAGGCGGCTCGCGAGGCCATGGCGAAAGCCCATGCGCCCTATTCTAAATTCCCCGTCGGCGCGGCCATCCGCGCCGAGGATGGCAAGATCTACACCGGCGCCAATATCGAGAACCTGTCCTTTCCGGAGGGCTGGTGTGCTGAGACGACTGCGATCAGCCACATGGTTATGGCCGGTCAGCGCAAGATCGTCGAGGTTGCCGTCATTGCCGAGAAACTGGCGCTCTGCCCGCCCTGCGGCGGCTGTCGCCAACGGCTTGCCGAGTTTTCCGGCGCCAGCACCCGCATTTTCCTCTGCGACGAAAGCGGTGTGAAGAAGACGCTGTCGATGTCAGACCTGCTGCCGCACTCCTTCGAAACGGATATCCTCGGATGACGGCCGCCGCTGATATGCTGAAGGCCAAGCTTGCCGGCCTGCCGCCCCGTTACGGCATCGTGCTCGGCTCCGGCCTCGGATCGCTGGTCGAGGCCGTGGCTGATCCCTTGCGGATTTCCTATGCGGACATTCCAGGCTTTCCGGTCAGCGCCGTGTCAGGCCATGCCGGTGAACTGGTCGCGGGAAGGATTGGTGGCGTCCCGGTCATCGTCCTGTCCGGCCGGGTGCATTTTTATGAACGTGGCGATGCCAATGCGATGCGCACGCCGATCGAAACGCTGAAAGCGCTGGGCGTCGAAACGCTGATCCTCACCAATTCGGCCGGTTCGCTGCGCGAAGACCTGCCGCCGGGCTCGGTAATGCAGATCACCGATCACATCAATTTCTCCGGCACCAGCCCGCTGATCGGCGTCGATAGCGACGACCGTTTCGTCGGCCTGACATCGGCCTATGATCCGGAATTGACGGAGCGCATGCGCGCTGCGGCGATCAAGCTGGATATCCCGCTCGGTTCCGGCGTCTATATGTGGTTCTCCGGCCCGAATTTCGAAACGCCGGCCGAAATCCGCATGGCCCGCATTCTCGGTGCCGATGCGGTTGGCATGTCGACCGTGCCGGAAGTCATTCTCGCCCGGTTCTTCGGCTTGAAGGTTGCGGCCGCCTCCGTCATCACCAACTTTGGCGCGGGCATGACGGGTGGCGAACTCAGCCATCACGAAACCAAGGACATGGCCCCGATCGGCGGCCGTCGGCTGGCTTCAATCCTTGCGGAAATGATCTCAGTATAGCTCGATCGGGCTTCGCGCCATTGCCAGCGCCCAAGACGGGTTTGCGCGACCGTCTCAAGCGTATAGAACAACCGTTCGTGACCGGCCGCAGCTCCGCTCACGATTGATCGCGATCTAGAAATGGACGGACCCCATGATGCTCGAAGCTTCCAATCGTCAGATAGCCTCACTTGCGCTATCACTGCTCGATCTCACCGACCTGACGGACGACTGCACATCTGAGGCCATTGAGAAACTCTGCGCGTCCGCCCGCACGCCGCATGGACATACTGCGGCCATCTGCATCTGGCCGCGTTTTGTGGCTCAGGCCCGCGAAATTCTTGGACCTAACAGCGCGGTCAAGATCGCAACGGTCGTCAATTTCCCCTCAGGTGAATTGCCGGTCGAAACCGTCGTCGCTGAAACGCAGCAGGCGATTGCCGATGGCGCCGACGAGATCGACCTGGTCATCCCCTATCGCGCCTTCATGGCCGGCGACGAGCAGGCTGTTCGCACGATGATCTCCGCCGTCCGGCAGGCTTTCCCGGCGCCCGTCCTGCTCAAGACCATTCTGGAGACCGGTGAAATGAAGGATCGCGGCCTGATCCGCAGCGCCTCCCATATCGCCATTCAGGAAGGCGCCGATTTCATCAAGACATCGACCGGCAAGGTCGCTGTCAACGCGACGCTGGAGGCGGCGGATATCATGCTGACCTGCATTCGCGAAAGCGGCCGCAAGGTTGGCTTCAAGCCGGCCGGTGGCGTTCGTACCGTCGGCGATGCCCGCCTGTATCTCACTCTCGCCGCCACCATCCACAGTCCTGACTGGCCGATGCCCTCGACGTTCCGCTTCGGCGCCTCCGGCCTGCTGGGCGACATTCTCTCGGTGCTCGACGGCCGCGAACCCGTCGCCGGCGCGACGGCCTATTGATCATGATCCCGCAGGAGGCCATCCGGCGAAAGCGGAACGGCGAAGCGCTGGAGAGTGTGGACATCGCCGGTTTCATCCGTGGCCTGACCGATGGATCGATCTCCGAAGGGCAGGTGGCGGCCTTTGCCATGGCCGTGTGGTTCTCCGGAATGAGCCTTGAGGAAACCGTGGCGCTGACGCTTGCCATGCGCGACAGCGGCGATGTGCTGTCCTGGGCGGATATCGGCCATCCCATCGCCGACAAGCACTCGACCGGCGGGGTCGGCGACAATGTTTCCCTGATGCTTGCACCGATCGTCGCCGCATGCGGGCTTGCGGTGCCGATGATTTCCGGCCGCGGCCTTGGCCATACCGGTGGCACGCTCGACAAGCTGGAAGCAATCCCAGGCTACGATATCAAGCCTTCCGAAGCGCTGTTTCGCCGGACCGTTCAGGAAGCCGGCTGTGCCATCATCGGCCAGACTGCCGATCTCGCACCTGCCGACCGGCGGCTTTACGCCATTCGTGACGTGACGGCGACGGTCGATTCCGTGCCGCTGATCACCGCCTCGATCCTGTCGAAGAAACTCGCCGCTGGCCTGCAGTCGCTGGTGCTCGACGTCAAGATCGGCAACGGTGCCTTCATGGTCGGGCTGGAGGAGGCGGAGACGCTGGCCCGCTCGCTGGTTGGCGTCGCCAATGGCGCCGGTGTCAAGACGACGGCGCTGATCACCGATATGAACGAACCTCTGGCCGATGCTGCCGGCAATGCCGTCGAAATCGAAAACTGCATCGCCTTCCTGCGCGGAGAAAAAGCCGGAACCCGCCTGGAAGCGGTGGTGATGACCTTTGCCGCCGAAATGCTGATGACTTCCGGCGTTGCTGCCAGCCCCACCGAGGGCGCCGATCTTGCCCGGCGAGCATTGCTATCGGGTGCTGCACTGGAGCGCTTTGGCCGCATGGTCCATATGCTGGGCGGGCCTGCCGATTTCATCGATCGGCCCCAGGCCTATCTGGTCAAGGCGCCGGTTATTCTCCCCGTCGAAGCGCCACGTGATGGTTATCTTCAATCCTGCAATGCCCGCGATGTCGGGATGGAAGTCATTGCGCTCGGGGGTGGCCGCACAAGGCCGGACGAAGCGATCGATCACAGGGTCGGTTTCAGCGGCCTGAAGCAGCTTGGGAGCAAGGTCGAAAAGGGCGAGCCCTTCGCATTCGTCCATGCCTCCAGCGAAGATCAGGCATTGAAGGCGCGTGCCCGGCTGCAGGATATCTATGCGATCGGTAACGACACATTGCCTGAGCGGCCGGTGATCGTTTCCAAAATCAGCGGGTAAGGTGCAATGCGCCGTTCTCGACCCGGTAGGACGAGAGCTTGTTGAGAAAACTCATGCCGACCAGCATGCCCGACAGCGATTTGTCGGGCAAAACCATCGCCTCGACGTCCTTGACCGTGATCGTGCCGATCTCGACACGGTCCAGCATGACGGAAGCCCCCTTGACGATGCCGTTTGCGGTATTGGCTCTGGCGGTGAAGGAGAGTGACCCTGTCGAGATGCCCAGTTTTCGCGCCGTCGATATGTTGATGGCGATCATGCTGGCGCCGGTATCGACCATACCGTCGGCCTTGCGTCCGTTGATGGTAAATGTACCAAGGAAATGTCCGCCTGGACCCGGCTGCATGATGACGCCGTTGCCGCCCGCATATTTTGCCGCGCTAGTCTGGGCCGGTTTGGCAGCAGTGTCGGCCTGCGGGCGCTCAAGATAGGAGGTCGCAAGCCCTGGCAGCACCATGGCAGCGGCAACGATGCCTCCGGCGAAGACAGCCATGCGAACCAGCATTGATCAACTCCACACCCAAAACCTCTCCGCAGCTAAGCACGACACCCGCTAACGGGGTGCAAAAAGCCGCCGGATTTTCCGGCGGCCGCGTGTCGAATTGTGAAACTGGTTAAGGAACCGGCAAGACGTGTCTGGTCGGCGGCCCGCCGGGAATGGCCAGCCGTTTGGCTTACTTCGTCCCATACATCCGGTCGCCGGCATCGCCGAGGCCGGGCACGATATAGCCCTGCTCGTTGAGATGGCTATCGATCGAAGCGGTAAAGATCGGCACGTCCGGATGTGCGGCCTGAAAATTCTTGATGCCTTCGGGCGCGGCCAGCAGGCAGAGGAAACGCAGGTTCTTTGCGCCCCGCTCCTTCAGCTTGTCGATGGCTGCGATCGAGGAATTTCCGGTCGCCAGCATCGGATCGACGACGATGACGAGTCGTTCGGACATGGCTTCCGGTGCCTTGAAATAATACTCGACGGCTTCCAATGTTTCATGATCCCGGTAGACTCCGACATGCGAGACGCGGGCGGAAGGAACCAGTTCCAGCATCCCCTCCAGCAAGCCGTTGCCGGCACGCAGGATGGAGGCGAAAACCAGCTTCTTGCCCTCGAGCACCGGCGCCTGGATCGTCTGCATCGGCGTTTCGATGGTTTCCATCGTCAGTTCGAGGTCGCGGGTGACCTCGTAGCAGAGCAATGTCGAGATTTCGCGCAGCAAGCGGCGAAACCCCGCTGTCGAGGTCTCCTTCTTGCGCATGATGGTCAGCTTGTGCTGAACAAGCGGGTGATTGATGACTGTAACGCCGTCCATGGCCAAGCCCTCCTGCGGGATCTGGATTTGAAATCCTTTTTTCACGGAAAGGCGAGATGCCGCAAGGCCCGAGCGTCGCTTTCCGGTGTCATCCCCAGTAGAGCGGCCTCTAAAGAGAAGCCAGGAGGCGCGTGCGCGTCGGCTCATCGACAAAGGCAGCCTCGATCGCTGTGCGCGTCATGCCGTTGATCTCGTCGTCGGAAAAACCCATTACCTGTGAGGCGATCTCGTATTCCTGTTTCAGCGACGTATGGAAGAACGGCGGGTCGTCCGAATTGAGCGTCACCCGGCAGCCGGCTTCGTAGAGCGCGCGCAGCGGATGCGAGGCAAAGTCCGGAAAGACCTGCAGCGACACGTTGGAGCCAGGGCAGGTTTCGAGCACCACGCCTTCATCGGCGATCCGCCTGACGAGATCCGCGTCCTCGATGGCACGGACGCCGTGGCTGATCCGCGAGGGGCGCACATGATCGAGCGCATCGCGCACGCTGAAGGCACCGGCCATCTCGCCGGCATGGATGGTCAGGCCAAGACCGCAATCCCGGGCGATATCGAAAGCACGGGAGAAGTCGGCGACCGTATGCATGCGTTCGTCGCCCGCAAGGTTGAAGCCGGTGACCAGCGGATGGTCGCGCTTGGCTGCGTAGAGCGCGGTGCGCTCCGCCGCTTCCGGTCCCATATGCCGGATAATGGTGATGATCATCCGGCCTTCGATGCCGGTCTTTTGCTTGGCAGCCTCGATACCGGCAGCAAGCCCACGGATGTAGGCGTCGCTGCCGATGCCGATCGTATTGCCGTGGTCAGGGGAAACGATGATTTCGCTGTAGATCGTGCCTGCGGCTGCCAGTTCCGTCAGATAGGTTTCGGCCAGAAGCGCATAGTCCTCTTCGCTACGAAAAAGCTCGGCAACGGCGTCATAGCATTTGAGGAACTGGGTGAAGTCCGCCCAGAGGTATGCCCCGTCCTTGATGATGCCACTGATATCGACATTGTATTTTCGTGCCAGGATCAGGGCGAGCCCCGGTTGGGCCGCACCTTCGATATGGCAATGCAGCTCGGCCTTCTTCAGATATGCGGTCACAGAAAACTTCTCCCATGGAGGCCTGGTGCAAGGCCCAGATGCTTGGCAATCGTTTCGCCGATATCGGCAAAGCTTGGCAGCACGCCGATCGAGCGGGTGCGGATGCCCGGACCGAAGACAAGGATGGGCACGCGTTCGCGCGTGTGGTCGGTGCCGCGCCAGGTCGGATCGCAGCCATGGTCGGCGGTCAATATGACGATGTCGCCGGGTTTCAGCTTGCGATCCAGATCGGGAAGGCGCTGGTCGAAGGCCTCAAGGGCGGCGGCATAACCCGGCACGTCACGGCGATGGCCGAAGAGCATGTCGAAATCGACAAAGTTGGTGAAAACCAGATCACCGTCCTCGGCTTCGTCCATGGCTTTCAGCGTCGCCTCGAACAGCTCCATATTGCCATTCGCCTTGATCATCCGGCCGATCCCCTGATGGGCGAAGATATCGGCGATCTTGCCGACGGCGTGAACGGTTCGGCCCGCCTCTTTCAGCCTGTCCAGCAGCGTCGGTTCCGGCGGCAGGACGGAATAGTCGCGGCGGTTTCCGGTGCGGGCAAAATCTCTGGGCGTCGTGCCGACGAACGGCCGCGCGATGACGCGACCGATATTGTAGTCGTCGAGCAAACGCCGCACCGTCTGGCAAAATTCAAGCAGCCGTTCCAGTCCGAAGGACTGTTCGTGTGCCGCGATCTGAAAAACCGAATCCGACGAGGTGTAGCAGATCGGCTTGCCGGTCCGCATATGTTCCTCGCCATATCGGGCGATGATGTCGGTGCCCGAAGCATGGCAATTGCCGAGGATGCCCGGAACGTCGCCTTCACGGCAGATCGCTTCGACCAGTTCCGGTGGAAAGGCGTCGCCCTCGGCGGGGAAGTAACCCCAATCGAAAGTGACCGGCGTTCCAGCGATCTCCCAGTGTCCGGAGGGCGTGTCCTTACCGCGCGAGACTTCGCTGGCGGCCCCATAGAGCCCGAAGACCCGTTCCGGCAGCGGCATGCCGGCGGGCAGGCGTTTGTTGGCAAGTTTTGCAGCATGCAGCAGGCCAAGCGCCGACATGTTGGGAAGCGTTAGCGGTCCTTCGCGCAAGCCTTCCCGGTCACCCGCGCCAGCCGCACAGAATTCGGCGATATGGCCGAGCGTGTCGGCGCCATCATCGCCAAATTCGGCAGCGTCCGGCGCCCCGCCGATGCCGAAGGAATCAAGAACGAACAGAAAGGCACGCGCCATGAACCACCCAGTAATGCTGCCGGAGCGACAGAACAAATATAGTTTTCATCTCACACGGTCACAGCGGAGATGAAAGCGCGCAGAAATACGCCGAGGCCGTGCATATTGCAAATGGCCAGATGTTTGCCGGATGTCCGCTCAGGCGGTGGTGGCAGAATTTTACTTAAACGCAGGGCAATCGCTGCATTTTATCTCGGTACCGACACGCTGGCGGAAATAGGAGGTTTTGGAGATATCGACGGTGTTCAAAGTGTTTTTAGAGAGCCCCGGTGCAAAGAGCAGTATTTCGTGTGGAACAACCAGCTCCGACCGGACGATGAAGGTGTTAACGGCTGAGATATCGCTTGGCATTATGACGGTCGAGCCGGCCTTGTAGGGGGCAGTGCCTGCTTGGTCATAGGACCAGTTCACGACGCCGACGCCTGGCGCCGTCATCTGGATGCCGGTCATCTTCAGCGTGTATGTTTTATCGTTTAACTCGAATGGTGACATGACGCTTTTGGCGACGGCTTTCATGCCGTCGAGACTGGCCTTATCGACACTTTGCATTTGTGTCAGCACGTCCGCCACCGTGCTTGAGGCGCGGGAGACTTTTCGGGAGACGTTGAAGCCGACCGAGATTTCGAAACAACCGATATAGGCCATGATCAGCAACGGGGCGATGATCGCGAATTCGATCGCACCCGTTCCCTTCCGGTCGCGCCAAAAAGCCCTGAAAGCCTCCAGCTTCCAGGAGAGCAATGCTCTATGATAACCCATGGCCTTCATAGCCTGCTCCTCAGTAGCTTTCTGTGCGGAAGGCGGCCGTTGCCACCATCAGGTAGTCTTTCGGCATGCTGCTCCCAGCCGGGCGCAAATTGGTAATGTAGGGGCGTACAAGGTCGGTGATGACTTCCCAGCGATAGTAGGCGCGCACTATGGTGATCGTCGTCGGCCCACCTGGGTTGAACTGGAAGCTGTCTGTATCAAGATCGCCATTTTTTCGTGGGAGAGTGCTTGGAATTTTGGAGAAATCCGCGAAGCTCCGCACGTCGATAAACAGTTTCGACGGTGTTTTGGCTTCGGTTGCAGAGCAGGTCATGAGAACGGAAATCTCGGCGCAAAAAGCTCGGCGAAAGTCTTCCTGGGTCATCGACGAGGTGATCTGGCCGGTTCGCACCTTGCGAGCCATCGTTTCCGTGGCGTTGGCGAGAAGTTGCTCTCCCGTGAATGCCGCAAACGTTTCAAGAGAGGCGAAAACGATGACCATGAAAGGCAAAGCGAGAAGCGCGAATTCAATCGCCGATGTTCCGGATTTGTCTTTGAACAGACGCCGCAACAGGCCCCGATTGCGTTTACTGTGCGCAGGCCCGTCAATCTGACCGGCCGTGACGTCTTCATCATGGTTGTTGAACATTTCGCCATTCCGCAATGCGCCATACGATGAGGCACATTAGGAAGCGACTGTTGATATTTCGTATGCAAGGACGATGATAATTTGAATGGAAACACTTACCGGATGATAAGAATTGGTGGCCAGATCTTGCCTCCCATCCGAATTACATGCCGTCGTTTCCGCTACTCACAACTGGTCCGTTCGGTGACGCAGTCCCTCAGTTTGCAGTGGCTGTCTTTTGGGTTGCGTGCTCTTCGCAATTGGGGGTGCATGAAAGCACGGAGCGGACCGTCTGGCGGAAGACGCGTACGGTGTTTCCTTCATCGATCGAGACCAGAATGCGCTCGTCAACGATGGCATTTCCATCGGTATCGAGAATGACGAGGTTCGTGGTTCCGAAGGAACGCCCGGTCAGAACGATTGTTTTTGCATCGGCAACAGTGGCGTCGGCGACGTCGGAATTGCCGATGATCACCTTGCTTACGGGCCGGTCAAGCTTGAGCACCCGCGCCTGGTTCATGAAAACGTTGAGCATTTCGTCGGCAGCAACGGCCGGGCGCACCAATAACGAATGGGTAAAAACCAGAATTGCGAAGGCCGTTGTCAGCGACCGGGCGCCGATGGCTGTGTTTTGCAAATTCATGGCGGTTTCCTGATGATGCGATGCCCCAGCATCCACTGTTTTGGTGAATGAAGCGTTAAATCCGTGCCTTCCTTGGCGCTCCAAGGTCGTTCAGCGTGCACGTATCCGTCAGACATCGCGACTCCCGGACGGAAATAGCATTTTATACTTTGCGTTACCGTTGTTTTTACCATGAAATATGGTGTCAACCGTTAACATGTCGGTAACTCTTTTCTTTAAGCCAATTGAAATTCACCCTCTGTAGGGTTTGCTCATCCGATCAACGGAAACAGTTGGCGGAAGTGCTGAACAAACAAGTGAAGTAGGAGAGATACCATGACCAAGATTTTTGCACGTTTCATGAAGGATGAGTCCGGCGCTACCGCGATCGAATACGGCCTGATTGCCGCTCTCATCTCCGTTGCCCTGATCACCGGCGCCACGGCGCTCGGTACCCATCTTAATACGCAGTTCACGAATCTTTCGACGCACTTGGACGCTGCTGCCAAGTAGTAGTCAGGTACAGATCGCTCAATAATCTATGTCAGAAACCGCCTTCTCCAAAAGGCGGTTTCTTTGTCTTAGCCCACGCTTGGCGCCAATTCGATGACTGATATGTCTTTAAGTCGATCAATTAAGGTATTTGACGAAGCCTGCAATGTTGAAGGTTAGATCGTCAAAAAAATAGAAAACCGGATATGCGTACATGACCGTAGCCGCCATTTTTGTCATATTCCCGCTGTGCCTGGCGATCGCTGCGTTCTCCGATCTTTTTACGATGACCATCCCGAACCGCGTATCGGCCATTTTACTGGGTGCATTTATCCTGATAGCTCCTGCGGCTGGTTTCAGCTTATCGATCATTGGCCTACACCTTGCCATGGGCCTGATCGTCTTTGCTGGGTGTTTTACACTTTTCGCGCTGAACGTCATGGGTGGCGGTGATGCCAAACTGTTGACGGCCAGCGCCGTCTGGTTTGGATTTAACAGTTCATTGATTGAGTTTCTCATCTACGTGTCGTTCTTCGGCGGCGTCCTGACTATCCTGATCCTGATGCTGCGCAAGCAAGAAAACACCATTCTCGCTGCCGGTCTTCCGGTACCGCACCTTCTGTTCACAGCCAATAAAATTCCCTACGGCATTGCTATTGGGCTTGGCGGCTTCCTCGCCTATCCTTCCTCGCCGCTGATGATGGCCGCGCTCGCGCAGCTGCGTTAATCTCTTCGTACCATCCTGACGCTTTACTGTCCGTCTTGTGACACAAGAGGCGCGACCGACGTGCCTTTCTGGCGCAAATCATTTGTTAACCACGAATGTAAGTGGTCCGTTAACTATAATTACACCAATTCCTGATCAATCTGCAGCGGGCATATTCTGGGCCGCAGGGAAAGATCATGAAACCGGTGCGCGTTATTATTCTGGCAGTGGCTGTCGCATCGGCGGGACTGGCCGGGTTCCTGGCACTCAAGCTGACCAGCGGCAAGACCGTGATCAGCACAGCCCAGCCGGTGATCGAGCGTGAACCGACCGTCAACGTTTTGGTCGCCAGCAAGAGCTTGCCGGTGGGATCGAGGCTCAGTCCTGATGCCGTGCACTGGATCTCCTGGCCCAAGGATGGTGTCGTCGAGGGCCTGATCACCGAAGAACTCCGTCCGAATGCCGTCGCCGATCTCCAGGGTGTCGTCGTTCGCCTGCCCATTTTCAACGGTGAACCGCTGCGTCAGGAAAAAATCGCCGATTCGTCGAGCCGCATCATGTCGTCGCTATTGCCGGCCGGCAAGCGCGCTGTCGCCACCGAAATTACCGTTGCCACCGGCGCCGGCGGGTTCATCCTTCCGAACGACCGCGTTGACGTCATCATGGTTCGCAAGGACCAGGACAATTTCCTGACCGAAACCGTTCTCAGCAACGTCCGCGTACTCGCCATCGACCAGCAGGTCGAAGAAAAGGAAGACGGGTCCAAGTCGGTGGTTGGAACGACCGCCACACTCGAGCTGACGCCGGATCAGTCGAAGGTGATGACGGTTGCCCAGCAAATGGCCGAACGCCTGTCGCTGGTCCTGCGTAGCGTTGCCGACGCACAGGAGCCGGATACGATCGGGGCCGATTATCTGCTGAGCGGCGATGGGCGGCCGTCAATTCAGGTCATCAAGTCGGGCTCTATCGTCAAGAGCGATGACAGCTCATCCATGGGGCAAGCGAAATGATATGTGAGCGGGAGCGGAACGTGAAGCGGATCGACAACAAGTTTCGGAGCTCTGTCGCCGGCGGACTGGTCTTTTGCCTGGCTTTTTCGGGTTTGCCGGCCGGGGTCTTTGTCGCCGAAGCCGCGTCACAGTCGCTGGTGCGCATCGTCGATAGCGGACCGGGCGTCAAGAAAACCATCAAGCTGGGACTTAACAAGGCCGTGGTTATCGATCTGCCGAGGGACGCGCACGATATCCTTGTTGCCGATCCGGCGCTTGCGGATGCCGTTACACGAACCTCCCGCCGGATCTACCTGTTCGGAAAAGCGGTTGGCCAGACCAATATCTTCGTGTTCGGACCGGGCGGCGAGGAAATCGTCAGCCTCGATCTGGAGATCGAGCGCGATATTTCCGGCCTCGAAGCCAATCTCAGGCGTTTTCTACCCGATTCCGATATCAAAGTTGAAATCATCTCGGACAACATCGTTCTGACGGGTACCGTTCGTACACCCTTGGACTCCACCCGTGTCGAGGAACTCGCCAGCGCCTTTATCAAGGGCGGTGAGGCCACCACGCGCAATATTACCGCACAAGGCAATAACGGCGACGCGGACATCTTTGCCGAGCGCCGTCAGGTTTCGCAGATCGTCAATCTTCTCCGGATCGACGGTGAGGACCAGGTGATGCTCAAGGTGACGGTGGCCGAGGTCTCGCGCCAGGTGCTCAAGCAGCTTGGCTTTAGCGGCTCGATCAAAAGCTCGACCAGCGGTAACGGTATCACCTTCCGCAATCCGGCAAACCTCGGCAATGCAGTCAATGCTTTCGCCTCCCAGATCAGTGGCGCCATCGGTTCGGGTTCGATGGGCTTCGCCAGCTATTTCAACGCCATGGAGCAGGCCGGCGTGATGCGCACGCTGGCGGAGCCCAGCCTAACGGCGATTTCCGGCAAGAAGGCCAGCTTCTCCGTCGGCGGCGAGTATCGTCTGCCATCCGAGCAGGAAATCGACGAAAAGGGTGTGTTGAAGAGAACCGTGGAAACCGTCGAGTATGGCATCGGGCTGGATTTCACGCCGGTTGTGCTCGGGCCAGGCCGTATCAGCCTGGAAATCGCGACGGAGGTTTCCGAGCCCACATTCGAGGGATCGGTCGTCAACGGCAACGCAGTCAATGTCCCCGGCCAGACCTATATGTCGATCCGCCGCCGCAAGGCCTCGACCAGCGTTGAGCTTCCGTCCGGCGGCTCTATCGTGATCGGCGGTCTGGTACAGGACGATATCCGCCAGGCGATGTCCGGTCTTCCCGGCGCCTCGAAAATTCCGATTTTCGGTACGCTGTTCCGCTCGAAAGATTTCATTCGCAACGAGACCGAATTGGTCATCATCGCGACGCCTTACCTGGTTCAGCCGGTAGCGCGCGGCGACCTGTCGCGTCCGGATGACAATTTCAATCCGACCGACGATCTGTCCAGCGCATTTCTCGGCGAAGTCAATCGCATCTACGGCACCCGTCAGGCCGCCCCCACCGGGCAGTATCACGGCAATGTCGGCTTCATTTACAAGTAGGCGGGAGCGGACATGACAACGACGATCATCCTGAACCGCGATATGAAAAGGCACACGATCATGCGGCCAAACACGTTTGCAGGCCCGATCCGATTTGCGCGCCTGCTGGCGTTTGGCGCCTTGCTGGTCGCGGGTACGAGTCTTGCCGGCTGCGCCAACCGGGACGGCATGTCCACGGGTGCCTTGCCTGACGATTACCGGACGCGCCACCCGATCGTGATCGCCGAATCCGAACACGCAATCGATGTACCGGTGGGGTCCAGCGACAGGCGACTGACGAAGGGCGCGCGTGACGTCATCCGCGGTTTCGCGCAGAGCTATACCAATTCCGCCACCGGCACGGTTCAGATTCTGCTGCCGCGCGGGTCCGCCAACGCCCAGGCCGCGTCTTCACTGCGCAAGGACATCCGTGGTGTTCTGGTCGGAGCCGGAATACCGGCGAGCCGGTTGGTCGAGGTCAGTTATCAGGCCGATCCCTATGGCGACGCAGCGCCCGTGCGGCTAAGCTATACGGCAATCACTGCCAAGACCGGCCCTTGCGGCAACTGGCCAAAGGATCTCGTTTCCAACACGATCCAGAACAAGAATTACGAAAATTTCGGCTGCTCCAGCCAGGCTAACCTTGCAGCACAGATCTCCAATCCGTTGGATCTGCTCGGGCCTCGCGCGATGTCGCCGATCGATGCCGTCCAGCGCGGCAAGGTGATCAGCGACTACCGCGGAATAGACTCTGGTGGCGATCCCGATAGCACCACATTCAACTTCAACTGACACATCCGGGCGGTTTGAAGGGATAACACCATGAGCACGATTGACTACAAGATAGAGACACCAACCAGCGATCGTGACGGTATTTCCGATGCCGTTCGCCCAAGCGAAGTCGATCATTTGCGGCCGCTTCCGCGGATCTCCGTGCATGCCTTCTGCGAAACGGAAGCCTTACAGCGGGTAATGGAGCGGTGCGGCCAAGACCGGCGAATGAGCAAGGTGACCTTCAGGGTCAACAGCGGCTCGATCGCCGCTGCCGCCAACATGTTCTCTACAACACCGACGCCCAATCTGATCATCATTGAAACGGCAACGGAACCACGTTCGCTGATGCAGGAACTGGCGCCGCTGGCCGCCGTCTGCGATCCCAGCACCAAAGTCATCATCATCGGCCGTTACAACGATATCCCGCTCTATCGCGACCTGATCCGCAACGGCATCTCCGAATATATGGTGGCTCCGGTCGCCATGTCCGACGTGCTTGGCGCCATCGCCACGATCTTCGTCGATCCGGAGGCCGAACCGCTTGGACGCAGCATCGCCTTCATCGGTGCCAAGGGGGGCGTCGGCTCTTCGACGCTGGCCCATAACTGCGCCTGGGGCATCTCCAACCTGTTTTCAACCGAAGTGGTGCTGGCCGATCTCGACCTGCCTTATGGCACCGCCAACATCAATTTCGACCAAGACCCGCCGCAGGGCATATCCGAGGCGGTTTTTTCCCCGGAACGTCTCGACGAGGTTTTCCTTGATCGGCTTTTGACGAAATGCTCCGAGCATCTTTCGTTGCTGGCCGCGCCATCGATGCTCGATCGGCCCTATGACTTCGACGCAACGGCCTTCCAGCCGCTGATGGAAATCCTGTTGCGCAATGCCCCGGTTTCCGTGCTCGATGTGCCGCATCAATGGTCTGACTGGACCCGTACGGTGCTGGCGGAGGCGGACGAGGTCGTGATCACAGCCGTGCCCGATCTGGCCAACCTGCGCAATGCCAAGAACCTGTTTGATTCGCTGAAGAATATCCGGCCGAACGACAAGATGCCGCATCTGGTGCTCAATCAGGTCGGGTTGCCGAAACGGCCTGAAATCTCACCCAGCGATTTCTGCGATTCTCTGGGGGTCGAGCCCGTCGCCATCATTCCATTCGACGTCGTTCTTTTTGGAAATGCGGCAAATAGCGGCCGGATGATCGCGGAGATCGACAAAAAGGCGCCGACGGCCGAGACCTTCTCGCAACTGGCCCATCTCCTGACCGGTCGGGCAACAGACAAGAAGGCAAAGAGCGGCGGCCTCGGCAAAATTCTTGGGATGCTTGGCCGCAAGTAACTGACAGTCAAACGAAAACCGGATTGAGCGCATGTTTGGTAAACGAGGAAACGACGGCTTCGGAAAGGGCGGGTCTATCAGCTCCGCCATGCACCCGCCCACGTCCGTGGCGGTTGCCGAACGCCCGAGCGCGCCGGTCCTTGCCGAACCGGTTCGCGAAACGATTCCTGTAACCCGGGCGCAACCCGCTCCTCCGCCGGTTCGCAAGAAGGCTGCCCGTACCGAGGATTATTACGATACCAAGTCCCAGGTATTTTCTGCGTTGATCGATACGATTGACCTTTCGCAGCTCGCCAAGCTCGACAACGAGAGCGCGCGCGAGGAAATTCGCGATATCGTCAATGACATCATCACGATCAAGAATTTCGCAATGTCGATCTCCGAGCAGGAAGAGCTGCTCGAGGATATCTGCAACGACGTTCTCGGCTACGGTCCGCTGGAACCGCTTCTGGCACGCGACGACATCGCCGATATCATGGTCAACGGCGCGGGCCAGACCTTCATCGAAGTGAACGGCAAGACGATTGAATCCGAAGTGCGGTTTCGCGACAATGCCCAGCTGCTGTCGATCTGCCAGCGTATCGTCTCGCAGGTCGGCCGCCGCGTCGATGAATCCTCGCCTATCTGCGACGCCCGTCTCCCCGACGGCTCCCGTGTCAACGTCATCGCACCGCCGCTCGCCATCGATGGCACGGCACTGACCATTCGTAAGTTCAAGAAGGACAAGCTGAAGCTCGACCAGTTGGTCAAGTTCGGCGCCATCACGCCGGAAGGTGCTGTCCTTCTCCAGATCATCGGCCGGGTGCGTTGCAACATCGTCATCTCCGGCGGCACCGGATCCGGCAAGACGACACTCCTCAACTGCCTGACCGGGTACATAGATGCCGAAGAACGCGTCATCACCTGCGAGGACACGGCCGAGCTTCAACTGCAGCAGCCGCATGTGGTTCGTCTTGAAACCCGCCCGCCAAACATTGAAGGTGAGGGCGAGATCACCATGCGCGATCTCATCAAGAACTGCCTGCGTATGCGGCCTGAACGCATCATCGTCGGCGAAGTCCGTGGACCGGAAGTGTTCGACCTGTTGCAGGCAATGAACACCGGTCACGACGGGTCGATGGGAACCATCCACGCCAACACGCCGCGCGAATGCCTGAGCCGAATGGAATCGATGATCGCCATGGGCGGCTTTACGCTTCCGGCAAAGACCGTACGCGAAATCATCGCCGGTTCGATCGACGTCATCATCCAGGCCGCCCGTCTGCGCGATGGTTCGCGTCGCATCACCCACATCACCGAGGTGATCGGTATGGAAGGCGACGTTATCATCACCCAAGACCTGATGCGTTACGAACTGGAAGGCGAAGATGCCAACGGCAAGATCATCGGCCGGCACAAATCGACGGGTATTGGCCGGCCGCATTTTTGGGATCGCGCCCGCTACTTCAACGAAGACAAACGGCTGGCCGCGACGCTTGATGCGATGGAAAAGGACTGAGGGTCTTCATGTTCGGAATAGACATCACCATTCTGGCGATCGTTGCTCTCGTCGCGCTTTCGACGGCTGGGCTGGCCTATGGAATTCTGTTCACGCGTATCGAAACTGAAAAGAAAGCCGAAAGCCGCGTCCGCAAGGTCAAATCCGCCGAGGCCGACAGGGTCCAGGTCAAGGCTGCGCGCGACCGCATGAATGAGATGTCCAAACGGCGGAAATCGGTCCAGGATTCGCTGAAGGATCTCGAGAAGAAGCAGCAGGAAAAGTCTGCCAAGGCGAAGCCGAGTATGAAGGTCAGGCTAAGTCAGGCCGGCCTCAATATCTCGATCTCGCAGTTTTACATCGCCAGTGTGGTCTTCGGCTGCGTAGCCAGCTTCCTCGCGCTGATTGCCGGGATGCAGCTGCCGGTGATCGCCGGAATTTTTCTGGTCGGCAGTACCGGCATTCCGCGCTGGTTTATCAATTTCATGGTCAAGCGGCGCGCCAAAGCGTTTCTGAATGAGTTTCCGAATGCACTCGACATCATGGTGCGCTCGATCAAATCGGGCCTGCCGCTGAATGATGCCATCCGGCTGATTGCCAGCGATGGCATGGAGCCGGTCAAGACGGAGTTCAAGCGCATCATCGAGGCACAGCAGATCGGCCTGAATATTCCGGAAGCATGCGCGCGCATGATCAACACCATCCCGCTGCCGGAGGTTAATTTCTTCGCCATTGTCATCGCCATCCAGGCGCAGGCCGGCGGCAATCTTTCCGAGGCACTCGGCAACCTTTCCAAGGTGCTGCGTGAACGCAAGAAGATGAAGGCCAAGGTTCAGGCGTTGTCCATGGAGGCAAAAGCTTCGGCCTGCATCATCGGTGCACTGCCGTTCATCGTTGCGTTTCTGGTTTACACGACCTCGCCGGACTACATGATGATCCTGTTCACGGACCCGCGCGGCCACCTCATCATGGCCTGTTCGGCGGTGTGGATGTCCATCGGGATCTGGGTCATGCGCAATATGATCAACTTCGACATCTAGGAAAGGGTCCGGCATGAACGAGGGCATGATCAGTACCCTGACAAATCCGAACGTTATCGTTGCCTTCCTGGTGGCGGTGGCGGTGCTGGCGACCTTCTATTCACTGGCCGCCCCCTTCCTGGAGCGCGGCAATCTGGAAAAGCGGATGAAGTCCGTTGCCACGGAGCGGGATGTGATCCGGGCACGCGAGCGTGTCCGTCTGAACGCTGAGATCAGCGGCGGCAAGGCATCGTTGCGGAGCCAGAACAATACCTCGGCCCGCCAGCTTGTCGAGCGGTTGAACCTGCGCAAGGCCCTTGTCGATGATAAAACGGTCAATCGCCTGAAATCGGCTGGCTATCGTTCCCAAAACGCGCTCAACATGTTTCTGGTCGCTCGTTTTTGCTTGCCGTTCCTCTTTCTTGCTGTCGGCGCCTTCTACATCTTCTTTCTGGGTTATCTTGCTGAAAAGCCGTTTATGATGAGGGTTCTGGCGGTTATCGGCAGTGCTTATCTCGGCTTTTATGCGCCCAACATTTTCATCTCCAATGCCGTAACCAAGCGGCAGGTTTCGATCCGCAGGGCATGGCCGAACGCGCTCGACCTGCTGTTGATCTGCGTGGAATCGGGTGTTTCGATGGAACTCGCGATGCGGCGCGTGGCCGACGAAATCGCTGAACAGTCGGCGCCGCTCGCGGAAGAATTGGTTCTGACCACCGCAGAACTGTCGTTTCTGCCAGATCGGCGCGTTGCTCTGGAAAATCTCGGCACCCGGACGGGGCTCGACGATGTGAAATCGGTGATGCAAGCTCTGATCCAGGCCGACCGTTATGGTACGCCCGTCGCGCAGGCCCTGCGTGTGCTGGCCCAGGAAAGCCGCGACCAGCGCATGAACGAGGCGGAAAAGAAGGCTGCGGCTTTGCCGCCGAAGCTCACTGTGCCGATGATCCTGTTCTTTCTGCCGGTTCTGATCGCCGTCATCCTCGGCCCGGCTGGCATCCAGGTCTCCGACAAATTCTGATCAGGGTTTCGACAGGATTACAAAGCACGACAGGAATTGCGCATGCGCATCTTCCGCGTGGTCATTCTGCATCGATTGCGTTGCTGAAGCCGGTTCGGCTGAGTGGAGCACGTCAGCATTTCGCGTTATGAACGCGTGGCCGGTGGGATGCCGGGTACAACGCTATCGCGTTGATACGGCAGCTTGTTTCTGCCGAAAGGTAGCCAGCCTGCTCTCAGTTCGTGCCCTTGTCATCCTTGGCCAGTTTCTGCCAGGCGTTTTGCTGCGACATGATCGAGCGCAGATATTTGACATTGGCTTCGGCCTGATCCGGCGAAAGCTCTTGGCGAGCTATCTGTTCGGCCTCGGCAAACCGTCCCTGCAAGCCGACGGCAAGCGCCAGGTTCTGCCGGACGCTGCTGTCGGCGCCAGGCTGGCTGACGGCTGATTTCAGGTAGGTTTCCGCCGTCTTCAAATCCTTGTTCAGCAGATAGGACATGCCGAGATTGGACAACACCGTCGGTTCGTTCGGCTGGATATCGAGGGCCTCGCGGTACCGCTGGCGTGCTTCGCCGGCGCGGCCGAGTTGATCGAGGATCGCGCCTTCGGCTGATTTCAGTTTCCAATCCGGGCGGTCAGGCGTCTGGGCACGGGTAATCGTGTTCAGAGCCTGCTCCAGCTGGCCTGCTGCGGCTTGCGATTTTCCATAGGCGGCAAGAACCTCGCGGTCGGTTGGGAAATTGATCGCCACCTGCTGCATCACGGCCAGTGCCTGCTCGTTTCGGCCGGTCATGCGCAGCATGTTGGCATAGTTCAGGCCGGCCGCGCGATCTTTCGGATTGCGCTCATAGGCCTTGCCGATGCTTTCCGCTGCGGCTGCAAGCTCGGTTGCGTTCATCGACTGGACGGGTTTGGAAAAACTGGCGGAGGGGATAGAGCCTGTCGTCAGCTCCTTCTTCTGCGTGCCGCAACTGGCCAGCGTCACCGCGAGGAGCACCATTGCGGTTCCCCGCAGGAGCCGGTTACTCGAAAAAGACGTCTGTCCGTATGAATTCATCGCCAATGCCCCTCAGCATTTTCTCAAGCACCGGAAAAATCCCCAACTATCGGCGCAATCTTCACTCCAGCAATAATCTGTTAACCCTAACAGAGCGTTAATCGGGTGATTCTGCACCATTCCTTCCGAAGGATTTTCATGGCCTCCTATCAATTCATCGACCGTCCATCGCCGTTCAATACCAGCGGAGGCAAAACCCTGCCGATTTTCGCGGTAACGCCGGCCCATATCGATATCGGCGCCATAGATCCGATCGCGCTCGACTGGGCCCGTAAGGCTGGCTTCAAGGCCGAGCCCGGCGCGGTCCTGCTGATCCCCTCGGAGGACGGTCATCTCGGCGGCACGCTGTTCGGGCTCGGCGCCAATCCCTCGGAAGCACCGTTCCTGACGGGTAAGCTGGCACGCACGTTGCCGGCCGGAAAATGGCATATCGAGACTGCACCGCTGACGGCAAACCGGTTAGCGTTGGGTTACGGCCTCGGCTCCTACAGTTTCGACCGCTATAAGGCGGCGGTCAAGGAAGCTCCAACCCTGATGATCCCGGCCGATGCCGATGCCGCCGATATCAAACGGCAGCTCGCAGGCGTGTTTCTCGCCCGCGACCTGATCAACACGCCGACCAACGACATGGGGCCAAATGCGCTGGAAGACGTGTTCCGGGCGTTGGGAGACCACTACAAGGCCAAGGTCTCCGTCGTCTCCGGCGACGATCTGCTCAAGAAGAATTTCCCGCTGATCCATACGGTCGGCCGTGCCAGCGCCGAGGCGCCGCGCCTGCTTGAACTGCGCTGGGGCAAGAAGGGTCACCGCAAGGTGACGTTGGTCGGCAAAGGGGTGTGCTTCGATACCGGCGGACTTGATATCAAGCCTGCCGCTTCCATGCTGTTGATGAAGAAGGATATGGGCGGGGCGGCCAATGTCATGGGGCTCGCCCTGATGATCATGGACGCGAAGCTGAAGGTCGATTTGCGCGTGCTGGTGCCAGTCGTCGAGAATTCGATCTCCGCCAATGCTTTCCGCCCAGGCGACATCTACCGCAGCCGCAAGGGCCTGACAGTCCAGATCGACAACACCGATGCCGAGGGACGGTTGATTCTTGCGGATGCGCTGGCCTATGCGGACGAAGAAGAGACCGATCTGTTGATCGACATGGCGACACTGACGGGCGCTGCCCGGGTCGCGCTTGGTCCCGATCTGCCGCCCTTCTACACCGACGACGAAGATCTGGCTCATGACCTGACGGAATCGAGCCTGACGGTCGATGATCCGATGTGGCGCATGCCGCTCTACAAGGGCTACGAGAAGGATATCTCGGCCCGCATCGCCGACCTTACCAACGCGCCCTCGGGCGGCATGGCGGGATCGATCACCGCAGCCTTGTTCCTCAAGCGCTTCGTGACGAATGCCAAGAGCTGGGCCCATTTCGATATTTTCGGCTGGGCACCGGCTGAGCGCCCGCATTCGCCCCTTGGCGGCGAGGCGCAGGCCATCCGTGCGCTGTATCATTTGATTGCCAACGGCAAGAAATGATCTTCAGCCACTGCTTGATATGAGCATGGCCCCGTCCGTCCGGACAAGGGGCCATGCTTCAATCAATCTATCCGAAACCGGACAGCCTATTCGTTGATCAGCCGCTTCAACAACTCGATCTCATGCGACAGCTTGGTATCGCCGGTGATCAGGTCTTCGATCTTGCGGACCGCGTGCAACACGGTGGTGTGATCGCGCCCGCCAAAACGGCGGCCGATTTCCGGGAAAGAGCGGGGCGTCAGGGTCTTTGCCAGATACATGGCAATCTGGCGCGGCTTGACGATGACACGGGTGCGGCGGTTGGACACCAGTTCCTGGCGCGACACGTTGTAGTGCTTGGCAACGACACGCTGGATGTCCTCGATGCGGACCCGGCGCGGCTCGCCGGCATTGACCAGATGGCCGAGCAGCTCATCGACGCGCTCGATCGACAGCGTCGGCTCAAACGAGAGCCGGAAGAGCAGCTGGTTGAAGGCGCCTTCGAGTTCACGGCCGCTGGCCGTGATGTTGCGTGCGACGTGGCTGAGGATGTTGGCGGGAATGTCGAGCGACGCATCGTCCAGGCGGACGACCTCAAGGCGGCGCTTGAGGATTTCGAGACGCATCTCGTAATCCGGGCCTTCCATCTCGATGGCGACGCCGCCCTGCAGGCGTGAGCGAACGCGTGGATCAAGCGATTCCAGCTCCCAAGGCGCGCGGTCCGCAGCAACGACGACCTGCTTGGCGCTGTCGAGCAGCATGTTGAGAAGGTGACAGAATTCGTGCTGGATCGACTTGCCCTGCAGAAACTGCATGTCGTCGATGACCAGAAGATCGATGTTGCGCAGAGTTTCCTTCAAGGACAGCGCATCATTGTCGCGAATGGCTGTTGCAAAACGCCACATGAAATATTCCGCCGTCAGGTAGACGACGCGGGGTGCGCGCGCACTCTGGATCGCTGCAGTCGCGATCGCCTGCAAAAGGTGGGTCTTGCCGAGGCCGACCGTCGAATGAATGAACAGCGGGTTGAAGCGCACGGCGCCGGCACCGGCTTCAGCGATCGTCTTGGCGGCTGCAAGGGCAACGCGGTTCGAGGAACCTTCGACGAAGCTCTCGAATGTATAGCGTGAATCCAGTGGCGAACCGAACAAGGGGCCTGCAACCGGCTGCATTTTCTGAAGATTGCCGACCGTGTTTGCCGCGTGATGGGCAAGCGACTGCGGCGCAGAACGGCGCGACGATGCGGGCGTGGCCGTATCGCTTTGGTTTGCCTGCACTACATCCTCTTGAAGACCGGGCCGTGCGCTGCGCGTTGCACTGCGCACGACAATCTCCACCTTCAGGATCTCGGCATCTTCCTGCTGGAAGATATTGGTGATCTGGTCGAGGTAACGGTTGTTGATCCAGGATTTCAGGAAGGTCGTCGGAACAGAAAGCCGCACGACACTCTTGGAAACGGATTGGAGCTTCAGCCGGCCAAACCAGCTGGCAAAAACATCAGGACCGACCTGGGCCTTCAAACGCGCACTGACCCGCTCGAAAAGTGCGCTCTGCATCACGTCGCCCTTTTCTCCCGTCATCCCGTCAGACTGTTTTACCGAAAGCTGACGTGCATTCTCCCCATTTTCAAATACGATCGCCGCCGTCACCGAATTACCAAGCATATTGCCGCCTTCCAATATCATTCCGCGACGCCGACATTGCTGCCGGCGTCAGCCTTTATGTCTGTCTCGTGCGGCCCTTTTCAAAGGCATGCCGCCCAATTCAAACGCTCTCCGCACCGTAAGAGGAATCCTCATCCTCCTCTCGTGGTCCGGTTTCGTGCAAAATCCATTTGGCATGGCCAAACGCATGTCCCACTTGCACATTTCATTCCAGGGTCCGGTCAGGCCTCGTATCCTTTCCGGGTCCGTCCATTTCTGAACCGCCGTCCCGACCCTCGTTAAAGAAGGGCAGGCCAGTTTGTCGATAATGCGTCCTCATCCGCATATCGCCGGCCGTCGACGCAACAGGCAGCAAAAGCCGCTATGTGCATCGTCCGGCGTATCAAGCAGCCTCGATCATTCACAACCAGAAGTCACGGAGTGTCATTCCGGGCAAGCATATTGCACAGCTGAAACCGCTCTGTTCTGATTGATGGAACGTTGTGGAACCACCCCGTTACAAAAGGTTTAAGTGAAATTATGCCGCCTGTTGAAAGGCTGCCTTTTCATCTTTTCCACAGGTATGTCCCGCGCCTTCTGTGGAGGCATTTAGGCAGGATCGTGGCGCAAGATCAATCGCGATTTTTAACACTTGGGAAGGCTCGGGCGTTGACTCTCATAGCGTGTCCTGCATGGACCCTAGCCCGGCAGAAGAGAATCGCTTTTGAATCAAGGGCTTTGAATTTCGAACCGGAACTTAGCTGGCGAAAAACAAAAAAAATAAAAAATATCTTGACTCGTTTGGAGCCTCAAAAGGCCCGGCCAAGACGCGGGTGAGTCTGAGGCTCCTCCCGCAACCGTTTGTTTTTATTTAAAAATTTCTGTCATTGCGATGACACAATAACTTGCACAAGGATTAACCATCGCTGTGCTGGAAGTGCGAATCTGAAAAGCCCGGTCATGGACCGGGCTAAATCATTGACGATATTTTAATAAGCCGGCTTAAGCCGAAAGCGACTTTACGCGGCTCGCGAGACGCGAAACCTTGCGCGATGCCGTATTGGCATGCAGCACGCCCTTGGTAGCGGCGCGCATCAGTTCCGGCTGGGCTGCCTTGAGGGCTGCCTGGGCAAGAACCTGGTCGCCGGAAGCGATGGCTTCTTCAACCTTGCGGATGAAGCCGCGAACGCGCGAACGGCGGGACTTGTTGACTTCCGTGCGGCGGGCGATCTTGCGGGTCGCTTTTTTCGCCGAAGTTGTATTGGCCATTTGGTGTCTCTCTTCGAAATCTGACAAAAACTCTCTACCGCCGTGCCGGGTCACTGCGACCTGTCGTCCAAGCAAGTAGGGAGCAATATCGGAAAACCTTGGAGCGGCTTTCCAAACTGTGGGCGGCATATAGCCTTAAACACTGCCTGCGTCAACGCGCTATTTTCGAAAACGCGGCTAGAGGGACTCCCCGGCCGGGTCCGCTATTTCTGGCATTTCGGGCAATAGAAGGTCGATCGGCCGGCTTGAACGACACGGGCGACGGTTCCGCCGCAGCCCGGTGTCCGGCAGGGCTCGCCTTCGCGATCGTAGACGGAGAACGAATGCTGGAAATAGCCCAGCGTCCCGTCCGTCTGGATATGGTCGCGCAACGACGACCCGCCGGCAGCAATGGCATCGGCAATGACGGCCCGGATCGCCTCGGTCAGCAGCACCAGCGTCGCCTTTGGCTTTCCTTTGCGGTCCACCAGCGTTCCCGCAGCCCGCAGCGGCGACAGGCCGGATCGCCAGAGTGCCTCGCAGACATAGATATTGCCAAGGCCGGCAATGTTCTTCTGGTCGAGCAGCGCCGACTTCAACGGCTGCGCCTTGCCGGCAAAACGCGTGGCCAGATAGGCGGCATCGAGCACGTTGCCGGTCGGCTCTTCGCCAAGCTCGCGGAAAAAGGCGTGGTTGCCCAGCACGTCGCGCCGGGCAAGGTCCATGAAACCGAACCGGCGCGGATCGTTGTAGATGACGCGGGCAGGGCCTTTTGCTCCCTCCAGATGAAAAACGACGTGATCGTGCTTTTCGCTTTTGCCGCGGGGTGTGTGAAAATCTCCGGGTGTCGCGGATGCCAGGCCGTCTTCCACCCGAAAGGACCCGGACATGCCCAGATGGGCGATGATCACGTCGCCGCCCTCCAGGTCGATCAAAAGGTATTTTGCCCGCCGCCCCAGCGAGACGATGCGCCGTCCCGAGACCAGCGTTGCGAAGTCGGCCGGAAAGGGGAAGCGGAGGTCCGGACGGCGCAACTCGGCCCGCACCAGCAGCGCGCCTTCCATTGCGGGTGTCAAACCTCGCCTGACCGTTTCCACCTCGGGAAGTTCCGGCATTTCTATCTCCTCACCATGCGCCAACCGACCGGGTCATTTGGCAATTCCATTCGCAGCGTACATATCCTATAGCAAGCCAGTTCTGCAGCAGGTCGGCTTTAACCCCGGGCGCGAATGCCGCAGGCCGCGATCTGCCGCAGAGATAGCGTGGATGAAACGAATTCGCTATGCTTGGCACAACAGCGATTGAATGGAGTAGGCCTTGATGACTGGTGAGCGCACCTCTGCCGATGGCGGCATGGAAACCTCCTACGGGTTTCGCCAGGTTGGCCAGGGCGAGAAACAGGCGCTCGTCAACGACGTCTTCCACAAGGTTGCCAAGCGCTACGATATCATGAACGACGTCATGTCCATGGGGCTGCACCGCGCCTGGAAGGATGCAATGATCGCCGCGCTCAATCCGCGCCGGTCCGAGGATTACAAGGTTCTCGACGTTGCCGGCGGCACCGGCGACATCGCGTTCCGGATTGTCGAGGCATCGGACCGCAAGGCGCATGCGACCGTGCTCGATATCAACGGTTCGATGCTCGGCGTCGGTGCCGAGCGCGCCGAAAAAAAGGGCCTGTCGCCCAATCTCACCTTCGTCGAGGCCAATGCGGAGGAACTGCCGTTCGAGGCCAATTCCTTCGACGCCTACACGATCGCCTTTGGCATCCGCAACGTGCCGCGCATCGATGTGGCGCTGTCGGAAGCCTACCGCGTCCTGAAGCGCGGCGGACGGCTGCTGGTGCTGGAGTTTTCCGAAGTCGAGATGCCGTTGCTGGACAAAGTCTACGATGCGTGGTCGTTCAACGCGATCCCGAAATTCGGCCAGATGGTCACCGGCGAGGCCGAGCCCTACCAGTATCTGGTGGAATCGATCCGCAAATTCCCCAACCAACGCGATTTCGCCGCCATGATCACCAAGGCCGGCTTCTCGCGTGTCATCTACACCAATTACACCGCCGGCATTGCCGCGCTGCATTCCGGCTGGAAGATCTGACGCATGATAGCCATTCTCGTGAAGCGTTCTGAGGGGCTGCCCCGGCGCTGCGGTAAGCCGCTATGAGCACGCCTGGAGCCTATCTTCGCCTTGTCCGCATCGGCTGGGTTCTGGTGCGCGAAGGTGTCGTGTCGGCGCTGCCGTCCGAAGATCTGCCGCCGTTGCCAAGAGCAGCCCAATCCTTCGCGGGCCTGTTCGCCCGCCGCGGCGCCAGAAGTGAGGTTCGCAGCGACCGGCTGGCCCGGGCAATCGAGCGGCTCGGGCCTTCCTATGTGAAGATAGGCCAGTTTCTTGCCACCCGTCCGGACGTGGTCGGCGCTGATTTTGCCGAAGATCTGTCCTTCCTGCAGGACCGCATGGCGACCTTTCCAGTGGAGGAAGCGCGCGCCGTTGTCGAAGCCTCTCTAGGCCGGCCGGTTGCCGATCTCTATACCCATTTTGGCGACCCGATCGCCGCCGCCTCGATCGCGCAGGTACATCCGGCCATGGTGCTGAAGGATGGTGTCGAACGGAAGGTTGCCGTCAAGGTCATCCGCCCCGGCGTTCGCCAGCGGTTTGCCCATGATCTGGAGGCGATGTTCCTCGTTGCCGGGCTGCAGGAGCGTTTTCTGCCCAACAGCCGTCGCCTGCGGCCGGTTGAGGTGACGAAGACACTGGAGCAGACCACCAAGATCGAAATGGATCTGCGGCTTGAGGCCGCTGCCCTGTCGGAACTCGGCGAAAATGCGGCTGATGATCCCGGCTTCCGGGTGCCGAAGGTCGATTGGGAACGCACCGGCCGCGATGTCGTGACGATGGAGTGGATCGACGGTACCAAGATGTCGGACGTCGAGGGCTTGCGCGCAGCGGGCCACGATCTCAATACGCTGGCCGATACGCTGATCCAGTCCTTCCTGCGTCACACCCTTCGTGACGGCTTCTTCCATGCCGACATGCACCAGGGCAATTTGTTCGTCGATCCGCAGGGCATGATCGTCGCGGTCGATTTCGGCATTGTCGGCCGGCTCGGCAAGAAGGAGCGCCGCTTCCTTGCCGAAATCCTCTATGGCTTCATCACCCGCGATTACCGGCGTGTTGCAGACGTGCATTTCGAGGCGGGCTACGTGCCGTCTCACCACAATGTCGCGAGCTTTGCCCAGGCGATCCGCGCCATCGGCGAGCCGATCCACGGCCAGCCGGCCGAAACCATTTCGATGGCCAAGCTTCTGACGCTGCTGTTTGAGGTCACCGAACTGTTCGACATGGAGACGCGGCCGGAACTGGTCATGCTGCAGAAGACCATGGTCGTCGTTGAGGGTGTCGCCCGCACGCTCAATCCGCGCTTCAACATGTGGAAGGCGTCCGAGCCGGTGGTCGGCGCCTGGATTCGCGACAATCTCGGCCCCAAGCGCATTCTGGGGGATGTCAAGGAAGCCCTTCACGCCGCCGTCCGGCTTGCCGAGGCCGCACCCGAGATCGCCGCCAAAACGGAAAAATTTTCGCGCGAAATCACCGCCATGGCTGAGAACGGTATGCGTTTCGACCCCCAGACCGCCGAAGCCATTGGCCGTGCCGAAGCGCGCCACAGCCGCTCGGGCCGTGTGGCGCTCTGGGTGATTGCGATTACGCTGATCGTTATCGCATGGCGGGTTTTTTGAGCTTGCTTTTGCCGGTGCGCTCGTTCAATTTTATGGAATGAATAGCGTAGTCAGCACCCTTATTGTGACCTGCACGGACCTTTCGGGGTGCGCGGGATCGGTGCTGGGCTAAAAGCGCTTTCATCCTGTGGACCCTGCCGAGGCAGGTGGGGTCGCAAGCTTCTTACCTCCTCGCATTCGAAGATGAGGACGTCATGAAGCAAACAGAAAACTCTCCCGCGTTACCCTTAAGCAGCGAACTGCTCATCCGGGCCTCGCGTCCCGGCGACTATGAACAAATGGCCGTTATGCTGAACCAGCCGGGTGTGCGGCGGGGAACGTTGCGCCTGCCCCATACGCGTCCGGAGGAGGTCCGCTCGTGGTTGGAGAAACCGTCCGACGGAGGGCTTCAGCTGGTCGCGGAAAGGGGCGGCGTCATTCTGGGCGCAGCCGGGCTCCATCGTCAGGCGGGAAGGCGGCATCACGCAGCAATGCTCGGCATGAGTGTCCACGACGCCTACCAACGGCAGGGCATCGGCAGGAGCCTATTGCTCGAACTCATCGATGCGGCTGACAATTGGCTGAACATCGCCCGCATCGAGCTCACCGTCTTTACCGACAATGCAGGAGCAATCGCGCTCTATGAGGGTGCCGGCTTTGTCACTGAGGGCATTCACAAAGCTTATGCGTTTCGCGACGGAGCGTTTGCCGATGTGCTCGCCATGGCACGGATCAAAACACCGGCCGGTTGACGCCCTGTTCTTTGGGAACTGCCGCTTGTTGTCAGTGTGAGGTTGTCCGTCCCAAGCATGAAGCGGTCTCTTCCAGCCAGGAGGAGAAGCCATCATGCGCATACTGCCATCGCGTCCACAGTTGCCGTCAGCGCGGTTCTTCCATCACGGCCCGTCGCAGGCTGGCGGTTATCAAGCAGTGCAAACTCCATCGCATCGCCGACTGTCTGGAAACATTGCGAAACGAAAAATGGGAAAGATTACAGAGATTTCATGCTGTTGGACTTCATTATGGCGTAGTTTCAATCTAGCTGTCGCGGCAATGACGGCCAATGCCCGAATGAAGCCGAAAGAGATGTGAATGGCGGACGCCACCCGGAAAATTGCCCCTGCGGTTGAAGAGCAGGACGCCGCCGCGCAGCCGATTCCGGTGCGCAGCAAACGCGGACGCATGCGCAGGCGCTGGCTGATTCTTCCGGCCCTGATCCTTGCCGCCGCCGGCTGGTACGGCTGGTCGGTCTACGGCAAGCAGGAAGCGGCCGAAGCCGTCGTGACGGAAGTGCCGGTGCGCGGCGATATAGAAAACAGCGTCACGGCGTCCGGTCTGTTGAGCCCGATCAAGGATGTCGATGTCGGCGCCCAGGTTTCCGGCCAGCTGAAGAGCCTCAAGGTCGAGATCGGCGACAGCGTCAAGGAAGGCCAGCTGATCGCCGAGATCGACAGCGCCTCCATCGAAACACAGATCGAGATCGCCGAGGCCGAGCTTGCCAATCTCGAGGCCCAGATGATCGATAAATCGGCGCAAGTGGTTCTGGGCAGTGCCAACCTGACGCGCCAGCGCGCCCTTGTGGCTGGCAACAGTGCCGCCCAGTCGGCGCTCGACGAGGCGGTGGCGGCACTTGCCGCAGCTGAGGCCAATGTCGATTCCTTGAAGGCCCAAGTCCGCAAGCAGGAGGCGACGCTCAAGGATGCCCGCATCAGCCTTGGCTATACCAAGATCTATGCACCGCTCACCGGAACGATCATCAATACGTCGGCCAAGGAAGGCCAGACGTTGAATGCCAACCAGACGGCACCGACCATCGTCACCATCGGCAATCTTTCCACCATGACGGTCGAAGCCCAAGTGTCCGAAGCCGATGTCGGCAAGCTCAAAGTGGGAATGAACGCCTATTTCACCCTGCTCGGCCAGCCCGGCAAGCGCTATCCCGGCACCCTGCGCCAGATCAAGCCGACGCCCGCGACCGAAAACAATGTCGTGCTCTATTACGCCCTGTTCGATGTCCCCAATCCGGACGGCGCCCTGATGATGAATATGACGGCGCAGGTCTTTTTCGTCGAATCGGCGGCAAAGGATGTGCTGACCGTTCCGGTCGCCGCTGTTCATTTCGGCAAGGATGGCAAATCCGGCGAAGTGACTGTTGTTGCCGCTTCCGGCGCCCACGAAACCCGCAAGGTCGAGACCGGGATACGCAATCGCGTCCGTATCGAGATCAAGCAGGGCCTTGGCGAACAAGACACCATCGTCGTCAGCACGGGGTCCGGTGACAAGGCGTCGTCCGGCCGGGGCAATTCCCGGCGCGGCATGCCGCCGATGTTCTGAGGGCGCTCCCGATGACCCCGCTCATTTCGCTCAAGGATATCCGCAAGACCTTCGTCAATGGCGACGTGGCCGTCGAGGTGCTGCGCGGCGTCTCGCTGGATATCCAGCCGGGCGAATTCGTCGCCATCGTCGGTGCCTCCGGTTCCGGAAAATCGACGCTGATGAACATTCTCGGCTGTCTCGATACGCCGACCGGTGGTCAATATCTGCTCGAAGGCGAGGACGTCTCGGATTTGAACGCCGACGAACTTGCGGCCCGGCGGCGCCAGATGTTCGGTTTCGTCTTCCAGAGCTACAATCTCGTTGCGACCGCAACGGCGCAAGAAAATGTCGAGATCCCCGCCATCTATGCCGGCATGCCGTCGCGGCAGCGGGAGGAACGGGCCAGCATGCTCTTGCGCTCGCTGCGGCTCGGCGACCGGCTCGATCACCTGCCCAACCAGCTTTCCGGTGGCCAGCAGCAGCGGGTGTCGATTGCCCGGGCGCTGATGAACGGCGGCCAGATCATTCTCGCCGACGAGCCGACCGGCGCGCTCGATAGCCAGAGCGGCAAGGAAGTGATGGCGACGCTTCGGCAGATGAACGAGGACGGACATACCGTCATCATCATCACTCACGCGCCGGAACTGGCCGAATCCGCCGACCGCGTCATCGAGATCAGCGACGGGCTGATCGTCGCCGACCGTATCCCGGGCAATATCAGGCGGATCGGCCGCTCCAAGCCGGCACTGACGCCGAGAAGCGCCGGCAGGGCCGCCATCATCACCGATGTGGCCGAAGCCGTGCGCATGTCGTTCCGGGCGCTCCGGGCCAATCTGTTTCGCACCATCCTGACTTTGCTCGGCATCGTGATCGGTGTGAGCTCCGTCGTTGCGATGCTTGCCATCGGCACGGGCGCGCAGGATTCCGTCTTGAGCCGGATCGCTGCGATGGGGTCCGATCTGCTGGTCGTTCGGCCCAACATGTCGAATTTCCGTGGCGGCGAAGGGGGCAGCATCGTCTCGCTGATCCCGTCCGATGCCGACGCCATTCTGGAACTGCCCAATATCAGCTTCGCGGTGCCGGAAATGTCGAGCACGTTGACGGTGCGGGCCGGCAATCTCGATACGCAGACGACGGTCAACGGCACGGTGCCGCAGTTTCCAGAGGCCAAATCCTGGACCGTCGAGGATGGCGCTTTCCTCGAAAAGACCGATATGGATGCCTATGCGAGCGTCGCGGTGCTCGGCAGGACCGTCGCCGATGCGCTGTTTCCAGACGGTGCCGATCCGCTCGGGCAATATATTCTGATCAAGAACATCCCCTTCCAGGTGATCGGCGTGATGTCGAAAAAGGGCGCCAGCGCCGGCGGCAACGATCAGGATGATACCGTTTTGGTGCCGCTATCGACCGGAAATCTGCGCCTGTTCGGGGCAAGGAACGTCCGCTCGATCACCGTGCAGGTGAAGGATGGCAGCGCCATCAACGTCACGCAGGATCAGATCCAGGCTCTGCTCGATGAGCGCCACAAGCGCCAGGATACGCAGATCATCAACATGGCAGCGATCCGCGAAACCTTCACCGAAACCTCCAATATCCTCAAGGTCTTCCTCGGCTCGATCGCCGCGATTTCGCTGCTGGTCGGCGGCATCGGGGTGATGAACATCATGCTGGTCTCGGTCACCGAGCGGACCCGCGAGATCGGCATTCGCATGGCGACGGGCGCGCGCGGCCGCGATATCCTCACCCAGTTCATCGTCGAGGCGCTGGTGGTTTCCGCGCTTGGCGGCCTGATCGGCGTGGGACTGGGCCTCGGTATCGGCGCCGTGGCACAGGCCTTCGGCGTCGCCGTCAGTTTTGCGCCCGGCCCCGTGATCCTCGCCTTTGGCAGCGCCTTCCTCACCGGATTAATCTTCGGCTATCTGCCCGCCTACAACGCCTCGCGTCTGCAGCCGGCCGTGGCGCTGGCCTCTACCTGATCAACCCGTCACACCGCCACCGGTTGACGCCGCCAGCCTGATCGTTTCCACTGATGCAAATGCACGAGGAGGAAACCATGTCCGACGCAGATCGTTTCATGACCCAGGCCGTAGCACTTGCACGCGACAATGTCCGCAAGGGCGGGCGGCCTTTTGGCGCAGTGCTGGTTATCGATGGAGAGGTGGTGGCAACCGGTGTCAACGGCGTGATGGAGACACACGATCCGACCGCCCATGCCGAACTCGTCGCGGTGCGCGAGGCGGCCATCAAGCGCGGCTCGGCCACCCTCAAGGGGGCTGCCGTCTATGCCAGCGGCCATCCATGCCCGATGTGCCTCGCCGCCATGCGGCTTGCCGGCATTCACCGACATTTCCTACGCCTATTCGAACGAAGACGGAGCCCCCTATGGGCTGACATCGGCGCCGCTTTATGCGGATCTGCGCAAACCTTTTGCCGATCAGCAGATGACATTTTCCTATCATCCAGTGCGGCCGGAAGGAGAGGTGGACATCTACGACTTCTGGCGGGAAATGCAGCAGGGCTGAGCCAGCACTGATCTGCGGTTTGGCCGCTAGCTCTGGCTGTATTTGCAGCTTCCACCAAGGATCGAGTGGGTCGTCAAAGCTCTCGCTGTGGCCGGATGTCGCCGGAACATTACATCGATGCTTGGGTGGCGGTGACCGATCCGCAAGGACTGGCGCCGGGTGATGTCGGGCGCCTCGAGGAAATGGTCTCGAAACGGAATTGAGAAACCGGCGGCAGCAAGCCACCGGTCATTCGATATCAAGCGCTGCGCAGGGGTGCGAGCAACCTTAACGCATTGATCGTCACCAGCACGGTAGCCCCTGTATCGGCCAGAATCGCCGGCCAGAGCCCGGTAATGCCGGCGATGGTGGTCACCAGGAACACCGCCTTCAGACCCAGCGCGATGGTGATGTTCTGGCGGATATTGCCCATCGTGCGTTTCGACAGGTCGATCATCTGGGCAACATCCGCGACCCGGCCGTGCAGCACGGCGGCATCGGCAGTTTCGAGCGCCACGTCGGTGCCGCCGCCCATGGCGATGCCGATATCGGCCGCTGCCAGCGCCGGTGCATCATTGATCCCGTCGCCGACCTTGGCGACGACAAAACCCTGCTGCTTCATCTCGCCGACGATCCGCTGCTTGTCTTCCGGCATCAGTTCGGCGCGCACCTCGATGCCGAGCTGCTTGCCGATCGCGGTGGCCGTGCGCTTGTTGTCACCGGTCAGCATGACGATCTTGATGCCCGCATCCGTAAGCGCTTTCAGCCCGGATTTTGCATCGGCGCGCGGCTCGTCACGCATGGCGATGGCACCAGCCAGCGCGTCGCCGATGATCAAGACCGAGACGGTCTTGCCCTCGTCGTTGAGCGCGGTGATGGCTGCCGTCTGTTCCGCCGAGAGCGCAATGCGGTCGCCAGCCGCTTGCGGCGAGCCGAGGAAGACGGCCTTGCCATTCACCGTCGCTGTGACGCCCTTGCCCCCCAGTGCCTTGGCATCGGAGACTGCGGGAACCGCAACCTTGTCCGCTGCAGCCCGGTCAAGGATCGCCTTGGCCAGCGGATGGCTCGATCCGGTCTCAAGAGCAGCTGCAAAGATCAGCACGTCGGCTTCGGAATGTCCAAACGCAAGGACATCCGTGACCTTCGGTTTGCCCTCCGTCAGCGTCCCGGTCTTGTCCAGCGCAACGGCGGTGATGGTCCCCAATGTCTCCAGGACGGCCCCGCCCTTCAACAAAAGGCCACGGCGCGCACCGGCGGAAAGCGAGGCGGCGATGGCTGCCGGCGTCGAGATGACGAGGGCGCAGGGGCAACCGATGAGCAGGATGGCAAGGCCTTTATAGACCCATTCCCCCCAAACGCCGCCCAGAAACAGCGGCGGAATGATCGCCACCAGTGCCGCAACAACCACGACACCGGGCGTGTAGTAGCGTGAGAAGCGGTCGATGAAGCGCTCGGTCGGCGCCTTGGATTCCTGCGCCTCCTCGACCAGCTTGACGACACGGGCAATGGTGTTGTCGGCGGCAGTCGCCGTTACCCGGACGCGCAATGCGGCATCACCGTTGATCGTGCCCGCGAAGACTTTTTCATCAACGCCCTTGCGAACCGGCGTGCTTTCGCCGGTCACCGGTGCCTCGTCTATGGCGCTTTCGCCCGACAGGATCACACCATCGGCGGAGATGCGGTCGCCGGGGCGAACGAGAATGGTCGCGCCGACGGCAAGGCTTTCAGCCGGAACCGAGCGCGTCTGGCCGTTTTCCTCAAGCAGCGCCTCCTTCGGCACCAGCGCCGCCAGCGACTGGATGCTTTGGCGCGCCTTCCCGGCCGCAACGCCTTCGAGGAGTTCCCCGACAAGGAAAAGGAAGACCACGGCCGCCGCCTCTTCGCCGGCATCGATGATCACCGCGCCGATGGCGGCGATCGTCATCAGCATCTCGATCGAAAACGGCGTGCCGGCCATCGCCGCCATGATGGCGCGCCGGGCAATCGGGACGAGCCCGATCAGCATGGCGACGATGAAGGCATAGGACGCGATCGACGGCACGAGATGGCCGACGGCATAGGCAATCACCAGCGCTGCACCCGAAAGGATGGTCAGCCTGCCCTTCCTGCTGGCCCACCAGGGGCCGTTTGTCCGCCCATGGTCATGCCCGTGCAGGCCTTCGACAGCGTCCTTGGTGGCGGGCTTTGCATGATCGTGTCCACTATGGTCGTGATCGGCATGATCATCATGGTCACCATGCTTGGCGTGATCGTGGCCGTCATGGCTGTGATCGCCATGATCATGACCGCAGCATGCTTGCTTAGGCTCGGCAACCAGCGCGGCCTTGCCGGCAATCTGCGAGACCGAATAACCGAGGCCCGTGACTTTCTTGGCGATGGCCGTGAGGTCACTGACCTCGTCATGTTTCACGGTCATCGTGCCAGCGGTCACCGAAACCGAAACATCCGTAACGCCCGGCATGCGCCGGACGGCCGTATCGATCTTGGCCGCACAAGAGGCGCAATCCATGCCCTCCACCCGGTATCGTGTCTGTGTCGCCTCTGCCATTGTCCGCTTCCTGTGTACGTGCTTGTCAAACTCTGGCATCTTTCCTACATCCTCTAGTGACTAGAGGTGCAAGAGGAAAATCGATGAAAAATATCAGTATCGGCGAGGCGGCGCGCAAAAGCGGCGTCAAGGTGCCGACCATCCGCTATTACGAGGGCATCGGCCTGCTGCGCGAGCCGAGCCGCAGCGAAGGCAATCAACGGTCCTACGAACAAGCCGATCTCAACCGCCTGACCTTCATCCGCCACGCCCGGGAACTGGGTTTCGAAGTGGAGGCGATCCGCACGCTGTTGAGCCTGCAGGACAATCCTTTGCAGCCGTGCGCCTCCGCCGATGCAATTGCCAAAGCCCGGCTCGTCGAGGTGGAACAGCGTATCCGAAGCCTGATGGCGTTGAAAGCGGAACTGGAAATGATGGTGGAAGGGTGCGGCCATGGCCGCGTCGATCAATGCCGGGTGATCGAAGTTCTCGCCGATCACGCCCAGTGCACGCATCACGGCCATTAAGGCGGCTTCGGAAAAGGTAATTCTGCCGCTCGGAGACAGACAGAAATATGTTATCCTCGGGGAACTTTTCGCGCGCGCGCGCGTTTCGTGTCTTATCGACAGATGCACAGCCAATGTTCATATCCGGAAAATCCAAATGCCCGAACGGTCCCGCCGAGCCCAGTTGCGCGAAAGCACGTTGCAAGCCCATGCCTCGCTCGACCGGTTGGTCGGCTCGTTCGATAGCCCGGACGCATACAAAAACTACCTGCGTGGAATTTCGACCTTCCGCGATGCGGTCGAGCGCAAACTCGTATCCACTGTCTGGCCGCAGCAATGCGGCGCCTGGCATGCGGAAATGTTTTCGGGCCTCATCGCCGTTGATCTTAATGACCTGGATGTGACGCCACAGCCATCGATGGACGCACCGGATCTGGGGCGGAGCCCTGAGGTGCTTTTCGGTATGCTCTACGTGCTGGAAGGGTCGGCGCTCGGTGCCCGCGTCCTTTACAAGCGTGCCAAGCAGCTTGGCTTCGACGAGGACTTCGGCGCCCGGCATCTGGCGGTGCAGTCACGCCGAAGCGATCGCTGGCCTGATTTTCTTGTCCTGCTCGAAAATGCCGATGCGCTCGACATGGAGCGGGTTGCCCATGCCTCGCGGGCAACATTTCAAACCGCCGAACGGGCCTTTCGTCAGGCATCCCATGAACCGGCATGACATTACCCCGGCTGAGCCGGTCAATCTGACCAATTGCGACCGTGAGCCGATCCATGTTCCCGGCAGCATCCAGCGGCATGGTTGCCTGGTCGCGTGTGATGCGCGGGCTGCAACGGTTGTTCGGCATTCCGCCAATACCGGCGCCATGCTGAGCGTTCCCGGCGAAATCAACGGCTTGCCGCTTGAAACCCTTCTCGGCGCCGAAGCGACGCACACTCTGCGCAACGCACTCGCGACGCTGGGAGAGGGCATGCGCCCGGCTCTGTTGTCCGGGATGAATCTGCCAGGTGGCGTCTTCGACGTCTCGATCCACATCTTCCACTCGACCGTGCTCATCGAATTCGAACCGGCGTCACCTGGCCAACCGTTGCAGCTTGCCCGTGGTCTCATCGGCCGGATCAGCGACATCGGCGATATCGACACCTTGGTGCGCCAGGCGGCACGGCTGATTCGCGGCATGCTGGAATATGACCGTGTCATGATCTATCGCTTCGAGCAGGATGGGTCCGGCAAGGTTGCCGCAGAAGCCAAGCGTGGCGATCTGGAGAGCTTTCTCGGCCAGTATTTTCCGGCCAGCGACATCCCCCAGCAGGCCCGTGTTCTCTATCTGAAAAACACCATCCGCATCATCGGCGATGCCAGCGGCGAGCGCATCGCGCTTGTGCCGGTCTTCGACGCATCGGGGGAGGCGCTGGACCTTTCGCTCGCGCATCTGCGCAGTGTGTCGCCGATCCACTGCGAATACCTGCGCAATATGGGTGTCGCGGCCTCCATGTCGATTTCCATCATCGTCGACGGCGCACTCTGGGGGCTGATCGCCTGCCACCACTACAAGCCGCGTATCCTGTCGATGGCGCAGCGGGTTTCTGCCGAGATGTTTGGCCAATTTTTCTCGCTGCATCTCACATCTCTCAAACAAAAATCCAGGCTTGACACCGCCACACGCGCCCGCGCCTCGCTCGATCGTTTCCTGCGCCTCGCCTCTCATCACGCCGATATCGGCCAGTTGTTGACGGAACACTTGCCGGATTTCCATGCGCTGATGCCGTGCGACGGGATCGGGCTTTGGATGAACGGTACCTGGAGTTCGCATGGCTCCGCACCGCCGGCTGCAGTCATTCCGGCGCTTTCTCGGCTGATCGGCACGCTTGCCGAGGGCCGCGTCTGGGCGACGCACGCCCTGTCGCAGCGGATGCCGGAAGCTGAGGATTTTTGTGCGCAGGCCGCCGGAGTGCTGGCCATACCCCTGGCGCAGACAAGGCGGGATTATCTGTTCTTCTTCCGCAAGGAACTCGTCCAGAGTTTAAACTGGGCCGGCAATCCTGAGAAAACATATGCGACGGGGCCGTTGGGTGACCGGCTGACGCCGCGCCAGAGTTTTGCCATCTGGAAGCAGACCGTTCATCAACAGGCTCAACCTTGGACGGAGGCAGACCGGGAAATTGCCGAAGTCACACGGTCTGTCCTGGTCGAGGTCGGATTGCGCCACAGCGAACTGATGGCGGAAGAGCGCAGCCGCTCGGATGTGCGCCAGCGCATGCTCAATGAAGAGTTGAATCACCGCGTTAAGAACATTCTCGCTCTTATCAAATCGTTGGTCGGCCAGCCGATACAGGAAGGCCGCACGTTGACCGATTACGTCGCCTCATTGAAGGGTCGCATTCAGGCGCTGTCCTTCGCCCATGATCAGGTGGTCCGTGGGGACGGCGGCGGGCCGCTGATGGATCTTCTGAACGCTGAACTGACACCCTATCGCCAACCCACCATATCGATTGCCGTCAATGGTCCACCGGTCCTGCTTAACTCCCGCGCCTTTTCGGTGATGGCGCTTGTGCTGCATGAACTTTCGACCAACGCTGCCAAATACGGTGCCTTGTCGCGGCCCGGCGGCCGGCTCGAGGTGTCATGGTGGCTGACGCTGCATGGTGACTGCGAAATCGTTTGGCGGGAAACCGGCGGGCCGCTCGTCTCTCCGCCATCCCGCACCGGCTTCGGCACCGCGCTGATCGATCGCAGCGTGCCGTATGACCTTGATGGCCGCAGCGAGGTTTCCTATGCCAGCGAGGGGGTGGCGGCCCGGTTCCTGTTGCCGGCAAAACATATTTCGCTGGCTGAACAACCGTCCCACGCGGCGGCCAGCCAAGTCGCTGGTAATGAGCCGGTAAAGGGAACGTTGGCCGCAGATCTGAAGGTCATGCTGGTCGAGGATCAGATGCTGATCGCGCTCGATGTCGAAGGCATGCTTGGCGATCACGGCGTTTTCGATGTGATGACCTCTGCCTCAGCTGCCGATGCACTGAGCAGGCTCGCGGACTATGCGCCGGATGTGGCGATCCTCGATGTCAATCTCGGTGCTGAAACCTCTCTTTCCGTGGCGCGCGAACTGGCGGGGCGAAACATTCCCTTCCTGTTTGCCACCGGCTACGGAAACAGCGAAATGATTCCCCCCGATTTTTCCTGGGTCCCTGTCATTCGCAAACCGTATGATGGTACCTCGCTGATTGCGACGATTGCGGCGCTTCTTGAGAACAGCGGCGGCGGGTAGCTTTCTACCGGCAGACGGTCTGATTGCCTCTCAACGGTCGGTCGGATAGGGTCCAGCCGAACGGGCAGGGCGCAACGGCCCGCCGAAACCGGAATTCGTCATGACGCTTCAGGCAAAACGCATCCTTCTCATCATTTCCGGCGGCATCGCGGCCTATAAGAGCCTCGATCTGATCCGGCGGTTGCGGGAGCGCGGCGCTTCCGTGCGGCCGGTGATGACGGCGGGTGCGCAGGCTTTCGTGACGCCGCTTGCCGTCGGTGCGCTTGCGGTCGACAAGGTTTTCACCGAGCTGTTTTCGCGCGAGGACGAACAGGATGTCGGCCATATCCGCCTTGCCCGCGATTGCGACCTGATCGTCATTGCGCCTGCCACCGCCGCCCTGATGGCGAAAATGGCCAACGGCCTTGCCGACGATCTGGCCTCGACCATCCTTCTGGCGACGGACAAGCCGGTGCTTGTCGCACCGGCGATGAACCCGAAAATGTGGTCGCATGCCGCCACTCGCCGCAATCACGCGACGCTGGTGGCCGATGGCATACGCTTCATTGGTCCGGCTTCCGGCGAAATGGCTGAAAGCGGCGAAAAAGGCGAAGGCCGGATGGCCGAACCCTTGGACATCGCTGCCGCAGCCGAGGCGTTGCTTGATACAGGCCCGAAACCTTTGGCGGGCAAGAAAGTCATCGTCACATCCGGACCGACGCATGAGCCGATCGATCCCGTACGCTATATCGCCAATCGCTCGTCCGGCAAGCAGGGCCATGCCATCGCCGCCGAACTTGCCCGGCTCGGCGCTGATGTGACGCTGGTCTCCGGGCCGGTGACGATCCCAGATCCGAAGGGCGTCAAGGTCGTCCATGTCGAGCGCGCCGAGGAAATGCGCGATGCCGTTATCGGGGCATTGCCGGCCGATATCGCCGTGATGGTCGCCGCCGTCGCCGATTGGCGGGTGGCGAGCGCTTCCGGCAACAAGATCAAAAAGCAGCCCGGCGAAGCGCCGCCGCCGCTGCTGCTCATCGAAAACCCGGATATCCTGAAAACCATCGGCCATCACGCCAAACGGCCGAAACTGGTGGTCGGATTTGCTGCGGAAACGCAGAATGTCGCTGAAAACGGCCGCTCGAAGCTGGAGCGCAAGGGTGCCGACTATATCCTCGCCAACGATGTTTCACCCCATACCGGCATTATGGGCGGTGACCGCAACACGGTGAAGGTGATCGGCAAATCGGGCGACGAGGACTGGCCGGAAATGGACAAGCAGGCCGTTGCCGAGCGGCTCGGCACACTGATCGCCTCACATTTTTCCTGATGCCATCCGTTCCATCCGCGATGTATCAGGCGCAGCGCCTGCCGTTCCGAACAGGCGCACATCGACGCCATTTTCGCCGACGATGACCGCGGTTCCATCCGGAATTTCCACCCAGGCATTGTCGTCGTCGTTGAGCGGCTCGGAGACGAGGCAATAGCCGCCGCTCGGTCCCATCGGTGCCGCATAGAGCGTCGGTGCCTTCCAGTCGGACGCATAACGCACGGCATAGAGATTGTGGCCGTCGGAAAGGGCGGCGGTAAAGCGCACCAGAACCTTGCGCTCCAGATGCTCGGCCAGCCGTTCAACGAAGGCCAGGGTCTCGGCAATCGCCCCCAACGGGTCCTGCTCAAGGCCGAACTGCAGGGCCAGCAGGAACAGCAGCTCGCTATCGGTCGATCCTGTGCGGGCGGTGTAGAGATCGTTATCGAGCATGGCCTCCATCGGCCGGCGCAGATGTTCGAAGTCGCCGATCTGGCCGTTGTGCATGAAGGACCAGCGGCCATGCACGAAAGGATGACAATTGTCGCGCCGCGTGCCGCCACCGGTCGCCGCCCGCACATGGGCGAGAAACAGCGGCGAGCGGATCTGCCGGGCAATGCTCTTCAGATTGCAGTCCGACCAGGCGGGAAGGATATCGCGGTAACGTCCGGGTTCCGGATGATCGCCGTACCAGGCGATGCCGAAGCCATCGCCGTTGGTCGCCGTCTTGGCGCGGGTGGCGCAGTGGGATTGCTCGATCAGCGAGTGGGCCGGCGACGACACCAGTTCTTCCAGATAGAGCGGCTCTCCGCGATAGGCTGCCCAGCGGCACATGCAGGATACTCCGGATCGCGGGGATGGCCCGCCTTGATGGTTCGTTAACCATGATATTTGCCGATCATCCGGCCGAACATGGTAAAAATACGTTAACGAACAGGATCATTTCCGCATCTTGCCGGTCAACCTGTCGATTTTGGATGCCGGGCCTGTTCTTCTGGGACGTGCGACGGAAAGCCAGTCCGGCCTCCCGATAACTGTCGGTGTGGGATATTAGGAAGGGCGAAATGGTAGGAAAAATGCAGATGTGGAATGTGTGTTCTATTCTTGCTTGGGATATTTGCATAAGGTCCTGAGGACACCGCAAAGCAGGAAGAGACCCGGACAGATGGCCGAACCCGACAGCAGCATCGCCATTCCGCAGGATTTCGACGGGCTGAAGGCGGTCATCTTGGAGCGCAAGGCCCAATTGCCGAAGCGGCTTCGCCAGGTGGCAGCTTACGCGCTCGACAATCCCGACGAAATTGCCTTTGGCACGGCTGCCAGCATCGCCACCTCCGCCGATGTTCAGCCGTCGACTTTGGTGCGCTTTGCCCAGCATTTCGGTTTCGAAGGGTTTTCCAGCCTGCAGCAGATTTTTCGCGCACGGTTGCGTGAGCGCACGCCGGGTTATGACGAACGCCTCAAGGCGCTGAGCGGCAACGACCACAGCAAGCTGGAAAGCGGTTCGATCTTCAACGGGTTCGTGGCTGCGGCCCATCGCTCGCTGGACAATATCGCCAGTTCGGTCGAGCCCGAGGCCTTCGAGCGTGCCGTCAATATTCTGGCCGGTGCCGAAACCATCTATCTGGTCGCCAAACGGCGCTCCTATCCGATCTCCGGATACATGGCCTATGCCTTCGGCAAGCTGAAGGTCAAATATCAGATGGTCGGCACGGCGGCCGGGATCGATGACGATATTCTGGCAATGGCCGGTCCGCAGGATGCGGCGTTTGCCGTCAGTTTCTCGCCCTATGCGTCCGAAAGCGTCAATCAGGCCAAGCTGCTTGCCAATCGCAAGGTGCCGGTGGTGTCCTTAACCGATTCAGCATTTTCGCCGCTCGCAGAATCCTCGAAGGTCTGGTTCGAGCTTGTCGAGGCCGACCACGCCGGGTTCCGCTCGCTCTCGGCCAGCATGGCGTTCGCCATGGCGCTGACGGTTGCGGTTGCGGAAAAAAGGCGGCGGATCGGCGAAGATCATTTAATAGAATGAAAATTCCACATTGACTAAACGACGGAATTTATGTTTCATAAAGGCGATACCCCACCAGCCAATAAAAATGTCGGCGCGACGCAAGCGCCCGCCGGGAGGAAGCAGTGAGCCAGATCAACGGGACGCAGGCGGACAAGCCGCTCGACATTATCACCATTGGCCGCGCCTCGGTCGATCTTTACGGCCAGCAGATCGGCACCCGGCTTGAAGACGTTGCCAGCTTCGCCAAATCCGTCGGTGGCTGCCCCACCAATATCTCCGTCGGCACCGCGCGCCTCGGCCTGAAATCGGCACTTCTGACCCGTGTCGGCAAGGAGCAGATGGGCCGCTTCATCCGCGAGCAGCTGGAGCGCGAGGGCGTCGAGACCAAGGGTATCGTCACCGATCCCGAGCGGCTGACGGCACTTGCTATCCTTGCTGTCGAAAGCGATCATTCCTTCCCGCTGTTGTTCTACCGCGACAACTGCGCTGACAGCGCGCTGTGCGAAGACGACATCTCCGAAGACTTCATCCGTTCGGCCCGCGCCATCCTCGTCACCGGCACCCATTTCGCCAAGCCGCACACCGATGCTGCCCAGCGCAAGGCGATCCGCATCGCCAAGCAAAGCGGCGCCAAGGTCGTGTTCGATATCGACTATCGCCCGAACCTCTGGGGCCTCGCCGGCCATGATGCCGGTGACAACCGCTATATCGCTTCAGAAAAAGTGTCCGCGCATTTGAAGACGGTGCTCGCCGATTGCGACCTGATCGTCGGCACCGAAGAGGAGGTGCTGATCGCATCCGGCGACAGCGACCTTTTGGCAGCGCTGAAGACTATCCGCGCCAATTCAAAAGCGACGATCGTGCTGAAGCGCGGACCGATGGGCTGCATCGTCTATGACGGTCCGATCTCCGATGATCTCGAAGACGGCATCATCGGCAAGGGTTTCCCGATCGAGGTCTACAACGTGCTCGGTGCCGGCGACGCCTTCATGTCCGGCTTCCTGCGCGGCTGGCTGAAGGGCGAGCCGCATGCGACATCGGCCACCTGGGCCAATGCCTGCGGTGCCTTTGCCGTGTCGCGCCTGCTCTGTGCGCCGGAAATCCCGACCTGGACCGAGCTGCAGTTCTTCCTGGAAAACGGCAGCACGGAAAAGGCGCTGCGCAAGGACGAGGCGATCAACCACGTTCATTGGGCAACCACCCGCCGCCGCGAAATCCCGCAACTGATGGCGCTCGCCATCGATCACCGCAGCCAGCTGGAAGATCTGGCCGGAGGCGACGCCGAGCTTCTGGCCCGCATCCCGGCCTTCAAGGTTCTCGCCGTCAAGGCCGCCGAGCGCATCGCCAACGGCCGTCCCGGTTTCGGCATGCTGATCGACGACAAATACGGCCGCGACGCGCTTTATGCCGTCAACAAGAACTTCTGGATCGGCAAGCCGATCGAGCTTCCGGGCTCACGGCCGCTGCAGTTCGAGTTCAGCCAGGATCTCGGTAGCCGGCTCATCGAATGGCCCGTCGATCACTGCATCAAGGTCCTGAGCTTCTTCCACCCGGACGATGCGGCCGAGATGAAGGCGACCCAGATTGCCAAGCTCCGCTCGGCCTTTGAGGCTGCCCGCAAAGTCGGCCGCGAAATCCTGATCGAGATCATCGCGGGCAAACATGGCACGCTCGACGACAACACAATCCCGCGTGCGCTCAATGAGCTCTACGATGCCGGCTTGAAGCCGGACTGGTGGAAGCTCGAGCCGCAGGCAAGCCGCGCTGCCTGGGCCGCCATCGACGCCGTTATCGAAAAGCGCGATCCGCTCTGCCGTGGTGTTGTCCTGCTCGGGCTGGAAGCCTCATATGAAGCGCTAAAGGAAGGTTTCGCTGCTGCCCGCACGTCAAAAACCGTCAAGGGTTTTGCCGTTGGCCGGACGATCTTTGCCGAGGCAAGCAAGGCTTGGCTGGCTGGCGAGATTGATGACGAACAGGCGATCGCCGATATGGCGGGCAGGTTCGAGGCCCTGGTCAATCTCTGGCTTGGGCTGGCGGAAACGAAGGCGGCTTGATTGGATGGCGGTGAGTTTACCTCCCCCTTGAGGGGGGAGGTCGCAGCGTAGCTGCGGGTGGGGGTGATCCGTTGGGTGCCGTAGGAGTCACCCCACCCCGGACCTGCGGTCCGACCCTCCCCCTCAAGGGGAGGGTGTGAAGTAGAAAACTGAGGCAATGTCCTCGTTCGAGGAGGAAACAATGAGCCAGAAGACCGTTCGCCTGACCATGGCGCAAGCCGTCGCGCGGTTTCTCACCAAGCAGATGACCGTGATCGACGGCGAGAAGACGCCGATCTTCGGCGGCGTCTTTGCTATTTTTGGGCATGGCAATGTCGCCGGTATCGGCGAGGCCCTGCATGGCATCAAGGATACGCTGCCGACTTATCGCGCGCAGAACGAACAGGGCATGGCCAATGCAGCCATTGCGTTTGCCAAGGCAAGCTTCCGCCGCCGTTTCATGGCCTGCACCACCTCGATCGGCCCCGGCGCGCTCAACATGGTGACATCGGCGGCGCTCGCCCATGTTAACCGCCTGCCGGTCCTGCTTCTGCCCGGCGATGTCTTTGCCAATCGCCGCCCCGATCCGGTGCTGCAGCAGATCGAGGATTTCGGCGACGGCACGATGACCGTCAATGATTGCTTCCGCCCCGTTTCGCGCTATTTTGACCGCATCACCCGTCCCGAACAGATCATCCCGGCACTGCGCCGCGCCATGCAGGTGCTGACCGATCCCGCCGATTGCGGCCCCGTCACGTTGTCGCTTTGCCAGGATGTGCAGGCGGAAGCCTATGATTATCCGGAAAGCTTCTTTGACGAAAAGGTCTGGACTACCCGCCGCCTGCATCCGGATGCGGACGAACTGGCCCATGCCATTACGGTGCTGAAGGCAGCCAAGAAGCCGGTGATCATTTCCGGCGGCGGCGTGCTTTACTCCGAAGCCAGCAAGACACTCGCCGCCTTCGCGGAAAGACACGGCATTCCGGTCGTCGAAACCCAGGCCGGAAAATCATCGCTGCCGCACAGCCATCCGCTCAACATGGGCTCGGTCGGCGTCACCGGTACATCGGCGTCCAACCAGATGGCCGAGGATGCCGATGTCGTTCTCGCCGTCGGCTCACGCCTGCAGGATTTCACCACCGGTTCCTGGTCGCTGTTCAAGAACGACAACCTGAAGATCATCGGCCTCAACACCCAGGCCTTCGATGCAGCCAAGCATGAAGCGCTGCCGCTGGTCTCCGACGCCCGCGTCGGTCTTGATGCGCTCAGCGCCGGGCTCGGCTCGCACAAGGTCGATGCGAGCTGGACGAAGAAGGCAACGGACGCCAAGGCCGAATGGCTGAAGGCCGCAGACAAGGCGACCGCGGGGACCAATGCGGCGCTGCCATCCGACGCCCAGGTCATTGGTGCCGTCCAGCGTGCCCGCAAGGAGAACACCACGCTGGTCTGCGCCGCCGGCGGTCTGCCCGGCGAATTGCACAAGCTCTGGCAGGCGGATGCGCCCGGCAGCTATCACATGGAATACGGCTTCTCGACCATGGGCTACGAAGTGGCCGGCGGTCTCGGCGTCAAGCTGGCCAAGCCCGATAGCGACGTCATCGTCATGGTCGGCGATGGCAGCTACATGATGCTGAATGCCGAGATCGCCTCGTCGATCATGCTCGGCGCCAAGATCACCATCGTGCTGCTCGACAATGCCGGCTACGGCTGCATCAACCGGCTGCAGATGGCGACCGGCGGTGCCAACTTCAACAACCTTTTGCGCGACACCCATCACGTTACGCTGCCAGCCATTGATTTTGCCGGGCATGCTGCTGCCATGGGCGCGCTCACCCGCAAGGTCGCCTCGATCAGCGAGCTGGAAATCGCGCTGAAGGAAACCGCCGGCGAAAACCGCACCACCGTCATCGTCATTGATACCGATCCGCTGATCACCACGGACGAGGGTGGCAACTGGTGGGATGTGGCTGTACCGGAAGTCTCCGCCCGGCCTGAGGTCAACGAGGCCCGCAAGGGCTACGAAAAGGCGCTCGCTTCCCAGCGTATCGGTTAAGGATAGACAATCACAAACTCCGTCATCCTCGGGCTTGACCCGAGGATCCAACCGTGAGGCGCCGCCGAGGGATATGGATCCTCGGGTCAAGCCCGAGGATGACGGGATACAGGATGATCAGGAAGGCCGGTCGCCTTCTTCCCAAGGAGAATTTCATGAAAGCCAAACTCGGCATGTCGCCCATCGCCTGGTGGAACGACGACCTTCCAGAACTGAGCGACGACGTGTCGCTCGAAGAATGCCTGCGCCAATCGCGCAGCGCCGGCTTCACCGGCATGGAGCAGGGGCGCCGTTTTCCGAACAATCCGAATGAGATGCTGCCGATCCTGCGCGCTGCCGACGTGACGCTGTGCGGCGGCTGGTTCTCCGGCACGCTGGTCAACGAGGAACTCGCGGCCAACAAGGACCGCATCGCGCCGATGATCGAGCTGTTCAAGGCCGTCAATGCGCCCTGTATCGTCTATGGCGAAGTCGGCCGTTCGATCCAGGGCGACCGCTCAAAGCCGCTGGCGACCAAGCCGCGCCTTGGCGATGATGAGATGAAGGCCTATGCCCGCCGCGTGACCGAATTCGGCGAATGGTGCGCCGATCAGGGCATGCCGCTCTCTTACCATCACCACATGGCGGCCGTCGTGGAAACCGAGCCGGAACTCGACGCCTTCATGAAGAATTCGGGCGAAGGCATTCCGCTGCTGCTGGACGCCGGCCATCTGGCTTTCGCCGGCGGCGACGTGCTGCGCGCCATCGACAACCACCATGCCCGCATCAACCATGTGCATGTGAAGGACATCCGTCAGGGCGTCGTGGATGGCCTTGATCGCAGCAAGCAATCCTTCCTCGACGCCGTGGCGCTTGGTGCCTTTACCGTACCGGGCGACGGCTCGCTCGATTTCGGCTCCATCGTCCAGCGTTTCGCCGACTATGGCTATGAAGGCTGGTTCGTGGTCGAGGCCGAGCAGGATCCGCGCAAGTCGCCGCCGCAGAAGATGGCGGAGATCGGCTATGCCGAACTGATGCGCGTCATGACCGCTTCAGGCTATACGGTTGAAACGGAAGGTTTTCCGAAGGGGTGATCCCCGTTTGGTGCTGGCCCTATGCACCGGAAACGGGATTGGATCCGGCGTAGGCCACCTCCCCCTTGAGGGGGGAGGTCGCAGCGAAGCTGCGGGTTGGGGGTGACCCGTTGTTTGGCGCAGGAGATCACCCCACCCCGGCACTCCGTGCCGACCCTCCCCCTCAAGGGGAGGGTGGAAACTGAACAGGAGCCACACCATGCCGAACCTTCTCGTCAAACCGGCCGGTACCAGCGGCCTCGTCCACGACATCACACCGCAAAGCGCCGGTTGGACCTATGTCGGCTTCGGCCTCAACCGGATGGCCGCAGGCGAAAAGACGGCTGGCGAAAGTGCCGACCGTGAAACCTGCCTCGTTCTGGTCTCCGGCAAAGCGAAGGTCTCCATTGATGGCGAGGATTTCGGCGAACTGGGCGAACGCATGACGCCGTTCGAAGGGCAACCTTACGCGGTCTATGTGCCGAAGGGCAGCCGCTGGGAAGCCACGGCGACGACGGCGCTCGATCTGGCCATCTGCACCGCGCCGGGCGGCGAAGGCTACAAGGCCCAGGTGATCGCACCGGGACGCCATCCACAGATGACGCGCGGCAAGAACACCAATACGCGCTATGTCACCAACATCATGCCGGAAGACGACAATGCGGCCCATTCGCTGCTGGTGGTCGAAGTGATCACGCCCGGCGGCCATACATCGTCCTATCCGCCGCACAAACATGACGAAGACAACCTGCCGGCCGAAAGCCTCCTGGAGGAAACGTATTATCACCGCCTCAACCCGTCCCAGGGTTTTGCCATGCAGCGCGTCTATACCGATGACCGCTCGCTGGACGAGACGATGGCGGTGGAAGACGGCGACGTGACGCTGGTGCCGAAGGGCTATCATCCGGTCGCGGCCATCCATGGTTATGACCTCTATTATCTCAATGTCATGGCCGGCCCATCGCGCGTCTGGAAATTCAACAATGCCAAGGAGCATGCCTGGCTGTTCACCGGCGTCTGATGCGCTAGGTTCCTTCTGAACAGGGAGGAACCGGTATGCATATCGATGGACATTGCCATTGCGGCGCGATCGCCTTTGAAGCGGATATAGACCCGGACGAGGTCGGCATCTGCCACTGCACCGATTGCCAGCATCTCACCGGCTCGGTCTACCGCGTGACTGTCTCCGTGCCGAAGGCTGACTTTCGCATCACGGCGGGCCAGCCGAAAACCTATACCAAGACCGGCGACAATGGCCGGACGCGCTTCCAGATGTTCTGCGGCAATTGCGGCTCGCCGATCTATACGACGGGAACCGATGAGGACGCCGAGGAGATCGGCATTCGCTGGGGCAATATCAGCCAGCGCCGCGCGCTTGCGCCGAACCACCAGATCTGGTGTTCTTCGGCGGCGAACTGGTTTGGCGAGCGCGATGCGCTGCCGGGCCAAGAGCGTGACTAAGAAGCAGGGTTAGGAGCGGCGATGAAAACCAGCCAGTTCCGGATGCGGCAGTGCGCGATCAAGGGCGTCGAGGCTGTCGAGGCCGATACGGCGCATAGTTTCGCCCGCCATACGCATGACCAGTTCGGTGTCGGCGTGATCCTGCGTGGCGCCCAGAAATCTGCCAGTGGCCGTGGCCCTGTCGAGGCCGGCCCCGGCGATATGATCACCGTCAATCCCGGCGAAGTGCACGATGGCCATCCGATCGGGGGCGAGGGGCGTTCGTGGCGGATGCTTTATTTTGATCCGAGCGTGATTGCTCAGGCGGTTCTGGATATCTGCGAAGGCCGGCCAGAGGATTTTGTGTTTTCACGGCCGGTTATGAGTGATGGGAGCGCCGCCCGGCGTCTCCTGCCGGTCTATGCGGCGATGACACAGATGCGCGAAACGCTAGAGCCGGAAACCGGCTTTCTGCAGCTGGTGGCATCGATGATGGATCGCAAGCCTGCCTCCCGCTTCATACCGCCATCGATTGGCCGGGCAAAAGCCTTGCTGGATGATGATCCGGCCGCCGCCACGACCCTGGCAGATCTTGCCGCCGCCAGCGGGCTGAGCCGTTTTCAGGTGGTGCGGGCCTTTTCAGAAGTGACCGGTTTGACGCCGCACGCCTATCTGGTCCAGCGCCGCGTCAGAGCCGTTCGCCGGATGATCGCCAAGGGCACGCCGCTCGCCGACGCGGCCTTTGCCGGTGGGTTCGCGGACCAAAGCCATATGACCCGGGCTTTCGTCCGCGCCTACGGCGTGACGCCTGGAGCCTACGCGCTGGCTCATAGCTGACATCCTGCAATTTCGTTCAAGACCGGAGGGCCGCCGATCCGTTTACTGCGGCTTTCCTTGCTGAACGGAGCGCGCGCTGTGACCCTCGAATATCTGCTGACATCCATCGTCGTCATCCTCTTGCCCGGCACCGGCGTACTGTACACGCTGGCAACGGGCCTCAATTCCGGTGCGCGCGCCAGCATCCTCGCGGCCTTTGGCTGCACGCTCGGCATCCTGCCGCATATCATCGCCAGTATTGCCGGGCTGGCCGCCCTGCTGCACACCAGCGCCATGGCGTTTGAAGTGATTAAATATCTTGGCGTCGCCTATCTGCTGTACATGGCCTGGAGCGTCCTTCGCGATGCCGACAGTCTGCAGGTGACGGAAGAAGCCCGCCCCATGCGGCCAGGCAGGATCATCGGAACGGCCATCCTGCTCAACAGCCTCAATCCGAAACTGTCGCTGTTCTTTCTGGCTTTCCTGCCGCAGTTCGTGCCGGATGGCACGCCGTCGCCGACCCTGTTCATGCTGTGGCTTGCCGCCGTGTTCATGGTTCTGACCTTCGTCGTCTTCGTGTTTTACGGCGTCTTTGCCGCAGCGGCGCGGCGCTATGTCATCTCGCGGCCGGGCGTTACCCTCTGGCTGCGGCGCGGTTTTGCCTGCGCCTTCGGGCTGATGGGGCTGCGGCTGGCGCTATCAGTGCGGTGAAGTCGGACAAGAAGCACATCGGCACCGGTCGAGAGACGATATCCGTTTGATCTTGAGGGGGAATCCCCTTATTCGAACGGGGGTCGCCGCGCGGTCACAAGACATGCGGCTCGCCAGACCTTCAAAGGAGCCAGCCCCCCGTGTCTTCAGCGTCCTCGCCGGTATTCGGCAAGAAATACTCCGCCTTCCTGTTCGACATGGATGGAACGCTCCTGAGCTCCATCGAAGCTGCCGAACGGGTCTGGGGAAAATGGGCTGAAAGCCACGGCCTCGATGTCGCGACCTTCCTGCCGACCATGCATGGCAAGCGCGGCGTCGATACGATCCGACAGCTCGGTCTGCCGGGCGTCGATCCGATTGCCGAGGCGGCGCTGATCACACAGCTGGAAATGGACGATACCGACGGCGTCAAGCCGCTGCCGGGCGCGATCGAATTCCTCAAAAGCCTGCCGCCGGAGCGCTGGGCCATCGTCACCTCGTCGCCGCGCGAACTGGCCAAGGTGCGTATCGCAGCCGCCGGCCTGCCAGAGCCGAAGTTCATCGTCATCGCCGAGGATGTCTCGCGCGGCAAGCCGAGCCCGGAATGCTACCTGCTCGGTGCCAAGCGCGTCGGCTTCGATGCCAAGGATTGCCTCGTATTCGAAGACGTTGCCGCTGGCGTGATCGCAGGCGAAGCGGCCGGTTCCGACGTGATGGTGATTACCGCCACGCACACGCATCCGTTCGAAACATCGCACCCGACTATCCCAGGCTATATCGGCATCGAAGTCTCGGTCGATGAAAACGGCGATCTCACCCTGACTGGTCGCCGCTGAAATCAAACCTCGTCAACGTTCTCCATGAGCGAGAATGTTGACGATCGTGCCGAAGGGGTCGCGGACGTAAAAGCGCCGTACACCCCAGGGCTCGTCGGTGATATCGTAGACGATTTCGAGGCCCATCCGTTTGGCCCCGGAATAGACCGCATCCACGTCATCAACCTCGATCGAAAGCTGCGGCACCGGCGTGCCGGAGCCGCCCTCACTGGCGATGGAAACCTGCGCCGGCGCCTGTTTTTCTGATGCGAACGTGACGATCCAGCCGTGGTCCATGACGAGATCGAGACCGAGCAGTTCGCCATAGAAAGCCCGACCGGCCTGCGGATCGGTGGCCTCGATATTGGCGACGATGCGAAGGACGGTCATCGGTTAGCCCGCTGCCGCGCGCGCCTTCGCCATGGACTCGTCCAGTTGCGAGATCAGCGACAGCAGGATGTCGTTGGCCGGTGTCGGCACGTCGGCCATGCGCCCCAGCAGCGTGACCGCGCGGGTGAGCGGCGTGATTTCCATCGGCCGGCCCTGCTCAAGATCCTGCAGCATCGAGGTCTTGGCATTGCCGAGACCCCGGCCATGTTCCATCTTCTCGTCCACGGTCTCGCGGACATGGCAGCCGAGCCGCTCGGCCACGGCGTGCACCTCGGTCATGACCTGCTTCACCAGGTCAACCGCCGGCCCATCCATGATCTCCGAAATACGCCCCCTTGTCAGCGCGCTGATCGGATTGAAGGCAGCATTGCCGAGAAACTTCGACCAGATCTCATCGCGAATGCGATCGGTCGTCTTGATCGTCCAGCCGCTGGCTTGCAACAGATCCGCGATCGCCATCAGTTCCGGTGAGATCGTGCCGGAGGGCGCGCCGAGATGCAGCAGGCCGCCGCTGGTCAGCCGGATATGGCCGGGCTCAAGCATCTGCGCGCCCTGATAGATGACCCCGCCAACAACGCGTTCCGGGCCGATCCGCTGCCAGACCAGGCCATCCGGATCGAGCGCCTCCACCTGCCGTCCTTCAAGGCCGCTTGCCGCATCGCCATGGAAATACCACCACGGAATACCATTCTGGATCATCACAACGCGCCCACCGGGCTTCAGCAGGCCGGCAATATCGGCGCTGGCCGAGGTTAATTGATGCCCCTTGAGCGTGACGATGACGAGATCTTGAGGGCCAAGGTCGGCGGCATTGTCGGTGGCGGAAAATTTCACCACCAGCGGTTCGGTCTTGCCCGGCTCGTAGAGATGCACGCCGCTGTCCCGGATTGCCTGCAGATGAGCCCCACGGGCGATCGCCGTGATCGTCGCGCCACGGAGCATCGGAGAGGAGGCCAGCCGCGCCGCCAGCGCGCCGCCGATGGCACCTGCGCCGAAAATGCAGATATTGCGGAACTGGCCCGGATTGTTCGTTTCGGTCGTGCCCACATCATCCCCTCCACGCGTCATCCTTCGATGATATCGTTAGTAGCAATGACCAAAGCGTGCGGCCAGCGCCGAAATCTGCCTGTCGCCGAAAAGTGATTGCAGCCGTGCATTCAGGAGAGGGTGAACGCGCAAGAAGAGGTCGCTCCCGGGCGCAAGGGCCAATAGCTCTAGCCGTGGACGCGCGGCAAATTCCCTCTTCTCCCCAGCGGGGAGAAGTGCCGAACGCAGTGAGGCGATGAGGGGGCGGTTCGGCAAGTGCGCCAATTTAATGGCTTTGCCCCCTCAACCGGCCCTTCGGGCCACCTTTGTAACTTCCCTTCTTCCGCATTTGGCGCTGTAATGCCAGTTGCGGTGGCGGATGGAAGACCGTCGCACCTTTGGGACACCAAGCCCGTGGGAGAGCAAGGGTCTCCG
>NZ_JAFCTR010000021.1:0-73441 GCF_049896125.1 Pararhizobium sp. DWP1-1-3
ACAATCCGCACCAAACTTTCGTAAGAAACTTCAGAGCGAGTTCGTCGGTCGCCAGCAGCGCCGCCGCCCTCGTTGGTGAGCGGTTTATAGGCGACACACCCGAAACAAGTCAACACAGAGTTCAAAAGAAAATTAAGTTTTTCATAAGTGTCTGTTATTGCTGATGTATTCTGATTATCTGTGTGAGGACGTCAAAAGCCGGCGAATTAACCGGTCTTTAATCCTCGACGCGAGCAAAGGCTCTGTTTCGCGAGATTAGGAGAGAAGCCCACGCAGCATGCTCATTTTCGTGCGGCGAGCTGCCGTGATTCAACGCCGAGCGCGACAGGCTCGGCCCTAAGGCCAGACAAGGCGTAGCCCACAGCAAAACCATATTGCCGCATCGGCAACCGCCGGATATCGTCGGCGTGAACAGCAACCGGTTCCGCGAAAGACCATGTCATGACGGAAAGTGCAGTACGCAGAGCGCATGAGTTCGTTTCGACACCATCGGCGCGGACGCTTCATGCAGAACTGATGCTACTCTGTGCCCGTATCGGCTATTCGCCGCCCGTATCCATCTGACCCTGTTTCACCAAACATCAGAAATTCAAGGATACGATGATGACCCTCTCGAACCACAAATATTCCCTGCCGGAGTTGCAGGCGCAGGACGCTGCGCATTTTCTCCATCCGTTCACGGATCACAAGGAGTTGCGAGCCCACGGATCGCGCATGATCGTGCGCGGCGACGGGGCCTTTATCTACGATAGCGAAGGCGGCGAGCTTCTCGATGCGATGGCCGGCCTCTGGTGCGTCAATATCGGCTACGGCCGCGATGAACTGGCCGATGTTGCCGCCGCACAGATGCGCGAATTGCCCTATTACAGTGCGTTCTTCAAATGTGCGACACCGGCCCCGGTGCAGCTGTCCGCCAAGCTTGCCGAGCTTGCCCCACCGAATATCAACCAGGTGTTCTACGGCTCGTCGGGTTCGGAATCGAACGACACCGCTGTTCGTCTCGTGCGCCACTACTGGGCGCTGGAGGGCAAGCCGGAAAAGAACATCATCATCTCGCGCCACAATGCCTATCACGGCTCGACCCTGGCCGGTGTGTCGCTAGGGGGCATGAGCCATATGCACAAGCAGATGGGCGGCATGGTGCCCAACATCGTGCACGTAATGGAACCCTATCCCTATGGGCTGGCACTGCCCGGCGAAAGCGATGATGATTTTGGCCTGCGGGCGGCGGGCGCCATCGAGGAGGCGATTCTTGCGGCCGGCGCCGACAAGGTTGCGGCCTTCATCGGCGAACCGGTGATGGGTGCCGGCGGCGTCCGCATCCCGCCCGCCAGCTACTGGCCGGAAGTTCAGCGGATCTGCAGTAAATACGACATCCTGTTGATGCTCGATGAGGTCATTACCGGTTACGGCCGCACCGGTGAGTGGTTCGCCGCCACCACCTTCGGTATCGAGGCCGACACGATCACCACGGCAAAGGCGCTGACCTCTGGGTACCAGCCGTTGTCGGCACTGCTGATCGGGGACAGGATCGCCAGCACGCTGGTGGAAAAGGGTGGCGAATTCAACCACGGCTATACCTATTCCGGTCATCCGGTCTGCTGCGCCGTCGCCTTGAAGAACCTGGAGATCATCGAGAATGAAGGCCTGGTCGAACGGGTCCGCAACGACACGGGACCCTATCTTGCCAAGGCGCTCGCGGGACGGCTGAGCGATCATCCGCTGGTCGGGCAAACACGATCGGTCGGACTGATGGGTGCGGTTGAAATCGTCCGGGACAAAGGGGAACGGACACGGTTCAAGCCGGATGGGTCCGCCGCGATCAAGGTGCGCGACCACGCGGTGCAGAACGGCTTGATGATCCGTGCCACGGGCGACACCTTGATCATGTCGCCGCCACTGGTCTGGACCCGCGACACGATCGACCTCGCCCTGGACCGTCTGCTGGTGGCTCTTGACCTCGCAGAAGCCGAATTGGCGCCGCTTCGATAAAATTGGAACCAATGGCTGCCGTGCCCGCTACGGCGGACGGCAGCCATTGTTTTGAACCCCATTACCGATTGAAATCTGCGGGCCTGGGTGGTGCCAGATTCAGCGGCCGGTTCGAACCGCATCGATGAGCTTGCGGCAGGCGGCGGGAAGGTCGGACTTTTCACGCAACAGGGCTCCGCCGATCAGGTACATCACGTTGTCGCCATAGGCATCCCGCATTTCCGGCACGCGTTCGAAGGTCATGCCGCCGCCAGGCGCGGGCAGGATCGGTTTGAGCCCGCCGAGGTCGCATGTGCAGCCATCCACGATCGCCAAGCATTCATCACGGGAGAAACTGAAACGGCCACCGAAATTCGGATAGATCACCGCATCGACCCCCATCAGCCGCTGCAGGATGCCGTAAAAAAAGCGGTGAGAAAAGCCGATAGTGGGCGTGATGACGTTGGTTCCGCCGAAGGTCGGATGCGAGACGATCGGCAAGGCGAAGTCAGGGTTCGCGGCCAAAGCACGCGAAACGTCGAAGCCGACCAGCGACGGCGCCAGCATGATACCGCCGGCCCCCATCTCCTTGGCCATCCAGGCACGCTCGAAGATTTGATCGGATGGGCCGGTGATGTTCGGCACATAGGTGGTGGCAAAGCCGGTCTTTGCATTGGCATCGCCGATGGCGTCGGTGCAGGCTTTCAGGCGTTCAGTGAACGGCGATGTCTTCTGGTTGGCAAGGCCATGGTCGTCCTTGACATAATCCATTCCGCCCAACGCAAACTGATGGGCGAGCCCGGCAAGTTCGGCGGTGGAGAGGCCAACGGGTTTGATGGCTGACATCAGGATTGGGGCCCGTTTGACACCGGTGCGCTCGCGCAGTCCCACTATTCCGAACCGGGGACCGGACAACAGCGTGGTGATCGCGGGCGAAAGCGTCATCGTATCGACACGCGTCTGTGTCCGGATCGAGGAATTGCCGAAGACGATGTTCAGCAGTTGCGGAAAGTCGTCACCGATATCATCGTCGCTATAGGAGATTTCCGTGAGAAACCCGCCGCGCGCGTCAGTGCAGGGGTGGACGCTCTCGATCTGCCCGAGAATCTCGTCCTCGATATAACCGGCCGGCACGATATCGCGGGGGATTTCCACCGTCTGCTCGACGGCAATCTCCAGAGCCCGCGCGCGGGCCTCCGTTTCGCTGGCCACGCCGATCCAGTAGGTCACCGAAAAACGGGCCATTTACAGCGCCTCCGCCTTCTGGGCCGAATGCACGGTGTCGATCCGCACGGCTTCGAGCTCGGCATCGTCGATATCGAGATCCTTGCCGAGAAGCTGGCTGATGGCAGAGACCAGCGCGCTGGCATCGAGCCCGTATTTCTTCATCAGGTAAGGCTTGGAGGCGCCATGCGCGAACGTATCCTGCAGGCCGAGACGCCGCAGTTTGACGCCGAGCCCTTCCTCCGCCAGGATTTCCGCCACCAGCGAACCGAGGCCACCAGTGATGGTGTGGTTCTCCAGCGTAACGACCCCCTTCTTGCCGCGCGCCGCCTTGATCAAGCCGTTACGATCGAATGGTTTCAGGGTCGAGACATGCAGGTGGTGGATGCCAACGCCACGAGCCTTCAACGGCTGGGCCGCACGCAGGGCCTCTTCGGTGCAGACGCCCGCGGTCACGACCAGAACGTCGTCGCCTTCGCTGAGTGTGCGCAGCTTGTTGAATTCGAACGGGGTCGAAAACAGCCGGGGCACCTCGCCGCGCAGCACGCGAACATAAACCGGTCCATCGATGCTGTCGGCAACTTCGAGCACTGTTTCGACTTCGGTGGCATCGCCGCATTCAAGGATGGTCATGTTCGGGATGGCACGCATCACCGAGATGTCCTCGATCGCCTGATGGGTGATGCCGCCCGGCGTCGTGATGCCCGGTAGGAAGCCCATCAGCCGCACCTTGCGGTTGGAGTAGGCGATCGAATTGATCAGCTGGTCATAGGGGCGGCGATAGAGAAACACCGAGAACGTATGCAGGAACGGCCGGAAGCCCTGCATGGCGAGACCGCCGGCGAAGGACAGCATGTTCTGCTCGGCCATGCCGAGCGACAGGAACTGATCCGGGTGCCGGTCGCGGAAACCATCGACTTCGCAGGATGACGTGAGGTCGGCCGACAGGCATAGGATTTCTGGGCGGGCGGAAGCGAAGGTCTCGAAAGCCTTGGCATAGGGACGGTTGACGATATCGACCATGATCAGGCCCTCGCGATTTCGGCTTCATCGACACCGAGCTCGGCAGCGATGGCGGTCTGCATTTCCCGGCGTTCGTCAGCTGATTTGAACCGGACGTAATGGAGGCGAGGAAAGCGCTTTTTCAGGAACTCCATGCCCTGGTAAGGCGACGTGTTGGCCAGAATGATCAGCGGCTTGCCGGGCTGGGCGCTATCGGCAGCTTCACGCATGGCATTGAGGTCATGCCCGTCGATCGAGCGGCAGGTGACGCCGAAGGAGGCGACGCGGGCGGCGAGGTCTCCAAGGTCAAGCACCGACGACATCGCACCGTCGCATTGCTGGCGGTTGACGTCGACGATGACACGGATGTTGTCGATACCGTGATAGGCCATCGCTGCCAGGCATTCCCAGGTCTGTCCCTCTTGGAATTCGCCGTCGGACATGTAGACCCAGACCTTGCCGGGCTCACCCTGGCGCTTGCGGGCCCAGGCGATACCTGAAGCCATTGAAAGCCCCTGCGCCAGCGAGCCGGTGGTCACTTCCATGCCGGGGCTGTGCTCGGCGCCAATCATTTCGACGGAGCCGCCGTCGACGTTGAAGTGATCGAGCGCATGTTCGTCCATGCGGCCGACCTGGATCAGCGCCGAATAGATCACCAGCGCATAATGTGCCGGCGAGATGATCAGCCGGTCGAATTCGGGAGCAAACGGACCGTGATAACCGGCACCGGTAAAGGCATCGGGGTTGGTGGCCGACGGCACACCGCCGAACGGCAGCGGCACCTTCGGCAAGGTCGGTTCACCCAGCGTCAGCGCCTCGTTGTAGAGAAAGGCGAGGCTTTCGGCAGCCGAACAGGCTTGGCTCAGATAGCCGCCATTGTTGCGCATCGTATGCAGGAAGACCCGCTTGCGAATGCCCGCTGCGACATCCTCGGTGGTCTGCTGGTTGGACAGGTTCATCGCACTCAGCTCCGTTCCGGAAACAGGGCTTTCAACCCTTGAGGCGAGGCATCGGCAATGCCGCGCTCCGTGATCAAGCCGGTGATCAGCCGTGCCGGGGTGACATCGAAGGCCGGATTGGCGGCCGGGCTGCCCTCCGGCGAGATGCGCACCGTGGCAATCGAGCCATCGGCGGCGCGCCCCTGAACAAAGGTCACTTCATCGCTGTTGCGCTCCTCGATCGGGATTTCTTTGACGCCGTCATGCACGGTCCAGTCGATCGTCGGCGAGGGCAGGGCGACATAGAAGGGGACGCCATTGTCCTTGGCGGCGAGCGCCTTCAGATACGTGCCGATCTTGTTGCAGACATCGCCATCGGCGGTGGTCCGGTCCGTACCGACGATCACCATGTCGATCTGGCCATGCTGCATCAGATGGCCGCCGGCATTATCGACGATCAGCGTATGCGGCACGCCGTGGCCGTTCAGTTCCCAGGCGGTCAGCTGTGCACCCTGATTGCGCGGCCGCGTTTCGTCCACGTAAACATGAACCGGGATGCCGGCTTCCGTCGCCATGTAGATTGGTGCGGTGGCCGTGCCATAATCGACGGTGGCCAGCCAGCCGGCATTGCAATGGGTGAGAATGTTGACAGGCTCTCCGGGTTTCTTCTTTGCGGCGATCTCGCGGATTACCTTCAGCCCGTTGGCGCCGATGCTGCGGTTGAGCTGCACGTCTTCCTCGGCAATTTCGGCTGCACGCTTATAGGCCGCAATGGCGCGTTCGGACACGGGCAGCTTCCGAAGTCCGTTGCGCATTTCATCCAGCGCCCAGCGCAGGTTGATCGCCGTCGGGCGGGTTTCGTGCAGAACGTCCCAGACGGCGTCGAGTGCTTCGTCGCTGGCGTCGTTCTGCATGGCGATGGCAACACCATAGGCGGCTGTGACGCCGATCAGCGGCGCGCCGCGCACCCACATGTCACGGATGGCGACGGCGACATCATCGACGGTCTTCAGCGTAACGACGCGGAACTCATGCGGCAGCCAGCGCTGGTCGATGATATCGACCGACCGGCCATCCTCGTTGAGCCAGATGGTATGATAGTGACGATCTCCGACGTTCAAATGACTGTCTCCTTCTCGAGGCGTTCCGCAAGCGCATTGATCTCGGCAATGCTGTGGATGCGGCGCCGATTAACGGCAAGGTGGCGCCCAAGCTTGAGCGCCTTGGTTTCGCAGCAGGCCCGGACGTCCGGGTCTTCGATGGTTTCGAAATCGGCATTATGGGCCAGACCGAGGATGCGGCGGTGCATTTCGATGCCGGCGAAACCAAGCATGTCGGTCCACAAAGTATGCAGCACCTCGTTCAGGGCCTGCTCCGATCCCAGGTGATCGCCCTGGTCTTCGAACAATGTGCGCTGGTAGAGAATACCGGTGCGCTCGGTGCGCCAGAGATGCGCAAATTCGGCTCGGAAGGTCTCCCATATCTCAACGATGACACCGAGAAGATAGGTCCTCATGTCTTCGCGGCTGCCGCCCTGTTCGTGGCCGGACTGCGAAAAGTAGCTCATCCAGAAATTCGACAGCAGCATGCCGACATCGATCGCCATCGGCCCGTAGAAGGCAAATTCCGGATCGATGACTTTCGTTTCCGTGTCGGTGACCATGACGGAACCGGTGTGCAGATCGCCGTGCAGCAGCGTTTCGGCATTGGCCGTGAACAGATGTTTCAGCCGCTGCGCCTCGACCTTGAGATCGCGGTCGGCGCGCAGTTCTGCAACGATCCCGTCGAGCTGCGGCGTGGTGTAATGATTGAGCTTAGCGTCGAAATAAGGGTCCGAAAAGACCAGGTTTTCGGTGATGTCGCAGAGCTCGACATTATCAGCGAAGAGCGCCAGATCTTCCTTGCGCTTGCGCGCTTCCATGGAAAGATCGGAGCCGCGAAACAGCGTCCGGGCAAGGAACAGGCCCAGGTCGCGGCCGATCTTCGGCAGTTGCCGTCCATCGATCAGTGCCCGGCGCAGGATCACGTGCGGCGTCAGGAATTCCATGACGATGATCGCTTGTTCGCGGTCGAAATGAAGAACCTCCGGCACCATGCCGGGATCGCGCTCCGCCTCACGCTTCAGCGCATGATATTCGAAATAGGAGCGCTTCAGCGGCAGCGGCCAGCTCTCACCGACAAGACGCACATAGGGCAGCGCCTGCTTGACGATAGCGCTGCCAGTGTCGCCATCGACGATGAAAACGAGATTGAGATTGCCGTCGCCGACTTCGCGCACCTTCCAATGTGCACTATTCGCGCCGATCCGGCCTGACAGGGCGGCATTGCTGCCCAGCCGCTGCGGCAAGGTCTCTGGCGTCAGCGCTTCGAAATTGGTCGTACTCATGTTTCCTCCTCTCCATCGGAGCGGCGCGCCGGTTAGAAAAACGCCCGGCACTCTCCTCGTTCCGCTCCCGGCGCGATGCGTCTCCACACGCATTCACGCCGTCCTTTCCCTTTTGGTAAGCCACCATTCTGTCAAATGTCAATGGGCTTGACATTTGATTAGATGGCAGCCTAACCTGATTGTCAGGGAGGAGCAGATGATACAGGAACACGTTTTCCGTATTGAGGGTCTGCGCAAATCGTTCGGTCCAATCCAGGTTCTGGGTGGGGTCGATCTGAATTTGCGCGCCGGGGCCGTCACGGTGCTGATGGGCGCCAACGGAGCAGGGAAATCGACACTCGTGAGGATCGTCAGCGGTGTCTATGGACGCGACGCAGGCACGATCACGCTTGCTGGTCAGCCGTATACGCCTGTTACACCCGCCGATGCCATGCGCGCCGGTGTCGTCACCGTGCACCAGAACATCAATGACGGTGTCATCGCCGATCTCGATGTTGCCACCAACCTGACGCTCGACCGCATGAACGGTCGTGGCGCCCACCTGATTTTCAATCCTCGCCGCATCCGGCGCGAGGCAAAGGCTGTCGCCGACCGCATGGGGCTGGCCATCGATCTCAATGCGACGGTCGCCGATCTTTCACTGGCCGACCGGCAGATGGTATCCATTGCCCGCGCCATGGCGCACGAACCCAAGGTCCTTATACTCGACGAACCGACCTCGTCGCTGTCGAGTGCGGAGGCTGACCGGTTGTTCGAGCTGGTCGACCGCTTGCGCGCCCGTGGCGTTGCCATTCTCTATATTTCACACCGCATGTCCGACATCCGGCGCCTTGCCGACAGCATCGTCTCCCTGCGGGACGGCCGCATCGCCGGGCTGTTCGAAGGCGAAAACCTCGACTACGAGGGCGCCGTCAATGCCATGCTCGGCCAGAAGATCAGCCTGAGCAACATCGTTGTGCGCGACGGTACGGCCGCTGTGTTCAAGGCGGAGAAGCTCACCATCGCGCGGGGTGCAAAGCCGTTTTCAATGACGCTTGGCGATGGCGAAGTGGTGGCGATCACCGGCCTTGTCGGTGTCGGCAAGACGGCCCTGGCCGAGACCCTGTTTGGCGCCCGTGTCCCGGTGTCTGGATCGATGATGCTCGATGGGCGCGCCTATGCGCCGAAAACGACCCGTGCAGCGATCGACCAGGGCGTCTTCCTGGTTGCCAAGGATCGCGGCGACAGCGGCATCGTTCCGGATTTCAACATCTACGAGAATGTCAGCCTGCCGTTTCTGAAGCGGATCTCAAATTTCGGCATTTCCAATCGCCGGGCTGAGCGGGCACAGGCGCGCCAGCAGATTTCAGCGCTCGGCATCGTCTGCCGGACCGAGCGCGACGAGATGCACACATTGTCGGGCGGCAACCAGCAGAAAGTCATGGTTGGCCGATGGCTGAGCCAGGCATCGCGCCTGCTCATTCTCGACGAGCCGTTCCAGGGCGTCGATATTTCCGCGCGCCGGGATATCGCCGCGAAACTGCGGGCATCCGCCTCAGGCCGCGCCACCATCGTTTTCCTGACCGAGCTGGACGAAGCCTTCGAGATCGCCGACCGTATTCTGGTGATGTCGGAACACACGCTGGTCGGCGAGCACCGCAACGCCGACGTCAATGTCGACAGACTTCTGGCCGAAATTGCCGGCCAACATGAAATGGTACTTTAGACATGAGCATTGAACAGACGACTGCCAGTCCATCCAGCCACAAGGCCGCACCGGCGGCCGCAACGCTGACACCGCGCGAGATCGCCATCAAATATGGCTTCATCACGCTGCTGTTCGGCATGATCCTCTATTTCTGCATCATGACCAGCGGCTTTGCCTCACCGCAGAGCGCCGTCTTCATCTTCCAGTCCGTGTCGATCACCGGCATCCTGGCGCTCGGGGTGACCGCCACATTGGTCGTCGGCGGCTTCGATCTGTCGATCGGATCGGTCGCCACTACGGCGATGATGGCGTCGTCCTATGTCATGGTGGTGATGGGTGGCGATGCGCTGACGGCAACGCTTGTCTGCCTGGCCATCGGTGTCATCGTCGGCCTGATCAACGGTTTCCTGATCGTCTACATGCGCGTTCCGGACCTTTTGGCAACGCTCGGCATGATGTTCCTGTTGGTCGGCCTGCAGCGCATTCCAACCGAAGGCCGCTCGATCGCCACCGGCATGAGCATGCCGGACGGTTCGACCGCCACCGGCACCTTCAGCCCCGCCTTCCTGGCGCTCGGCCGTCACCGTTTCGATTTCGTCCTGCCCAATCTAGTGCCAGTGTCGGTCGTAGTCCTGATCGTGCTTGCCATCCTCATCTGGTTCTTCCTGGAATATACCCGCTTCGGCCGGATGATGTATGCGGTCGGGTCGAATGAGCGGGCGGCCGGGCTCGCAGGCGCACCCGTTAACGCCTACAAGATCTGGGCCTACATCATCTCCGGCGTCTTTGCCTCTATCGGCGGCATCCTGCTGGCAGCCCGTCTCGGGCGCGGCGATATCGCGTCGGGCAATAATCTTCTGCTCGATTCCGTCGCCGCGGCCCTGATCGGCTTTGCCGTGCTCGGCGCTGCCAAGCCAAACGCGTTCGGCACCGCCATCGGCGCACTGTTCGTCGGCGTGCTTCTGCAGGGGCTGACGATGATGAACGCGCCCTATTACACCCAGGACTTCGTCAAGGGCTTCGTGCTCGTCATCGCCCTGGTGTTCACCTTTGCGCTCTCGAGGAGGGGCAAACGCTAAGGAGCTAAGCTCCGTGCGGGACTGCAAATCAAACAACAAGTCTATTGTGGAGGAGACCCTTATGACTTTTACGCGGAGAACTTTTTCAAAGCTCGCGCTTGGAATGCTGGCAGCAACGACGCTCGGAGGCGCGTCGTTTGCCGCTGATATGCCGGCACCGTTCGATAAGCCCGGTGACGTGAAAATCGCACTGGTGCGCTACCTGTCGACAGGCGATTTCTTTCAGTCCTATCTGTCGGGCGTGGAAAGCCAGGCCAAGGCGCTCGGCGTCGATTTGCGCGTGCTCGACAGCCGCCAGGATGCAGCCTTGCAGGCCGACATGGTCGATCAGGCTATCGCACTTGGCGTTCAGGGCATCATCATCCAGCACGGCCTGACCGAATCCATGAAGGAAGCGGCCCAGCGCGCGGTGGACGCCGGCATCAAGGTCGTCGCCTTCGACGTCAATGTCGAAAACGAGAAGATTCCGCAGGTCGAACAGTCAGACCGCGACCTCGCCCGTCTGGCCCTGGAACAGGCGATCAAGGACAATGGCGAAAGCTGGAAGGCTGGTTATGTCTACGTCGCCGGCATCGCGCCGCTCGACCGCCGGGACGAAACCTGGAAGGAATTCAAGAAGAAATATTCGGGGATCAATGAGGCCGCGATGTTCGGCACCATGGACAATCCGATTGCCAATTCCGTCGCCAACCAGGCTCGTTCGGTCATATCAGCCAATCCGGACATCACCGTGATGTTCGCGCCTTACGACGAATTCGCCAAGGGCGTGAAAATTGCCGTCGACGAAGCCGGCATGTCGTCCAGCGTCAAGATCTACTCGGCCGACATCTCGACCTCCGATATCGCCGCGATGCGCGAGCCGGACAGCGCCTGGGCTGCAACAGCCGCCACCAACCCGGCCGTCGTCGGTCAGGTCTCGGTACGCACGCTGGCGATGATGCTGGCTGGCGAAGATCCGGGCCGGAGCGTCATCGTTCCGCCGACATTGATCACCCAGAAGGACCTCAACGACAACGACATCAAGAACATGGAAGAACTCGGCGCCAAACTGCCACAGTTCGCCCACGCTGATGTCGCCATGCCGAAGTGGATGCCGAACCCGAACGCAAAGTAATCCACACCCCCAGTGGTAACTTTAGGCGGCCTCCGGGCCGTCTTTTTTGTTTTGGTGTGGCGGCCCGGCTTGATTGCTCAGGATATCCTTTTTTGATATATGTATATCTCGAAGGGATATACACTTGGCTCTTTTCATTCGTGATGACACCGTCGATGCGCTCGCAGTACAACTGCAGAAGGCTCTCAAGACACCGACCAAGACGGAAGCGGTACGACAGGCTTTGCAGCGCGAACTTGATCGCGTGCAACAGCAGCGCCCGTTGCGGGACCGGATTGCCAAGGCCCAGGCCATCGCCGGGGCAATTGGCTCAAGCGATCCCAATTTCGATATGAAGATATTCACTGATGAGATGTGGGATAATCTCTGATGGTCCTTGATGCATCCGTCATCGTGGCTGTCATCACCCGTGAACCCGGCTGGGAGGAAATCGTCAAGCGGCTGGAAATCGGTGACGGGGCGTTCGTGGTATCGCCAGTCGCCCGTTTCGAAGCGGTGCTCGGCATCGCCCGGAAATTCCAGCCGCCAGACAAGCCGAAAAACAAGCGGACCGTTGCCGCAGCCAATGCCGCCGTCGCGGAGTTTCTGGCAGCGATCGGGACCACGGAGATGGCTGTGACGCCGGAAATCGGCTCGATCGCCATCGAGACAGCCATGATCTACGGCAAGGCGGTTGGCCACCCGGCGGATCTCAACTTCGGAGACTGTTTCAGCTACGCCTGTGCGAAGGCGCTGAACATCGCCCTTGAATACAAGGGCGATGACTTCGCGTTGACGGACCTCGCCTGAACGAGGTTACGATCTTGGCTTACCGCATCGCCGCAGCGATGTTCCCGCCATCGACTGTGGTGACGTCAGCGGTGGTGCGCTCGGCCAGAGCCTGATGCACGAAGGCCTGGGCGACGTCGTCGGCCGTCACCTCAAGGCCCAGCAGGTTGCCGCCCATATAGTCCTTGACCGACAAGCCGCGAGCCGCCGAACGATTGGCGATCATCTCTTCGTTGAGCAGGCCTGAGCGGATACGGTCGGCATTGACCGCGTTCACGCGGATGCCGTCCTTGCCGTGTTCCAGAGCATACTGGCGTGACAGGAACAATGCTGCTGCCTTGGGCAGGCCATAGGCTCCGAAATTGGCACCCGGATTGACCGCCTGTTTGCTGGCATTGAACAGCAGCACGCCGCCGGTGGCCTGCTCCTTCATGATCCGGACCGCATTCTGCGCTACGCTCTGATGCGAGAAGAAATTCAGCTCGAAGCTTTTGCGAAGCAGAGCATCGTCCATGGTGGCAATCGGGCTTTCCCACGCAGCACCCGCATTGGAGACAACGATATCGACGCCGCCATAGGTAGTGACGGCAGAATCGAAGGCTGCGCGAACCGAGGCAGGGTCGGTGACGTCGCAGGCGAGGCCGATCGATTGATTGCCAATCGACTTTGCAACCTCCGCCGCCTTGGCACCGTCGAGATCGAGTACCACGACATGGGCACCTTCACGGGCAAAAGCCTTGGCCGCCGCCGCGCCGATGGCGCCAGCGCCGCCGGTGACGATGGCGACCTGGCCGGTGAACGGCTTGGCTTTGGCGCCGGCAAGCTTTGCCTGCTCGAGAGACCAGTATTCCAGATCGAACAAATCGGGCTTGCTGACCGGCTGAAAGCGGCCGATGGATTCGGCATCGCGGGCCGCCTCGATCCACATTTCTCCGACATCGGCGGCGATCTTCGCATCCTTCAGGGTACGGCCGTGGCCGAACATGCCCAGGCCCGGCACTAGCGTCAAACGCGGCATCGGATCCAGCATGACGCGTGTGACGTCGTCGCGTCCGTCATTTGCCTCAAAATAGGCGGTATAATCCTTGGCAAAGGCCGCAACACGCTCGGCGATGACGGCCTTGTATCCATCCAGATTGTTCGCATCCGGCGCTGGCAGAACCATCGGTCCCGTCTTGATGCGGATCGACAGATCGGGCGTCGAAACGCCGCGCGAAGCCATGTCCTCGACCTGTGCGGCATTGACGAAATCGAGGATTGCCGGCGAGGTGCGGAACTCGCCGATCATCCGGTCGTACCGGCCTTCACCCTTTGAGACCGCGACGGCGCCGCGCAGCATCGCTGCGATATCGTTGGGCTTGGCGAGATTTGCGGGCAGGGCGGCCGGGGTGAACGGGTTCTTGCCGTTTTTCGCCACGTAATCTTCAGCCAACGTCACATAGTGGATCATCCGGTCATAGGCTTCCTTGGCGGTGGCGCCGAAGGTGAAGATACCGTGCTTGTCGAGGATCAGGCCATCCACCGTCGGGTCCCGGTCGAACACTTCGGCGGCCAGCTTGGCGAGATCGAAGCCCGGCATCACATAGGGCACCAGCCCCATCTTGGGCCCAAACACCTTGGCGCTGACCTCCATGCTGCCCTCAAGGTCGGCAATCGCCAAAACGCCGGTCGAATGGGTGTGATCGACGAACTTGTGCGGAATGAAGGCATGCAGCAGCGCCTCGACGGATGGATTGGGCGAGGCCGGATCGATCAGGTTGGCGCGCTGCAGCGTTACCATGTCCTCATCGGAAAGCTTGGTCAGCTTGCGGGCCTTCAGGAGTGGCGCGATCTTGACGGCGGGAAGGCCGGCAGGCTCGATGATGCCCATATCCCAGCCGCTACCCTTGACGCAGAGCACATCCCATTCGTCGCCGATGAGATCACTGACGGTTGTTTTCACCGATGTATTGCCGCCGCCATGCAGGACCAGTCGCGGATCACCGCCGAGCAGCCGCGTTGTATAGGTGCGCAACGCCAGATCGCGGTTGATGCCCTTTGTGGCATAGGTGGCGACCATGGCGTCGGCGTCGGTATCGCTCCAGAGATTTTTCATTGTTTGCTCCTCCCTTTGACAGGTATTCAAGCCCGATTCTCGCCGGGCGGATCAGGATATGATTGGGATCGTCTATGGTTTGGTGCGGCTCCGCGCCTCGGCGCTCCAGCGCTTAAGAAGCCGCCGGGCCATGGAGGTTGTCACCACCAGATGCGAAGCAAAGCCGCCCTTCAGAGCCGCCACAAGAGGTTCGAACTTGTCGTCTTCCTGCACCACCATCATGCGCTTGCCGATCGCGCGAATGGAATCGAGATCGGCGGAAATGCAGCGCCGATTATGGGCACAGTCCAGCCACCGGCCTTCACGGTCGATGATCTGGCCGGCGATGACGCCGGCAGCGCCGGTTTGCCCGAGCACATGCATTTCTTCCGCCGTCAGCGCACCGCATTTTACCAGGTGGCTATCATCTTCGATGCCGCCAACGGAATAGAGCGCCAACTGGCAGTCGGAAATCGTCGCCATCTGCTCGCGGATCACTGGTTCGGCCCGCAGTGCTGCGGCCAGTTGTTCGGAACTCAGCACCAGCGGCGCATAAACATTGATGCCTTCGGCATTGAGACGCCGGGCGATTTCCGTGGTGCACTGATCGGGCCGATAGGAATACGGCGCGCCGAGATTTCCACATAGCTGGACGACGGTGACGCCCTGCAGGTCTGCATAGGGCATGACATCGGCCAGGTGATAAACCGTGCGGCCCCAGGCAACGCCGACACGATCGCCCTTGTTGATCAATTCCAGGAACACGGCAGCCGCAACCACCGGCATTTCCGCCGTCGGATCCATGGCCTGCCGGTCTTCTGGCACGATCCACACCGAGGTCAGCCCGAGCTCATCCTCCAACTGGCGCGCCAAAATGTCGTCGGCAAACAGCTGTGTCGATGTGGCGATGTTGACGATGCCGGTTTCGCGGGCGCGCCGTAGATAGGTGGCGACGGACGCACGGGAAATATTCAGCCGCTGCGCCACTTCATCCTGTCGAAGGCCATGGGTATAATAGAGCCACGCCGCCTTGTGCAGGATCTGATCAGTGGACCGGATGGGCATCATGTCTCCTTCAAACGTCGAATTAGACAATAGTCATCACTGCTGACAAAAGTCAAATGCGACCCCTTGGAAGCAAGCATATTGTCGAGGGAGCCTTCCGATAAGGGGCGATGCACATCGAAAGGCAGGGCGCCAAATGCATTCAGTCACTCGCAAGGCGAAAAGGTCGAAGCGTGGAAGGCAGCATTGCCGTCACGCAGTCCTCAAACATGGCGAACGGCGCCGCGCTTCACGATGTGAGCGGGTCAATGGTTACGATTTTGGGCTGGGAGACAGCTCAATCACTCTGTCGGCAAAGCCGTACGCGGCGATGAAAGCGGCGTGTTCGCTGGCGCGCAGGAATGACTGGCAGCGCGGGTTCAGGCATCAGCATTATGCCGGAAAGTCAGTTTCCGGCATAACGGATCGTATCATTCACGCTGCAAGATACTTCTTCAGGAAGGCCCGGGTGCGGTCCTGGGTGGGGGCACGGAAGATTTCGCTTGGCGGTCCTTCCTCGACCACGACGCCACCGTCCATGAACAGGACGCGGTCGGCGACTTCGCCGGCAAAGCGCATCTCATGGGTGACGATCAGCATGGTCATGTGCTCGGCGGCTAGCTGCTTCATCACGGCGTTGACCTCGTCGACCAATTCCGGGTCGAGTGCCGAAGTTGCCTCGTCGAACAGCATCACCTTCGGCTGCATGGCAAGCGCCCGGGCGATGGCAACACGCTGTTTCTGACCACCGGACAGCCGCGACGGATAGGCATCGACCTTCTCCGCCAGCCCGACCTTCGACAACAGCTCGATGGCAAGCTCGCGGGCCGCTTTCTTGGCCATACCCTTGAGAATCACCGGACCCATGGTGATGTTTTCCAGAACGGTCAGATGCGGAAACAGATTGAAGTGCTGGAACACCATGCCCATCTGCTGGCGCACCACGTTGATATGGCGCTCGAAAGCAGCACCACGCAAAGGCTGATTGACCTGTACGCCATCAAGCCAGATCTCGCCGCCGTTCAATGTTTCGAGATGATTGATGGAGCGCAGAAGCGTGCTCTTGCCCGAGCCGCTAGGGCCGATAATGGCAACGATCTGCCCGCGCGTGACGGATAGATCGATCCCCTTGAGGACTTCCAAAGCGCCATAAGCCTTGCGGGCGCCCTTTACCTCGACCATGGGCCGCTGGACGGTCATCGGGTTACCTCCACTTGCTTTTCGACCTGCCGCAAACCGGTTTCAAGGACGAGATTGAGTATGTAATACAGTGCTGCCACCGTGATGTAGAATTCGAATGGCCGGAATGTTTCGCTGATGGCCAGTTGCGCCGAATGCACGAGTTCGGCGATGCCGATGATCGAAACCAGCGACGATTCCTTCAACAGGACGATGAGGTTATTGCCGATCGAGGGCAGGGTATTGCGTACCGCCTGCGGTATGACAACGTAGCGCAGCGTCTGGAACCGGCCGAAGCCGATGCTGCGCGCACCTTCCGTCTGTCCGACATCGACCGAGACGATACCGGCGCGCAGGACGTCGGCATTGTAGACGGCAAAGTGCAGCCCCAGACCAATGATGCCGGCAGCGAGCGCCGGGATGTTGATGCCGATCTGCGAAAGGCCGAAATAGATCAGGAACAGCTGCAAAAGCAACGGCGTTCCCATGAACAGCCACATGAAGAAGCGGATCGGATAGGCAATCACCTTCGGTGCATAGAGCACGGCGACGGCAAAGAAGATGCCGAAGAAGAAGCTGATGACTGCACCGGTAACGGTCAGTACCACCGTCCACCACACCCCCATAAGGAGGATGTCGGTATAGGGCGTGACGACGCTGAAATCGAGACCTTGCATGCTGCGCCCTCCCTCAGTTGATTGCGTAGCGGCGATCGAGGACATCGACCGCCCGCGCTACGGCATAAACGATGATCATGTAGAGCAGGGCGGCAATCCCAAAAATCTCGAACGGCTTGTAGGTGGAGCCGATGAAGCGTTGTGCCGTGTAGGTCAGTTCGACGACCGAGATCGTCGAGACCAGCGCCGAACCCTTGATCAAACCCACCGCGTTGACGCCGAGCGGGCGGATCATCAGGCGCGCTGCCTGCGGCAGGACCACCAGACGCAGGGTCTGAAGCTTGCTGAAGCCGATCGTGCGCGCCGCCTCTCCCTGGCCCCGGTCGACGCCGAGAATGCCTCCCCGAATGGATTCGGCCATGTAGGCGCCGATGTTCAGTCCGAGACCGATGACACCGGCAGCAAAGGGATCGAGATTGATGCCGATCTGCGGACCGCCGAAATAAAGCACGAACAGCTGGATCAGGCACGGTGTACCGCGAAAGACGCTGACATAAAAACTTCCGAATGCCCTTAAGACAAACGAGCCCGACATCTTCGCCGAAGCGATGACGGCTGCGACCGCAAGGCCGAGCAGCAACGACAGTACCGATATCTGCACTGTGACCCAAGCGGCTTCCACGAAAAACGGGAAGACGCGCAGCATCAGCGGGAAATCCATGGGAAAAACTCCGGGAGAGGCCTGCGAACGACATTTGGCCGGCTGATCTGGCCGGCCAAATGCGTCCGATTATCGATCGATCAGCGGATGTCGCTGCCAACCCATTGCATGGCGATCTTTTCGTAGGAACCGTCCGCCATCATCTCGTCGAGAGCCTTCTGCATGGCAGCCTTCAGCTCGGGATTGTTCTTGCGGATGGCGATGCCGATGGCGACGCTGCCGCCTTCGATATCAGGCGTTTCGAGACGGCGGACCATTTCACCGGTTTCCTTGACGGCAACCATCACCGGGATATTGTCGACGACGATGGCATCGACGCGCCCGGCCTTCAGTTCGAGCAGCAGCTCAGGCAGGCCCTTGTAGGTGCGCACGTCCCAGCCGCCCTGTTCGCGAGCCCATTTCTCATGGGTTTCGCCAAGCGTGACGCCGAGCGTCTTGCCCTTCAATTCGTCCAGCTTCTGGACGGCCGAAGCTTCGTTGACGAACACCGCGCGGCCGGCATGGTAGTACGGGCCGACGAAATCGACGACCTTCTCGCGCTCCGGCGTGATGGTCATCGATCCGACGACGGTGTCGAACTTGTTGGCGAGCAGGCCGGCGATAATGCCGTCCCAAGCGGTGGTGACGAGCGTACCCTTGACGCCGACCCGTTCGGCGATCGCCGTTCCGATCGAGGCATCAAAGCCAACGACTTCGTTCTTCTCGTTGACGAAGTTGAAGGGCGGGTACTGGCCGGACATGGCAATGCGGATTTCACCGGAGGACTTGATCGCCTCAAGATCGTCGGCACTGGCCGAAAAAGCGGTAAAGCTGGCAGCAAGGGCCAGGGTGGCGGCCATGAGGCCTGAAATGAGTGTCTTCATGTGCTGTTTTCCTCTGGATGAAAGCGCATTCTCTGTCGCTGGGGTACGCGTGGACGCGCCTTCCGGTTTTGATGATTGCCTTTGTGCTATTATTGCGCAAATAGATAATGGAAATAGAAGGTATAGATTTCAGGAATGATACCATCACGATCCGAAAGGCTGGTTTGGGAGCTCGACTGGAACCTCCTGCGAACCTTCGTGGTTATCGCCGAGGTCAACAGCATCACCCGCGCCGCCGAGCAGCTTAATCTCAAGCAACCCAGTGTCAGCAACGCACTTCGCCGGCTGGAAGACCGGATAGGCCGCAGGCTGGTAGAGCGCGACGCCACCCGGTTTGAGCTGACCGATGTCGGCCAGCTGCTGTATGAACAAAGCATCGAGGTCTTCGGCACGATCTCGCAGCTTCCGCAACTGGTGCGTGGCGTCGGCGACGACGTCACCGGCCATGTCACGATCGCGGTCGCCAGCCACGTCGTCTCGCCGATCTTCGACAAGGCATTGACGGCGTTTCATCGCAGCCACCCGCGCGCAACGGTCACCATCTCGGTCGCAACCAGCGGCGACGTGTCCCGGCAGGTCCGTGAAAAGCGGGCGTCTCTGGGGCTTTGCCTTGTCAGCAATCGCGATGCTGCCCTGGATTACACCATGGTCTACCGGGAATTCTTCGGTTTTTTCTGCGGGCCGGATCACCCGTTCTTCGGACAACAGGGCTTGAAGCTCGCCGATTTGAAGGGCGAGCCTTCCGTCTCGTTCCACACGGACAATGTTGCCGATGTGCTGCGGCCAGTGGCGCTTTTGCGCAGCGAGGCAAAACTGGCAAGCAATGTGGTCGGCGTCTCGTCAAGCCTTGAGGAGGTCCGGCGCATGATCGTGGCAGGGCTCGGTATCGGCCCGCTCCCTGTTCACGTCGCCAAGCGCGATGTGCAGGATGGCCTTTTGTGGCGGTTGCCGCCCTATGAGGCGCCCCCCGCGATCGACGTGTTCCTGCTGGTGAACCCTGAGAAAATCATCAACCGTGCCGAAAAGGCGCTCATCACCGGTATCCAGACCGCAATCGCCGAAACGCCGCTCGATGAGCGCATCTACGGCGCTTAACCGGCACTGTTTTCGTTGGCTGCTGCCTCAGTCTGAAACGCCTCTGCACGTGTCCGCATCTCGGGGTCGATTGCAACGGCGACCCGCCCGACAAGATCGAACCGGACGCTGACCGTGCGGTTGACCGCATGGACGACGCCGTCGAGCGAACCGGACATGACCTGCTCGAACGTCACCGAACTGCGCCCGGCCTTCACCACGCGAGAGTGGATCGTCAGCAACGCGCCAGCTTTGGTCTCGTGCTTGTATTCAACCTCCGAGCGGACATCCGCCCAGCCTCGGCTTGTATCGGCAAGACCGTCTGCGCCGGCGATATGACCAAGAAGCTGAAAACTGGCATCGTCGAACATCGCGGCATAATAGCGAACGTTCATATGCCCCATGACGTCGCACATCCACGGATGGGCCACGCCAACATAAGTGACAAGCGATTGATCCGGCATGTTTTCCTCCCGCACCGCGCCCAACGGCGAGTTTCCCGCCATCGGGCGGCGAAGGCTTAGCGTAACCGCTTAAGGGCCGCAACACGCGGTCACACGAGACGTGGCCGCTGCGAACGTCCTTTCGGACATCCGCCGCAGCGGCCTGTAGGAATTATTTCCTTTATACAGCGGAAATTCACTGAGGGTTGCAACTCGGCCACCTGCAGGGGAATCACATTTGTCTCCCGCGACCGAGGGTGCGCGCCACATGGAGAGCTATGAATGCTGGAGAAGCAACGAGGGACCTGCATCGCTGAAATATGGACTTGCAGAGCCACAAGCCTTTGGAGCTTGCAATGGTACCAGCGTACCAGCAGTCATTAACCGGACCGCTCAAGGAAGAAAAGCACTGCGGGTCGCGGATGCGATCGGCGAACGATCGACCGCCACAGCGCCACCGTCACGGCCGATGGCCGCCGCATCTCTCAAATCTACGTATCCGGAAACAACGAAAACTAGCGCGTCCGGATACCGGACGCGCCTTAGACTAGAAAGCCCCAATCTCGTCGAAAGCCGCCGCTATTAGCGGGTTGGCTTCTTCTTCGGTGCCGGCAGAAGGCCTTCGCGCTGCAGCTGCTTGCGCGCATTCTTGCGCTGACGGCTGATAGCCTCGGCCTTCTGGCGTGCCTTTTTGACGGACGGCTTTTCGTAGGCTTCCCGCATACGCATTTCACGGAAGACGCCTTCGCGCTGAAGCTTCTTCTTCAACACTCGGAGAGCCTGATCGACGTTGTTGTCGCGAACCAATACTTGCATGTGAATCTTTCAAAGTCTGATGTTCACTAAAGAGATGGCAGGGGCAGTAGAGCAATTTACGAACCAAATCCAGAGCGTGGGGCAAATTTTCTCACATAATTCGCCTAGTCTTTTGCTCAAGCCCTCACATTTTAGCAGGAACTCCCTTCATCAATCCGGCGGTTTTCCGCCGGAGACGCTGTAAAACAGACCGCAACGCCTCGCATCCAAGCCGGGATTTACAGCTCTCGCCATCCAGTTTCCTTCCAGCTGCGGCCGTCACTGGCCATAGGTGATGGTGATCGCCCGTCCAATTGTCGCTATCCACACGACAAGGGCAAAGATCGCAACGCTGCGCTCCGGGTGATCGGCGAGATTTAAAAAATTCATTGGACGCTCCAACAACAGATGATGGAGCCTGAATATGCGCAATCCTCCGGTCCGGCGGTTACCGCGGGAACACCGCATTGCCCATACACACCAGGCCGGGGCATTCCGCAAGCATGCGGGGCGGGGCGCCGGACGCTGCAGATCTTACGGCACGACAAGCAACAACCCATGCATCAGGCGCCCAGTCCCGCTTGACGACCACTTAGTAATAAAATAACATTACGTTCACGATGATGATATCGAAAGATTGGAATCCGGCGTTGTCAGGTTGTTGGAATCGTGCGAGATGTCGCTCTGATGGTGCTGCTTCCAGGTGACCCTGGAGCGGCTGAAAAGGGAACACGGTGAGGATGACCCAAAAGGGGCCAAAACCGTGGCTGCCCCCGCAACTGTAAGCGGCGAGCGCATTCACAACATCCCACTGGCCAAAAGCCGGGAAGGGGTGGATGCGCACTGACCCGCGAGCCAGGAGACCTGCCATCATCGATGATCAACTGCAACGGACGGGGTGTTCCGATGGAAAAAATCTGGCTTGAAAGCAGCGCTTTTGCGCGCCTGCACTTTGTCGCCATGTGGACTCCGGACGTTGCCTCCGGGGATAAGACATGGCGCATCATCCACAGCACATCATAACCGTCTGCACCGATTGCCGGATCACCGGAACGGCATGCCGCCCCGGATTGGAACTGCTGGCTCGTCTCAACGACAGCCTGTCGCGCCTGGATATCGCCGGCGGGTCCGACTTTTCGATCGAGGGCACCGTCTGCATGGCCGGTTGCCGGCGCCCCTGCACGATCGCTTTCCAGGCCAGCGGCAAGGCGACCTATCTGTTTGGCGATATCGCGCCGGACACGGATATCCGCGCACTTGTGGATTTCGCCGTGATCTTTGCTGAACGGCCGGATGGCCTGACACGCGAGGCCGAACGTCCGCGCGGCCTCGGAGGCAAGACCATTGCCCGGATTCCGGCCGTTTTCCTTGTGTCGGAACAGAACGGAGCGCGCATCCAATGAAAACCGTGATCCCGGGGGGCAACCGATGAGCTGTGACGGGCGTGGCGCCAGTCTGAACGTTTTGGGCCTTAGCTGGGGTCCAAAAGCCAATCTCCTTCTCGTTCGCGACGTCAGCTTCTCGCTGGGGGCCGGTCACCGGCTTGCCATCGTCGGGCCGAACGGTGCTGGCAAGACATCGCTGTTGCGCTGCCTTTATCGTGGGACGGCCCCGATCGAGGGCCGGGTCGAGATCGATGGCGAGGATATTCGCAAGCTTTCCGCCCGGGCTGCCGCCCGCCGTGTCGCCGTGGTGCTGCAGGAAATGCCGGCAGATTTCCCCTTCACCGTGCTCGATGTGGTCATGATGGGCCGCATTCCGAGACGTCAGGGCCTGACAGGCTGGACGGACGAGGACCGCGCGCAGGTTGCTCACTGCCTGCAGCATCTCGATCTCGCTTCAATGGCCAGCCGCCAGTTCACGACACTGTCGGGCGGCGAGAAGCAGCGGGTGCTGGTTGCCCGAGCGCTGGCGCAGGAACCGGATATCGTCATTCTCGACGAACCGACCAACCATCTCGATATCCGCCACCAGCTGGAAATTCTTCATCTGCTGGCCGGGCTGAAGCTCACCATCGTCACCACGCTGCATGATATCAATCTGGCCAGTACGTTTGCTACCCATGTGGCGCTGATGCGCGACGGCCGGATGGTCGGCTTCGGCCTCCCGGACGACGTGCTGACACCACACGCGATTTCGACCACCTTCGGCGTCACCGCCCTTGCCCATCCGGTAAAGGGCAACGCCGCCGCGCGCTTTTCATTTTCCCTCAAGACCGCCTGAACCGAAAGGACAAACCATGCCCTCTTTCCGCTTGCTTGCCTCTGCCGCGGGGTTCCTCGCCACCGCCCTCATCGCCATGCCGGCGCTTGCCTATCCGGTCACCGTGAAGAGCTGCAACCGCGACGTCACCTTCGAGGCCGCGCCGAAGCGGGCGATTTCCAACGATGTCAATCTCACCGAGATGATGCTGGCTCTGCAGCTGCAGGACCGCATGGTCGGCTATACCGGCATTTCCGGCTGGAAGACATTGGATCAAAAGCTCCGTGACGGTGTCAAGGAACTCCCCGAACTGTCGGAGAAATATCCGACCAAGGAAGTCCTGCTCAATGCGGACGCCGACTTCCTTTTCGCCGGCTGGAACTACGGCATGAAGGTTGGCGGCGAGGTCACGCCCGAAACACTCGCGCCGTTCAAGATCAATGTCTACGAGCTGACGGAATCCTGCATTCACATCATGGCGAAGGCCAAGCCAACGATGAGCGACATGTTTGTCGATATCCTCAACCTCGGCGCAATCTTCGGGGTCGATGACAAAGCCAAGACGCTGGTCGCAGGCTATGAAAAAGGGCTTGCCGACATCAAAAACCGGATTGGCGAGGTCAAGCAACCTGTTCGCGTTTTTGTCTACGATTCCGGCACCGAAAAACCATTCACATCCGGACGGTTCGGTATTCCAACCGCGATGATCGAGGCAGCCGGTGGCGTCAACATCATGGACGATGTGGACAAAAACTGGGTCGAAGTCTCCTGGGAGCCGGTGATCGAACGCAATCCGCAGGTGATCGTCATCGTGAATTATGGCGACGTGACAGCCGAGCAGAAGATTGCCTTCATGAAAGAAAATCCCGCGTTCAAAAACCTCGACGCCGTCAGGAATGATCGTTTCGCTGTGCTCGACTATGTCGAAGCGACACCCGGCCCACGCAACATAGACGCGATCAGCCGCCTTGCCGACACGTTTCATCCGCGCAGCATGTAGTAATTTTTGATCCAAATTATCCGGCCGGGCGGGTCTATCTGCCCGGTCTTGCTTTCTGCGTACAAAATGGACACGACATGACGAGCGGCCGAATTTTTCTGAGTGTAACCGTACCGGCGATCCTGATCGTTCTGAGCGTCACGGCAGGCGTCTCGCTGGGCGCTGCGCCCATTTCGTTCGTTACTGTCTGGTCGATCGTTGCCAACCACCTGTCGCCGGGCTTGATCAAGGTTACATGGTCTGCCGGCCGCGACAGCATCGTCTGGGATGTCCGCTTTCCGCGGGTTATCCTGGCAGCATTGGTGGGTGCAGGTCTTGCCGTCGTTGGCACCGTGTTGCAGGCCGTGACGCGCAACCCGCTCGCCGACCCGCATCTTCTTGGGGTTTCGTCCGGCGGCACGCTTGGCGCTATCGTGGCATTGCTTCACACCGGCCTCATCTTCGGTCTTGTCACCGTGCCGCTGTTCGCCTTCATCGGTTCGCTCCTCGCCACTATCGCCGTCGTCGCGGTCACGCGGTTTTCAGGCCAGGCGGCCGATCGGCTGGTGCTGTCCGGTATTGCCGTCGCCTTCGTGGCCACGGCGCTCGCCAATCTCATGATCTTTCTAGGTGACCCCCGCGCCGCTCATACGGTTGTGTTCTGGATGCTGGGTGGCTTGGGTCTGGCGCAATGGCCGCACCTTGTCTATCCGGCCGCAATTCTTGGCGTCTGCCTCGCCTGGCTGGTCTTGCGGGCGCGGGAAGTCAACGCGTTGGCCATGGGCGATGAAACGGCGGCGACACTCGGCATCCCTGTTGCCCGCTTCAGGGCACAACTTTTTGTGGTTACGGCCCTTTTGACAGGGGTGATGGTCGCCTTTTCCGGCGCCATCGGATTTATCGGACTGATGGTGCCGCACTTCGTCCGGCTCGTTGCCGGTAGCGACAATGTTCGCGTCATTCCATTGTCGGCACTGGCAGGCGCAGTGGTGCTGATTCTCGCCGATATCGCCGCCCGCGTTGTCATGGCACCGGAAGGCATCCCGATCGGCGTGATAACGGGGCTGGTTGGCGGCCTTGCCTTCATCGCAATCCTGCGGCGTTGAACAAATCAATCGCAACTATACCATGACAAAAACTGGCACCTTCGCGCATTTGGCTGGGGAGCAATCGAAATGGATCAGATTTTTGGAATTTAGGGGAAGCTTATTTCCATCGTTAACTTGCAATCTGGCTCCAGCCTCCGCAAACATATGGAATGGTCACTCAGCAAAGCCGATTTCAACCGCCGGTAAATGGCGGCCAGCATGTCAGGCGCCGCAACCTGCTTCAGCAGTTGCAGCGTGTGGCGCCGCGCCGGCTGACGACCATCATAGCCCCGGCCGGTTACGGTAAGACGTCTTTTGCCGCGCAATGGCACGATCTGTTGAGAAACCACGGGGGAAACGTGGTCTGGGTGCCGTTGGAGGCCGATGATTGCGATCAAAACCACTTCCTCCTCGCCCTGCTGGAAGCCCTTCAAGATCTCCACCCGGGCGAGGGGCGGGGCCTTGATGCCAGCAACATGCCCGTCGCCACACTTTTATCCGTACTCATCACCCGGTTGCGCCGGATCGAAGCAGCAGTCACGCTTTTCCTGGACGACTATCATTTTGCCCAAACGGATGCGACGGAATCCCTTTTGGCAAAACTATTGGCTGCGAAAGAGCTCGCCCATGTCAAATTCGTCCTGATTTCCCGCAGCGCGCCACGGTTTCCCATCTCCGCACTTCGGCTGAATGGTGAACTCAAGCAGATCGGCGTTGCTGATCTCAGTTTTTCGGACACGGAAGCGCAGGAATTCTTTGTCGGACGGGCCGAAAAACTCACGCGCGAACAGATCGGCGAACTCAACAAGCGCACCGAAGGCTGGGCAGTGGCGCTGCAGATGGTACGTGTTCTCGTTGCCGAAAGCAGCGATAGCGCCTCCATTCTGGAGTCCTTCGACGGCAGCAATGCCGAGATGGCCCGTTATCTGTCCGAACAGGTATTCTCCAGCCTACCCGAAGACATTCAGCATTTCCTCGTCGAGACGGCATCACTTCCTGCCATCAGCCGCACGCTGGCTGCAGCGATATGCGACAGCCCGGATGCGGCCACACTCTTCAATCGGCTCGCAGACTATGCGCTGCCGATCGCCACTCTGGATGCCCAAGGAATGTGGATACGCTGCCACCCTGTCTTCAACAGCTTCCTCAAGGAGGAGGCCGTACGGGTTGGCATAGAGACCCATGATTTCCTGCGAAGGGCCGCCCGCTGGTTTCAAACCCGCGACGATTGCGAAGCAGCCGTCCGTCACGCGCTTTTAGCCGGTGACACGGCACTGGCGGCTGAAATCATCGAGACATCCGGCGGATGGCGGCGGGTTTACGCGACCACTCGGGGCGGCACATTGCTGTTTCAAACATTGATCACCAAGGCGGCTGATATAAATCTTTCCGGCTACCCGCTGACAACCCTTGGCCTCTGCGTCATCAGCGCCAAGGCAGGCCAGCTCGACGCAGCCAACCACTATCTGGCGATCGCCGAGCGGGTGTGCACCGGCCAGATATTGTCACGTGACCTGCGTGTGGTGCGTGTGCTGATGTCGCTTTATACCGATCGTTGGGCCAGTACCGCCGATCTTTCCGCATTGGAAGACGACCTGGCTTACGGCAGCGATATCGAGCTTATTCACCGCGCGCTGGCACTCAACATGCTGGCCTACAATTTCCTCATCCGCACGGACCTTGATCGCGCCATCCACTATGGTCAGCTTGCCATGCGGGCATTTCGCGATGGTGGCGCGGATTTCGGCGCCATGCATCTCTATACCCATATCGGCCAGGCGGCATTCTTCAGCGGCGATAGCGCAAGCGCCGAGGATGCTTACCGAAGCCTGATTGCCGAGGCTCAATCCAATGTCGGTGAGGGCAGCGATCTTGATGCCGTGGGTCAGGTCTTGCTGAGCGAAGTTCTGTCGATGCGCGGCGAGCACGATGCGGCTTCTGCAGCCTTATCCTGGGCGCTGCCTCATCTGGAGCGCCACGACACCTGGTTCGATCTGCTTGCGGCTGGGTTCATGGCGCAACAGCGCGTGCTTCGCCTCAACGGCGACGTGCTCGCAGCTCACGCCGCAATTGACAGCGCCAGATCGGCCGCTCGCCGCCGGGGCTTCGACCGGCTGACGCGGCTGATTGACGGCGAACGGGTGACGCTTCTCGTCGCTACCGGAAGTGTCGAGGAGGCGGTCCGGTACGCCGAAGCCAGCGGCTTTGCAGTGCAGACTGCCTATGCCGACACGACCAACAATCTCAGCCTGAACCTTCGTGGTTGCGTTCCAGCTCTCCTTTGGACGCGAATTTATGCCGCGCGTGGCGATAATGCGCGTGCACGCGACGTGTTCGATCGCATGAGAACACAGCAGGCGTTGAAGCCCCATGTGCCGCGCCGGATCGAGCTCGAGATTCTGGACATCCGCTTGTCGTTGGCCGAGGATCGGCCGGACCGGGCAGCTGCCTGCCTGTCGAACCTGCTGCTGTCGCAACCGGTGGCGGACTACCGGGCAATCCTGCAGATCGAAGGCGCAGATTTCACCTGCCACCTGCGCTGTTTGGCAACCTTGATGGAAATCCCGGAGGTGATATCGCAACGGCTGGCCCATGTTCTTGATGGGCCGCCAATGCCGGCCCCGGCAGACAGTGCTTCTGCGAGCGCAGCGGCTGCCAAGACGGTAGCTGAACCTGGCGGACTGACCGAGCGCGAACGCAGCGTGATGCGCCTTCTGAGTGCAGGTCTCAGCAACAAGGAAATCGGCCGCCAGCTGGATCTCAGCGACAACACGGTCAAATTTCACCTGCGCAATATCTTTGCCAAATTCAACGTCACCACCCGCACCGCGGCAGTGACGGCTGGGCGGAACTCTGGCTTACTGCCGTAATCAAGTACCTACCCATACGGGTAGGCGGCGAAAAACCCACCACCCATCTGACCAGCTACCGGTAGGCGGAAAACGCTCCTAGTCTGCTCTTATTGAGTGCATGGAGGGTTCGCAGACGATGACCACCGGCGGGAGACTTGTCGACCCTGTGACCCAGGAGATTATCGAAGGCAAGCTGATGGCGACCGTCGATGAGATGGGGATCGTCATGGCCCGCACCAGCATGAGCCCGGTCATCTACGAAGTGCTCGATTTTGCCTGTGGTCTCTTGACTGCGGATGGCGAACTGGTCGCCCAGATGAACGGCATCACATTGTTTACCGGCACGTTCGGCGTGCAGGTCAAGGCGCTCATCGAGAAGTTCGACGGTAATCTGGCGGATGGCGACATCCTGCTGTCCAACGATCCCTATGCCGGCGGTACCCATGCCTGCGATTTCGCCATCGTCAAGCCACTGTTCGCCGGTGGTGAGATCCTGGCTTACGCCATCAATGTCGCCCACTATCTGGATGTCGGCGGATCTGTGCCGGGCAGCCTTGCTCCGGATGCAACATCGGTGTTCCAGGAAGGCTTGCGCCTGCCGGGCGTCAAGATCGTTCGCGCCGATGTGTTTTCCGATGAAATTCTGCATATTATCAGCGAGAATGTCCGCCTGCCCGATGTCGCTTTGGGTGACCTCAATGCGCAGGTGGCAACCGTCAGGGTTGCCGGACGCCGCATGGCCGAACTTGCCACCCGGTACGGGACCTCTGTCGTTCATTCCGCATTCGCCAATCTTCTGAACGCCAGCGAGACCCGCAGCCGGGCAGCGATCGCAGCTCTTCCCGACGGCCGCTACGAGGCAACCGACATTATCGATGGCGACGGTGTCATTAAGGAGCCAATCCACGTCAAGGTCGCTGTGACCATTGCCGGCGATGGCATCACCATCGATTTCACCGGCTGCCCGCCAGCTGTTGCTGGACCCATCAACTGCGCGCGGGGGGCATTGCAGTCGGCGGTTAGAACGATCGTCAAGGCGATGGTCGGTCCCCAGGCTCCGTCCAACGAAGGCTGGTTCCGGCCGCTGACGGTCATAGCGCCGTCCGGAACGATCTTCACCGCCGAAAAACCGTCCCCGACCGGTTGGTATTACGAGGGCTCGGTGCACGCCTCGGAACTGGTCTGGAAGGCATTGGCGCCCCTGATGCCGTCGCGGTTTTCCGCCGGGTCCTATTCCAGTCTCTGCGTCGTCTACATTTCCGGCAAGGACCGTAGCGGCCAGCCGTTCATCCACATCGAGCCGCAGCATGGCGGCTGGGGCGCCAGCGAACACCGGGACGGCGCCGGTGCGCTGATCGCGCTGACAGATGGCGATACCTATAATTACTCCGTCGAAGTGATCGAGGCGCGGTTCCCCTTACGGGTTATGCGCTACGGCTTCAATGTCGAAGGCGGCACGGGAGCGGGGCGCCGGCGCGGCGGCTTTGGTATCGTCCGGGAATACGAAATTCTCGGCACCGGCGCATCGGCCTATGGCAGCTTCGGGCGAACGGCGACGCAGCCCTGGGGCATGGATGGCGGCGGGCAGGGAACCGTCAATGCCCTGCAGATCGCACCGGTGCAGGGCGGCGCTGTGCGGACCTATGGCCGCGTTGCGCATATCGATCTCAACAAGGGGGACGTCTTGCGCGTCATCACGGGCGGCGGCGGCGGATGGGGCGAAGCCTGCAAGCGCGAGCCACTGCTGATCGAGCAGGACCTGCGCAACGGCTTTCTGACCAAGGCACAAGCGGCAAGTCTTTATGGATACAACACGGAGGTTTCAGGATGATCAGACTGGCAACCGATGTCGGCGGCACTTTCACCGATCTCGTCGGATATGACGAACGCAGCGGCGAACTGTTCACGGCAAAGAGCCTGACAACCGTCAAAAATCAATCCCGCGGCGTACTCAACGCCATCGCTTCGGCAGAAGAGACGTGTGGGCTTCGAACGCGGGATGTCACGTTCTTTGCCCATGGCGGAACGACTGTCATCAATGCCATCACCGAACGCAAGGGTGTTCGCACAGCGCTGGTCACCACCGCAGGCTTTCGTGACGTTCTGGAAATCGGCAGGGGAAACCGCCCCGATCTCTACAATCTGCAGTTCCACAGTCCGGAACCCTTCGTTCCGAGGGACTTGCGCTTTGAAGTGCGCGAACGGCTCGACGCTTCCGGTCACATTGTCCTGCCGCTCGAACTTGATGACCTGCGGCCGATCATTGCCCGCTGCAAGGAGGAAAAGATCGAGGCAATCGCCATTCTGTTCCTGCACAGCTACGCCAACCCCGAACATGAAATTCTGTGTGCGGGCATTCTCGCCGACGCGCTTCCAGAGGTCACGGTCTGTGCCAGCCATGCCGTATCGCGGCAATGGCGGGAATACGAGCGCACCAACACGGCGGTGCTGAACGCCTATGTCCAGCCGATCATCCAGTACTATTTCGAGCGGCTGGAAGATGCGTTGATGAAACGCGGCCTGACCTGCCCCTATTACGCGATGCAGTCCAACGGCGGCATCTCGACTTTCGATCAGGCGGTGGACAGCCCGTTGACCCTCGTCGAATCCGGTCCTGCGGGCGGTGTTGCCGGCGCGGCGCGGATCGGAGAGGCTCTCGGTGAAAGCGAAGTCCTTTCGCTCGATGTCGGTGGCACCACCGCCAAATGTTCGCTGATTCATGGCGGTCGCCCGACCTTGAATGTCGACTACAAGCTCGAACACACCCGCATCCGCCCCGGCCACCCGGTGCAGGTGCCGGTGGTGGATATCGTCGAGATCGGCTCCGGCGGTGGCTCGATTGCCCGCATCGACGATCGGGGCGCGTTGCGCGTCGGGCCCGAGAGTGCAGGCTCCACTCCCGGACCTGCCTGCTATGGACATGGCGGCAAGAAGCCGACGCTGTCGGACGCCATTCTGACCGTCGGCATCTTTGATCCGGCCACCTTTGCCGGTGGCAGCATGCATCTGGACAAGCAGAAGGCAGCCGATGCGATCGCCACCGTTGCCACCCCACTCGGCATGAGTGTCGAGGATGCGGCAATCGCCATTATCGACATTGCGCATGCCAGCATGATCAACGCCTTGAAGCTGGTGACGGTCCAGCGTGGTCACGATCCACGCGATGCGGCTTTTGTCGTCAGCGGCGGTGCGGGACCTGCGCTGGCCACCCGCCTCGGCCGGGACCTGAGCGTCAAGGCAACCATCATTCCGCCGCATCCGGGCATTTTTTCCGCCTGGGGCATGCTGGCGGCGGAACCGCGCGCCGATTTTCGCAGCACGTGGTTTTCGGCGTTGACGGCGGAGGCGCTGGACGAATTATCAGGCCGGTTCGATGACCTCGAAGCCGAAGCCATCGCCTATTTCGCCAAGGGCCACGATGCTGACATCCGCTTCACCTACCAGGTCGAGGCCCGCTATCGTGGGCAAGAGCATGGCGTCTTTGCCCAATTCGATCGCCGTGACGATGCCGGGAGTTTTGCCGAACGCTTTCATGCGGCACATGAACGCGCCTATTCGTTCCGCTTGGCCAACGCCGGAATCGAGATCACCACCCTTCACCTTGAAGCTGTTCTGAACGGTCCCGTGATTACCTTGCCGTCACTGTCTGCAACCGGTAGTAGTGCCCATGCGGCCATGACCGCCCGCCGCGATGTTTATTTCGGTGCAGCGCTCGGCTGGGTTCCATGCCCGGTCTATCAGCGAGGCCTGCTGGGAGCGGGGCAAGTGATCGAGGGGCCGATGATCGTGGAGGAAGCAACGGCGACGACACTCGTTCTGGAAAACCAGGTGCTTGAGGTGACGGATACGGGTATCCTGATCATCCGCGAGAGCAATGGTGAGGCGAGGTAAGATGGCGATATCGATCCAGATTGATCGTGTCAGCCGGGAATATGGACCGGTCAAAGCGCTCGATGATGTCACCCTCGACATCAAGGCCGGCGAATTCTTCACCCTGCTCGGTTCGTCCGGATGCGGGAAAAGCTCGCTTCTGAAGCTCATCGGCGGCTTTGACAGGCAGACCTCGGGACGCGTCGCCTTCGACGGCAAGGACTTAGGCGATCTGCCAGCCAACAAACGGCCGGTCAATACGGTGTTCCAGAGCCTCGCCCTATTCCCCCATATGAGCGTCTCTCAGAACGTCGGCTATGGTTTGCGTCTGAAAGGCCTCTCAGGCGCCTCGCTGGAAACCAAGATCAACGATGCCCTGGATCTGGTCGAACTCTCGGGCTTTGGTCCGCGCGACGTCAATCTCCTCTCAGGCGGCCAGCGGCAGCGCGTAGCGCTTGCCCGCGCTCTGGTGATGGAACCAGGCATTCTTTTGCTCGACGAACCTTTGACCGGCCTCGACGAACGTCTGCGCCAGCAGATGCGCGACGAATTCGGCCGGCTGCACAAGCGCACCGGCGCAACTTTCATTCTCGTCACACACAATCAGGACGAGGCGCTGAGCCTGTCGGATCGCATGGCGGTGATGCACAAGGGGCGGATCGAACAAGTGGATGCCCCCGCCCGTTTCTTCGAGGCGCCTGCCAACGCGTTTGTCGCTCGCTTCGTGGGGATAGATACGCTCTTGCGGCCCGAAAGTGTGGTCGCGACCGCTGGCCAGACGGTAGCGACCGTCGCCGGCCAAAAGCTACCACTCCGCGCACAAGGCGCTGCCGATCCTATGGCCAGCGTCATTGCCATCCGGCCCGACCGGCTGTTTCTTGCGCCGCAAGGCTTGCAGCATGCTTTGATGCTGACGGTCGTCGAAACGACGTTTCGCGGTCTGCATCGCGATCTGAAACTCGCTTTTGCCGATGGCCAGACACTGGTGATCGCCATCGACGCCGACACGGATATCGGACAGCTTTCCGCCGGGCAACAGGTCCCCGTCGGCCTCAAGCCCGACGCAGCGGTGCTGATTTCCAACGCAGGATTACCGCCGGCAGGATGAAACCAGAGCCCAACATTCAATGCATGCCAAAAACCAAAAGGGGAATGATCATGACAAAACAGAGCAGGCCATTTTTGCCCCGGCAACACAGCAATGTGCAACGGCGTGACTTCCTAAAGCTGATGGGGGCGGGTGGTATTGCGCTGTCGGCAGGCGGCTTGGGTTTCGCCTCGCGCCTTGCCGCCCAGGATGCTGCGACTGTGGCGTTTTGGGCAACCGCAACGCTGGATATCGGCGAGAAATGGCCGGAATTTGCCAAGCAGACCGGCGTTACGCCGGAATTCACCGATAATGGCAATGATCTCGGCCCGGTCATCGCTCGCCTGGCCGCCGGCAATGCCAACGATCTCTTCGATATCGGCGGCTTCCAGGGTGGTGCCGAAAAGGAGCTGGCACGCCAGGGCGTGATCATTCCCTGGGATACCGCCAAGATCCCCAACTATGAAAGCCTTTGGCAATGGGCAAAGGACATTCCCTACCTGAAACAGGAGGGCAAGCAGTACGGCATTCCGGCCGTGGTCAATGCCGACTCGATCATTTACCGCCCCGACAAGCTCGGCAAGATCGACAGCTATGGCGCGATCTTCGATCCGAAACTGAAGGGCCGCGTGGCGATGGAAGATGCCTGGATCAACAGCGCCATCTTTACCGCGATGTATCTGAAGGAAAGCGAAAACCAGCCGATCGCCGATCCCGGCAATCTGTCTGAGTCCGAACTTGGCCTGGTCATGGAATTCCTGATCAAGCACAAGTCCGACGGCCAGTTCCGTACCTTCTGGAACGGCTGGGAGCAGGGCGTCCAGCTCGTCGCCGATCAGGAAGTCGATGCCATGACCGGCTGGGAGCCGATCGTCTACGAAGGCCGCAAGCGCGGGCTCCAGGTGGAATATGCCACCCCCGTCGAAGGTTACGAGGGCTGGGGCAATAACATGGTTCTGCTCAAGGGCGCCGGCGATCGCGGTGTTTCGGACACCGCCCATAAATTCGTCGATGGTCTGCTCGGAGGCTTCTACGGATGCGAACTCGGCCAGGCGCGCGGCTATCTCGTGCCGACGGATAACAACGTCGCCTACGCCAAGGCCCACCCGGATGAATACAAGCCGGAGGAGGTCGAGAAGCTGGCCGAACACGTGAAGGCTAAGTTTGCCGGCAAGATTTATTGGCAGAATGCCCGGCCGGACAATTTCCAGCTCTACGAAGAATGGTGGCAGAAGCTGCGCAACGCCTGAAGTTGATGACAGGTAGCGGCAAACGCCTTGCCGCTACCGCCCGCTCTTTAAGGACAACCATGACCGGACCGCGCCTGCCAATTTCATCGGTTTTGATGACGCCGCCATTGCTGGCGATCCTGGCGTTTGGGCTGGCGCCGCTGACCATCGTTGTCGTCTGGAGTTTCTGGAGCTGGGATCCCTCGACTTATTGGATCAAGCCAGACCTGAGCCTCGTTGGATATGCGGGCATACTGGAAGCGGGGCGCTGGACGGTGATCGTCTCGACGCTGGTCAAAGCCTTCGCCACGGCGCTGCTCTGCCTGCTCATCGCCTATCCGACGGCCTATGCCGTACATTTCCTCGCCGGTCGCAGGCTCGGCATCATCCTGTTGGCCTTGATCACTATTCCCTTTTTTACATCGTATCTGATCCGATCCTTCTCCTGGCGGCTGGTGCTTGGGCGTACCGGGGTGCTCAATACCTGGCTGCAGGATTTGGGCATCACCAACGCGCCGCTCGACTGGCTACTGTTCAGCAATTTTGCTGTTGTCGTCGGGCTGGTCGCCTCCTATCTGCCGTTTGCGACTTTCCCCCTGCTCCTGTCGATGCGCCGCGTCGATCCGGCCTTTCTTGCCGCGGCCCAGGATCTGGGTGCCGGCTTCTGGAAAAGCCTGACCAGCATCCTGTTGCCGCTGACCATGTCCGGCATCTTTGCCGGCTTCCTGTTCGTTTTCGTCATGGTGGTGGGCTCCTCCACCGAGGTGCAGATGCTGGGTGGTGCCGGAGCGTCGATCGTCTCGGTGATGATCAACGACGTCATGCGCGTCGCCAACTACCCGCTGGCCTTCGCCATTTCCACCATCGTGCTGATCGTGATCTTCGGTCTTGTGCTGATCGGCAACCGCATTTTCGGGCTTGCCTCACTGTTTGAGGATCAGTCGCCATGATGATCCGGGAAGGTCTATCCAACCGCGTCCTGCTCTGGGCAATCACCATCGCCGGATTGATCGTCATCTATGCGCCGCCGCTCTATCTGCTGGCAGCATCCTTCAATCCGGCCTTGCAGCCCGGCCTGCCGCGCCTCTCCGATCTCAGCCTCACATGGTATGCGGCACTCCCGAATGACCGGGCGCTTGTCGGGGCGTTGCAGCAATCGCTGATGATCGCGACGATAACGGCGGTACTGGCGACCGGCATGTCGCTGCTGGCAGCCCTTGCCTATTTCGAATTGCGGGCACGGCGAACGGCCTGGTTCCTGACGGTGATCCTGCCGATGTTCGTGCCGGGGGTCATCCAGGGACTTGCGCTATCTGCCGTCTTCACGCGCAGCGGCATCAAGGCCTCGAGCCTGACGGTGATCGCCGGTCATCTGTTGTGGGCGATGCCTTTCGCGTTCATCGTCATTCTCACCAGTTTCGCCGCCGTGCGCCGTTCCTATCTGACCGCTGCGGCCGATCTCGGCGCGACATGGTGGCGCCAGTTCGTCGATATTACATTGCCGCTGATTCGCCCTGGCCTGATCAGCGCCTTCATCTTTTCGTTCCTGCTGTCGCTCAACGAATTCACCCGCGCCTTCTATCTGGCCGGCCGCCAGAATACTTTGCCGGTGGTTCTGTTCGGCAAAATGAACTCGGGCGCATCACCGGTGATCTACGCGATGTCGGGCGCGATTTTCCTGGTTTCGGTGGCCTGTGTTGCCCTGGCCTCGCTGCATTTCATGCTGCGCCGGAACTGACCCAGACGGGCTCTTACGCTTTCAGGTAACCGATAACGGCATCGGCAATCATCGTGCGGTGGCGTTCGATCGTGCCGGGCTCGGAGAGATCGCGGCGAAAGATCGAGCCGAAAGTGTAGCGGTTTGAAACGCGGAAAAAGCAGAACGCGCTGATCATCATGTGAATGTCGATCGGATCGGCCTGGCGTGTGAAGACACGCTGGTTGACGCCACGCTCAAGAATACCGGCGATCGTCTCGATGACGGAGACGTTGAGGTCGCGGATTGCCTCCGAGCGCAGCATATGGGCGGCATGATGGATGTTTTCGATGCTGACCAGACGCACGAAATCCGGATGCGCCTCGTCATGGTCGAAGGTGGTCGAGATCAGCACCCGCAACGCCTCTTCCGGTTCCAGATTGGAGAGCTGAAGGTCCGCCTCCAGCGTGCGGATCTTGCGATAGGAGCGCTCCAGCACCGCAAGATAGAGGCCCTCCTTGCTGCCGAAATAATAATAGATCATGCGCTTGGACGTGCGGGTCCGCTCGGCAATGGCATCGACGCGCCCGCCGGCAAGGCCATGCGTGGAGAACTCTTCCGTCGCCACCTCAAGGATGTTCTCCTGCGTGCGTTGCGGATCGTTTTTCCTGCCGTTTTCAGCCTTGCTTGCCATGCTCCGCCGCTCCCTCCCGGCGCCTCGCTCGTCCGTCCACATGTCTCCCACACGCGAATCCGCATCCGGTTACCCCGTATGCCCATCAAGTCATAGTCAGCTTACAGCGTGCTTTCAATAGATGCCTCTTGACATACGTACCAGTTCGTACATTTTAATCTCGCACTGGTTATCCCTGAGGAGGAGGCGCCAGTGCGGATACCTGGTCACGGCATTGTGCGGCCGCTGCGGATGCAGCACAGGACGCACAATCGCCACGACGGAATCCATTTGGGGGACAGGCATGACACGCATCATCGATTTTTATTTTCTGGGCCTGAAGGCGATTATCGCCTTGCTGCTCGCCGCCATGGTCGTTTTGGTGTTCGGCAATGTCGTGCTGCGCTATGCCTTCAATCAGGGCATTACCTCGTCCGAAGAACTATCCCGGGTCTTCTTCATCTGGCTGACATTCCTGGGTGCGGTCGTTGCCATGCGCGAACACGGCCATCTCGGCGTCGATTCGCTGATCAAGCGTCTGCCGCCGGTCGGCGCCAAGCTGGCCGTTCTGGCGGGGCAGGGTTTGATGCTGCTGGCAACCGCGCTGATGATCAGCGGCAGCTGGACACAGACGATCATCAACCTACCGGCGACGATGCCTGCAACCGGCCTGTCCATGGGCTTCTTCTATGGCGCCGGCCTGGCCTTCGGAATCCCAACCTTCCTCATCATCCTCTGGGACGCGTTTTGCGTCGCGACCGGCCGCATCGACGTGACCACCGCCGAGTTCGTCCGTGACAGCGAGGAACAGGTGGCTCTCGACGATCACCCCGCACCGCCAGCCGTCACCGGCGCGAAGATCTGAGGAGAACACCATGACCCTGACGATTTTCCTCGGTGCACTTCTCGGTCCCATGGCACTCGGCGTGCCGATTGCCTTTGCCCTGATCCTCAGCGGCGTTGCACTGATGATGTATATGGGCATTTTCGATGCTCAGATCGTCGCGCAGAATGTGATGAATGGTGCCGACAGCTTTCCGCTGATGGCCGTGCCGTTCTTTCTTCTGGCTGGCGAGGTGATGAACACCGGCGGCCTGTCGCGCCGGATCGTCAATCTTGCCATGGCGCTGGTCGGCCATGTACGTGGCGGACTGGGTTTCGTGGCGATCTTTGCCGCCTGTGTTCTCTCCAGCCTTTCCGGCTCTGCGGTGGCGGATGCGGCAGCGCTCGGCGCGCTGCTCTACCCGATGATGCTGAAATCGGGCCATGACCCGGCCCGCACCGGCGGCCTTCTGGCATCCGCCTCGGTCATCGGCCCGATCATCCCGCCATCCATCGGTTTCATCCTCTATGGCGTGATCGGCGGCGTTTCGATCACCAAACTCTTCCTGGCCGGTATCGTGCCGGGCCTGCTGATTGCGCTGGCGCTCTGCGTCACCTGGCTTCTGGTGGCGCGCAAGGAGCAGTTCGCGCTGCCGCCCCGGCAAAGCGGTGCAGTCCGCCTGAAAGCCTTCGTCGATGCCATTTGGGCGTTGATGCTGCCGCTAATCATCGTCTTCGGCCTGAAGTTCGGTGTCTTCACACCGACGGAAGCCGGTGTTGTTGCCGCCGTCTATTCGCTGTTCGTCGCCATGGTGATCTATCGCGAGCTGCCGCCGTCCCGGGTGTTTCACGTCTTCGTGGCGGCGGCAAAGATCACATCCGTGGTGATGTTCCTCGTTGCCTGTGCTGCCGTCTCCGCCTGGCTGATCACGGTTGCGGATGTGCCCGGCGATCTCGTCGCGCTGCTTGAGCCGCTGATGGACAACCAAACGCTGCTGCTGATCGCCATCATGGTGCTGATCGTGCTGGTCGGCACCGCCATGGACATGACACCGACGATCCTGATCATGACGCCCGTGCTGATGCCGGTCATCAAGCAGGCGGGCATTGATCCCGTTTATTTCGGCGTCTTGTTCATCATCAACAATTCCATCGGCCTGATCACTCCGCCTGTCGGCACGGTTCTCAATGTCATCTGCGGCGTTTCCAAGCTGTCGATGGAGGATCTGATGAAGGGCGTCATGCCCTTCCTGATCGCCGAACTGATCGTGCTTTTCCTCCTTGTTCTCTTCCCACAACTGGTGATGGCACCGGTTGCCTGGTTCGGACATTGAGGCGGAAGGCATTTGTTAAAACCATTCAACCGGCCGGGAAACACCGGCCAAAATCTGGGAGGAAAACATGTTGAACAGGATGATGAAAATGGCGTTGGGGCTCGCTCTGCCCGCAATGCTTTTGGCGGGTACCGCTTCGGCCGAAATCCGTGAAACCACGGTGAAATTTGCCAGTGCAAACAATAAAGGCCATCCGCAAGTCACCGGCATGGAAAAGTTTGCCGAGATCGTCAAGGAAAAGAGCGGCGGCAAGATCGACGTCAAACTGTTTCCGGGCGGCGTGCTCGGCGGCGATGTGCAGACCGTTTCGTCGCTGCAGGGTGGCGTCGTCGAGATGTTGGTGCTGAATGCCGGCATTCTGGCGAGCAACGTCAAGGCGTTCGGCGCGGTCGACCTGCCGTTCCTGTTCAACAGCGGCGAGGAAGCCGACAAGGTCATGGACGGCCCGTTCGGCCAGAGCCTGTCCGATAAACTCCCGGATACCGGCCTCGTTGGCCTTGCCTACTGGGAACTGGGCTTCCGCAATCTCACCAACAACCGTCATCCGGTCACCAAGCTCGAAGACATCAAGGGCCTGAAGATCCGCACGCTGCAATCTCCGATCCCGATCGAGCTGTTCAACGGCCTCGGCGCCAATGCCGTTCCGCTGCCTTATACCGAACTCTACACGGCGCTGGAAACCGGCACTGTGGACGGCCAGGAAAACCCGGCCGCCAACATCCTCAACGCCAAGTTCTTCGAAGTGCAGAAATACATGACGGTGACCCGTCACCAGTACAATCCGCAGATCGTGCTGATCAGCAAGGCCTTCTGGGACAAGCTGAACGACGAGGAAAAGGCTGTCATCCAGTCGGCGGCGATCGAAGCCCGCGACTATCAGCGCAAGGTTTCGCGCGAGGTGGATGCCAAGGCGATGGCCGAGATCAAGGCAACCGGCATGGAAGTCTCCGAGCTTGGCCCGGAAGAAACCCAGAAGCTGCGCGACGCCGTCAAGCCGCTGGTTGACAAGTTCAGCGGCGAAATCGGCCCTGACACCGTCTCGTTGCTCTTCAAGGAACTTGCGGCGGCCCGCGGCCAGTAATGCCTTCGCCGGCCCGCCTTTGGGTGGGCCGGCTCATTTCTCCCGACAATCATGGAACCTGCTGCAATGGTCGAAACACGTCTGAAACCCTTGAAAGCCGGATTGATCGGCGCGGGCATCCAGGCTTCGCTGACACCGGCGATGCACATGCAGGAAGGCGCTGCCCAAGGTTTTACCTATGATTACGAACTGATCGACCTCAACCAGCTCGACCTGACGCCAGAAAGCTTGCCGGATCTTTTGAACCAGGCGGAGCAACGCGGTTTGAGCGGCCTCAACATTACCCATCCCTGCAAGCAGCTGGTGATCCCCTATCTGGACGAACTTTCCGACGAGGCACGCGCATTAAATGCCGTAAACACCGTCGTTCTCAGGAACGGCCGGCGATACGGTCATAACACCGACTGGTGGGGGTTTGCCGAGAGTTTTCGGCGCGGCTTGCCTGATGCCGATCTTGAGGCTGCGGTCCAGATCGGTGCGGGCGGTGCCGGTGTCGCCACCGCCTATGCCATCCTGTCGCTTGGCCTGAAAAACCTCGCGGTGTTCGATCTCGCACCGGAGCGGGCAACCCAACTGGCGCAGGCTCTGTCCGCACTATTCCCGGAAGCAACAATTGCGGCACCCGATCACTTGGCGGCAGCGATGGGATCAGCATCCGGCCTGATCCATGCGACCCCGACCGGGATGGCGAAATATCCCGGTGTCCCGCTTCCGCCTGAACTGCTTTCACCCCGCCATTGGGTGGCTGAAATCGTCTATTTCCCGCTCGAAACCGAGCTTCTGAAGACGGCAAGGCTTCGGGGATGCCGGGTATTGGATGGTGGTGGTATGGCCGTCTTCCAGGCCGTTGGCGCTTTCAGCCTCTTCACCGGACGCAAGCCGGACGCCTACCGGATGATGCGGCATTTCGACAATCTGACGTCTGGAAGCCGTCCAAGCGAGGATTCGCAATGAAGACCTCAATCGCCACCGTATCGATCAGCGGCGAGCTTCCGGAAAAGCTGGCGGCAATCGCCAAGGCAGGATTTGACGGCGTCGAAATCTTCGAGAACGATTTCCTGGCCTTCGACGGCAGCCCGGCGGACGTCGGCCGGATGGTGCGCGACCATGGGCTGGAAATCACGTTGTTCCAGCCATTCCGCGATTTCGAGGGCATGCCGGAGCCTTATCGCACCCGTACCTTCGACCGCGCCGAACGCAAGTTCGATATCATGCAGCAGCTCGGCACCGATCTCGTGCTGGTCTGCTCCAATGTGTCGCCGGTGTCGCTGGGTGGCATCGACCGGGCCGCAGCGGATTTCCAGGAACTCGGCGAACGCGCGGCCAAACGCGGTCTGAGGGTTGGCTACGAGGCGCTGGCCTGGGGAAAGCACATTTTCGACCATCGGGATGCGTGGGAAATCGTCCGGCGGGCCGATCACCCCAATATCGGCCTGATCCTCGACAGCTTCCACACCTTGGCGCGCAAGATCGACATCAATTCGATCCGCTCGATCCCCAAGGAAAAAATCTTCATCGTCCAGCTGGCCGACGCGCCGCTGATCGACATGGATCTGCTGTACTGGAGCCGCCATTTCCGCAACATGCCGGGCGAAGGCGACCTGCCGGTCAACGCCTTTACCACCGCGATCGCCGAAACGGGCTATGACGGCTACTTCTCACTGGAAATCTTCAACGACCAGTTTCGTGGCGGCTCCGCCAAGGCGATTGCTGCCGATGGCTATCGCTCGCTGATCACGCTGGGTGACCGCGTGCGGCGCAATCCGAACGCGTCGGGCCTCACAGTTGCCGAGATGCCGGAACGCGCGGCGGTGAAGACCATCGGCTTCGTCGAGTTCTCCCTTGATGAAACCGACGCCACGGACCTGATCGCTCTGCTGCGCACACTTGGCTTCCGCAACACTGCGCAGCACAAGAGCAAGCAAGTGCAGGTCTACAGCCAGGGCGACATCCGGCTTTTGGTCAACACCGAGCGGGCAGGTTTTGCCAATGCGTCCTACGCAGTCCACGGACCGTCGGCCTATGCGGTGGCGCTCGTGGTCGGCGACGCTGGCGAGGCCATGGCGCGGGCGGTGGCGTTGGGGGCAGAACCCTTCAGCCAGCCGGTCGGCACCGGCGAACTGGCAATTCCGGCCATCCGCGGCGTCGGCGGTGGGTTGATCTACCTGCTGGACGGGAAAGCCGATCTCGGCCGCATCTGGGATATCGATTTTGTCCCTGTCACGGACGGGAACGAAAGCCAGCCGGCACATCTGTGCACCATCGATCATATCGCCCAGACGGTCGCCTACGAGGAGATGCTGACCTGGCTGCTGTTCTATACCGCTATCTTTGAGACGCAAAAGACGCCGATGGTGGATATCATCGATCCGGCCGGCGTCGTGCGCAGCCAGGTGATCGAGAATACCGCAGGCACCCTGCGCATTACCCTGAACGGCGCGGAAAACCGCCGCACGCTTGCCGGTCATTTCATTGCCGAAACCTTCGGATCGGGCATCCAGCATCTGGCGTTCAGCACGGACGATATCTTCGCCACGGCAGCAGCGTTGAAACGGAACGGCTTCCAGCCACTGCACATTTCGCCCAACTATTACGACGACGTAGAAGCTCGGTTCGGCCTCGCCCCGGAGCTGAGCGAGCGGCTGAAAATGGAAAACATCCTCTACGACCGCGACGAGCACGGCGAATTCTTCCAGCTCTACAGTGGCACCTACGGCGAAGGCTTCTTCTTCGAGATCGTCGAACGCCGCGGCTATCGTGGCTACGGTGCTGCCAACGCCATCTTCCGCATCGCTGCGCTGAAGAAGCAGATCCGGCCGGAAGGCATGCCCGCCGTTGCTCAGAAACGGCCGGAATAACATGCCGAAGGCTGGCAAGACCCCTTCTTCTGATTTGGGTGGCCTGTTTCCCGCCCCTCCAGCAAAGTGTCGAAACCCGCGCGCACCGCTGACTTAAACCATTTCAAATCAATCACCTAAACCCGCTGCAGCTGTGCGCGAACGGATTTTTAATCGCTATGCTGTACACCCGAGCAAACAACAGGAAGCAACGGGTGCCCGGGCGGATGGACATTGCGGCAAAACAAGCAATTGCACTTTCCGTGGTTATCCCCTGCTACAACGAACGGGACGGCATCGCAGAACTGCACCGGCGGGTGACGGCTGCATGCGATGCGCAAGCCGGTTCATCCTACGAGATCGTCCTTGTCATCGATGGCGCAACGGATGGGACACGCGAAGCGATCTTCGACCTCGCCGGCAAAGATACCCATATCGTTGCAATTGACCTGGCGCGAAACTACGGCCACCAGATCGCGCTGAGCGCTGGACTGGAACTGTGCCGTGGTCAGAGGATTCTCATCCTCGATGCCGATCTCCAGGATCCGCCAGAACTGCTTGGCCCGATGATGGTGAAGATGGATGAGGGCTTTGACGTCGTCTACGGCCAGAGGCTGAAGCGCGACGGCGAGAGCCTGTTCAAGAGAACGTCTGCATCGCTGTTTTACCGGTTGCTAAGGCGGATGGTCGATATCGACATTGCCGCTGATACCGGCGATTTCCGGTTGATGAGCCGCCGGGCCGTCGATCACCTCAACGCCATGCCGGAGCGCTACCGCTTCATCCGCGGCATGGTCAACTGGATCGGCTTGAAGCAGACCGCTTTTCACTACCATCGCCAGCCCCGCTTTGCCGGCACGACGCATTACCCATTGCGCAAGATGGTGCTTCTGGCGATCGATGCGATGACCAGCTTTTCGATCGCGCCGCTTCGTTTTGCCTCGCACCTCGGCATGCTCTTCGGTCTGATCGGCCTTGTGGCGCTGGGGTACACCATCTTCTCCTGGCTGGAGGGCAACGTCCTCCCCGGCTGGACGAGCCTGGCGGCGATCGTGCTCATCCTGGGCAGCGTCCAGTTGCTGTTTCTGGGTATCTTTGGCGAATATCTCGGGCGGATGTACATGGAGACGAAAAGGCGGCCACTCTACATCGTCAACGAAATTTTATGTTCCGACATGGTTGCAGAAGCCGCGGATGCGCATGTCCATCGCTTGCAGGCCCTCGTTCGGGGTAACGCCGGTGTTTGAGGCCGAGTTCGACAAATTCGCCGATGAATATGAACGGGAGCACGCTGCCAGTATTCGCCTGAGCGGTGAGGCGCCGGCGTTTTTTGCCCGTTACAAGATCAACGACGTGGCTGACGTTTTGCGGCGACGAGGCGAGAAACCGCTGCGAATACTCGACTTTGGCGCCGGTGTCGGTAACTCGCTGGGGCCGATGCGCGAAGCCTTTCCCGACAGCGAGATCGTTCTTCTCGATCCATCCTCGCAATCACTGGACATCGCCCGGACCCGTTTTCCGGGCCAGGCGCAGTGCCAGCCATTCGATGGCGAGACCATTCCTTACGACGACGGTCATTTCGACTTGGTTTTCACGGCCTGTGTTTTCCACCATATCCCCGAGGAGTTTCATGTCGGCCTTCTCGCCGAGATCGGCCGGGTGATGAAGCCGGGCGGGAGCTTTTTTCTGTTTGAGCACAATCCCTGGAATCCGCTGACCCTGCACGCGGTGAAGAACTGCAGCTTCGATGAGAACGCCGTTCTGATCAACGCCGTCCAGATGAAGACCCGGATGGCCAAGGCGGGCTTCCTCAAGACCAAAACCGTTTACCGGATCTTCTTTCCGCGTTTTCTTGCCAAATTACGGCCACTGGAGCGCTATCTCGCCGGTGTTCCGATGGGGGCTCAATATTTTGTTCACGCGGTCAAACCAGGTCTTTGAAGCCACGCGTCTCCTGCGGTTTGCAGCCGTCGGATTGCTCAACACCGCACTTGGGTACACGATCATCCTGGTGGCACTTAAGTTCGGTTGCGGCGACATCGCGTCCAATATTCTTGGTTATGCCTGCGGACTGATGCTTGGTTTTGTCCTCAACAGCCGCTTTACATTTTCAAGTGTCACACGCCTGCGCAAGGGCACGGCACTCCGATACGCATTGAGTTTCGCGGTCGCCTACGGGGCCAACCTGGCAGTTGTTTTCACGGCGCTTTCCTTCGGTTTCACCAGTAATCCATGGGTGCATCTGGCCGGTATCTGCATTTACTCGGTTCTGTTTTATCTCGCATCGTCGTGGTTCGTTTTCGTTCCCGCCCCTTTGCGTAACCCATCAGACGACACGGCATTTTGAGAGTGGATCATGGCTGCGACTGAGATGATTTTTGGGGAAACGAGTCCGCAGGATGTGCCTGTTCTGGGGCAAGAACAAGCCTCTATGGAACAGAGCCGGCGGATCCGTTTGGTCATTTGCCTGTTGATGGTTCTCGCCTTCACCGCACATTTGCTTTTCTATTCATCGGAGCTTTTAAAGGATCCCGATAATTGGTGGCAGGTGAAAGTGGGCCTGGACATGTTGGCAGACAGGGTTATCCCGGTTGCCGATACCTATTCGCATACGTTTGCGGGCCAGCCATGGATTGCCAAGGAGTGGCTGAGCCAGGTGCTTCTGGCGTCGGCCTACCAGGCTTTCGGCTGGAGCGGCGTGATCGCCATAACGGTCTCGGCGGTTGGCCTGATGACGTTCATTTTGACGTGGTATTTGAGCGCTGCGCTCAAGCCGATTGTCGCGATCGCCGTCGTCATCGTGGTCACGATCGTCGCGAGTTCCGTCTATAACGCGCGGCCGCTCATTTTCAGCCTTCCGATCATCGTCTTATGGACAGCGGTGCTTTTCCAGGCTGCCCGTGAGCGGCAACCACCGCCGTTCTGGCTTTTGGCGCTGATTGCCCTCTGGGCCAATCTGCACGGTACGTTTACCTTCGGCTTCGTGATCGCGGCCTTTGCCGGACTGGATTTTTTAGCGCGGGCACGCCTGTCGCAACCCCGGATTCTTGCCCAGTGGATCGCCTTCGGCCTGCTGTGCCCCGCAGTTACCCTGATCAATCCGTATGGCGTAAAGGCCATCCTGGCGACCTTTACCGTCACGTCCGGCAACGAGGCGGTTGCCTATATCGGCGAATGGAACCCCTTCAATGCCCGCACGGACGTTCTGCCCGAAATCCTGCTACTGACTGTCGTCGCCGCCCTGCTGATCACGCGAATCCGCATCCGCTGGACCTATGCCGCCTTTTTCCTCTTCACGCTGCACCTGTTCCTGGCCTATTCGCGCTTTCAGTATCTCTGGCTGCTGCTGGTGCCGCTGGTCTTGGCGGCGGATATCGCGGAACAGTTTCCAGCCTTGTCGATGCGTCAGTGGATGGATGAGGCCCGTGATGGTCTCGAACGGGCCATCGTCAAACATTACCGCCGGATCACCGGTATGATCGTGGTGAGCTGGTTTGCTGCCTGCGCAGCCTTCCTGAGTTTTTCCACGGTCGCTCCGAGCGACACAACGTCCGCATCGGGTGCACTCGCTTTCGCACGAACACAGGGCGTATCCGGAAATGTTCTGAACAGCTATAATTTCGGTGGCACGCTGATTTTCCACGGCATCAAAAGTTACATCGATGGCCGGACAGATCAGTTGTTCTTGAATGGCTTCATGAACGCAACGGCTGAAATGGGAACGGCCGGAGGCAAACCCGTTCTCCAAAAAACGATTGAAGACCACAACATCAAATGGGCGCTCTTGACACCGGACGACGCGCGCATTCCGTTTTTCAACGAGCTCTCCGGTTGGAAAAGAGCCTACGAAGATGCGTTTTCCGTCGTCTACGTCAACGGCGACTGACACCTATAGTCTGTGACAAGGAGCCCGCAGCAGGTTCCGGCGGGCTCTTCTGCCGTTTGATCACCGGGAATTACCGCTTGCGGCGAAGCAGCTGCATTAATTCAGGCATTGTCCGTGCCCTCCAGCGGCGGCCGGGAAACGAGACCACCTTAAATGGCCCCAGCCATAAGGGTTGACCGGATCATCGCAATGTCCTCCCGCAGGAAAGGCACGGCATCTCTCGACGGTGTGGTTCGGAACTCCCGCGCATATTGATGGCCTGAATAATTCGCCGCCGCGATCAGCCCCGGCGCCAGACAGTCGCCGATGCGAGTCACGGACTGGATTCCCGCATCCGCCCATTCGCTTCGGCGGGCAGTCAGATCCAGCCACAGCCTTTCGTCGGGAAGGCGGGCCGTGACCGGGACGAGGGCGGCGCAATCGATCGACCGCGTCTTGCCACTGTAGATGCAAGCCAGTTCGAGGGTCCCGGCCGTGCGGCCGGCAAGACAGTGGGCGGGGATGATCGTCACGTCCAGATCGATCAGCCGCCGCTGCACCCGGGCCTGTTCCAATGTGTGATTGCTCCAGGGGGAGACCTGAGCCTCCGGCGTCACAAACGTGACTTTCCGCCCAGACGCCGCCAGCAGTTCGGCCAGCACGCTGCCCATGTAGAAACAGTCATCGTCGAAAATCACCACCGGACCATCGACCGAAACGGCCTTCGCCCCGTCGCTCAGCAAGGCATCAGGAGATAGGGTTACACCCGCCTGCAGATAGTCCAACGGCAGACAGTGGGTGCGCCCGACACCATCGGAGCGCCAATGCGAGCCGGTGGCGATGGCGATATGGGGGATGCCGTATGCAAAGATATCGTCGGCGCTCAGCGCGCTTTGCAGATACATCTGTGCATTCTGGTAGGTTTTCAATTGCCCCACCCGCCAATCCCGCACGCGTGCCCATGTGGCCAACCCGGGCAGCCGGCTTTCGCGGCTGACCCGGCCGCCCCATTCGCGGCCGGCTTCAGCCAATGTAACGTCGAGGCCGCGCTGTGCCAGCGCCCGTGCCGCTTCAAGTCCTGCAGGTCCGCCTCCGACGACGAGCACGGCATCGGCAGTCTCCGAAGCTGGGATCCTTTCCGGATGCCAGCCCTTGCGCCATTCCTCGGCGACGGTTGGATTCTGCGTACAGCGCATCGGAGCCGACGTGTTGTCGCCGGATGTGCAGATGTTGCAGCCGATACACTCGCGGATATCGTCGATACGGCCTTCCTCGATCTTCAGCGGCAGGAATGGATCGGCAATGGAGGGGCGCGCCGCCCCGATAAAATCCATGATACCCCGCTTGATCACCCGCACCATGCTGTCCGGCGAAGTGTAGCGCCCGACGCCGACGACAGGCTTGGTGGTCACTGATTTGACAAAGCGGATATAGGGTTCCTGAAAACCTTCCTCTGAAAACCGTGACGTCTGGCTGTCGTTCGACCAGTTCGACAGGTTGACGTCCCAGAGGTCCGGCACCTCGGCCAGCGCCTCGATAATGTCGCGTCCTTCGCCCTCGCAGGTAATGCCCGAGGGGCCAAGCAGTTCGTCGACGGCCAGACGGACGGCGAGGGCGCAGGTGTCGCCGACAACGTCCCGGACATCGCCCAGAATCTCCCGGAACAGCCGCAGCCGGTTGTCGAAGGACCCGCCATATTCGTCGGTACGATGATTGTGCCTGCGCGACAGGAAGTGCTGGATCACGCTCATGTCGTGGCCGGAATAGATGTAGATGATATCGAAACCGGCCTGCTTGGCGCGGATGGCGGCATTGCGGTACCAGCGGCGCATGTCAGCGATATCGGACTTGTCCATGGCCCGCGCCTGAACCGGATCCAGCCCATCGCCGACGACATGCGACGGGGCAAGCGGGATCATCCGGCTGAAACGGTTGGCGACGTGCAGGCCGTTGTGAACCAGCTGGATCGCCGCCAGGCTGCCATGCGCGTGGATCTTGCCGGCGACCAGCGAAAGCGCGCCGATATCGTCGTCGTCCCAAAGCCTGGCCTCATTGGCCGGTGTGAGGTCTGACGTGGGATGGATTTCCGCTTCCTGCGTCGAAATGACCGCCCAGCCGCCTTCCGCCTTGATCCCACGCATCTGCGCCTCGGCATTGGGATAGCGATAACCCATGCCGGAACAGTGGGGGACCTGGTAGAAGCGATTTCGTGCCGTCAGAGGCCCGATTTTCACCGGCTCGAAAAGCACGTCGTAGCGAGGATCTCTTGTCATCTTCGGGCCGTCGTCCCCTCACACAGTTGTCGCTGCCGCCACGTCTTGCCGGGCAATCCACTAAGGCAGGATAGTGGGCTTCAGCCATCTTGCAAGAGAAATTATACAGTCATATAATTACCCTGTACTGCTTTGATATGGTTCAGTTTCAACGAGAGCCTCACAATTCGGCCGGAAAGCCCGGCGCACGCAGATCTGTGCCCACCGCATCCTCCAGCAGCTTCACCACCTGCGACGACCAGGCATTGCCGCCATAGGTCGAGCGGGCGCGGATGAAGGTCTGCAATGTGTGCGAGGCGAGATCGAGCGGTACGCCGAATTGCTTGCCGAAGCCGAGCGCGAAGCCGAGATCCTTGCAGGCGAGATCCATGGTGAAGTTGATGTTGTAGCTGCCGTTCAGGATCACCTGGCCTTCCGTCTCGTGCACGAAACTGTTGCCGGAACTCGCCTTGATGATGTTGAAGGCATCGGTCAGGTCGATGCCGCCCTTCTTCGCCAGCATCAGCGCCTCGCCGGTCGCCAGAAGGTGGATGAAAGCCAGCATATTGGTGATGACCTTGATCACCGCCGCCTTGCCGAGCGGTCCGGCGTGAAAGATCTCGCCGCCCATGGCGCTCAGTGCCGGCAGATGTGTTTCAAACAGGTCGCGGTCACCACCGGCGATGACGGTGATGTCGCCAGCGGCTGCGCGGTGAACACCGCCGGTCACCGGCGCTTCCAGCATACGAATGCCGTGAGCGGCAGCGATCGCTGAGAGACGCTCAATATCGTTCTGGTCGAGCGTGCTCATCTCGATCCAGGTCCCACCGGCTTTCAAGCCCGACAGGATGCCGTCCGGACCGGTCAGCACGGCCCCGGAGATCGCCGGTGAGGGCAAGCAGGTGATGACGGCATCAACTTCTATCGCCAGCGCCTGCGGACTGTCCGCCCACCGCGCGCCACGCTCAAGCAGCAGTTCCGCCCGGCTGCGGTCCCGGTCGTGAACGGTGACCGGAAACCCCTCGCGCACAAGACTGCCCGCCAGGTGCTGGCCGAGATGTCCAAGTCCGATAAAGCCGTAGCGCATGTCCGTCCTCCGTTTCAGGTTGGCTCGGCGCACTGGTGGAAATGGCTCCCTCCGTCGCCGCACGGCCGTGGTCTTCAGGTTCTCAAGCCGCGTCTTCGAGGATCATCGCAGCACCCTTTTCCGCGACCATCATCGTCGGTGCATTGATGTTGCCGGCCGTGACATTGGGAAAGACCGAGGCATCGACGATACGCAGGCCTTCGACCCCATGCACACGAAGACGGGCGTCCACCACCGATGCCGAAGCATCCGGTCCCATCATGCAGCTTCCGCAGAGATGGTAGATCGAGCTGGCATTGGCACGGAAATAGTCGAGCAGGCTTTCGTCGCTTTCAGCGGCCGGCGACGGGGAAACCTCTGCATCGATAATGGCTGCGAGCGAAGGCGCCGATGCGATCCGGCGCACCAGCCGGCTCCCCTCGATGACATCGGCGATATCGCGATCGGTCGAAAGGTAGTTCGGCTGGATCAGCGCTGCGGCTGCCGGATCGCCCGAGGCAAGGGCAATCCGGCCGCGGCTGGTGGGACGGCACGAGTTGAAGGCAATGAGGAAACCCGCATAGGGCTCCGGCACCATCGAGGCGCTGGCGTCGACAGGAATGCGGTAGGACAGCGGATTGAAATAAAGCTGGATATTGGGCCGCTCACGCGCCGGGTTGCCGCGAAAGAAACCGCCCGCCTGATTGACGCTCATGGCGAACGGCCCCTTGCGGGTGAGGATATATTGGAGCCCCAGCCGCGCCTGTCCAAACAGGCTGCCGAATACGCCGTTCAACGTCGGCCGGTTGGCGCGGTAGTAAAAGCTCGCCGCCAGATGATCCTGCAGATTTTCGCCGACGGCCGGCAGATGACGGCGGCTGTCGATACCCTTAGCACCGAGCGCTTCGCCATCGCCGATCCCCGAAAGCTGCAGCAGTTTCGGCGTATCGATCGCGCCCGCCGAGACGACGACTTCACGCCGAGCCGAAAATGTCCGCCTGACGCCATCCTGCAAAACCTCTACCCCGGTCGCGCGCCCATCCGACGCGAAGAGCAGCCTCTGTGCAAAGGCACGGCGCTCGATCGAGACATTGGCCCGTCTGAGGGCCGGACGAAGGTACTCGGTGCTCGAATGCGAGCGCCGGCCATTGCGGGTATTGATATCGTAGACCCCGGCACCCTCGATCGAAGCGCCGTTGAAGTCGGTCGTCGATGGCAGTTGCAGCTCTTCGCAGCCTTTAAGGTACGCGTCGGTGACCGGATGGGTCATGCCGCGCATCGGCATCACATGGATCGGGCCATGGCCGCCATGCCAGTGCGAGGCGCCTTTTTCATGGGTCTCAAGCTTCTTGAAAAACGGTAGGACATCGGCAGCGCTCCAGCCCGGGTTCCCAGCGGCTTCCCAGTCGTCGAAGTCGTCCGCAGCACCCCGCACGAACACCATCGCATTGATCGAACCGGACCCGCCCTGCACCTTGCCGCGCGGCACATAAATCCGACGCCCGTCGAGCCCAGCCTCCGGCTCGGTCGAATACATCCAGTTGACCTTGGGGTTGTAATAGCTCTTGGCGTAGCCGATCGGGATCTTGAACCAGAAGGACGAGTCCTTGTCCCCCGCCTCTACGAGGAGAACGCTGTAGCGGCCGCTCTCGCTCAGGCGGCTTGCAAGGATGCAGCCCGCCGAGCCGGCGCCGATGATGACGAAGTCGTAGATCATGAACGGTCTCTGTTCGCGCTCAGCCCCTGGCGGGCATGAACTCCTTGATATCGGCGGGCGCTGCGGCCATCTGCAGATGCAGGCGGTCGCCGGTATAGGGGGAGTGCTTCGCAACGACATCGAGATTGAGCTCGATGCCGAGACCCGGTTCGCGCGACGGGATGAGATAGCCATCGTCGAACTGCAGCTTGGTCTTCAGCACCTCACCGTGAAAGCCGCCAAAATCCATGATCGCTTCGTGGATAAGGAAGTTCGGCGTTGCGGCCGAAAGCTGGATACTGGCGGCGGCACCCACCGGACCATTGTAGAGATGCGGCGCGATCTGGGCGTAGAAGGCCTCGGCCATCCCCGCGATCTTCTTGGCTTCCAAAAGGCCGCCGACACGGGCGACATTCATCTGCAGGATCGCCGCCGCGCCGAGCTGTAGCACGCGCTGGAATTCGTATTTCGTCGTCAGCCGCTCGCCGGTCGAGATCGGGATGGATGTGGCGCGCGCCACTTCGGCCATGGCCGCTTCCTGTCCGGGCGGCACCGGCTCTTCGAACCAAAGCGGATCGTATTTCTCCAGCCGCCGCGCCAGCCGGATCGCCGAGGATGGCACCATCTGCCCATGCGTGCCGAAGAGGATATCGGCGCGGCTGCCAATCGCTTCGCGGATCTTAGCGCAGAAGAGTTCGCAGCGGTCGAGAACCCCCATCGAAAGCTGGTGGCCGGAATAGTTGGTGTAGGGGCCGGCCGGATCGAACTTGACGGCGGTAAAACCCATCTCGACCATGCGGATGGCTTCGTCAGCAGCAAGGTCCGGGTCGTTGTAATCATAGTCGCCGGCCGCATTCCTTGGATAGAGATAGGTATAGGCGCGCAGCTTTTCGTGGACGGTGCCGCCGAGCAGATCGGAAACCGGCCGGCCGGCAGCCTTGCCGATGATGTCCCAGCAGGCGATTTCCAGGCCCGAGACGATCCCCATCATCGTCGTGTCGGGGCGCTGCGTGAAGCCGCTCGAATAGGCCGCCCGCCAGAAACGCTCGATCTGGTGAGGATCGTGATCGAGCAGATAGCGCTGGAAGACATCGTCGATCAGCGGAACCATGGCCGAGGGATGGAACGAGGTCGCATAGATTTCGCCGACCCCCGAAATGCCGCAGGCCGTCTCAAGCTGGACGAAAATCCAATACATGCCGCCGACATGCGGCGGTGGAACGGCGACCACGTGGGTTTTCAGCGATGCGATCTTCATGGGTGGTTCCTCCCTTGCCAGGTGATCAGTGTTTCAGGATGACAAGCCGCGTCTGCGTGAATTCCAGCATGCCGTGTTTGCCGTCGTCGCCGCCGAGCCCGGATTTCTTCCAGCCGGCGTGATAACCCTGGTACGGATCGGCCGGGAAACGGTTGACATAAAGCTCGCCCGCCTCAATCTCGCTCGCCGCCTGCATCACCTTGCGGTAGCTTTCCGAAAACAGCACCGAGGCGAGCCCGAACTGGTGATCGCTGGCGAGCGCCAAAGCCTCGTCGAACGTCTCGTAGGACAAAACCGCCAGCACCGGGCCGAACACCTCTTCCCGGACGATCTCCATCTCCTGGCGGCAGCCGGTGATCAGGGTCGGCGGATAGAAATAGCCGTCACCGTCCGGAACGGTGCCACCAACGACGACAGTTGCTCCCTCGGCCATGGCCCGTTCGACCATCCCATGGATACGATCGCGCGCTACAGCATTGGCAAGCGGCCCCATCATCTCGGGATCGGCGGCGCGATCGCCGAAGCGGCGGGCGGCAAAGCCTTGACGCAGTTTTTCGACCAGAGCGTCGTGGATCGAGGCATGCACATAAAGCCGCTCCGCAGAGGTACAGACCTGTCCGCAATGGGCCGTCTTTGCGCCCAGAACCAAACGGGCAACCGCGTCGAGATCGGCATCGGGTTCGACGATGACAGGCGACTTGCCCCCAAGCTCCAAAGAGGGTTTGGCAATATTGGTCTTGCAGTAGTCGAGCACCGTCTGGCCCGCAGAAACGCTGCCGGTCAGCGTGATCATGCCGACTGCCGGATGCGTGCACATGGTGCGGGCCACATCGTGGGACATCGTCATGATATTGACGAGGCCGGCCGGCAGACCGGCTTCCAGCACGGCTTGCGCAAACGCGAAGGCTGAGGTGGGCGTGGTGTTGCTCGGGCGGACAACGACGGCATTGCCGGTGATGAGGGCGGGCGCAATCTTGCGCACCAGCGTGTAGATCGGGAAATTGAACGGGATCAGGCAGGCAACGACGCCGATGGGCTCGCGCTTGAGCAGCAGGGTCTCGTCGGGCGTATCGCTTTCAATGATCTCGCCTTCGATGCGGCGTGCCCATTCCGCGTGATAGCGCAACAGCTCGACGCCGTAGATGGCTTCGGCGGTGGCGTCTGCAAGGCTCTTCCCGGATTCCAGCGCCAGCGCCTCGCCAATCCTTGGTGCATGATGCTCGATCGCATCGGCGAGTTTGCGCAAGGCATCGCCCCGCTGAATCGCCGGGAGCTGGCGCCAAAGCTTTTGCGCGCCTTTCGCTGCCTCGACTGCTGCCGCGACATCAGCGTCGTCTGCGGCCGGAATCGTGGTGAAGACCTTGCCGTTGGCCGGATTGCGCACCTCGATCCCGGACAAGCCGGACGCTTCGACAAAACGGCCACCGATGAAGTTGCGATGCTGCGTCATGAGCCCACCTGAAACATAGTCTGTTTCAGGCAGTAGAGTGGACGCAGCCCCCGGTTCGCAAGCGACTTATTATCGGGCCAAGCATTCCAAAAACGAATGTTCGGTCTTGCTCATTTTGCGCCGCCGCAAAGGCCATAGTCCGACGCGACCTCGTTTAGAAGCCACGTTCGAAACTGTCGAACATTTGCGGCTTCAGGCTGATCCGTGCGGGTGACCAGCCAGTAGGATTCATGGCCTTCGACTTCGACATCCAGCACAGGCACGAGCTGGCCGCTTTGCAGCTGGCTGCTGACCATGAAGCGATCGACCACGGCAATGCCCAACCCGTTGCAGGCGGCTTCGATCACCAGGTCGAGAAGATCGAATTCCATGCCGCCGCGCACATCGGTGTCGCTGAGGCCGGCGGCGTCCAGCCAATGTTGCCAGGTGAGATAGCGCTGGTCGGCTGCGGCCAGCACATGCAGGAACGTCAGGGATGAAAGGTCGATAGGACCGCTTCGGCTGGCTGCATCCAAAAGGCCAGGCGCGCAGACGGCGATGTGCCGTTCGGTCATCAGGATGCGCGATTGCAGCATCGGCCATTCGCCATCACCGAAGCGGATGGCGCAATCCAGCAGGCTGCGCTCGGCCAGCGTGTCCTTGAGATCGGTGCTGAGGCTGATCTCGATCTCCGGCAGCGCTTCGCGCAGACGCGACAACCGGGGCATCAGCCAGCGCTTGGCAAAAGTCGGCGGGACGTTGACGCGCAGCCGGTTGCGATTGTTCTTCTCCATGATCGAGCGCACCGTCTGCTCGACATTGTGAAAAGCGAGCTGCAGCGTTGCCAAAAGTTCGGCGCCGGCCCGCGTCAGCTCGAGATCGTGGTGATGGCGGATCAGCAGGTTTTCGCCCAGCTGTTTTTCCAGATTGCGGACCTGTCGGCTGACCGCACTTTGCGTCAGGTTCAGCGTCTGTGCCGCCCGCGTAAAGCTGCGGGTCTGACCGACGACCTCAAACACCTTCATCGCCGAAAGCGCAGGTAATTTCCGCATTCCATCGCTTCCATTCAGTCTGGTGAACTGTGTTGGCCGAGCCGTGCATTCATCTATGTTCCAGGCGTCTGGACAAGGTCAAGTTTCTCTGAGCTATATCGGCCATGTCAGCAGCAGCATTGGCACACTGACGATCAGCACGAGCAAGGAGAGGGGCAGTCCAAGGCGTGCATAGTCTCCGAACCGATAGCCGCCAGGTCCCATCACCAACGTATTGCACTGGTGTCCGATCGGAGTGAGGAAATCGCACCCGGCACCAATCGCCACTGCCATGAGAAAAGCATCGGGGGCAAAGCCGAGTTTTTCTGCAAATGTTGCAGCGATCGGCGCCATCACAAGCACGGTCGCCGCATTGTTGAGGAAGGGCGTCACCGCCATCGCGGCCACCAGGATGAGCGCCAGGGCGCCGTAAGGTGGCAGCATTTCTGCCGTTTGCGACAAAAGATCGGCGATGACGTCTGTCGTTCCGGTGGTTCTCAGCGAGTCACTGATCGGGATCAATGCCGCCAGCATCAGCAGGATAGGTGCATCGAGATAGCTGTAAATCCCGCGCAACGGCAGGGCTCCACTGATGACCATCAGGAACGCCGCTGCGAAAAACGCAGTTGCGACCGGTACGCCGCCGAAAGCCGTCGCTCCCATGGTCGCGATAAGGATCAGCACCGGCACCAGGCCGTTACGAACACTGCCCAGCTTCACATCCCGCTCCACCAGCGGCAGGCAGCCCCACTCACGCAGCATATCCGGCAGGCGCTGCAAGTCTCCCTGAAGAACCAGCACGTCGCCGTTGCGGATCTTGATCTCGCCCAGACGTTCGACAAACCGTTTGTCGCGGCGGCTGACCGCCAGAAGGTTGACGCCCGTATTTTCAAACAGCGACAGGTCCTTGGCACTCACTCCGATCAGCCGTGAATGTTCGCCGACGATCGCTTCCACCGCGCTGACGTCCTTTGCCCCGTCCTTTTCAGGGGTGCGGTCGGACAGCTGCAGTTTTCCTTCGCTGACGATCTTGTTGAGGGCGCCCTGCTCCCCCTCGATGATCAGCACATCACCTTCCTTGAGGATCGTATCCGGCAGGGGGGTCCGTTTTCGATCATTGTTGCTGATGATCGCGGTCACCATTGCATCACCATGTGCCGGCTTTTGCAGCCAGCTGACCGATCGGCCGACGGCAGACGATTGCGCGGTCAAGCTCGCCTCGGTGGTGTAGTTCTTGATCTTCACAGCCTCGTCCATCGAAGCCGCCTCCTTCACCCGTTCGGGAAGCAGCTTGTAGCAAACGGCAAGAAAGATAATTCCGGTCACGGTCAGGGCCGCTCCCACCGGCGTGTAATCGAACATCGTGAACGGCGTCCCGGTAATGTCCTCGCGCACCCGCGAGACGATGATGTTGGGCGATGTGCCAATCTGCGTCATCAGGCCCCCCAACAGGGACGCAAACGACATGGGCATCAGAAACATCGAGGGTGATACCCGGGATTTTCTCGCCATGTGGATGGCCACCGGAATCATGATCGCCAGGGCGCCGATATTCTTGATGAAAGCCGAAAGGACCGCCACGATGACCACTAGAATGACAAGCTGGGTCCGGGGGGATCGCTTTTCGGGAGAAAGGTGCCGGAGCGCGACATCCATGATGCCCGATCGCGATATCGCCGCGCTGACGACCAAAGCGCTGCCGACGATAATGACGATATCATCGGAAAAGCCGGAAAACGCATCTTTTGCCGGGACGATACCGATAAGAACAGCGGCCAGCAGCGAACCTGCCGCAACTATATCATAGCGATACCGTCCCCACACGAATGCAGCCATCATCAACGCGATGATGAGTAGGGAAAGCCATTGATCTGTTTGCATGAATGTATCCTGATGGGCGCTGCTAAACGCTTAAGACCGCATTTTGATGCACGCGGTCAAAACAAATTTTGCGAACATCATCTCGCTGCCGATCCGTTCCACCGTCCCGCCAGGTTCGGCCGCTTATTGCCGAAAAAGGGCAATGGGCGATCCCTTCCTTCCACGCGGAGCCGATAAAATAGAACACTAATTCAATAGACTATCTTGATCAAAAGCCTCTTTGGTTTACCCTTTTCCTCAGCTTACAATTTGAGGATATCCAATGGGAATTTCGGGAAAACTCAAGGCAGCAACCGTCATCGGCGCGGTGCTGATGTCGCTGGCATCGTCGGCGGCCTTTGCTGAGGATGCTGCCAAACCCGCGCAGGGCGGCACGCTGATTTACCTGGAGCAGCAACCGCACACCAACCTGTATCCACCGGCCGGCGGTTTCTACCCGAATGGCGGCGTGCTCAACCAGATCACCGACAAGCTGACCTTTCAGAACCCGAAAACGCTGGAGATCGAGCCCTGGATCGCCGAATCCTGGACGGTCAACGACAACGCCACGGAATACACCTTCAAGCTGCGCAAGGGCGTGACCTTCTCCGACGGCTCGCCGCTGGACGCCAATGCCGTTGCCAAGAATTTCGATACGTTCGGTCTAGGCAACAAGGAGCTGAAGCAGCCGGTTTCCGAAGTCATCAACAACTATGACCGCAGCGAAGTCATCGATCCGCTGACCGTCAAATTCTATTTCAAGAAACCATCGCCGGGCTTCCTGCAGGGCACCTCCGTCATCGGTTCCGGCCTGGTCTCTCTGGCAACGCTGGCACTGCCGTTTGAGCAGCTCGGCGATGCGACCAAAATCGTCGGCTCCGGCCCGTTCGTGGTCGAAAGCGAAACGCTCGGCAAGGAACTGTCGCTGAAGGTTCGCGAAGATTATGTCTGGGGACCGGCAAAGATCGAACATCAGGGCCGCGCCTATCTCGACGGCATCAAATACGTGATCACCGGCGAGGATAGCGTCCGCATCGGCGCGCTTCTGTCCGGCCAGGCGGATTTCATCCGCCAGGTGCAGGCCTATGACGAGGCGCAGGTCGAGGGACAGGGTTACAAGATCTATGCAGCCCCAACGCGCGGCGTCAACAATAGCGTCGTCTTCCGTCCGGATAATCCGCTGGTTGCCGATGTGCGCGTCCGCCAGGCATTGCTGCACGGCACGAATGCGCAGGAGATCATCTCGACGCTGTTTTCGGCCAACTATCCACAGGCCAAGTCGATCGTCGCTTCGACCGCACAGGGTTATGTCGATCTGTCGTCCAAGCTGACTTTTGATCCGGCCAAGGCGGCGAAGCTCTTGGATGAAGCCGGCTGGGCGCCGGGCGCCAATGGCGTCCGCGAAAAGGATGGCCTGCCGCTGGTTCTGACGGCGTATGAATCACCGCCGCAACCCCAGAACAAGGCAACCCTTCAGCTCGTCTCGCAACAATGGGCCAAGCTCGGCGTGACGCTGAACGTTCTGGCTGGCGATGCCGGCAGCAGAACCGTTGATGATCTCGATCCGGCAAAAACCCCGGTCTCTCCCGCCATGGTCGGCCGCGCCGATCCGGATGTGATCAAGAGCCAGTACTATCCGAAAAACCGTGACGTGCTGCGCCAGAAGGGCGGTCCGAGCGACAAGGTTAAATCCTTTGTCGATGACAAGCTGAACGGTTTGCTCGAAGCGCTGTCCTCGGAACCGAACCGCGAAAAACGGCTGCAGATCGCCGGCGAAGTCCAGAGCTACGTGCTCGACCAGGCCTATGCGATCCCGATCTTCGAAGAACCGCAGGCCTATGCCGGCGCGCCCTATCTGCAGGGCGTCGAGTTCGAAGCTGTTGGCCGTCCGCGCTTCTACAGCACCTGGCTTGCCGAACACTAACGGCTCCAACTGGCCCGGCACTGTGCCGGGCCAGTTGCAATGACAAGGTAGAAAGCGATGGCAAGATATATATTCTCGCGGGTGGGGCAGGCGCTGCTCGTCCTTTGGGCAGCATTTACGATTTCCTTCGTGCTGCTGCAGGCAATGCCCGGCGATGCGGTGCTGATCAAATTCCAGAACCCGGAATATGGTTTGAGCGCCGAACAGATCGCCGATATCCGCGCCGCCTACGACGCCGATGGATCGGTCGTGCTGCAATATGTCCACACCATCGGCAATTTCCTCACCGGCGACTTCGGCTATTCGCTGCAGGCCGGCGTGGCAGTCAGCGCACAGCTGGCGGCCAATCTGCCATCGACGATCCGGCTTGCTGGACTTGCCTTTGCCGCTGCAGCCCTGCTTGCCGTGATCATCGCGATCCTGTCCAATATCTCCGGGTTCGGCCGCTTGCGCTCCTTCATCCAATCGCTGCCCTCGCTCTTCGTCTCCATCCCGACCTTCTGGCTCGGCATCATGCTGATCCAGATCTTCTCCTTCCGGCTCCGGCTGGTGCCGGTGATCAATCCGGGTGAGTGGGAAGGTCTGATCCTGCCTGTTCTCACCATCGCACTGCCGATCTCCGCACCGATGGCGCAAATCCTCCTGCGCAATATCGACGAGGTGCTGACGCGGCCATTCGTCTCCGTTGCGCGTGCCAAGGGTGCCTCGCACGCTTTTGTTCTCTGGCGGCATGTCGCCAAGAACGCCTTCCTGCCCGTACTGACGGTCGCAGGCGTGCTGTTCGGTGAGCTGCTGGCGGGAGCCGTCATTACCGAAACGGTATTCGGCCTCAACGGTATCGGCAGCCTGGCTGAACAGGCAGTCAATTTTCAGGATGTCGCCGTGCTGCAGGCCATCGTGGTGATCTCAGCCGCTGCCTTCGTCACCATCAACCTCGCCGTCGATCTGCTCTATCCGGTGCTTGATCCGCGACTGAAAGCAAAACTTGGGGGCGTGGCATGACCATTCTCGATACCGCCGAACGGCACCGCAATATCGACAGTCCCAATCCGCTCGACTGGATTTCCCCGGCACCTGCCGCTGAGGTGGCCATCGGGGCGCCTGCGAAAGCCCATTCGTACCCTATCCGCATCCAGCCGGGTCTTGTTCTTGCCTATATCATACTCGCAATCGCGCTGCTCTGGGCGGTCGCGCCCGGCCTGTTCACATCCTATGATCCTGTTCAAGGCTTGCCGGGCCAGCAGCTGAAGGCACCAAGCGCGCTTCACTTCCTCGGAACGGATGCCCTGGGCCGCGATCTCTATACGCGCCTCGTCTACGGCGCCGTTCACTCGCTATCCGGGGCAATCGCGGCCGTGGCGATCGGGCTGTTCGTCGGCACCACCCTCGGTGTGATCGCTGGCTCGATCGGAGGCTGGATCGATGAGGTCATCATGCGTCTCGTCGATGTTTTTCTCTCCATCCCCGTGCTGCTTTTATCGCTCAGCATCATCATCCTGCTCGGCTTCGGCACCGTCAACGCCGCCATCGCCGTCGGTTTCACCTCGATTGCGAGTTTTGCCCGCCTCGTCCGTTCAGAAGTCGTCAGCGTCCGGCGCAGCGAATATGTCGAGGCCGCATTCGGCAGCGGCGGCACGTTCTTCAAGGTCCTCTGGCGCCATGTCCTGCCGAACTCGCTGACATCGGTGATCGCCTTCACCGCGCTTCAGGTCGGCTCCGCCATCCTGCAGCTCTCCACCCTCGGCTTCCTCGGCTACGGCGCGCCGCCGCCTACACCGGAATGGGGCCTGCTGATCGCCGAGGGCCGCAACTATATCGCAACGGCCTGGTGGCTGACGGCGGCACCCGGCATCGTCGTCGTGCTGGTGGTTCTCTCGGTCAATCGTGTTAGCCAGGCAATCGGAAGGGCGCAGCAATGACCATCTCCCCTATCGGCAGGCTCGAAGGCACTGTCCTCCCGGCTCCGGTTCTGGACGTGTCCGGGCTGACCATTTCCTATCGCGACCAGAGCGGCACGCGAACAGCCGTTCATGGCATCGACTTCAGCGTCGCCCCCGGCGAGGTGGTGGCCCTGGTCGGCGAGTCCGGCTCCGGCAAAAGCTCGACGGCACAGGCCATCATCGGCCTTCTCCCGGATAATGGACGCCTCGAAAGCGGCAGCATCCGGCTGAACCGGCAGGAGATTGCCGGCTGGCCGCAAAAAAGGCTCGACGGCATACGCGGATCGGTGATCAGCCTTGTGCCGCAGGACCCAGGCAACTCGCTCAATCCGGTCAAGACGATCGGCAAACAGGTCGCGGAAATCCTTATCATCCACGGCAAGGCCTCCGGCGCTTTAGCCGATGCACGCGCCATCGAACTGCTCGCACGCGTCGGCCTCAACCAGCCGGCGCTCCGGGCAAAGCAATATCCGCATGAACTGTCCGGCGGCATGAAGCAGCGCGTGCTGATCGCCATCGCCATCGCGCTCAAGCCGTCGCTGATCATTGCCGACGAACCGACCAGCGCGCTCGATGTCACGGTGCAGAAGCACATCCTTGACCTCATCGACGAGCTTCGGCGCGAATACGGTACCGCCGTTCTGCTTGTCACCCATGATCTCGGCGTCGCCGCCGACCGCGCCGACAGGCTGATCGTGTTGAAGCAGGGACGCATCCAGGAACAGGGACTGACCGCGGATACCCTGGCAAACCCGCAAAGCACCTATACCCAGCGGCTGCTCGCCGACGCCCCCTCGCTCAATATCCGGCAGCGTCGCATTGCCGCCGTTGCTAAACCTACGCAAGAAGAGGCCGACGACGACATCATCATCGTCGAAGGACTGGTTCAGGATTTCGGCCTCGGCGGCAAGGACAAGGGTCTTCGTGCCCTCGATAATGTTTCCTTCCGGGTCCGGCGGGGAACAACGCATGCGCTGGTTGGCGAGTCCGGTTCCGGCAAGACGACGACGATCCGCACCGTCGCAGCCTTTCAGAAACCCACCGCCGGCAAGGTGATCGTCGATGGGCTCGATCTGTCCGCGCCACCACGCGAAACGTTGAGACTGCTGCGCAAGAAGATCCAGCTCGTCTACCAGAACCCGTTCGGCTCGCTCGACCCGCGTCAGACCATTGCAGGGATCGTTGAAGAGCCATTGTTGAATTTCGAACCCATAGCGCGGGCCAAGCGCGCCGAGATCGTCGCCAGCACCATCGAAAAGGTCGGGCTCCCACTCGACGTGCTGCAACGGCGGCCGCATGCGCTTTCCGGTGGCCAGCGCCAGCGCGTCGCCATCGCCCGCGCGCTGGTTCTCAATCCGCAGATCCTGGTGCTCGACGAAGCCGTGTCGGCGCTCGACGTCACCGTGCAGGCGCAGATCCTGTCATTGCTCGACACGCTGCAACGCGATCTTGGCCTCACCTATCTCTTCGTCTCGCACGACCTCGCGGTGGTGCGCCAGATATCGGACACCGTCAGCGTCCTCAACGGCGGAAAGATCGTCGAAAGCGGTGCGGTCGAAGACGTCTTCGACCATCCTCAAAGCGCCTATACCCGGGAACTGATCGACGCCATTCCGGGCAAAAAATACCCGCTGCTTGCCAGCCGGCCAATCTCGACGAACTCAGGAAATATCTGATGACATATCCAGTCCAGCCCAAACGGCTCGGCTTTTTCAGCCGCGTTCTCGATCATGGCGATGCGGCGACCCGCTACCGGCTGGTCGCCGCGCAGATCATCCATGCCGAAAAGCTCGGTTTCGACAGCGCCTGGGTGGCCCAGCACCATTTCGACGCGGACGAAGGCGGGCTTCCCGCACCGCTGATCTTTCTCGCCGAGCTGGCGGCGCGAACCTCGCGCATCCGGCTTGGTACCGGCGTGATCACCTTGCCGATGGAAACTGCGGTTCGCGTTGCCGAGGATACGGCAGTGCTCGATATCCTCTCGAATGGCCGCCTGGAGATCGGTTTCGGCACCGGCGGCACGCCGCAGGCTTTCCTGCCGTTCGGACTGGAAAGTGCCGACCGGGGACCTGTCTATGCCAAGAGCCTCGCCACCGTGCGCGATGCGTGGGCTGGCCGGGAGCTAATTGGCGGCAACCGGCTCTATCCAACGGCACCGCATCTGCTGGACCATATCTGGCAAGCAACATTCTCCGTGGGCGGCGGCGAACGTGCCGGACGCGACGGCGACGGTCTAATGCTGTCGCGCACGCAGCCACGCCCGCCGGAGGCCCCGCAGACAGCACTGTGGAATCTGCAGAACCCGATCCTTGACGCCTATTTCGCCAACCTTCCGAAAGGCAAAACCCCGCGCATCCTTGGCTCCAGAAGCCTGTTTGTCGCTGATGACCGCAAGGAGGCGCTGCATTTCGCTGAACTTGGATTGCAGCGCATCCGCGAGCGCTTCATCGCCAGCGGGCACATCGTCACGGGGACGACAACCGCCGATCTCATCAAGGCTTTCGATGTGCATGTGGGCACGCCGGAGGATGTCATCGCGTCGCTGAAGGCCGATACCGCCTTGTCGCGCGTCACCGATCTCGTCTTCCAGGTACACTCGGTGGACCCGCCCCATGCGCTTATCCTGCGCTCCCTGGAGCTGACCGCAACCGTCGTTGCCCCGGCGCTCGGCTGGGCCGGTCAGCCACCCCTACAGCAGCGGCGTCAGCTGGCCGCAACCGCATGATTTCCGTTTTTAAAGAAAGGCAACGACCATGACTGTACCGACACCTGACGTCATCGACCGTCTGGCGGATATCCACCCCGGATCGTTCGTCGACCGCATCCGCAAGGAACGGCCGGAAACACGAGACAACGCCCAGAAGAGCTATCTCGCTCTGTTCGAACCGGCGCATGAAGGCGATGTCACGCGGACCGAGCGCCTCATCGTTGCGACCTTCGTTGCCGGATTGCACCGGGCGGATGCGGCCGAGGCATTCTATGCCTCCGGCATCAAGGGCGATACTGCGTTGATGGCTGCGGTGAAAAGCCAAATCGAGGCCGGGCGGACGAGCGGCCCCTATGGCAAATACCCATCCGGGCCATTGTCCAGCGAAGATAAGCCTGGACTGCTCTTCACCGTGTCGGAATCCGGCCGAAAAGCTCTCGGGCAAAAGCTCTCGGCGGCTTTGGAGCATAGCCATCTGCTCGTCTACCGGCCGCGCGAGGCAAGCCCAGAAGCGTTGCAAGCATTGCTTGATGCCGGATGGACGACGACGGCAATCGTCACCCTGTCGCAGATCGTCGCCTTCCTCGCCTTCCAGATCCGCGTGGTGGCCGGTCTCGCAGCTCTTTCCGAGGCGGGCGAGGGCACTCTCGCATCCGCAACGGCAGCCGAATAAGGAAACAGCATATGACCGAGACCGTTATCCATCCCACCATCGACAATCGCCCGGCCGCTTTCACCCAAGCCGAGATCGGCTGGACGCCCTTGCTGCAGCCGCTTGCAGAAGAGGAATTGACCGACCGGCACTGGGCCGGGCTCGTCGATGCCTCACGCTCGAAATCGCCTTACTTCATGCTGCTTGCCCGCGATCCGGAAATTCTGGAAGCCCGCACCAAGACGGATAAGGACATTTTCTACAACACCAAGGCAGGCCTGCCGCGGGCAGAACGCGAGCTTTCCGCCACGGCTGCATCGCGCTTCAACGGCTGCATCTTCTGCGCATCGGTGCATTCGCGCTTCGCTTCGCATCATTCCAAACGCACCGGCGATGTGCAAAAGCTGCTCGATGAAGGAACGGACGCCGACCTCGGCAGCCGCCGCTGGAACGCCGTCACCAAGGTCTCGGTCGCGCTGACGGAAACCCCGCCCACATTCGGCGTTACCGATATCGAACGGCTGCGGTCGGAAGGTCTCGACGACCTCGAAATCGCCGACGCCATCCACGGCGCTGCCTTCTTCAACTGGGCAAACCGCTTGATGCTCTCGCTTGGAGAGCCGACACCAGCGGCGTAAATCGCCCGTCCTATCTTTCAGCGGTTGAGTTCGCTGCCGCCTCTATAGGCGGCGGCGAGTTTGCCATGTTTAGATCAGGCAGGAGGGATGCCGGCGGCGAAGCCGCGCAAGAACGTGGCTTAACGCAAGACCAGCCGCAATGCGCGTTGCGTCTCCTTCAGCAAAGGCAGGTATCGCGCCACCATTTCGGCAGCGGGCACGTGGGCGGCCGGGGCGCCGATGTTGATGGCAGCGACGACGCGGCCGCGATCGTTCTCGATCGGGACCGCGATGGAGCAAAGCCCCAGTTCCAGTTCCTGGTCGATAACCGCGCAGCCGTCTGCGCGGATGCGGCGAAGTTCGTCCATCAGGACATCCGGATCGGTCTTCGTCAGCGGCGTGTTGGCCTTGAGTTCGGAGCAATCCAGAATGCCCCGCGCCTCCATTTCCGGCAGGGCCGCCAGCAGAACCCGTCCCATCGACGCGCAATAGGCCGGCAGGCGAGAGCCGGGCGACAGGTTGATCGACATCACCCGCTTCTGCGAGGCGCGGGCAATGTAAACCACCTCGGTCCCGTCCAGCACCGAGGCCGACGCGCTTTGGCCGGATTTTTCCGAAAGCTGGTCGAGATAGGGCTGGATCATCAGCGGCAGCGGCGTCGCCGACAGATAGGCATGGCCGAGCCGCAGCACCTTCGGCGTCAGCGCGAAGAACTTGCCGTCATAGTCGGCGTAGCCGAGATCGGCGAGCGTCAACAGGCAGCGGCGTACCGTTGCCCGGTCGAGCTCCGTCAGCTTGGCAGCCTCGGCAATGGTGAGCTTTGGCCGCGTTTCTCCAAAGGCTTCGATGACTTTCAGCCCGCGCGCGAAGCCGCTGACAAAATCCGATTCCCGCATGGCAAAAGCTCTCCGATATCGCTTTCAGTATGTGCGTTATACGAACAAATATCAAATAACGCACGAAATATTTGACGAGGGACGAATTCGCGCGCTTATTTGCGCCAAACAGACAGGAAACAGATCAGGAGGAGAATGCCTTGGCACGACTGACTTCGCTGGCAGAAGCCATTTCCGACAACGTGCATGACGGCGATACCGTCGCCATGGAGGGATTTACCCACCTCATCCCCTATGCGGCAGGTCATGAAGTGATCCGGCAGGGCAAGAAGGACCTTTTCCTGATCCGTATGACGCCGGATATTCTCTATGACCAGCTGATTGGCGCCGGTGCGGCCCGCGGCATGAAATTTTCCTGGGGCGGCAATCCCGGCGTCGGCTCGCTGCACCGTTTCCGTGATGCCGTCGAAAACCAGTGGCCACGGCCGCTGGAGATCGAGGAGCACTCCCATGCCGCCATGGCCAATGCCTATGAGGCAGGGGCTGCAAACCTGCCGTTTGCCATGCTGCGCGGCTATATCGGCGCCGATCTCACCAAGGTGAACCCGAATATCAAGCAGGTAACGTGCCCCTTCACCGGCGAAGTTCTGGCGGCTGTTCCTGCCATCCGCCCGGATGTGACGATCATCCATGCACTCAGAGCCGACCGGAAGGGCAATGTGCTCATCGAAGGTATCGTCGGCGTGCAGAAGGAAGCGGTGCTTGGCGCCAAGCGCTCGATCGTCACGGTGGAGGAGATCGTCGACGAGTTGAACCCGCCGTCTCCGAACTCCGTCGTGCTGCCATCCTGGGCGGTGACAGCGGTGGTCGAGGTGCCCGGCGGTGCCTTCCCGTCCTATGCGCAAGGCTACTATCCTCGCTCCAACGCCTTCTACATCGCCTGGGACGAGATTGCCCGCGACCGCGATACATTCCAGGCCTGGATCGAGGAGAACGTCATGAAGGCCGGGCCGGAAGACTTTGCCAAACATGCGAAGAAGGCTGCGTGAGGAAACACCGATGAGCGATTTCACCCCCACCGAAATGATGACCATTGCCGCCTCCCGCGCCCTCACCAATGACGATGTCTGCTTCGTCGGCATCGGCGCGCCATCGGCTGCCTGCAATGTCGCCCGTCTCACCCATGCTCCGGATATCACGCTGATCTACGAAAGTGGCACGGTCGGCACCAAGCCGGATGTCCTGCCGCTTTCGATCGGCGACGGCGAGCTATGTGACACAGCGCTGTTCACCGTCTCGGTACCGGAAATGTTCCGCTACTGGCTGCAGGGTGGCCGCATCACCACCGGCTTTCTCGGCGGTGCGCAGATCGACAAGTTTGCCAATCTCAACACCACCGTGGTCGGTCCCTACGAACATCCGAAGGTGCGCCTGCCCGGCGGCGGCGGCGCACCGGAGATCGCCAGCAATTGTGGCCAGATTTTCATCACCATGGCGCTGTCCAAACGCGGTTTTGTCGACAAGCTCAACTTCATCACCTCGATGGGGCATGGCGAAGGCGGCAACCATCGCGAACGTCTTGGTATGAAAACCAAAGGCCCCACGCAGGTCATCACCGACCTTTGCATTCTAGAGCCGGATCCGGTCAGCAAGGAGCTGACCGTCGTTTCGATCCATCAGGGCGTGACCCGCGAACAGATCGTTGAGAATTGCGGCTGGCCTATCAAGTTTGCCGAAACGGTGATCGACACGCCGTTTCCGACCGAAACCGAGCTTCAGACCCTGCGCGACATCAACGCCCGCACCAAGAAAGCCCATCAGGGCAACAAGGAGGCCGCGTAAATGACCGAGGCCTATATCTGTGACTATATCCGCACCCCGATCGGCCGTTTCGGTGGTTCGCTCTCCTCCGTCCGCGCCGATGACCTCGGCGCCATTCCGCTCAAGGCATTGATGCAGCGCAATGCTTCCGTTGATTGGCAGGCCGTGGATGATGTGATTTTCGGCTGCGCCAACCAGGCCGGCGAGGACAATCGCAACGTTGCGCGCATGTCGCTTTTGCTTGCGGGATTGCCGCTGGAGGTCTCGGGCACGACGATCAACCGGCTCTGCGGCTCCGGCATGGATGCCGTGATTGCGGCCGCCCGTGCCATTCGCGCAGGCGAGGCTGAACTGATGATCGCCGGCGGGGTCGAGAGCATGTCGCGCGCGCCGTTCGTCATGCCGAAAGCCGAAAGTGCATTTTCGCGTGCAGCCGAAATCCACGACACGACGATCGGCTGGCGCTTCATCAATCCACTGATGAAGAAGCAATATGGCGTCGATTCGATGCCGGAAACCGGCGAGAACGTTGCCGAGGATTTTAAGGTCAGCCGCGCGGATCAGGATGCCTTTGCCGTCCGCTCGCAGAACAAGGCGGCCGGCGCCCAGCAGAACGGGCGGCTCGGCCAGGAGATCACATCGGTCACCATTCCGCAGCGCAAGGGCGACCCGATCGTCGTCGATAGGGATGAACATCCGCGCGCGACGACGATTGAAATTCTTGCCAAGCTCGGCACGCCCTTCAAGAAAGAGGGCGGCACCGTGACCGCCGGCAACGCCTCCGGCGTCAACGACGGTGCGGCGGCTCTGATCATTGCTTCCGAGGCCGCCGTGAAAAAACACGGCCTAACGCCGATCGCCCGTATCATGGGCGGCGCTGCCGCAGGTGTGCCACCGCGCATCATGGGCATCGGCCCGGTTCCTGCGTCGCGAAAGCTGATGGCCAGGCTTGGCATGACTCAGGACCAGTTCGACGTGATCGAGCTCAACGAGGCCTTCGCCAGCCAGGGCCTCGCCGTCCTACGTGAACTCGGCATTTCCGACGACGATGCACGCGTCAACCGCAACGGCGGCGCCATCGCACTCGGCCACCCGCTCGGCATGTCCGGCGCCCGCATCACCGGCACGGCGGCGCTCGAACTCAAGCTCACCGGTGGCCGCTATTCGCTGTCGACCATGTGCATCGGCGTCGGGCAGGGGATCGCGATCGCCCTGGAACGCGCCTGAGGAGATCGGCGCAGAATAGGCACTCCAAAGGTCGCGGGTCGAAGGAATTCTTGTCGGCACTTTGAATTTGTATATACTTCATCGTATATATGCTTATGGAGAAACCAATGACTCAACGTGCAAAAGTGTTCCAATCCGGCAACTCGCAAGCCGTGCGCCTGCCGAAAGAGTTCCGCTTCGACGTCGATGAGCTTGAAATCACGCGCGAAGGTGATGCAGTTATTTTGCGCCCGACGGTCAAACACAAAGAGGCTTGGAGCGGTTTAAAGGCTGCGATGGCGCGTGGGTTCAGCGACGACTTCATGGTGGATGGTCGCCAGCAACCTGAGATCAAAGATAATCCTGATTTGGAAAAACTCTTCGAATAATGCGTTATCTTCTTGATACTAACGCCTTCATCGGTCTCATCGGCAAAAAATCCGAGCGGCTCGTAAAACGAGCACTCGCATGTGAGGCGGGAGCTATAGGCCTTTCAACCGTGGTATTGCACGAATTGTACTACGGTGCCTATCGAAGCCAGAGAGTGGAATTCAATCTTGAGAGTATACGCCTTCTGACGCAGGACTTTCCTTTGGTCGCATTTGATCGCGATGACGCACAAATCGCTGGCGGTGTAAGGGCAGAACTCGCGACCTTGGGAACGCCGATCGGCTCCTTCGACATTTTGATTGCAGCGCAGGCAAAGGCCAGAAGGCTAATCTACGTTACCAACAATACGCGCGAATTCCAGCGTGTCGGAGGTCTAAAAGTCGAAGATTGGACGGCGGCCGAATAATCCCTCAGTAAGCCAACCCCACATAATTCTCCGCCAGCACCGTGGCTGCCGCACGGGAATGGGTGAGATAATCCAGTTCGGCCTCCTGGATCTTCTGATCGAAGGCACCGGTGTCCGGAAACCGGTGCAGCATCGTCGTCATCCACCAGGAAAAGCGCACGGCTTTCCAGACACGGGAAAGGGCACGGGCGGAATAGGCATCGATGCCGGCAGACGAGCGTTCCTGATAATACTCGCGGAGACCCGCATAGAGATAATGGACATCGCTGGCCGCCAGATTGAGCCCCTTGGCGCCCGTCGGTGGCACGATATGCGCGGCGTCGCCGACCAGGAAGAGCTTGCCGAACCGCATCGGCTCGGCCACGAACGACCGCAGCGGCGCGATCGACTTTTCGAAGGACGGGCCGGTGACGAGCGCTTCGGCATGATGCGCGGGCAGGCGGCGGCGCAGTTCGTCCCAGAACCGGTCATCGCTCCAGTCCTCGCCCCTCTCGTCCAGAGCACATTGCAGATAGTAGCGGCTGCGGCTTTCCGAACGCATCGAACAGAGCGCGAAACCGCCTGGATGGTTGGCATAGATCAGTTCGTGATTGACCGGTGGCACATCGGCGAGCAGGCCGAGCCAGCCGAACGGATAGACTTTTTCGAATATGGTGATCGATTTTTCCGGCACGGCCTTGCGGCTGACGCCATGAAACCCGTCGCACCCGGCAATGAAATCGCAATCGATGTGATGGCTCACTCCCTCCGCTTCGTAGGTGACATAGGGCGAACGGCCGTCGAAATCGTGCGGACGGACATTGGCAGCGTCATAGATTGTCTTTGCCCCGATGACCTCCCGCTGCTGCATCAGATCACGTGTCAGCTCGGTCTGGCCATAGACCATGACGCCCTTGCCGCCCGTCAGATCCGCAAGGTCGATCCGGTGGTCGCGGCCATCGAAGGCGAGCGAAAAGCCACCATGCGGCAAGCCTTCCACGTGCATCCGCGCACCAGCTCCAGCCTCGTCCATCAGCCCGACCGTGCCATTTTCAAGGACGCCTGCGCGCACCCGGCCGAGAATGTAGTCCTTGCCGGCACGATCCAGAATGACGGCCTCGATGCCGGCTTTCGCCAGCAATTGCCCGAGCAGCAATCCGGACGGACCTGACCCGATGATGACGACCTGCGTGCGCATCTTTTTCCTCCCGAAATGCTGCAGCCGGATTTTGACACCGGCACATAAATCCCGCCATGGACATCAAACCCAATAAATTGCACAAATCGAACATCGACGATATTTGCGGGACAAGATGCGCGCGATCCCCACCTATGACCTCTATGGCGAAAAGACCGGCGATTTCCCTGGTTTCTGGCTGCATTGCGAAACGATCCCGTCGCGTAGCAGCCTGCATCACTGGGAGATCGGCCTGCATCGCCATGACCAGTTCTTTCAGATCCTGTACATCGAGGCCGGATCAGGCGATGCGATCTTTGATGACGCGACACATGCGATTGTCGCGCCCGCTATCATTACGGTGCCCCCTCTTTCCCGTCATGGCTTCCGGTTTTCGAAGGATATTGACGGCTATGTCTTCACCATTCTGACGTCCCACCTGAAAACCATTCCGGCCGATCACAGCCGGTTTGGCGCATGGCTGAACCTCCCGCGTCTGACAGCGCTGCTCCCGGAACACGCCGACAGCCGTTACATCGCCGATACGCTGCATCGTCTTGCCGCAGAGGCGGAGGCCCGGCCAACGGGACCGGCGGATCTTTGCGAGGCATACCTGACATCGGCCCTCCGGCTGACCGCGCGCCTGTCTGTTGCTGGGCAGGCTGACGACGATGTGGGGGCAACGGAAAACGAGCGGCGGTTGAACCGGCTGACCGGACTGATCCACCAGCATTTCCGTTCCCACAAGCCTGCATCCTTCTACGCCGATGCACTCGGTATCTCGGCGACGCATCTCAACCGCATCGTCAAACAGCGCACCGCCGGCAGCACCCAGAGCCTGATCAACTGCAAGCTGATCGACGAAGCGCAGCGCGAATTGCTGTTTACGCAAATCCCTGTGCAGGAAATCGGCTTCCGGCTCGGCTTTGCCGATCCTGCCTATTTCTCCCGTTTCTTCCAGACAAGGACGGGTGTTTCACCCCGGCAATGGCGCCGTGGCCAGGGGAGGGCAGAAACACGGGCTCTCAGCACGCTTGCGACAGTGGGATGAGCCGCCAATTACTATCGGCCGCAATGCCGGCATCCCGGATTGGCGTAATAAACGCGGAGTGCATGGACTGCCGGGAATTTGCCGGATAGGACTTTGAGCGACACGCGCACCACGCTTCCATCTCAATTGCAGCAGACTTTCGGAGACCCCATGAGCAAGGCCCCATCGACGCTTCAGACCGTGAGCACTCCGGCCGTCCTGATCGATCTCGATATCGCGCGGCGCAACATCGATCGTTTTCAGGCCTATGCCGATGCGCACGGATTGAAGGTTCGCCCGCATATCAAGACGCATAAACTGCCGGCGGTGGCCGAAATGCAGCTGCGGGCAGGGGCCATCGGCGTCACCTGCCAGAAGGTATCCGAAGCCGAGGCTATGATTGCCGCCAGCCCGGAGATCCGGGACGTTCTCATCACCTACAATATTCTTGGCGCCGAAAAGCTGCGCCATCTCGCTGCTCTCGCCCGCACGGTGACGCTGAGCGTCGTCGCCGACAACGAGACCGTCATCGACGGCCTCTCGGATACTTTTGCTGCTGAGCCGGCGCCATTGCAGGTGCTGGTCGAATGCAACACCGGCGCCGACCGCTGCGGCGTGCCGACCCCGGAAGCCGCCGCTTCTCTTGCGCAACGGATCGCCAAGGCGCCCGGCCTGGTTTTTGGGGGCCTGATGACCTATCCGCCGGCGAACGATGCGGCCGCTGTCGAATCCTTCATGAACCGCGCCAAGGCTTTTATCGAGGCAGCTGGCATCAAGGTTCCGGTGATCACGTCGGGCGGCACCCCGTCGATGATGGAGGCGGCCAAGGCACCGGTAACCACTGAATACCGTCCCGGAACCTATGTCTACAACGACCGCTCGCTGGTGACGCGCGGTGCCTGCACCTGGGACGACTGCGCACTTACCGTGCTCGCCACCGTCGTTTCGGTCCCCGCTGCCAATCGCGCCATCATCGATGCCGGGTCCAAGGCGCTGACCTCCGACCTGCTCGGCCTGTCCGGCTACGGCCATGTGCTCGGCCGCAGCGACATCACCATCGACCAGCTATCGGAAGAACATGGCCGTTTGGTCAGCGAAGGCCCGATCGATCTGAAGGTTGGCGACAGGCTGCGCATCGTACCCAACCACGCCTGCGTCGTCACAAACCTGGTCGATGCGGTGAACATCGTTGAGCAAGGCGAGATTTCAGCCCTGTGGCCGGTTGTCGCGCGCGGCAGGATTGTCTGACGCCGGCCGATGGCGGACGATCTCACCGATCGGCATCTTGCGCTCCTTGAGGTGATACAAGCGCCAGCGATCAGCGTGCTTAGGCTGTGTTCTCCGAGCCGGCAAAGCGCAGATGCAACAGCTTGCCGGTGGCATCGTCGATATAGACGAGCAGGGCGCATTTGGGACCGCGATTCTCAAACCACCAGTGATGCGACCCATCGATCTGCACAAGTTCGCCAAAGCAGTCGCGCCGGCCGCGCGGCTGGAAAACCCGCTTCTTGCGTTCGCGGCGCGACACCCAGATGCCGGCTTCCATCATCCACTGACGCAGCGTCTCCTT
>NZ_JAFCTR010000022.1:0-60974 GCF_049896125.1 Pararhizobium sp. DWP1-1-3
GCCCGCTACAACCCCGCCCTCAAGGCCTTCCGCGACCGTCTCGTCGCTGCCGGCAAACCCAAAATCGTCGCCATCGTTGCGACAATGCGCAAGCTTCTCACCATTCTCAATGCCATCATGCGGGACAATAAACCATGGCAAAACGCTTGACGAACAAGACAGTCGCTCTCCCCGCCGGGGAGAAGAGGGAGGACGCCGCCAGTGGCCATGCGATGGCCCTGCTCGCATCCGGGGATACTGCGTCACTCACGCTGCATCCTCGAATATGCGAACGGCAGTTTTGCACCCCGCTCAGCTATACAAGCTCACCACCGGGATTCTATCGTTCAGCACGAACTCGCCGACTTCCTTGGCCTTGTAGAACACCGGATCGTGCAGCGTGTGGGTGCGGACGTTGCGCCAGAAGCGGTCGAACCGGTATTTTTCCGCCGTCGAGCGGGCGCCAGTTATTTCGAAGACACGGGCGGTGATATCGAGGGCGGTATGGGTGGCGTGAACCTTGGCCGCGTAGGCTTCGGCTGCTGCTTCGCCACGTTCGCGCGCGGTGACGTCCGGTCCCTTGGAAAGGGCCGTCTGCACCGCCAGTGCTGCACTATCCGCAAGAGCCACGGAGGCTTTCAACGCTGCGATGAACTCGCCAACACGTTCGAGAATATACGGATCATCCGCCGCGCGCTCGACGCCGGATGTCACCCAGGGACGGGTCGTGGTGCGGACATAATCGACGGCAGCAGCCAGTGCACCCTCGGCAGCTCCCAGATAGAAATTCACGAAGACCAGTTGGATCAACGGTGTGTTGAAAGTGGCCAGAACTGGTGGAGGTACATTCTCATCTGCCGGTGAGGCGATGAAATCCTCATCGTAAACCGGAAAATCATGGAATTCGACGCTGCCTGAATCGGACAGCCGCTGGCCGATATTGTCCCAGTCGTCATTGGTGACATAACCGGGCCGATCGGTCGGCACGGCGAAATTGGCAATCTTGCCCTCCAGCGTCGCGTTGGCATTGATATAGTCGGATACCCGCGCGGCGGTGGAGAAGGATTTGCGGCCGTTCAGCACGTAACCGGTGCCACGCCGCGTCAATGTCAGGCCGGGGTCGCGCGGATTGACCGCAGCACCCCAGTAGAGGTTCTGCGCCACGGTCTCAGTACCCAGCGCCTGTGCGCGCGCCTGATCCGCGAAGGACCAGTAGATCGACTGGCTGTTGACATAGTGGTAGCCGAGCAGCTGGCCAATGGAGCTTTCGCCGCGCGCGAGGATGCGGACGAGTTTCAGGCCATCGACCCAATTCAGTCCACCGCCGCCGATGTCGCGCGCATGCAGAGCATTGAGCAGGCCGGCCTTCTTCAACTTGACGATCTCGCCGATCGGCGGGCGCCCTTCCCTATCAAGATCAGCAGCGTGCAGCGACAGATCGCGGGAGATTTCGGCGGCGCTGGCAAACAGGCTTTCGCGCGTTACGCCCAGACCGGCTGCGTAGACGACATTGGATTGGCTCATGGGAAAAGCTCCAGTTTGAAAAGGAGGTGAGCAGCGGAACCACAAGCGGCTCCGCCGTCGCTATGCAAAAGATCAGAACAGCTTGGCCGGGATCCAGCTCGCGGTGACGGCGTCGCTGACGCTGAAGGCCGGGATCTTGGCTGCCAGTTCCTCGATGGTTTTGACACCGGCTTCGCGCAGGCTTTTCTGGGTCAGCAGTGTCGGCTCGACGGTGATCTGGCGGGGAACCTCTTCTCCGGCAATTTCGAGGGCAGCTGCGCGGATCGAAACGGCGCCCACCACGGCCGGGTTGGTCGCGACCGTTGCGACCCACGGGCTGCTTTCCTCGATGATCTCTTGAATATCGGCGGTCGAAACGTCGGCAGAGTAGATCTTCAGCTTGCCGGAAATGCCCAGATCGGCCGCCGCCAGCTTCACGCCGCGGGCAAACTCGTCATAGGGCGCAAAAACCACGGTAATATCGGGATTGGCCCGAAGCGCGGCTTTTGCCTGATCGGCCGTGCTGGTCGCTGTCGTATCGCTGACATTGCCGAAGCGTGCCTTCTCGACGACACCCTTGTTCTCCGCCTTGAACGTGTCCCAGACCTCGTTGCGGCGATCGAGCGGCGCAAAGCCTGCGACATAGACGTATCCGGCATTGAAGCTGGTGCCGTTGTCCTTGACGGCCTGCTCAAGGGCCTGCTTTGCCAGCGCGTGGTCGCTCTGCTCGACCTGCGGGACCTTGGGATTGTTGAGATTGACGTCGAAGGCGACGACCTTGATGCCCTTGTCGAGCGCCTGCTGCACGACATCGGTCAGCGATTCGGGAACGCCGTGATCGATGACCATGCCTTCGACGCCGAGGTTGATCGCCTGCAGGATCTGCTCGCGCTGTTCCGCCGCGTTCTGGCGGCCCGGGAAGACCCGCAGATCGATATCAAGCGCCTTCGCCTGCGCCTCGGCTCCGGCCTGATACGCCTGGAAGAAATCACCGGCGGAAATGTAGCTGATCAGCGCCAGCTTGACGCCGCCCTTATCGAATGGGGCGGGAGCGCCGGCGACACCGTCGGCCCTGGCGGCGGAGACGAACAGGAAGGGAATGAGAGCGGCGGTTGCCGCCAGACGGAGAATGGTTTTCATGGAATGCGTTCCTTCTGAAGACAATCGAACACGTCACCGGCAAGCAGCCAGCCCTTCTGGGGACGCACTACCTATTAGATATTCAATCCATAAATTTAATAGACTAATTAGTCCCATTTTTCCGGCATGGAGAGAAACCTGTTTCGCGGGAACTGGCCTGCGCGACAAAGTCTTACCGGCACGGTGCCGCATGATGACCAGTTTGCCTCTCCGGCGCGAACGTTCTGCCGTAGCCTATCCATCCGCAAAGAAATTACCGGCGCAGCCGTTACTTCGCAAAGCTGTTCCGCCCGCTCGGCTGTCTCCGGCGGGAAATATATGACAAATTATATAGACTATAAGGACATCAGGATTTCCATCCATGCCGTTGCTTCACATCGATGCGCTCAGCCGCAGTTTTCAGTCCACGCGTGCGCTGGTCAACGCGACGCTGACGATCGATGCCGGTGAGATCGTCGCCCTGATGGGAGCAAACGGTGCCGGCAAATCGACACTGGTGAAAATCCTCTCTGGGGTCCTGCCCGCCGATAGCGGCGCGATCACGCTGAACGGGCATACATACGCCCCGCACACTCCGGCAGAAGCCGCCGCCGCCGGCGTCGTGACCGTCCATCAATCGACTGATCTGGTTGGCGCTGCCGGGCTCACTGTTGCCGATACGTTGCTGCTGACGCGCTTCAGCCAGCGCGGCCAGCCCTTCTTTGTCTCCCGCGCCAGTATCAGACGTCAGGCCCAGGCGATCCTCGACATCGCCGGTTTCGATCTGCCGCTGGACCGCGACTTCGCCGACTTGACTGCTGCCGACCGTCAGCTGGTGGCCATTGCCCGCGCACTCGCCAACCGGGCGGACCTGCTGATCCTCGACGAACCGACCGCCAGCCTTTCCATTGCCGAAAGCCAGCGCCTGTTTAGCATTCTCAAGCGCCTGCGCGATGGTGGCCTTGCAATCCTCTATATCTCCCACAGGACCGCCGATCTGGAAGCAATTGCCAGCCGGGTGCTCGTCATGCGCGGTGGCGCAGTCGCCGGTGCCTTCGAGCGCCCCATCGATTTTGCTGCGGCGATCGAGACGATGATCGGCCGCAAACTGCAATCGGCGCGGCCCGGCATTCGCCTTGCTGAGGGGGCGCCGGTCTTCGAACTCCGCGACGCGCGGCTGTTGCCCGGCTCCGCGCCATTCGATCTCACCGTCCATACCGGCGAGGTGGTGGCGATCACCGGTGTGCTGGGTGCCGGCAAAAGCCGCCTGCTCTCGGCGATCTTCGGCGCCGGGCGCCTTGCCGCAGGAGAGATGTATCTGGACGGCCGCCCGCACCGGCCGCAAACGCCGGCGGAGGCGATTGCCGCCGGTGTCGCCATGGCAGCGGAGGACCGGCATCGGTCTTCGCTGATGCCGGCCGATTGGCCGGGAAGCTCGCTGGCAGCAACCATCAGCCTGCCGCATCTTGCCAAATGGTATCCGCACGGCCTGCTGTTTGGCGACCGCGAACGGCGCGAGGCAGAAAAGGCCATCGACCGCCTGCGCATCAAGGCATCCGGACCGCTGGCGCCGATAACCTCGCTTTCCGGCGGCAATCAACAGAAGGTGGTTCTCGCCCGCTGGGAAGCCGAACCGAGCCGGCTTCTGCTGCTCGACGAACCCTTTCAGGGCGTCGATGTCGGCGCCCGCCACGATATCATCCAGGCCATCCGCAGCCGCAGCGACCGTGCGACCCTGATCGCCACCTCCGATCCGAAGGAGGCCTACGAAGTTGCCGACCGCATTCTCATCATCGATCACCACAGCCTTGTCGCAGCGCCGCAGGGCGCGCCATCCCACCTCCCGCAGGAAATCCACGCATGACATCGATCATTGACGAAACCGCTCCGCCGGTGCCGCGCAGCGCAAACACAGGCGCCGCAGCATCGACCTGGCTTGCAGACCTCGGCACAACGTTGAGATCCGGCGCCGTGTTCATTTTGCTTGCCGCACTGCTCGTCGGCTTCTCCACAGCCGAGCCTGCCTTTGCCAATCTCGGCAACCTGATGAGCATCCTGCAGGCCGTAGCCGTCGTCGCCATTCTGGGTGCGGGCGTCACCGTGACGCTCGCCGTCGGCGGTTTCGATCTGTCGATCGGTGCGATTGCCGCCTCCAGCGTCATGGCCGCCAGCTATGCGATGATCGTCTGGGGGCTCGACGCCATTGCCACCGTACCGCTGGTTCTCGCCTTCGGGGCGCTGATCGGCCTCGTCAACGCCTTCCTCATCGTCCGGCTGAAGGTTCCTGATTTGCTCGCGACGCTATCGATGATGTTCCTGCTCTCCGGCCTGCAGCTGATCCCGACCGCCGGCCGATCGATTTCCGCCGGACTGATCTTGCCGAATGGGACAACCGCCACCGGCGCCTATGATCCCGCGTTCCTTTTGGTCGGCCGCGCCAGCCTGTTCGGCGTCGTCCCGGTGTCTGTGGTGCTGATGGCCCTCGTCGCTATTGCGCTCTTCGTTCTGACGGAACGGACCCGCATCGGCCGCCTGTTGTTTGCTACCGGCGGCAATGAGGTGGCCACGCGGCTGGCAGGTGCATCGACGGCGCGGCTGAAGACACTCGCCTATGTGATCTCCGGCACGCTCGCTTCCCTTGGCGGCATCGTCATCGCCGCCCGCGTCGGTCGCGGCGATGTCTCCTCCGGCGGCTCGCTGCTGATGGACGCGGTGGCCGCCGCGCTGATCGGCTTCGCGGTGCTCGGAAAACGGCGGCCGAATGTTCTCGGCACCATCGTCGGCGCCGTCTTCGTCGGCGTCCTGCTCAACGGCCTCACCATGCTCAACGCCCCCTATTACACGCAGGATTTCGTCAAGGGCGCCGTCCTCGTCGGAGCCTTGGCGCTGACTTACGGGACGGTCCGCAGCACGTCCTCATGACGTGGCCCGGCCCACCGGGATTTCGCCCATCTTGGTGGCTTCCAAGCCCAAGTTTTCCGGCCGCTACCTCATCTTTGGAAATTTCTTCCTCGGCAATCACCATAATACACTTATTCTATAGATACTATTTAATCGGGGATTGACCATGACACAGGAAAAACCGGCACAGGGCGTCGGCCGCCGTGACCTTTTGAAACTCTCGGCAGTCGCAGGGGCGGCACTGGCCGGGGCAAGCCTCATCGGCAGCCGCACAGCGGCGGCAGAGGAACTCTCGCTGAAGGGCAAACGCATCGCCATCAGCGCCACCGGCACCGATCACTTCTTCGACCTGCAGGCCTATAACGCCCAGATCGAGGAAGTGAAGCGGCTCGGCGGCGAACCGATCGCGGTCGATGCCGGCCGCAACGATGGCAAGCTGGTATCGCAGCTGCAGACGCTGATTGCCCAGAAGCCTGACGCAATCGTCCAGATCCTCGGTACGCTGAGCGTCATCGATCCTTGGCTGAAGAAGGCGCGCGATGCAGGCATTCCGGTTTTGACAGTCGATGTCGGCTCGACCCATTCGATCAACAACACCACCTCCGACAACTGGGGCATCGGCAAGGACCTGGCGCTTCAGCTGGTTTCCGACATCGGCGGCGAAGGCAATATCGTCGTCTTCAACGGCTTTTACGGCGTCACACCCTGCGCCATCCGCTACGACCAGCTGGTCAATGTCGTCAAGTACTTCCCCAAGGTGAAAATCCTTGAGCCGGAATTGCGCGACGTTATCCCGAACACGGTTCAGGACGCCTTCACGCAGATCACCGCACTTCTCAACAAATATCCGGAGAAGGGCTCGATCAAAGCAATCTGGTCGGCCTGGGACATTCCGCAGCTTGGCGCCACCCAGGCGGTCGCCGCCGCCGGCCGCAATGAGATCCGCACCTATGGCGTCGATGGCAGCCCTGAAGTGCTGCAGCTCGTTGCCGATCCGAACTCACCGGCCGGCGCCGACGTGGCGCAGCAACCGGCCGAAATCGGCCGCACGGCAATCCAGAATGTCGCCAAGCTTCTTGCCGGCCAGACGCTGCCGCGCGAAACCTACGTGCATGCGCTGATCGCCAACAAGGCGAACGTCAACGAAGTCACCAAGAAACTCGGTATCGGCTAACGCCCTCATGCCCTGAGGCGATCCGGGCCGATACCGGATCGCCATTCCACACGGTCGATCAGCAGGACAGTTTTGCCATGAGCGCAGCTTCACCAGACGAAACCGGCGACGCCATTCATCTCGACCGTATCGTCAAGCGTTTCGATGGCGCGCTGGCGCTCAATCATGCCTCGTTGCGCGTCCGGCGCGGCACGGTGCATGGTCTCGTCGGCCAGAACGGTGCCGGCAAATCGACGCTGATCAAGCTGCTCGCCGGCCTGCATCAACCCGACGAAGGCCGCATCGACATCGATGGCCAGGCCTATGACAGGCTCACGCCACACCGGGTCGAAGAACTCGGCATCCATTTCATCCATCAGGATCGCCTGCTGGTTCCGACCTTCACGGTCGGCGAGGCCCTGTTCCTCGGACGCGAACCGCGCATCGCCGGCACGCCTTTTCTCGACCGGCGGCTGATGCAGCGCCGTGCCAGAGAAATCCTCGACGATTATTTCGGCGTCAAGCTGCCCAACAGCGCGCTGATCAGCGAGCTTTCCACAGCCGAAAAACAGATCGTCCAGATTACCCGCGCGCTGCTCGACCAGCCGAAAGTGCTCGTTTTCGACGAGCCGACGGCAGCCCTTGTGCGCCGCGAGGCCAATATCCTCTTCCGCCTGATCCGCCGCCTGCGCGACGAAGGCGTGACGATCATCTACATCTCGCACTATCTCAACGAGATCGAAGAACTCTGCGACACCGTCACGGTACTGCGCAATGGCGAAGACGTCGCCACGTTGCCGCTTGGCGAAACGTCGGCTACGGCCATCGCCCGGCTGATGGTGGCACGTGACATCGCCGATATGTTCCCGAAACGCAGCGTCACACTCCGCAAGGACATCCTAACGCTCGACAGCCTGTCGTCACATGGAAAATACCAGGATATCTCCCTGACGCTGCGGCGTGGCGAAGTGCTCGGCCTGACCGGCCTTCTGGGCTCCGGCGCCAAGGACCTGATTCGCACGCTGTTCGGCCTGGAAACTGCCACCTCCGGGCAGATCGAGATCGACGGCAAACCGGCACGTTCCGCCAATCCCGCCCAGGCCGTTGACCAGCACCTTGCGCTCGTGCCGGAAGACCGGCGCGGCAACGGCGTCGCGCTTGATCTTAGCGTCACGGAAAACATCACGCTGTCGTCGCTGAAGCGTTTCACCCGCCTTGGTTTCCTGGATTTCAACAGCGAACGGCGCGAAGCGGATGATCTCATTCGCCGCCTTGAGATCAAGACATCGGGACGCAATGCGCTTGTGCGCACGCTTTCGGGCGGCAACCAGCAGAAGGTCGCGATCGCCAAATGGCTGAGCCGCCATTCCGAAATCTATCTGCTGGATGAACCAACTGTCGGCGTCGATATCGGCTCGAAGGTCGAGATCTACAATCTGATCGGCGATCTCGCCGCCCGTGGAGCCGGTATCATCGTGCTGTCATCGGACTTGCCGGAACTGATCGGCATCACCGATCGCATCCTCGTCCTCTTTCGCGGCAGTATTGTCCGCGAGTTCATCTCATCACAAACGTCACCGGACGACGTGCTTGCCGCATCCACCGGCTCCTCAGAGGTTCTCCGCCATGTCGGTTGACATCCAGCTTGCCCCCGTCATCCATTTTGAACCAAGTGTTTCACCATTGAAGCCGAGCCGGGGTGGCAGTCTCGCCGCCAGTGCGCTGCGCGCCGGATCGCTGGTTGCCTTCGTTGCGATCCTTCTCGTGTTTTCACTGACCGCACCTTACTTCCTCAGTGTCGGCAATATCGGCAACGTTTTGGGCCAATCGGCCATCTCCGGCGTTCTGGCCATCGGCCTGACCATCGTGCTGATCGCCGGCGGTTCCAACGTCGTCACCGGCGGAATAGACCTGTCGCTCGCCGCCAATATGGGCCTTAGCGCCGCCGTCTATGCGACATCAGCCCAGCTCGGCTATGGCGATGCGACGGCGGTTGCAGCCGCTCTCCTCACTGGCGTTCTGATCGGTGTGGTCAACGCCATCGCCGTCGTCGGCGCGGGTATCGTGCCGCTGCTCGCAACACTTGCCGTGATGAATATCGTTGCCGGCCTCGAACTGGTGCTGACGCAGAATACCGTCATTCCCGCCTCGACGCCGCTACTTTCGGCTCTGTCGTCATCCGGGCCTCTGGGCATTCCGGCACTCGCCTATGTGCTGCTCGTCTTCACGCTGATCGCTGCGGCTATCGTGCAATACACCGCGACCGGGCTTCGCCTCTACGCCGTCGGCGAATTTCCCGATGCGGCCCGCGCCGCCGGCCTGCCGGTTCGCCGTTTGGTCGCAGGCGCCTTCATCGCCAGCGGTCTGTGCGGCGGGTTTGCCGGCGTGTTGTCGGTCTCCAATCTCAGCGGCAGCACCACGGGCTCCGGCGAGATGCTGCTGCCGGTGGTGGTTACCGCCCTGCTCGGCTCCGTCTTCTCGCGGCGGCTAGTGCCGACGGTGATCGGCACTCTCTTGTCCACTTTGTTCGTCGGCTTCCTCGTCAACGGCTTCCAGCTTTTGAACATCTCCAGCGTGCTGGTCAGCGGCGTCCAGGGTCTTCTCATCTTGCTTTTCGTCTCGGCAACGACATTGCTGCGCAGGCAGGAGGCCTGATCATGACCTTGCAGACCTCCGCAATCGAATCGTCCCTCCCCCGCGCCATCGTCGGCGTGATCGTCAACAATGCCCTCGTGCTGGCGCTCGTCACCGTATTTGCCGTCTTCTCCTTGGCGAGCCCGACGTTTCTCACCATCGCCAACCTGCAGAGCATTCTCGTCAACAATTTCACGCTGCTTGCCATCGTCGCGATCGCCATGACCTTTGCAGTCTCGGTTGGCGGTATCGATCTGTCGGTCGGCACAGCCGTCGACTTTGCCAGCTTCGCCTTTGTATCGCTGGTTCTTGCCGGCCAGCCGGTCGTGGTCGCAGCCCTGGCCGGTCTTGGCGCTGGCGCAGCGGTCGGGGCTTTTAATGCAGTGCTGATTTCGGGCATCGGCATTTCGCCGTTTCTCGCCACGCTCGGCACGCTGTTCATCGGCCGCAGCATCCAGCAGCTTTTGACCAACGGCGGCAATCCGGTCTATCTGCCGCCTTCAGGCGTTCCCGAAGCCTTCCGCTTTCTCGGGCGTGGCGCCATTGCCGGCATTCCCGTTCCGCTCGTCATCGCCGCCGTCATCATCCTTGGAGCGACCATCATCTTGACCCGCGCCCGCTTCGGCCGCGTCGCGCTCGCGATCGGCATCCAGCCGAGCGTCGTGCGCTATTCCGGCATTCCGGCGCGTGCCCATGTGGCCGTGGCCTTCATTCTTGCCGGGCTGATCGCTGCCGTCGCCGGGCTGATCCTGTCGGCGACGGTCACCGTCTATATCCCCTCCTCCGGCAGCGCCTTCCTGCTCAACGCCATCGGCGCCACCTTCATCGGCACGACGCTCTCGCGCCTTGGCCGCCCCAATGTCCCCGGTACCGTGCTCGGCGTGCTGCTGCTCGGCATCGTTGCCAACGGCCTGCTGCTCACCGGCCTGAATTTCTACTGGCAGCAGGTTGGCACCGGCCTGCTGATCTTTGCAGTGCTGGCCTTAAGCTTCATCACCCGGCGCAAGGCCTCGGCCTGACGGGCTTATTCCGCTTTTGAGCAGGCAAGGCCCGGATCGTTGTCACCCTTCATGGTGTCGATCAGCGTTGCCTCGTCACCCTTCGTCCACCAGACATATTGCCCACCCGCATATTTCGCGCCCGATCCCGAGAGCACGTTGGAAGCGATGACGAACTCGCTGCCGATGGCTAGCGTGACCAGCGAGACCGGACCGGCATTGATATATTCGGCAGCAACAAATTTGCCGGCGCAATCGTAACGCACAGCTTGCCGGTCAACTGTGCGGGCGCCCGGAATATTGATCAGAACATCTGACGACACGGTGTGCGGGGCAAGCCGCAGGGCGGTTTTCGAATCGGCCTTCGCCAGAACCAGCTTGGTTTCCTCGATCTTCCAGGAAAGCCCGGTCTTCAAGGCCGCGAAAAACTTCGTTTCCTGGTCCATCACCGCCGGCACGCACATCTTGCGTGTCGAACCTGCCTGGCCAAAGACAATCTCTCCATCCGTCAGGTCGAAGATGCCGGTGTAACTGTTACAGCCTGCAAAGCCGGAATAGGTACCATCATCGTTGATTTCCAGCGTCGTCTGCAGATAGTCAATGACGCCGCCGCCGCCTATATCTTCGGCCAGCCATGTCCCTACCAGCTCGGCCGGCACCGATTCGGCAGCAATTGTCGTGACCGATGTCGCATCGATGAGCACGCAGGAGCAGGAAAGAAACAGCGCAAGTTTCAGCATGAGGACATCCTTTCCGGCAAACGGCAGGGTTCGCCCCGCCCGCTGCGGCAATTGATTCGCAGCACCTGCGACCCTATCGCCACCACCCGGAACGAAGCTACCCTTGTTGGCATGCGCTTTCACCTGTAGAGGCTAACATGAAAAACAAAAACAACGGGACTTGGCCATGACCTCCGGCGCGCAATGCAAACGCCGCTTGACCATTCTGGGCTCGACGGGCTCGATCGGCACCAACACGCTCGACGTCATTCGTCAGCTCGGTGGACGCGGCGCCTTCGAAATTGCTGCACTGACCGGTAACGGCAATGTCGCGCTGCTTGCCGAACAGGCAAAGGCAGCGGGCGCCGAACTCGCCGTTACGGCGGATGAGGGCCAGTATGAAAATCTCAAGGCAGCGCTGGCAGGAACCGGCATCGAAGTCGCGGCTGGCCGCAACGGCCTGATCGAAGCTGCCGAGCGCGACGCCAGCTGGGTAATGGCCGCCATTGTCGGCACTGCGGGCCTTGCCCCGACACTGGCCGCAGCCCGCCGCGGTGCCGATATCGCGCTTGCCAACAAGGAATGCCTGGTTTCGGCCGGTGATCTCTTCGTGGCCGCTGTCCATGCCGGCGGCGGCAAGCTGCTGCCGGTCGATAGCGAGCACAATGCCATTTATCAGGTGCTAGAAGAACATCAGCGCCATGCCGTCGAACGCATCATTCTCACCGCATCCGGTGGCCCGTTCCGTCAATCGACGCTAACCGAGATGCGCGATGTCACCGCCGCGACGGCCCGCGCCCATCCCAACTGGTCGATGGGCCTGAAGATCTCGATCGACAGCGCCTCGATGTTCAACAAGGCGCTCGAGATGATCGAGGCCAAGCACCTTTTCGGCATGCGGCCGGATCAGATCGAAGTGATCGTCCATCCGCAATCGGTCATCCATTCGATGGTCGGCTATAGCGACGGCTCCGTGCTGGCGCAACTCGGCTGCCCAGACATGCGCACCGCCATCGGTTACGCCCTGTCGCATCCGGCGCGTCCGGCGCTTGATGTCCAGCGGCTTGATTTTGCAAAATTGTCACGGCTCGATTTCGAGGCGCCGGACGAGGAGCGTTTCCCGGCCTTGCGTCTTGCCCGGTTGGCGATGCAGCGCGGCGGCATGCAGAGCGCGGTGCTAAATGGTGCCAAGGAAGTGGCGCTGGAAGCCTTTATCGATGGGCGAGTGGGTTTCCTGCAAATGGCCGAAATCACCGAAACAGTGATGGAAGCGATGATCGCAGCACCTGCGGCGTCCAATATGGACGATGTCTTTGCCGTCGATGGCGAAGCCCGGCGTATTGCGAAGACAATCGTCGAGCGTGACGCCGCTGCGGCCTGAAACCAGGCTACGCCGCGTAAACCGCCTCGACGATCCTGCCGGGGAACTCGCCCATGCAGCCCTCAAGCGCATTGTTGCTCATGCTGAGCACCGCCAGTCCGTTGGCCTGATCGATGAACCAGCTGTGACCGTAGACACCGCCCCAGCGAATGGTCCCGGCCGCTTGCGGCGTGACCGCCTCTGCCGGATCCTCGACAACCGCACCGAAATAGCCGAAGGAGCAGCCAGGGTCTGAGACCAGCGCGCCGATACGGTTGGAAAGGCCGAGACCCACCGTTTCCGGTTTGAGAACGGCACCGCCGCCTGTGCGCAATGCCTCAAGGAAAGCAAGAAAATCACCGGCCGTTCCCACCATGCCGGCACCACCGGATTGAAACGCCTTAGGATTGAATATCCGCGAGGGCGAAAACCCGAGCGTCCAGCCTGCCTCTCCCGGCGCGAAATAGGGATCGGTCATCCTGATGGCGGCTGGGTGTGCGTCGGCATAGGGCACGGCAAGCCGCGTGGGGTCGGTGACATGAAAACGGCTGTCGGCCATCCCGAGGGGACCGGCAACATACGTCACCACGGCATCTTCCAGCGTCCCGCCATGAACCTTGGCAATCACTGCGCCCAGAATGTCTGTGGCAAAGGAATAGGCCCAGGCAGTCCCCGGAGCAAACGCCAGCGGCACGGCATTATGGCGGCTGAAATTGGCCTCGAAATCGAGATCGGTGTTCAGCAATCCGCAAGTGATGGCTTGCCCGTCGGCCAGATGCTCGAGCGTCACGTCATAGACCAGCCCCGACGTATGGGTGAGCAGATGGTGAATGGACATATTGGCCGCAACGCCATCCGGCGTCTTCGGCTGGAACCAGGGCAGATGCCGGGCAACCCGATCGGATACAGACAGGAGCCCGCGATCGATCATCGAAAGCGCCGTTGCCGCAACGATGGGCTTGGTCAGCGAAGCCAGGCGAAAGATCGTGTCGAATTCAACCGGCTCGCCCGCTTCCCGGTCGGCAAAGCCTGCGGCCCGGCGAAAAAGTGGTTGGCCATGCTGATAGGCGAGCACCACGGTTCCGGTGATTTTTCCGGTTTCGAGAAACCGGTCGATCACCTGATTGAGCCTGTGCTCGATACCCATGCGGAGAACTCCCGAAAGACTGTCCAGAATCAAAAATGCGGATCATCTTTCGACAATCCGCATTGTAAATTCAAGCCTTTGCCAATAAGCCGCTGCCTTACGCGACGGCCCTTGCCAGCGCGCAGCGCGACCAGAGCTGGTGCAGCGCACCGACCAGATGATCGATATCGGCATCCGAGTGCAGCGGCGTCGGCGTGATGCGCAGGCGTTCGGTCTTTTTCGGCACCGTCGGATAGTTGATCGGCTGAACGTAGACGCCGCAATTGTCGAGCAGGAGATCGGAGATCCACTTGCACTTGGACGCGTCGCCGACGATCACCGGCACGATATGGCTCGGATTGTCGAGGTGCGGAATGCCGTTCTTGTCGAGCAGATTGCGCAGCCGGCGGACGCGTTCCTGATGAGCGAAGCGTTCGACCTGGCTTTCCTTGAGATGCCGGATCGAGGCGACCGCACCGGCAGCAAGCGCTGGCGGCAGGGCCGTCGTGAAGATGAAGCCGGAGGCGAACGAGCGGATGAAATCGCACAACGCCGTGGACGCCGCAATATAGCCGCCCATCACGCCAAACGCCTTGCCGAGCGTGCCTTCGATCACCGTCAGGCGGTGCATCAGGCCTTCGCGTTCGGCGATGCCGCCGCCGCGTGCGCCGTACATGCCGACGGCGTGCACTTCATCGAGATAGGTCATCGCGCCGTATTTGTCGGCGAGATCGCAGATTTCCTTGATCGGCGAAATATCGCCGTCCATCGAATACACCGATTCGAACGCAATGATTTTTGGCGCACGCGGATCGGCGGCCTTGAGTTTCGCTTCGAGGTCGGTGAGCGAATTGTGCTTGAAGATGACCCGCTCGCATTTGGAATAGCGGATGCCCTCGATCATCGATGCGTGATTCCCGGCGTCCGAAAAGACGATCACACCGGGAATCTTCGAACAGAGCGTTCCGAGCGCTGCCCAGTTTGACACATAGCCGGAGGTAAACAGCAGCGCCGATTCCTTGCCATGCAGATCGGCAAGTTCGCGCTCCAGAAGAACGTGATAATGGTTTGTACCCGAAATATTCCGGGTGCCCCCAGCACCCGCGCCACACTGGTCGATGGCAAGTTTCATCGCCTCGGTAACCTTGGGGTGCTGCCCCATGCCGAGATAGTCATTGGAACACCAGACGGTGACATCCTGCTTCTCGCCAGCCGAATTGTAACGGGTCGCCTTGGGGAATTGCCCGCTCTGGCGCTCCAGATCGGCAAAAACGCGGTAGCGGCCTTCCTGATGCAGACCGTCCAACTCACCTTTAAAGAAACTCTCGAAATCCATCATTGTCTCCAGAACCTTGCCGTCTTTTTGATCCAAAGCGCTGCGGCGTCAACCTTTACGAAGGTCATCGCGGCCATGTGCGGCAAAAGGCCCCTAATTTTGAACAGTTCCAAACTATCCGTCATGGATTTCATTCCACTTAACCTTGATCTGAGTCAAGGCCATGCGAAAAGGACGGAGCATCCGCTCCTTATATTCTGTTTCAATGGAATCAGCAGTAATCCCAGGCATACAAGAAACAGCCTTCAGCTTCCGTTCAGGTTGAATAGCATTACCTGTGCGGAGGGGATTTTGCAGGATATCTGTAGACTTTCACAGACAGGCATTTATCTTTTAAAGTGTAGTTCGACCGGAGGGGGACCTGATCGTCCATCTTCCGTCCTTGGGGAGAAACGGACGTCCGGGAATTCGGTTCCCGCGTCCAGATTTGGAGAAACAAATGAAGAAGGCCATCGTGCTTGTCCTGCTCGCTCTATCCGTCGCGAGTTGCACGCAGACTGAAAAGGGTGCCGGTATCGGGGCGGTTTCCGGCGCTATCATCGGCGGAGCAATCACCGGCGACGTCCGTGGCGCGGCCGTTGGCGCAGCCATCGGTGGTGTTTCCGGTGCTGTCATCGGTAACGTGTCCGAACAGCCCGGCCAGTGCTACTACCGCGACCGCTACGGCCGCCGCTATATCGACAGCTGCCCGCGTTGATTGCAGGCTAAACCGCGAAAACTGGCGTATTACACCGCTTTTTCACTCTCAGCCCCGGAGAAATCCGGGGCTTTTTGTTTCCCTCATGCCACACCGGCAGGGGTTTTCCATAAAAAGACGGCCAAAAGCCTTCATCCCCCGGCCAATGCTGTGTAGGGTCATCGTTAACAAACGGCAAACCTTGTCATGCGATTGTACCCTTGCCGTGATGGCAGGCAGGTGTTCGAAGTGGCCTGAACAGCGGAATGCGGAAATTATGCGTTTGCCGACTATGAGTGTTGCGTATCGGAAGGTTGGTGCTGCTTTGGCGGTCGCGGCTCTGGCTGCCTGCGGACCTCTGTCGGTCACCGACGCCTATGCCTTCAAGATTTTCGGCATGCGGTTTTTCGAAAAAGAAGAAGAGCCCAACGATATCGTTGACCCCGTCAATTTCAGCCTGACACTGAATGAATCCTCCGGCGATGCCGACCTGAAGACGGCGTTGGAAAACAGCTCCCGGCTGTATCAGGACAAGGACAAGCCGGTTTCCGGCGATCTTGGCCTTGCCATCAAGGCCCGCGACGATCGCGACCGCCTGCTGGCGGCTCTTTACGAACAGGCCCGTTACGGTGGCACGGTGGCCGTCAAGGTGAATGGTCAGGACATCGACACGCTGCCGCCCGATCCCGTCTTTCCGGATGGTGCGCCGGTGCCGGTCGAGATCACCGTGAGCCCCGGCCCTGTGTTCACCCTGGGTGACGTCGTTCTCAAAGGCGATGCCGTCGGGCGCCGGCCGGACCAGTATCTGAAACCAGGAGCGCGTGCGGATTCCACCCTCATCATCAAGGCCGGCGAAAAAGTCGTCGAAGACCTGAAGGAAGAAGGTAGGCCACTTGCCAAACTGACGGAACGCAGCGTTGTCGCAGATCACGCGACGAATACCGTCGATGTCACGATCGCAGCCGAAGGCGGGCCCGTCGCACCGGTGGGCGCCGTTACGGTCAATGGCACCAAGACCGTCGATCCGAGTTTCGTTGCCGATTATTCCCGGCTGAACGGCGGCAAGCCTTATTCACCGGAAGCGTTGCGCAAGGCGTCCGACCGGCTGCGGCAGCTGGGCGTATTCTCCAGTGTCACCATCAAGCAAGCTGATCAGCTGGCACCAGACGGCACCATTCCGATGTCTATCGAGGTCTCGGAAGGCAAACACCGTTACTTTGGCGCAGGTGCGCAATATTCCACCACCGACGGTTTCGGTCTGCAGGGCTACTGGGGCCACCGTAACCTGTTCGGCCGGGCCGAATCTCTGCGTCTGGAGGGCTCGGTCAGCCGCATCGGCGAAACCACCGATGTCGGCAGTCTCGATTATTCGGCCGGCTTGCTGTTTGCCAAGCCCGGGGCGTTCGGCCCTGCCTCCACATTCAATGCCAGCCTGAAGGCGCAGCTGCTCGATCCCGACGCCTACGAGGCAACGATCTTCACGGCGGCGGCAGGCGCCACGTTCGAACTCTCGGATACTGACACTGTATCAGCCGGTGGCGAACTGGCGTGGGCCGATGTCGAGGACGCGTTTGGAAAGAACGAATATCTGACCGCGTCGATCCCGATCGAGTATGTCCGCGACACCCGCGACAACAAGCTCAACCCCGCCTCAGGCTATCGCGCGTCGATCAACGCCAAGCCAAGCTACGAGATCAACGGCCAGAGTTTCTTCAGCTCGTTCGAGGGATCGGCTGCAGCCTATGTCGGCTTCGGCGAAGAAAACCGCTTCGTTCTGGCCGGAAGGCTTGGCGCCGGCGTGATTGCCGGTGGCGATGGCCTCGCCTCCATTCCGGCCAACCGGCGCTTCTATCTGGGCGGCGGCGGCACCGTGCGCGGCTATTCCTATCAGGAGATCAGCCCGCGCAACGGCGACAACGAGATCCTCGGCGGACGCTCATATGTCAACGCCACAGTGGAAGCGCGCATCGGCATAACCGATACGATCGGCATCGTGCCCTTCATCGACGCCGGAACGGTATCGGCCAAGACCGCGCCGGATTTTTCCGACATCCGCGCCGGTGCCGGCATCGGCCTGCGCTACAACACACCATTCGGGCCGATCCGGCTGGACGTCGCCGTGCCGCTCAATGCCTATCCGGGCGGCACCAAATACGGAATCTATGCCGGTATCGGCCAATCCTTCTGATTGCCAAGCGCAGTCATCACGGCCTGAACCCGGACGCAAAGAGCTGGTTTAGGAAGCAATTTCACCGCAACGCGACTTGCGCTATGGATGAATTATGAATCGTTTGCTCCGTTTTCTGAAAATCGCGTTGCGCTGGCTGGTTTACGGCCTTGGCTTTGCCTTGGTCGCCCTGGTGCTTCTGGTGCTTTTCGCAGGCTTTACCGCGCCAGGTGCTCGCTTTGTCGCCGCGATGATCGAGAAATATGCCTCGACGCCCGACCAGATCGTTCGCATCAATGACCCGAGCGCGCTTCTGACAGGCGATTTCACGGCGTCCAGCGTGACGCTGTTCGACAGCAAGGGTATCTATGCCGAAATCCGCGAAGTCGCGATCGACTGGTCGCCGGCCGCCCTGTTTTCCAAGCGCTTCGAGGCGGCTAAATTGTCCGCCGGATCCGTTCGCCTCGAACGGCTGCCGATCCCCTCGCAGGAAACCAAGGAAGTCCGCCAGACCTTTGCTCTGCCGCTCGACGTCAAGATCGATGCCTTCGATCTGCAGGAAATCATCATCGGCAAGGATATCGCCGGCGTCGATCAGTTCCTCAATGCGCAGGGCAAGCTGAACGCCACCAATGCCAGTATTGCCGCGGCGCTTGCCGTTGCACAGCGCGACCGGCCGGACGCCAAGGCGATTGCCGATATCGTCTTCAATCCGGCAGACAACAAACTGAAGCTGGAAACCACCATCAACGAACCGAAGGGCGGATTGCTCGCCAAGGCCATGCGCCTGCCCGGCGAACCGGCCGTCAGCATTTCCGTAACCGGCGACGGCCCGCTGACGAAATGGACCGGCACGGCAACCGCAGCACTTGACGGCAACGAGGTGCTGAAAGTGGAAGGCGAGCACACGCTTGCTCCCGACGGATTCCGCACCCTCGCGCTCAAGGGCGGCGGCACGTTCAGCGATCTGCTGCCGGCCGCATTTAGACCGCTGTTCGAAGGCACGACGGATATTGACCTGTCCGCAGCGCTCGACGGCACGACCATGCGCATCAACAGGGGTAATTTCTCGACGGGAGCACTGACCTTCGCCGCATCCGGCACCTATAGCACTGCAGGTCAAAACGACCTGCAGGCAAGCCTGACCGGTACGAATGGTCCCATCGACTTCCGCCTGCCAATGGCAAAAGGCGAGGCGCAGCTTTCGATCAACAATGCCAATGTCTCGCTGATCGGCGACGCGCAGACGGCCGTCCTCGACATCGGTGCCGATATCGGTAAGGCGACGTTGCCGCAGGGCGAGATCGAGGCCATCAAGCTGTACGCCTATAGCGACAGCTTCAATCTCTCGACCAAGACCGGGCCCCTGAAGACAACGATCGAGACCGGGGCGACCCGCTTCGTCAGCGCCGATATCGACCGCCTGATCAAGGGCCCGGTGAAGATCGACGGCACCCTGTCGCTCACCCCTGAAACCGCATCCTTCGATCCACTGACGCTGGAAAGCGCCAGTATCGGCGGAACGCTGACTGGTTCCTACAGGATTGCCGAGAACACGCTGGCAACCGGCTTCAAGCTGTTCGCCTTGCCTGCCGTCCTGCCACCGTCGCTGGCTGAAAAATTCGACACGACCATCGCCATAACCGGCAATCTTGACACCGGCGCCAATGGCAGCGTTGCAGTCAGCGATCTCGCCCTCAAGTCCGGTACCATCGAGGCAACGGGATCGGCAGCGCTTGAAACCGGGAACCTGACTGCGGCAGTCAGCGGCATCGTTCCGGAAATAGGCAGGTTCCTTGCAAACGCCAAGGGCATTGCCAATTTCAAGGCTGATGTCAGCGGCCCGCTCGACGCTTTGGCCATCAAGGCCGAGGTGACGGCAAACGGCGCGACGCTTGCCGGACGCACGCTCAATGATCTCGCCGTCAGCGCCGATGCGACAGTCGGCCAGAATGGCCCCAATGCGACGGTCACGGCCACAGGCTCTCTGGACGGACAGACGATCAACGCCAAGGCCGAAATCGCCTCCGCCAAGGGCGCTACCAGCCTTCCCTCGATCGAGGCGACGATCGGCCAGAACACGCTGACCGGCGCGCTGGACCTGACGCCGGATTTCCAGCCGAACGGCGCGCTCAGCTTCAACTTCCCCGATCTCGGATTGCTTGCCGCCATGGCCGGACAAACCGCATCCGGTGACCTTACGGGCACGGCCAGCATCAGGTCTGAAAAAGGCGTGACGTCGGTTGCCGTCAAAGCCAACGGATCGGGCATTACCCGTGGCGATCTGGTGATCAGCAAACCCGCTGCCGACATCACCATCGCCGATCTGAAAGCTTTGGCGATCAAAGGTGCGGTAACGGTAGAAGAAGTCCGCCAAGGTGACACCCTCCTGGCCGGCCTCAAGCTCGGCTTCGAGCAACAGGGTCCGAAAACCAACTTCGCCCTCGACGGCATTTATGACGCAGGCTCCCTGACTGTACGCGGCGACCTGCAGAGTGCTGGCGGCAAGACGACGATCAATCTCCAGTCGTTTGATGCCGCACCGAAGAAAATCCCGCTGCAACTGGCGGCCCCGACGACGGTCACAATCGAAAACGGCGCGGTCAATCTGCAGGAGCTCGCGATCGCCGCATCCGGCGGCACGGTGACCCTGAACGGCAGTGCCGGCGAAAAGCTCGATATCACCGCGACGCTCGCGGGAATCGACGCGCGCCTGCCGCTTGAAAATGGCGAAGCCCATGTCGTGCTCGATACGGGTACCGCATCGATCACCGGCAGCATGCAATCCGCCGTTCTCGACGTCCGGGCCGATATCGGTCAGCTCGCCCTGCCACAGGGCCGCATCGAAGCGATCAAGCTGACGGCCCAAAGCGACGCGTTCAACCTGTCGACCCAGACCGGCCTGGTCAAAACCCGTATCGACACCGGCAATACGCAGCTGACAAGCGCCGACCTCGATAGGCTGGTCAAGGGACCGCTGAAGGTCGAAACCATTCTCCACGTATCGCCGCAACGGATCGGCTTCGATCCCGTCACCATCGACAGCAGCAATCTCGGCGGCACCGTGGATGGCGCGTTCGAGATTGCCGCAAAGACGCTGAATGCCGGTTTCAATCTGTCCGTCCTTCCGGCCGGCTTGCCAACCTCCCTTTCCGCCAAGTTCGACACGCCAGTCACCTTGTCCGGCATGGTGACCACCGGTGCGGATGGCGCGATTGATATCAGCAGACTGGCCGTCGGGTCCGGAACGATCCAGGCCGCAGGCTCAGTCGGCCTCAAGGACGGCACCCTGACAGCCGCCGTCACCGGCACGCTGCCCGATCTCGGCAAGGTACTGGCGGATGCGAGTGGCATCGCCGACTTCAAGGTCGATGCCACCGGTCCGCTCGACAATCTCGGCATCAAGGCCGAGGTCACCTCCAGCGGAGCCACTCTGGCAGGCCGGACGCTCAGCGATCTGCAACTGACCGCCGATGCGACCGCCAATCCGAAAAACCCGCAGGCGAAGATCAAGGCCACCGGCGCTCTTGGCGGCCAGGCCATCAACGTCAATGCGGACCTCGTCTCCGAGGAAGGCCGCACCAGCCTTCCGGTTCTTCAGGTGCAGATCGGCGACAACAGACTGAACGGCAAGATCCAGTTCACCAGCGATTTCCTGCCGCAGGGCAATATCGACTTCACCTTCCCGGATGTCGGTCTGCTCGCCGCCATGGCCGGTGAAAAGGCATCCGGCGACATGGCCGGATCGGCATCGATCAACAGCGACAATGGCAAGACCTCGATTGCGCTGAAAGCCAGCGGTTCCGGCATCAAGCGCGGCGATCTCGTCATCACCAAGCCGGTCGCCGATATCACCATTGCCGACCTCAAGGCCCTGGCGATCAAGGGCAATCTCTCCGTCGAAACTTTCGCGCAGGGACAAAACCGCGTCACCGGCCTGAAGCTGGACTTCACCCAGCAGGCCGGGAAGACCGACGTGACGCTGGACGGACAGTATGACGGCGCGCCACTCAATCTGCGGGCCGATATCGAGACGGCGAATGGCAGGACAACCGTCAATCTCGCTTCCTTTGCCGCAACACCGCGCAAGATTCCGGTGAAGCTTTCGTCACCGACGACGATCACCATCGAGAACGGCAGGGTCAGCCTGCAGAAACTGACGATCGGCGCTTCGGGAGGCACGATCGCGGTGACCGGCTCGGCTGGTGAGAAGCTCGACCTCGACGTCCATCTCAATGCCCTGCCCGCAAGCCTCGCCAACACATTCGTGCCGTCGCTTGGGGCCGACGGTGCCATCAGCGGCAAGGTCGATGTCACCGGAACGTCTGCAGCCCCCGTTGTGGTCTACGATCTGCGCTGGGCAAACGCCGCAATCGCGCAGGCGAAATCCGCCGGCGTCGGCGCACTCGATATCGCGGCGAAGGGCCAGTTTGCCAACAACGTCGTGACGCTCGACAGCACGCTCAACGGGGCGGGTGGCCTCGCCTTCAAGGCCGGTGGCAAAGTCGGCATAACCGGCAACAAGCAGATCGATGTGAAGGCGTCCGGCAATTTGCCGTTCGGTCTCGCCGCCAACCTTTTGGCCGAGCAGGGCTTTACCTTGACCGGCGCAGCCAATGTCGATCTTTCCATCACTGGTGCAGCTACGGCACCACAGGTCACCGGCACGATCTCCACCTCGGGCGCCCGCTTCGTCGATGTCCGGCGCAACCTGGCGATCACCGATCTCGCTGCCAATGTTTCGCTGGATGGCAAGCAGGCGAATATCCAAAAACTCTCCGGCAAGCTTGCCAGCGGCGGTACGCTCGATGTTACCGGCACGGTCGGCATCGCCCCCGGTTCCGGCTTTCCGGCCGACCTCGCCATCCGCCTTGCCAAAGCGACCTATGTCGATGGCAGCCTGTTCACAGCCAGCGTCGATAGTGCAATGACCCTCAAGGGTTCGCTGACCGCAACGCCGGTGCTGGGCGGCAAGGTTACCATCCACAAGGCCTCGATCACCATTCCGGAAAAGCTGCCGGCGTCCCTGTCGGAAATCAACATCAAGCACAAGAATGCCCCGGCCAAAGTGCGGCAAATGCAGGCCGATGTCCGCAGCGACACAGTCAGCGGCGGCGGTGCCAAAAGCGGCGGCATCGCTTTCGATCTGGCAGTCAGCGCTCCTGGAAAACTGTTCGTCCGCGGACGCGGCATCGATGCCGAGCTTGGTGGCGACCTGACCATTCGCGGCACCGCTGCAGAACCGGCCGTATCCGGCGGTTTCGAGATGCGGCGTGGCCGGCTCGAAATCCTCGGCAAGCGCCTCAACTTCGCCGATGGCACGATCAGCTTCGGCGGCAACCTTATCCCGACGCTCGATCTGGATGCAACATCCACCGCCGGATCGACGACGGTGACCGTCAATGTCGCCGGCCCGGCCAACAACCCGGCCATCACGTTCTCGTCGTCGCCTGCTCTGCCGCAGGATGAAATCCTGGCGCAACTGATCTTCAACCGGTCGCTGTCCAATCTTTCGGCCCTGCAGATCGCCCAGCTGGCCGCCGCCGTCAGTGAACTGGCCGGCGGAGGCTCCAACTCGCTTCTGAGCGGCCTGCGCAACAAGCTGGGCGTCGACGATCTTGATGTCTCGACCGATGCGACCGGTGGCGCCACGGTTACGGCCGGCAAGTATCTCAATGACCGGACCTACCTTGAGCTTCAATCGGGCGCGGAAGCAGGCGGCGGCAAGGCGATCATCAATCTCGACGTGGGACGTGGCGTCAAGCTGCGCGGTGAAGCCGGAGCCAGCGGTGCAGGCGGCGGTATCTTCTATGAGAAGGAATACTGAGGGCAGGCGCCGCTCAATACCATCCGACCTAAACCGCAGCCGAAATCTTGCTGGTCTTCAGCAGAATATTCGTCTCCGTCAGGTTGATCCCATCGATCAGCCGGATCAGCCGCAGCGTTTCATCGAAGGTGCCGAGATCCTTGTCTTCCAGCTCGGCAATGAAATCCCAGCGGCCATTGGTGGAATGCAGCGCGCGCACCTGTGGCAGGCCGCGCAGCTGCGCCGCGACGCGATCGGCCATCTTGCCGTGAATTTCGATCATGACGATAGCGCGCACACCGCTGCCGGAAAGCTCCGCTCCGGTGCGGATGGTAAAGGCAGCGATGGTGCCGGATGCCACCAGCCGGTCGATCCGGGCGGCAACGGTCGCGCGCGACGCACCTGTGGTGGCGGCAAGGGCTGAAACGGGTGTACGGGCATTGTGACGCAGCGCACTGATCAGGGAATGGTCGAGATCATCGAGACTTATCATTCTGTCCATCCGCACTTCTCATAGTGTCAATTATTGCTGCCTATTTGCCAGTTTTCCATCTATTTGCCAACGAACAAACCCGTATAATCCGCACACAAACCGGGCAAACCGGCATCACGCGAACTTGCGGGGAAGACCATGGCTGAATCCAAGAAGAACATCGTGCTCATTGGCGCACCACTCGAAGAAGGCTCCGGCCGTCGCGGTGCTGCAATGGGTCCAGCAGCCCTGCGCATTGCAGGCCTCGACACCATTCTGGCCGGTCTTGGCCACAGCGTCACCGACGAAGGCGACCTGAAGCCTCTGCCTGCCAGAGACCTTCCCAACCATCCGAAAGCCAACAATCTGCAGATCGTTGCGGCCGTCACCCGCGCGCTCGACGAATCGGTGCACCAGGCAGCCCGAACCGGCAAATTTCCGGTGATCCTCGGCGGTGATCATGCCCTGTCGATGGGCTCGGTCTCCGGCATGGCCCGCTACGCTGCCGAGCAGAACCGCCCACTCTTCGTGCTTTGGCTCGATGCCCATGCCGATTTCAATTCGCCGGCGACATCACCTTCCGGCAACATGCACGGCATGCCGGTGGCCTTTTTCTGCGGCCAGGCGGAGTTTGCGCCGATCCTCGACAAGAATCGCCCGATGGTCGATCCGAAGAACGTCTTCCAGGTGGGCATCCGCTCCGTCGATGACCGGGAGCGCGAGGAAATCGCTGAACACGGCGTCAATGTCTATGACATGCGCGCCATCGACGAGACCGGCATGGCCCATATCATGCACGAGATCATCGCCACCATCAAAGCCGCCAACGGCCTCCTGCATGTCAGCCTCGACGTCGATTTCCTCGATCCGGAACTGGCGCCGGGCGTCGGCACCACGGTTCCGGGCGGCGCAACCTTCCGCGAAGCGCATCTGATCATGGAAATGCTGTGTGACAGCGGCCTCGTCTCCTCGCTCGACCTGGTCGAGCTCAATCCCTTCCTCGACGATCGCGGCAAAAGCGCCCGCATCCTCGTCGAGCTGACGGCAAGCCTGTTCGGCCGCCGTATCCTTGATCGCCCGACGCGCGGCGCCTGAGCCAATAACAAAACGACCGGAGGAACCATGAACACGACCAACGCACTGATCGAAACCGAATACCGGCTCGGCGCACATAACTACAAGCCGATCGACGTCGTGCTGTCGCGCGGCGAAGGCGTCTATGTCTGGGACCTCGATGGCAACCGTTACCTCGACTGCCTGTCGGCCTACTCCGCCGTCAACCAAGGTCATTGCCACCCGAAAATCCTGGCGGCAATGGTCGAGCAGGCGCAGAAGCTGACACTGACCTCGCGCGCCTTCCGCAACGATCAGCTTGCGCATTTCTACGAGGAACTGGCGGCACTCACCGGCAGCCACAAGATCCTGCCGATGAACTCCGGCGCCGAAGCCGTCGAGACCGCCGTCAAGGCCGTGCGCAAATGGGGTTACGAGGTCAAGGGCGTTGCCGAGAACAAGGCAGAGATCATCGTCTGCTCCAACAATTTCCATGGCCGCACCATGGGTATCGTCGGCTTCTCGACGGACCCGGATGCCCGCTCCGGCTTCGGCCCGTTCGCACCCGGCTTCAAGACTGTTCCGTTCGGCGATATCGAAGCGTTCCGCGCTGCGATCAACGAAAACACGGTTGCCTTCCTGATCGAGCCGATCCAGGGCGAAGCCGGCGTGATGATCCCGCCGCAGGGCTATTTCCCGGAAGTGCGCGCATTGTGCTCCAAGCACGGCATCACGCTGATCCTCGACGAGATCCAGACCGGCCTCGGCCGCACCGGCAAGCTGCTCGCCGAAGAGCACGAAGGTATCGAAGCCGACGTGACCCTGATCGGCAAGGCTTTGTCCGGTGGCTTTTATCCGGTCTCTGCTGTTCTTTCGAATTCCGAAGTGCTCGGCGTCCTGCAACCCGGCCAGCATGGCTCGACGTTTGGCGGCAATCCGCTTGCCTGCGCCATTGCCCGCGCCTCACTGAAGGCCCTGACCGAGGAAGACATGATCGGCAACTCCGCCCGCATGGGGGAGCGTTTCCAGACAGGCCTCAAGGATATTCGCTCCAACATCATCAAGGAGGTACGCGGCCGTGGGCTGATGCTCGCCGTCGAGTTGGTGCCGGAAGCCGGTGGTGCCCGCAAATATTGCGAAGCGCTGAAGGAACGCGGCATTCTGGCCAAGGACACTCATGGCGACACGATCCGCATCGCCCCGCCGCTGGTCATCACCGCAGACCAGGTGGACTGGGCCGTCGAGCAATTCGCAGGCGTTCTCACCGCACAGTGAGCAGCAATGCGAAAGCCCGGAAATGCGGCTTTCCGCACCCTTTGAATGCAATCAAGTCAGCTTTTATACCCGGCGTTGAGCCGGGTATTTTCATTTATCATATTTATACCGATCAGCGGCCTGAAATAGCCAAATCTTAAATATCTGGTCAAGTTTTACCCCCTAGATATTGCTACGCGACCGGTATTTGCCGGAGCATGAAGCTTTCGCGCAACGCCGTTTATCCGGCATGTCATGACGCCGCTGGCGCCAGTGCCGGTATCGTTCGCCAACAGTCAGCATTGCCATTCAGTGAAAATCCGCCCGATCGCGCGGTGCCTCTGCGCGCGCGTTGCCCAACCAAGGACATAAGGACCGACAGCCATGAGCAGTTTCCCATCGCCGTTCGGCAGCGACGCCAAGGCAATCCTGTCTGCGATGCAGCGATCCCAGGCGATCATCGAGTTCGATCTGCAGGGTAAAATCCTGACTGCCAATGAGAACTTCTGCAAAACACTGGGGTATGACCTTCCGGAAATCGTCGGCCAGCATCACCGCATGTTTGTCGATCCCGGCGACGCGGCTAGCACGGATTATCGCGAATTCTGGGCACGGCTTGGGCGCGGCGAATTCGACAGACGCCAGTACAAGCGAATTGGCAAGGGCGGCCGGGAAATCTGGATCGAGGCATCCTACAACCCCGTTTTCCGGGGTTCCAAGCCCTACAAGGTGGTCAAGTTTGCCACCGACATCACATCTGAAAAACTGAGAAGCGCCGAAGATGCCGGCAAGATCGATGCGATCTCCCGCGCCCAGGCCGTCATCGAGTTCACCCCGAACGGCGACATTCTGACGGCGAACGGGAATTTTCTCTCGACGCTCGGTTATCAACTTGCCGACATTCAGGGCAAACACCACAGCCTGTTCTGCGATCCCGCCTACAGCCGCAGCGACGAATACAGGGACTTCTGGGCCAAGCTGCGCAACGGCCAGTTTATCGCCGACGAATTCAAACGGATCGGCAGCGGCGGCAGGCAGGTCTGGATCCAGGCCAGCTACAATCCGATCTTCGATTTGAACGGATCTGTGATGAAGGTGGTAAAATTCGCCACCGACATTACCGGCCGCGTCAACAACAGCCAGGAATTAGCGGCGGCGTTGCAAGACCTGGCTGGCGGCAATCTCGATCAGCATCTGGACAGGCAATTCATCCCGGCATTGGAAACGCTCCGCCTCAGCTTCAACGATTCCATCGACAAACTGAAACAGGCGATGCGCGCGGTCGGCGCCAATGCGCAGGCGATCACCGCCGGTTCGAGCGAGATCCACAATGCAGCCGTGGATCTTTCAAAACGCACGGAACAGCAGGCAGCATCGATCGAGGAAACTGCCGCAGCGCTTGAGGAAATCACCACAACCGTGGCCGATAGCAGCCGCCGTGCCGAAGAGGCCGGCGCGCTGGTGGCACAGACCAAGCTGGGGGCCGAACGCTCCAGCGAAGTGGTGCGAAACGCCGTCAAGGCGATGGGTGAGATCGAGAACTCGTCACGCGAGATTTCCAGCATTATCGGCGTGATCGACGAGATCGCCTTCCAGACCAACCTGCTTGCCCTCAATGCAGGCGTCGAGGCGGCCCGCGCCGGCGACGCAGGTAAGGGTTTTGCCGTGGTGGCGCAGGAAGTGCGCGAACTTGCCCAGCGCTCGGCAAAGGCAGCCAAGGAAATCAAGAGCCTGATCACCACCTCCGGCGACCAGGTCAAAACCGGCGTCTCTCTGGTCGGTCAGGCAGGCAAGGCACTGGAAGAAATCCTGACCCAGGTGCACCAGATCAACACCAATGTGGCCGCTATTGTAGAAGGTGCAAAAGAACAGGCGACAGGTTTGAAAGAAATTAACCAGGCTGTGAATACAATGGACCAAGGTACACAGCAGAATGCAGCGATGGTCGAGCAATCCACGGCTGCCAGCCACGCCTTGGCGAAGGAAGCGGACGGTCTTTTCGGTCTGCTCAGCCAGTTCAAGGTTGGCGAGGCATCGCAGGGTCGCTTGGCGGCAGCGCGGCAGGACGCAAAACCAGTCGCTTCCCCGGCCCGAGCCATGGCCAACCGGGTAGCGAAGGCCTTTAGTTCAAACGTGGCAGTTGCCGCCAATCGGGATAGCTGGGAAGAATTTTGATGAACAACACGATCTCTACAGGTACCTTCGGTCACGAAACGCTCGAGATCATCGCCTTCCGTCTCCACGATCAGGAATTCTGCGTGAAGACCACGACGATCCGCGAAATTCGCGGCTGGGCGCCATCCACCCCGATCCCGCATTCGCCGGCCGACGTTCTCGGCGTGATGAACCTGCGCGGCACCGTTATCCCGATCATCGACCTTGCCCACAAGCTCGGTATGAAGAGCACGGTTGCCAACGAGCGCAGCGCCATCGTCGTTGCCGAAGTGCACAACATGGTCATCGGCCTCGTCGTCGACCGCGTCTCCGACATCCTGACCGTCCGTGGCGACCAGGTTCAGCCGGTCCCGGAAATCACCACATCGTTCGACAAGAGCTATGCGGAAGGCATCATTGCCAACGAGACCGGCATGATCTGCTTCCTCAACCTCGCCCGCATGTTCAAGGAACGCGAGATGGAAGACGTCGCGGCCTGATCGCTGCCGCTTCATCACCCCATCAAGGAGCGGCTCCGGCCGCTCTTTTTGCGTTCAGGCTGCGGCGGTGTTCGTTGTGGGGTGCGCCCGCAAGCGGAACAAAACGTCTCCCGGCACAGTTATTAGCGGTAACGCAATCATGGAGGCGACTGTCATGGAAGTAATCGGCACCCAGGTGCACCCGCAACCGTCATCCGGGATGATGACCGTCGAATTTGTCGGCGAAGGCGGCGATGTAATTTCCGTTCAGATGACCCAGACCGAATCGGATGGCTTGAACCGCCTGAACGCGATCACAAGGGCCAAGGCGATGATGCTGCAAGTGGCGACCTTCGACCAACCCGATGAGGCAGAGGCAGCCGAAACGTCCGGCTCCGGCAGTGATTCCACTGGCGAATCTCCGGCCGTTATTTCGCTGCGAAGCGCTCGAGCTGCGGGTGATACAGGCACGCTGGAAGAGCAGCTCGATGAGGGCCTCGAGTCATCCTTTCCTGCCAGCGACCCGGTTTCAGTCACCGTCAGCACGATCCCCGGCGGTCGCGCCGCCGCTGAAGATGACAATAAGCAGTAGTCTCAAGGAAAACAGGATCGCCGGAAAAGGCGATCCGGTATCTTTTTAGTTATCGAGGTGCGTATCAGGGCTTTACGATGGACGCCAGCCTCCCATCAAACCCGTCCAGAATGCGCTTGACCAAAGCCGGATAATCCTCGTCGAAATGATGGCCGCCTTCAATGGCGATGACTTCGATGCCGGTATCCTTCAGTGTCGGGCAGACATCATCCTCCTCGTCGGTCCCATAAATGCACTGCACGACGGCTGGTTTGATCTTGCTTATGTCGTCTGCCGGATCTCCGGCCCCATCCGCCGCCGCCGCACCCAGCCAGCCAAGCACGGAAATCTTGTAATCCACCTGATGCGACACGGCGAGCAGCGAAACCTGCGCAACGCGGTCGCGATCGGCCTGTGGCAGTAGATTGTAGGTCCGGGGCAGGATATCGGCACCGAAGGAATAGCCGATCAGCAGGATATGCTTGACGTTCCAGCGCTTTCCATAAAATGCGATGATGCGATGCAGATCATCGGCGGTTTCCTGCGGCTGGCGTTCAGACCAGAAGTAACGCAGGGAATCGATACCGACCACCGGCATGCCCTGCTGCTGCAGAACGTCACCGACTTCCTTGTCTATATCGCGCCAGCCGCCATCGCCGGAATAGACGATGGCCATCGTGTCACGCGTCGGCTTGGCCTCAAGCACCGTCAGCGGCAGACCGAGGGGATTGTCCTCGCCTGCGGAGGCAGAAACGAGCCCCGAAAGCGCATCGGAAAAAGCCGTCCACGTTTCGTCATCCGTCTCGGTGATTTCGATATCGCTGTGCTTGGCTGTCAACTCCGCAACGTGGGCGCGGCCATCTGCCGGCGCATCCTTTGTGAACAGTACAGTGACCGGGTCGGGCAGCGGGCCGTCGGTCAGACCGTAGACCATCCGATCGCCCACCTTTTTCTTGTCGGCGGGCGTACAGAGTTGTTTGCTCAGCGCTATGCCGGCCTCGGGATCGATCGCCAGCGTCTGCCCGATTGTCGCTGCCGGGGTCTGCGCCGCAATGGCCAAAGCCAAAGCGCCGCCCGCGCCGGCGCCGGCAACGATCGGCAGCCGGTAATCGTTGTTCTTCGCCGCCCGCTGGACTTGCTGGCTTAGCGCTTCGATGTCCGACACCATGTAGATGCAGTCGCCGTCGTCCTTCGCAAGCGATGCCAGATAGCTCGGCAGATCGATGCCGATGACCAAGGCGCCACCGTCGCTCAGGCTTTTGGCAAGCGTATCCTCCTTGTCCGACCATCCGGCCTTGTCCGAAATCAGCACCACGGCGGCAGCGACATCGCCGCTAGGCGTCAGAATGTGCGGCGACGGAATCATGCCCGTGTCGAAGGCGGCAGGGTCCTCCGATCGCGCCGGGAATGCCGTGAAAAACAGGCTGGCTGCGAAAGCGGCCTGGCAGAATGTCTTCAAGATCATTTTTTCACAATTCCCTTAACGCCGCCGCCAATCAGGAATGTTGCATCCATCAGTGCCAGAACGGGGTTGATACCACCACCCGCTGCCATGTAACGCGGCTGCCAGTGCGGATGGAATTTCGACTTGAATGCCTTCAGGCCCTTGAAGTTATAGAAGCGTTCGCCGTGTTCGAAAACCGTGCGGCCAACCTTGTCCCAGACAGGCGAGGAACGGCGGCCGGAAAGGCCGGCCAGAGGCGCCATGCCCAAATTGAACCGCTTGAACCCCTTGTCGCGCAGATATTCCATCAGCGATACGAACAGGAAGTCCATCGATCCCTTCGGCGCATCCGGCAGGAAGCGCATGAGATCGATGGTCCCTTCCTCGCAAACATCGGTCACGAGGATATTGGCGAAGGCGACGATTTTCCCGTTCAGCCGCAGGACCGCGACCGGTTGGGCGGCAATATAGTCCGGGTTGAATGCACCGAGTGAAAAACCCTTTTCCTTGGCCCGGTGATGCGCAAGCCAGGCGTCGGAGACTGCGACCAAATCGTCCATGATCGCCGGGATGCCGTCCGGCTCGACGACGGCAAATTCCAGCCCGTCGCGCTGCGCCCGGCTGACGGTCTGGCGCAAAGTGGCCCACTTGCCGCCCTTCAACTCGAAGGTCGTGAGGTCCGCCGTGGCGAGTTCGCCGAGACGGAAAGCCCGAAGCCCGGCATCCGCGTAATAGGAGAGCCCGGCCGGAGATACCTGATAGAACACCGGGCGGCATCCGCAGGACCGGGCCTCCTCGATAAATTGCCAGATCAGGTCCGGCCACGCGTCGCGCGGGCCGACCGGATCGAACAGGGCGATCCAGGACCGGGCCTGACGGCCATACATGATGAAGGCGCGGCCATCGGTTGAGAACATCAGGCTCTTGTCGCCCATCCGCACGAGATTGGCGTCGGACATATCCTGCCCCCGTGCGATGGCGATCGCCCTGTCGATGTCCTCGGCGGAAGACGCTTCTCTCGGGCCCTTGGCAGGACGCAACAGGCTCCACAAAGCAGCAGCACCGGAGAAGATCGTCAACCCGAGCACGGCGCGAAGGCCGCGCGGCGCCTCCTCCGACAGCTCGAACTGCCACCAGAGCGTATTGCTGTATTCGACATCGCGATAAACGAACAACAGAACGATCACCGCAAAAGCACACAGGGCCAGCATCGCCGTCAGCCAGGGCAGCGTCAGCCGTTCGTTCGACAGGTTCGCCGGCCGGTCGAACAAACGGCGCGTGGCAAGCAGGCTGACGATGAAAAAGGCGAGCAGGCTGGCCTCGATCAGCGCAACCGCCTTCAGCAGGGAAAACAGCAGCGCGATAACGGCAACGACAAGCGCCGCCCACCAGGCGCTGTCCAGCCGTCTTGCAAGGCCGCGCGCGACGATGACGAGAACCAGCCCCAGCAGGCTTGCCAGAAAATGCGTGCCTTCGATAATCGGCAACGGCACGTAGTCGGCAAGAAAGGCCAAATTGTCGTCTGGCGTCGGCGTGACACTGGAAAACACCAGCATGGCGGCGAGAATAAGGGCCAGCGTTGCGAGCAGCAGCGGCGTCAGCCGGCCTGCCACGCGGCGAAGGCTGGACGCGACCGGCTTGCGGTAGAGACTGCGCAATTCGGCGCCGATGACGAAGATGACAGCCAGAAGCAGCGGCAGGACATGGTAGATCAGGCGGTAAAGAACGAGAGCGCCCAACACCGTATCCACATCCACAGCTTGGCCGAGCGCTGCAACGATCACGGTCTCAAAGACGCCGAGGCCGGCTGGAACATGGCTGAGAACGCCAAGCCCGACAGCCACCGCATAGATGGCGAGAAATGCTGGCCAGCCGATCACCCCGTCGGGTAAAAGCACGTAGAGGACGGAGGCAGAGGCGGCCAAATCGAGGACGGTGATAAGGAACTGACGCGACGCCGTGCGCGAATCGGGAATGCGCAGAGAAAATCGCCCCAGCTGCAAGGCACGGCCATTGCGGCCCGCGACCATCAAAGCCAGCAGGCCGGTCAGGATCAGCACCGCCACCGCGCGCAGCGCCGCCGAGCTCATTCCCACCAACGTCGCCACTTCCGGTGCGATCATCAACAGGCTGAGAGCCGCGACGCTTGCAAGCCCAAGCCCAAAGGCAAGGGTAACAAAGGCGATGACGCCGCCGATTTCTTCCGGCTTCAGCCCGAGGCGAGAATAAGCGCGATAGCGGATGGCGCCGCCACTCAAGGGACCGAAGCCTGCCGTGTTGCCGACCGCGTAAGCGGCGGCCGCCGTCAGCGCCACATCCGCATAGGGCAACTTTCGTTTGAGGTAGATCAACGCCCCGACATCATAGAAGGTCAAGGCGAAGAAGCTCAAGCCGGTAAAGCCGATGGCAAGCGCGATGGACGTGACGCTGGTGTTATCGAGCGCCGACATCACGTCCTCATACCGAACTTCACTCGTCAGGTGGAAGATCGCGTAACCCGCAAGGGCAAGGATGAGGATCGTGGCAATCGCGGTCAGCAGCCGGCCCTGAAGCCACACCCGCTGAACCATCACCTGAGCGCCGTCGGACTCATCGTTTCTATCGGCCGAATTGGACATGGAGCACCTGGTAGGGCATTTCAAACTGTAACGTCATCGACGATATACATCCTGCCGCAGCTAAATAAAGTGAACTTAATGTAATCTTCAAACACCTGATTCCAGGCGTTTTGTGCCGGCAGGACGCGCCGCACGAAGTTCAAGCGGGATGACGATCGTTGTAATGCCAGCACCTGACATCTGGCAGCATTGACCGCCTCTGCACACCAGCCTATCTCAATCTCATGACAGAGCACACCAAGATCGACGAGCCTGAAGAGCCGATGTTGAACGGCGTGCGCGCCTGGCTGCGCATGCTCTATCTCGGGACCAGTGCCCGGGCGATCCGGTTTCAAATCACCATGGCGATCATAGATGTCGCCATCATCATCTTCTTCCTCGCCGGCCCTTATCTCGCTGAGGGCCACACTTATCTCATCATCGACTATGCAATCGCCGCTTTGATCGCCTTCGAGCTCGCTGCCCGGGCGCTGATCGCCTCGAGCCTCCGTCGCTGGCTGACACGGCCGATGACCTGGGTCGATGTCGCAATCCTAGCGACACTGCTGTTTCCGGCGCAATTTTCCAACTTCGCCTTCCTGCGCGCCTCCCGCATCTGGTCGCTCGGCCAGAGCAAGGTGTTCACGCTGCTGATCAAGCGGGCGGGTTATGCCGTGTGGGAAGACGTCATCCGTGCCTGCATCAATTTCGTGACCTTCCTGTTCCTTGTCACCGGTTTCGTCTACACGGCGTTCTTCTACCATCAGGCGGCGGGCGTCGTCGGTTTTGTCGATGCACTTTATTTCACTGTCGCCACCATCACCACGACTGGCTTTGGTGACATCACCCTGCCGGGAACGCTTGGCAAGCTGACGTCGATCATCACGATGATATTCGGCATCTCGCTGTTTGTGCGACTGGCACAGGCGATCGTGCGCCCACACAAGGTCGTCTTCCCCTGCCCGCAATGCGGCTTGCAAAGACACGACGCCGACGCAGTGCACTGCAAGGCCTGCGGCCATGTTCTGAATATTCCGGATGAAGGAAGCTAGGCGCCACTCCCCCGCTGACGAGGCCCGGAAGCGACCGAATTTGGCCTTCGCACCCAAACGGGATGAGTGCTAATATTCGCCTCGGGCACCACATCAAGGGGGAAGACACAGAGACCCGTCCGGCAACGGCTGCGCACTAATTCACATTCGAATTTGAGCGGCGGTGGACATCCCTGTACCGCGCCGAGGCGTATGCCGGCGCAGTATAGCTGCCGATGGTCGAAAGGCTGAGCAACAGGTATGTGGCCGGTCGGCCAGAGGATTGCCCGGCTTCGCGACCGCAATGTCGGGCGCAAGAGCACCTACCCTTCGTCTTTTTCTTGCGGCAAACTCCGGGCCGCCGCACGATGGCATGGCTTCCTACATTTTATACCTTGATATGTCTATTTTTTCTCGACAATACCTATCTCCGAGGGTGAGACGAGAAGCGCAGGATGGCCAAGGCATGTGGATCCATGACGTCTGAAGCCGACGAAAACTGCGGAGTTCAGGTGCCGGCATGAATGTGCAGCGGAAAGGCCGGTCCGGAAAGATATTCTTCGTCGTCGCTGTCGGTCTGGTCTTTGCCGGCATCCTGGCGACGGTTCTGCTTGCCAATAACCATCGCAATCTCGATCTGCTGTTGACTTATTTCGGCTACCCCAATCTGATCATCAAGGCTGACCCTGCGCCGCAGCAAGTCAAGATTACCCAAAGCAGGAGCATACGGCTGCCGCCTGCACGCATGGTCCTTCCCGTCTATGCCTTTAACGACCTGAAGACCCCGGAGCAGCACTTCATCCGCCTGATCCAGAGCGATCCGCAGACCTTATGCGAGCACCTGAAGGAAGGTGGTTTCGGCGAATTGGCCTGGACCATCAGCCGCGCCAACAACAATGATTGGGAATGTTCTTCCTCGGTCGAGCTTCCTCCTTCCAGCGCTCCAGAACAATCGTCTCTCTTCATCGTCATCAAGGGCGACGAGGAAAACCGCGTCACCTCCTTTCGCGTCAAACTGAACATCGAGACTGCAGCCGATACGGCCAAGGTCACGGAGCTTGCCGGGCAGGCGGCAAACATTTTTCTACGTCAGGTCCGCTGGGGCAATCCGGAAGAAATCATCGGCAAGATCCATGCACTTGAACCCTTCGACATCCGCAATTTCGGCAGCCGTATCCAGTTCAAGAAAGAATTCGGCGAAACGCCGCGCTACAACTTCCTCGCCAATCAAATCATCACGCGAGGCAAGAAGATGCCGGGAGATCTGTACTTCGACCGCAGCAAGTGGTTTGCGCTGACCGGAAGCGACGGGCTGCCGATGATAGACGGTATGATGGCAGGTGAAAGCGCCGGCGGAATACCCCTCACCGAATCCGGCGATCCGGCACCGTAAGCCAGTTCTTCCCTGGCAAGACGCGCTTACGGTCCGCAACAGCCGCCAATCTTTGTCGGGCTCAACAAACCGGACCGTTCGAGCGGCGGCCCATTAACCACAGGAACGGATTGGATTCGCAAGGTATTGGCGACGCGGGTATATTTAACGAAGCGTTAAAATTGCATCTTTCACTGCGCAGATGAAGCTTACCCGGAAGCAGCTTGCAGCGATGGCCGATATCGGGATTCCGCGATTGTAATCGGCAGCAACTCCAAATCTCCGGGCGAGGTACTTCCTGTTAACGATCACAGGAAAGCGGGTCTGCCTGTCACAAGCGGAGAGAAGTAAGTCCATGACGGAGAAAACACGGCCGCAGCGAACAGTTCCCTTTCGGGCAACGGAAAATGGTTGTGGCAGAGGCGGTGCTGCAACGCTTCCCGGTCGGCGATCGCTGACTGGCGCCCGCCAATTTTACCTCCATCCGGTTCGCGTACCCGACTTTCCCGTTCAGTTTGCAATCAAACGCAGCATCGACGCTGCCGGTGCATTTTTGGGGCTGCTCGTTCTTGCTCCCGCTATTGTCATCATTGCCGTCCTCATCAAGCTGGGCAGCAAGGGGCCGGTTTTCGCCCGGCAACTGCACACCGGCCTCAACGGAGCTCCCTTCGCGCTTTTGGCGTTCCGCTGCAGGCCCACCGGCCTCGATGAGGTCAACAGCACCCGTCAGCCGATCGCCGGCGATCAGCAGATCACGCCGCTCGGACGGTTCCTGGACAGGACCAGGCTCGACGTTTTGCCGCGATTGTGGAACGTGCTGGTTGGCGACTTGTCGCTGGTCGGCCCTCGCCCGCATGTTCCCGACATGCTGATCACCGGGCGCAGCTACAGCGATCTCGTGCAGGGTTACGAGTACCGCAACCTGATGAGGCCGGGCTTGACAGGGCTTACCCAGACCCACGGCCCCCACGATCCTGCCGGGCATCGCTGGATGGCGATCCGCCAGATTGCCTCCGATATCGATTACATCAGGCAGTTCTCGCTGCTTCTGGACCTGAAGGTCATGATGCGCACCGCAATCAGCGCTTTCAAACGCCGTTAGCAAACACACGACCAGCCCCGAAATGAAAAAACCGCCCGAAGATCATCTCTTCGGACGGTTTTGTTCGTTAGCCAAATCCGAGAGGAGGCTCCGGCGCCAGTGTTATCCGGCACCGGGTTCCTGTCTTACTGCCAGCTCTTGACCAGTTCGTCGTAGTTGATGGTCTGCGGCTTTTCTTTTTCGTTCTCGATCTTCAGCTGCGGTGCAAGGTTGCCCTTCGAGACGGCATCCTTGTTCCAATATTCGAGATCGTGCTCTTCGGCGAGCTTCGGACCCATTTCACCCTGGATGCCGGCGCGTTCCAGGCGCTGCAGAACCTTTTCCTGCTCGGCGCACAGCGAATCCATGGCTTCCTGCGCGGTCTTCGCACCCGAGGACGCGTCACCGATCGCCTGCCACCAAAGCTGTGCCAGCTTCGGATAGTCAGGGATGTTGGTACCGGTCGGCGACCACTGAACGCGGGCCGGCGAGCGGTAGAACTCGATCAGACCGCCGAGCTTCGGCGCACGATCCGTGAAGCTCTTGTGCTGGATCGTCGACTCGCGGGTCAGCGTCAGGCCGACATGGCTTTTCTTAAGGTCGACGGTCTTGGAGGTGACGAACTGCGCATAGAGCCATGCGGCCTTGGCGCGGTCTTCCGGCGTGGACTTCATAAGTGTCCAGGCACCCACGTCCTGATAACCGAGCTTCATGCCGTCCTTCCAGTAGACGCCGTGCGGGCTTGGAGCAAAGCGCCACTTCGGCGTACCGTCAGCGTTGACCACCGGCAGACCTTCCTTCACGAAGTCGGCGGTGAACGCCGTATACGTGAACATCTGCTGGGCGACTTCGCCCTGCGATGGAACCGGACCGGATTCCGAGAAGGTCATGCCTTCGGCGGACGCCGGCGCATAAGCCTTGATCCAGTCCAGGTACTTCTGGATCGAATAGACCGCTGCAGGACCGTTGGTGTCGCCACCGCGGGCAACGCAGGAGCCGACCGGCTGGGACTTCTCGTTGACCTTGATGCCCCATTCGTCGACCGGAAGGCCGTTCGGCAGGCCCTTGTCGCCGTTGCCGGCCATGGAAAGCCAGGCGTCGGTGAAGCGCCAGCCGAGCGACGGGTCCTTCTTGCCGTAGTCCATGTGCCCATAGACCTTCTTACCGTCGATTTCGCGACCGGTGAAGAATTCGGCGATGTCCTCATAAGCAGACCAGTTGACCGGAACACCGAGATCGTAGCCGTATTTCGCCTTGAAATCGGCCTTGTTCTTCTCGTCGTTGAACCAGTCATAGCGGAACCAGTAGAGGTTGGCGAACTGCTGGTCGGGCAGCTGGTAGAGGTCGCCGTCCGGGGCTGTCGTGAATTTCGTGCCGATGAAATCAGCGAGGTCGAGACCGGGATTGGTCACGTCCTTGCCTTCATTGGCCATCCACTTGGTCAGCGAGCGGGCCTGCTGGTAACGCCAATGGGTGCCGATAAGGTCAGAGTCGTTGACATAGGCGTCGTAGATGTTCTCGCCGGTCTGCATCTGGGTCTGCAGCTTTTCAACCACGTCGCCTTCGCCGATCAGGTCATGCGTGACCTTGATGCCCGTGATCGCGGTAAACGCCGCGGCAAGGGTTTTCGATTCGTATTCGTGCGTGGTCAGCGTTTCGGAAGCGACCTTGATATCCATGCCGGCAAAAGGCTTTGCCGCATCGATGAACCACTGCATTTCGGCTTCCTGGCCGGCGCGATCGAGCGTCGAGACATCGCCGATTTCCTTATCGAGGAACTGCTTTGCCTCGTCCATGCCCGCGAATGCGGACCCGGTAAAGGCCAGCAGCAGAACTGCTGTCGATGTTAAAAGGTGCCGTCGCATAATTGTCCTCCCTTAAAGGTTTGCGATTGCATTTTCGGATGCCCTGGAACCTCCCACGAGCCATCCGTTTCAGTAATCTTGCCTCAAACCAGCTTGAACACGCCGATGGCGTAGACAACGGAAAGAGCAAGAGCCCACCACACGTTGGGACCGACAAGTCCCAGCCATGCGAGATGAATGAAGGCGCTGCCGAGCAGCGAGACGAAAAGGCGGTCGCCGCGCGTCGTCTCGAACCGCAGGATGCCGACGCGCGGGCTGCCACCCGGCCGCGCGTACTCCCAGACCGCCATCAGCGACAGTAGCGCAAAGATGGTGAGGAAGAACATCGCGCCTGGGAACGACCAGGCCATCCAGCCACCCCGTATCAGCGGGGCGAACCAGTCGCGCACGCCGTCCTTGATCGGCAGCGCCATGATCAGCAGCCCGGTCAGGACAGCGTAGACGACGAGAACGGCAGCCAGCGCCAGGGGCCAGCGGTTGATGCGTTGGGACACGGTTGCCATTAGACCCTCCCCAGGGCAAAGCCCTTGGCAATGTAGTTTCTGACGAAATAGATCACGATCGCACCGGGAATGATGGTGAGCACGCCGGCAGCGGCTAGAACACCCCAGTCCATGCCGGAAGCAGACACCGTGCGCGTCATGATCGCGGCGATCGGCTTGGCATCGGTCGTCGTCAATGTGCGGGCGATCAGCAGTTCCACCCAGGAGAACATGAAGTTGAAGAAGGCGGCGACACCGATGCCGGATGCGATCAGCGGGATGAAGATCCGGATGAAGAAGCGCGGGAAGGAATAACCATCGATATAGGCTGTCTCGTCGATTTCCTTCGGCACGCCCGACATGAAGCCTTCGAGGATCCACACCGCCAGCGGAACGTTGAACAGGCAATGCGCCAGCGCCACGGCGATATGCGTATCGATGAGGCCGAAGGCGGAATAGAGCTGGAAGAACGGCAGCGCGAACACGGCCGGCGGTGCCATACGGTTGGTCAAGAGCCAGAAGAATAGGTGCTTGTCGCCAAGGAACCGGTAGCGCGAGAAGGCATAAGCTGCCGGCAATGCCACCGAAACCGAGATGACGGTGTTCATCACCACGTAGATGATCGAGTTGATGTAACCCTTGTACCAGGACGGATCGGTGAAGATCACCGCATAGTTCCGGAGCGTCGGCGCATGCGGATAGAGCGAGAACGTGCCGGTGATCTCGGTGTTCGTCTTGAAGCTCATGTTGACGAGCCAATAGATCGGCAACAACAGGAAGATGATGTAGATCGTGGGCACGAGCCAGGAGAGGCTGCGGCCGGATGCCGAGGGTGCAGATTGTGTCGCGGTGGTCATTGTTTTTCCTCCCTCCGTCCGTCAGCTCTGCGCATCGCTATTGGTCATCACGGTGTAGAATATCCATGAGAGCAACAGGATGATCAGGAAGTAGATGAGCGAAAGTGCTGCTGCCGGGCCGAGATCGAACTGGCCGATGGCCGTCTTGACGAGATCGATCGACAGGAATGTGGTGGCATTTCCGGGTCCGCCGCCGGTGATGACGAAAGGCTCGGTATAGATCATGAAACTGTCCATGAAGCGCAGCAGGAAGGCGATCAAAAGCACGCGCTTCATCTTCGGCAGCTGGATGTAGCGGAACACGGCCCAACGGGACGCGCCATCGATCTTCGCCGCCTGGTAATAGGCATCCGGGATCGACACGAGGCCGGCATAGCAGAGCAGAACGACAAGGCTCGTCCAATGCCAGATGTCCATGACGATCAACGTCACCCAGGCATCGAAGACATTGTTGACATAGTTGTAGTTGATCCCGAGCGCTGCCAGCGTGTAGCCGAGCAGGCCGATATCGACGCGGCCGAACACCTGCCAGATGGTGCCGACGACGTTCCACGGAATGAGCAGCGGCAGCGACATCAGGACGAGGCAGATGGGAACACCAAACCCCGTCTTCGGCATGTTGAGCGCGATCAGGATACCGAGCGGAATCTCGATCGCCAGGATGATGCCGGAGAAGATCAGGTTGCGGGTCAGCGCATCCCAGAAGCGGTCGGACTGCAGCACCTGGATGAACCAGTCGGTGCCTGCCCAGAAGAATTCATTGTTGCCGAAAGTGTCCTGTACCGAATAGTTGACCACCGTCATCAACGGGATGACCGCCGAGAAGGCGACCAGCACCAGCACCGGCAGGACCATGAACCAGGCCTTGTTGTTCCAGGTCTTTTCCATGATCAGGCCTCCCCGCCCACACGCCATGAATCGGCGTAGATATTGATGGCTGCGGGATCGAAGGTGATCTTCGGTTCCGCCGGGATCTCACCGTCCTCATGCACGACGATGGCGATCGGGCGGTTGGCGAAGGTGGCACGGACGATCTTCTGGCGGCCGATGTCCTCGACCTTGGAAATCACAACCGGCATGCCTTCGCGGCCAAGGCGGACGAATTCCGGGCGGATGCCCAGCTCCGTCTTGGCACCGGCAGCAAACTTCGGCGCAAAAGACAACGCAACCTTCTGGCCATCGAGATCGACCGACGAGCCATCGATCTTTGCCGGCAGGACGTTCATGCCCGGAGAGCCGATGAAGTACCCGACGAACGTATGTTTCGGCTTCTCGAATAGCTCCGCCGGCGTGCCGATCTGGACGATCTCGCCGTCATACATGACGACGACCTTGTCGGCGAAGGTGAGTGCCTCGGTCTGGTCGTGGGTGACATAGACCATGGTGAAGCCGAATTGCTTGTGCAGCCGCTTCAGTTGCGAACGCAGCACCCATTTCATATGCGGATCGATGACCGTTAGCGGCTCGTCGAACAGGATGGCACTGACATCGGAGCGGACGAGGCCGCGGCCAAGCGAGATCTTCTGCTTCTGGTCGGCGGTCAGCCCCTGCGCCTTTTTCTTTGCACGGTCCGAGAGGCCGATCATTTCGAGGATTTCCGTGACGCGGCGATCGACTTCCGTCTCCGGAACGCGGCGGTTGCGCAACGGAAAGGCCAGGTTGTCGTAAACGGTCATCGTGTCGTAGATCACCGGGAACTGGAACACCTGGGCGATGTTGCGCTCCTGCGTCGACAGGTTGGTGACATCCTTGCCGTCGAACAGGATCTTGCCTTCGGAGGGCTGCAGCAGTCCGGAAATAATGTTGAGCAGCGTGGTCTTGCCGCAGCCGGACGGACCGAGCAGCGCATAGGCGCCGCCGTCGTTCCATTCGTGGTGAACTTCCTTCAGCGAATAGTCGGAAGGCTTCGTCGGTTTCGGGCCGTAGGCGTGGCGGATATGGTCGAGATTGATGCGTGCCATGGTTTTCTCCTCACGCTCCCCGAGCGGCAGAGCCGCCGATCGCGCGTCCATCCGCCCCGAAGGCCATCAGGTGGCGGGTATCGACGAAAAGCTCGATCGCCGTATCCGGCTCGATGTCGTGGATGCCGTGTTCGAGCATGACCCAGCGCGATCCCACGCAATCGACATGGATGAAGCTTTCCGAGCCGGCGATTTCCGAAATGATGATGCGCGCCTTCAGCGTTGCCGCCGTGTCGTGCGGACGCGCAAGCGACAAATGGTGGGGATGAAAGGCGATGGTATAGGCGCCGTCGGCAATATCGGCGAGGTGCGCCGGCACCGTCAGGACGCTGAGGCCAGCGTGCTCGAAAGCGGTGCCGGACTTCACCACGTCGAGCGTATTGAGCGGCGGGTCGGCAAAGGTTTTTGCGGTCGCCAGATCGGCCGGCTTGCGGTAGACCGAGATGGTGGACCCGAACTGACTGATGCGGCCTTGGCTAAGCGTTGCCGTATTGCCTCCGAGAAGCAGCGCTTCCTGCGGTTCGGTCGTCGCATAGACGAAGATCGAACCGGCAGCGGCAAACAGCTTCGGCAATTCTTCGCGCAATTCCTCGCGCAGCTTGTAGTCGAGATTGGCGAGCGGCTCGTCGAGCAGAACGAGGCTGGCATTCTTGACGATGGCACGCGCCAGCGCCGTGCGCTGCTGCTGGCCGCCCGACAGGTTGAGCGGGGTCCGCTCCAGGAAGGGCGTCAGCTTCATCAGCTCGGCCGCCTTGCGGACTTCGCGATCGATCGTTGCCGCATCCTTGCCGGAAATGCGCATCGGCGAGGCGATGTTTTCGTAGACCGTCATCGCCGGATAATTGATGAATTGCTGGTAGACCATGGCGACCGAACGGTCCTGCACCCGCACGCCGGTCACGTCCTTGCCATCAAACGAGATGGTTCCGGTCGTCGGCTTGTCGAGGCCCGCCATCAGCCGCATCAGCGACGTCTTGCCAGACAGCGTCGGGCCCAGCAACACATTCAGCGAGCCCCGCTCCAGCACAAGATCGGTCGAATGGATATGCGTATCCGCCCCGACAACCTTGGTTATGTTTTTCAGTTCAAGCATTCTCAGGCTTCCTCCCAGCCATCGGCAGCGCTATCCCGGCGCGGCCTTCAGGCAACGTTGCGGATAGTCTCCCGCATGTATTCCTCCAACCCGGCGGCTTGCGCCTGGGTCAATGTCAAGCCCAGCTTGGTGCGGCGCCAGAGGATATCCTCGGCGTGCCGCGCCCATTCCTGGGTCATCAGCCACTGCACCTCGACCTCATAGAGATCAGCGCCGAAATGCCGGCCGAGATCGTCCGTCTTGCCGGCACTGCCGAGCAGGCTTGCTGCCAGCGTCCCATAGAGCCGCACCAGGCGGCGCCCATAACGCTCGGCAAGAAAGGGATAGCGGCTCGTGAGCTTTGCCACTTCGGCCTCGTAGCCGGTCGCCGGAAAATCGCCGCCCGGAAGAACGCTTTTCGCGGTCCACGGATTGCCCTTGGCACCGATCGCGCCGGCGATCTTTTCCAGCGCATGCTCGCCGAGCCGGCGATAGGTGGTCAACTTGCCGCCGAAGACGTTGAGCAGTGGCGCATCACTGTTGCCGCCATCGATCTTCAGCACATAATCGCGCGTCGCTTCCTGCGCCTTCGAAGCGCCGTCGTCGAACAGTGGCCGCACGCCGGAATAGGTCCAGACCACATCGGCCGGCTTGACCGGTTCGGAGAAATACTCACTCGCCGCATTGCAGAGATAGGTAATCTCGCCCTCGGTAATCTGAATGTTCTTCGGGTCGCCGGTGAAATCGTTGTCGGTCGTGCCGATCAAGGTGAAATCGGTCTCATAGGGGATCGCGAAGATGATGCGGTTGTCCGGGTTCTGGAAGAAATAGGCACGGCTATCGTCGAACTTCTTCTTCACGACGATATGGCTGCCCTGAACCAGACGAACATTGTGGACATCGTTCTTGCGCACGGCACCCGACAAAACCACGTCGACCCAGGGGCCTGCCGCATTGACCAGCATCCGCGCGTTGAAGGTGCTGACGGCACCGGTCGCCGCATCCTCCACGCTCACAGACCAGAGGCCGCCTTCACGCTCCGCCGAGACGACGCGGCTGCGCGTCATGATGCGCGCACCCTTGAGTGCAGCATCCTTGGCGTTCAGCACCACGAGGCGGGCGTCATCGACCCAGCCGTCGGAATATTCGAATGCCTTGGTAAATAGCGCCTTCAACGGCTTGGCAGCCGGATCGCGCCGCATGTCGAGCGTGCGAGTAGCAGGCAGAAGCTTGCGGCCGCCGATATGGTCATAGAGGAACAAGCCGAGACGGATCAGCCAGGCCGGGCGGATGCCGCCTTTGTGGAACGGCAGAACGAAGCGCATCGGCCAGATGATATGCGGCGCCATCGCCCAGAGCACTTCGCGCTCCATCAGCGATTCACGCACCAGCCGGAATTCGTAATGCTCAAGATAGCGCAGACCACCATGAATGAGCTTGGTAGCGCGCGAGGAAGTGCCGGAGGCGAAATCGTCCATTTCGGCCAGCGCAACCGAGTATCCACGGCCGGCAGCATCTCTTGCGATGCCACACCCATTGATACCGCCACCGATCACGAAAATGTCGAGTACATCCTGCGCAGGCACTGCTTCCCCTCCCACATTTCGCATTGCACAATTTTGAGCAGATGCGAAAGTAAAAATAATTAAAGCGAAAACCTTACGAATGTCAAACGAATGTTTATGGAAAACAAGCAGCCGCTAAAATCAGCAATGTCAGCGCGCCGTTTCGATCAGCCGGACATCCTGCTCCTGGCAGATATTGCGGACATTCTCGATGGGACAAATGTCGGTAATGAAGGTGTGAACCTGGGTGATATGGCCGATCCGGACCGGCGCCGTGCGCTCGAATTTGGTCGAGTCCGACACGAGAATAACATGCCTGGCATTGGCGATGATCGCCTGCGCCACTTTCACTTCACGATAATCGAAATCCAGAAGCGCACCATCATGATCGATCGCGGATGCACCGATAACGGCATAATCCACCTTGAACTGGCGAATGAAATCCACTGCCGCCTCACCGACGATACCGCCATCGGCACCGCGCACGACGCCACCGGCAATCACCACTTCGATCGATGGAAAAACTCTCAAGCGATTGGCAACGTTGATGTTATTGGTAATTACCATCAGTTCCGTATGGTCAAGCAGCGCTTCGCCGACCGCTTCCGTCGTCGTGCCGATATTGATGAAAAGCGAGGAATTGTTCGGGATCATCGCCGCAGCCGCCTGGCCGATTGCCTGCTTTTCCAGGGCTGCGATCGAGCGGCGGGCCTCGTATTTCACATTCTCGTTGCCACGCGGAAAGACTGCCCCACCGTGGATACGCGTCAGCACCCGGCCGTCACACAAATCGTTGAGATCCTTGCGGATGGTTTGCGGCGTCACGGAGAAACGCGTGGCAAGTTCATCGACCAGCACCCGGCCTTCCGTCTTGGCAAGCTCAAGGATTTCCGACTGGCGCCCCGTCAGATACATCTATAGTCCCTCCCGTCGTTTTCGTTTTCTTTCATAATATGCAAAAACGAAAGCAACGCAATTTCATAAACGCAGCGAATGCTCGAAATTGAACCCCTGTTAGGGAAGATGCATCAAAGAAGAAAAGCCGGCCGCGTTGCAATTCCGGTCATCATGCGACAGCGTGTCTGTTGTTGCGGGGGTAGTCATCATGTTTCATCCATCGCTGTTCAAAGGCTTGAATGTCGTCGTCACCGGCGCCGGTCGCGGTATCGGCCTGGAGGTCGCACGCCAGTTTCTCGATTGCGGCGCAACCGTCTATCTGCATGGCGGCCGCGTGGCGCGCGAGCCGCTGCCTGACTTTCTCGATGCCGCGCTGACCGAAGGCCGGGCTTTTCTCTCCTATGCCGACTTCTCGACTGCGGGCGGCATCGAGCTTCTAGCCACCGGCATCGCCGCGCGATTTCAGGCGATCGACATTCTCGTCAACAATGCCGGCACGATGGTCGGCCGGTTTCTCGCCGGTGACCTGACCGACGAACAATATGAGACGGTGGTACAGCTGAACCAGACCTCGGTCGTGCAGACCACCCGCGCGCTCTTGCCACTGATCCGGCGCGGCACACGTCCGGCCATCATCAACACCGTGTCGATCTCGGCGCTCACCGGCGGCAGCGCCGGATCGGCGATCTATTCGGCTACCAAGGCCTTCGTCTCGACCTATTCCAAGGCGCTTGCCCGCGAGCTGGCACCGGAGGGCATCCGCGTCAATTGCGTTTCGCCGGGAACGATCACCACCGATTTCCACGAACGCTACTCATCCGCCGAAAAGCTCGAAGCCACCCGCAAGACCATCCCGCTGCAGCGGCTGGGCACCGCCGAGGATTGCGCGCCGGCCTATTTGTTCCTCGCCTCGAACGCGCTCTCGGGTTACATCACCGGACAGGTGCTGGAAGTGAACGGCGGTCAATTGATCTGCTGAGCATCGGCATTGGGGAGGGTAGCGGTTGATCGACAAGCTGGAATTCTTCATCGCACTCGCCCAGGAGCGGCATTTCGGCCGCGCCGCCGACCTCTGCGGCATTACCCAGCCGACGCTTTCGGCCGCGATCAAGCAGTTGGAAGATCAGCTCGGTGTCATGCTGGTCAATCGCGGCTCGCGCTACCAGAGCCTGACGCCGGAAGGCCAGCGTGTGCTGGAATGGGCCCGGCGGATCGTCGGTGATTCGCGCACCATGCACGAGGAAATGCGGGCTGCCCGGCGCGGACTTGTCGGCCATATCAGGCTGGCAGCCGTGCCGACGACGCTTGCCATGGTGCCGCGCATCACGGCACCGTTCCAGGAGAAGCATCCGGAGGTGACCTTCTCCATCCTCTCCACCACATCGCTGAAAATCCTCGGCCTCTTGGAAAATCTGGAGATCGACGCCGGCCTCACCTATCTCGAAAACGAACCGCTCGGCCGCGTCACCAGCGTGGCGCTACAGGTGGAGCGCTATCATCTCGTCACCGCAGCAGGCACTCCGCTATCGGATCGCGAAACTGTGACCTGGAAGGAAGTTGGCGGCATTCGGCTTTGTCTATTGACCGCCGACATGCAGAACCGGCGCATCATCAACCAGCATTTCGCAGAAGCCGGCGTGACCGTCTCACCGACGTTGGAATCGAACTCCATGATCGTGCTGTTTTCCCATGTCCGCACCGGTCACTGGGCCAGCATCATGCCCTATAACGTCGGGAAATCCTTCGGTTTTCACGAGGATATAAAGCTCATACCGATCATCGAGCCGGATGCCCGGCACACGGTCGGATTGGTCGCCACGCATCGCGAACCATTTACGCCGCTCGTGTCGGCCCTGCTCCATGAGGCGCGCATACTGGCCGACGCCCAAGCTCTTTGAGCGAACGACGCTTTGATAGAAAACACCTATCGCTTAACGGAATACGCCTATTGACCCTCCTTCCGCCTGCTGACACGCTGTATTTACCGTGCGTGAGCTGCGAAACCGCGTGATCCTGTTCTTTTTGACCCAGGATCCGAATGAAACGATGCTCTGGAGGGGCTTCGTTTGATTTAAGGGATCGCAGACCACGACGATTGTTCATTTCAGTTCGGGAGGTCTGAACGTTGAACCTGCATGTATCAAGCCGTGATATCGGTGAACGGACGCTGGATATCGTCAGCGAGATGAAGTCGCTCGAGGGGCCGCTTCTGCCGATCCTGCACGAGATTCAGGCTGAGTTCGGCTATGTGCCGCAGGAAGCCCTGCCGATCATTGCCCGCGAGCTCAACCTATCGCGCGCCGAGGTTCACGGCGTGGTGTCCTTCTATCACGACTACCGCGATCACCCGGCGGGCCGCCACGTGTTAAAGCTCTGTCGCGCCGAGGCCTGCCAGGCTATGGGTGGCGACCAGTTGGCCGAACGGGTGAAATCGCTGCTCGGGATCGATTTTCACCAGACGACGCTTGATGGAGCCGTAACGCTGGAACCCGTCTATTGTCTTGGGCTCTGTTCCACCGCACCCGCCGCGATGCTCGACGGCGAGGTGCACGGGCGGCTCGATGCGGATGCGGTGCGGGACCTCATTGCGGAGGTACGGACATGAGCGTGCGGATTTTCGTTCCAAGGGATGCGGCCGCATTGGCGCTCGGTTCCGAGCGGGTCGCCACGGCGCTGACCCGTGAAATCGAAATTCGCGGGCTGGACGCCACAATCGTCCGCAACGGATCGCGCGGCCTGCACTGGCTGGAACCGATGATCGAGGTCGAGACGGCAGAAGGCCGGATTGCCTATGGCCCGGTAAAAGCATCCGATGTGGCGTCTTTGCTGGACGCAGGCCTCCCCACCGGCGGAACCCACCCACTTTGTCTCGGAAAGACCGAGGAACTGCCCTATCTGAAAAACCAGACGCGGCTGACCTTTGCCCGTTGCGGCATCGTCGATCCGCTGTCACTTGCCGACTACCGCGCCCATGACGGGTTGAAGGGCCTGGAAAGAGCCGTGGCCGTGTCGCCGGCCGATATCGTCACCCATGTCACCGAAAGCGGCCTTCGCGGCCGCGGCGGCGCTGGTTTCCCGACAGGCATCAAATGGAAGACGGTTCTCGATACGCCCATCAATAGTGAGAAGGGCGACCGCAAATATATCGTCTGCAATGCCGATGAGGGCGACAGCGGTACCTTCGCCGACCGGATGATCATGGAAGGCGACCCCTTCGTGCTGATAGAGGGCATGGCGATTGCCGGCATCGCGACGGGGGCGACAAAGGGCTTCGTCTATATCCGCTCGGAATATCCCCACGCCATCGCGACGATGACACAAGCCGTCGAGATCGCCCACAAGGCGGGTGTGCTGGGCAGCTCGGTGCTCGGCTCGGCCAAGGCCTTCGACATCGAGATTCGCACCGGCGCCGGCGCCTATGTCTGCGGCGAGGAAACAGCGCTGCTCAACAGCCTGGAAGGCAAACGCGGCATCGTCCGCGCCAAGCCACCGCTGCCGGCCCACAAGGGCCTGTTCAACTGTCCGACCGTCATCAACAACGTCATTTCCCTCGCCTCCGTGCCGATCATCATGGACAAGGGCCCTGTTTATTACAAGGATTTCGGCATGGGCCGCTCACGCGGCACGATCCCGATCCAGATCGCCGGCAACGTCAAGTATGGCGGCCTCTATGAGGCTGCCTTCGGCCTGACACTCGGCCAGATCGTCGACGAGATCGGCGGCGGCACCGCAACCGGACGTCCGGTCAAGGCCGTGCAGGTCGGCGGCCCGCTCGGCGCCTATTTCCCGCGCGCCCTGTTCGATACGCCGTTCGACTACGAGGCCTTCGCCGCGAAGGACGGCCTGATCGGCCATGCCGGCATCACCGTCTTCGACGACACCGCCGACATGCTGAAGCAGGCCCGTTTCGCCATGGAATTCTGCGCTGTTGAAAGCTGCGGAAAGTGTACCCCCTGCCGCATCGGCTCGACGCGCGGCGTCGAAACAGCCGACAAGATCGCCCAAGGCATCGAGCCGGAAAAAAACCTCGCGCTGCTCGCCGACCTCTGCAACACCATGAAATTCGGCTCGCTCTGCGCGCTCGGCGGTTTCACGCCCTATCCGGTGACCAGCGCCATGAACCACTTCCCGGACGATTTCCGCCCGGTGCCTTTGGTGGAGGCGGCGGAATGAAAGCTATAACAAAAACCCTCCCGCTCGCCTTGCTCGCCGCCCTCCCCACAAGGGGGAGGGCTCAACCTGTGGCCGCTTCGCTCACTAATCTGATTTCTGTTTCGCTGAGGGTGCCGCTGGTTAAGTCCCTCCCCCTTGTGGGGAGGGGTTGGGGAGGGGTCTTCCCCCTAGTTTCAAAAAGAAATCTCGCCGTGACATCCACACAGGAGGCCCTCCATGCCCCTCGTCTCTGAAATCGACTTCGGCACCCCAGCCTCCCGCTCGGAAAAGATGGTGACGCTGACCATCGACGGCAACGAAATCACCGTGCCGGAGGGCACCTCGATCATGCGGGCCTCGATGGAGGCCGGCATCAAGGTGCCGAAACTTTGTGCCACCGACATGGTCGACGCCTTCGGTTCCTGCCGCCTCTGTCTCGTGGAGATCGAAGGCCGCAACGGTACCCCCGCATCCTGCACCACGCCGGTCGCGCCCGGCATCAGCGTCCATACCCAGACGTCCCGGCTGAAGGACATCCGCAAGGGCGTGATGGAGCTTTATATCTCCGACCATCCGCTCGACTGTCTGACCTGCGCTGCCAACGGCGACTGCGAATTGCAGGACATGGCCGGCGCCGTCGGCCTGCGCGACGTGCGCTACGGTTATGAAGGCGACAATCACGTCAAGGCGCGCAACAACGGCGACATCAATGCCAAATGGATGCCGAAGGACGAATCCAATCCCTACTTCACTTATGATCCGTCGAAATGCATCGTCTGTTCGCGCTGCGTGCGCGCCTGCGAAGAGGTGCAGGGCACGTTTGCGCTGACCATCGAAGGCCGTGGCTTCGGCTCCCGTGTTTCGCCCGGCATGCACGAGAATTTTCTCGAGTCTGAATGCGTCTCCTGCGGCGCCTGCGTGCAGGCCTGCCCGACCGCGACGCTGACCGAAAAGTCGGTCATCGCCATCGGCCAGCCGGAACATTCCGTCGTCACCACATGCGCCTATTGCGGCGTCGGCTGCTCGTTCAAGGCCGAAATGCGCGGTGAAGAGCTGGTGCGCATGGTGCCCTGGAAAGACGGACAGGCCAATCGCGGCCATTCCTGCGTCAAGGGCCGGTTTGCCTATGGCTATTCGACCCACAAGGAGCGCATCCTCAACCCGATGATCCGTGAGAAGATCAGCGATCCCTGGCGCGAAGTCAGCTGGGAGGAAGCCCTTGCCCATACGGCGTCCGAATTCCGCCGCATCCAGTATCAGTACGGCCGCGAATCGATCGGCGGCATCACCTCGTCGCGCTGCACCAACGAGGAAACCTACCTCGTCCAGAAGCTGATCCGCGCCGGTTTCGGCAACAACAATGTCGATACCTGCGCCCGCGTCTGCCACTCGCCGACCGGCTACGGTCTCGGCGCCACTTTCGGTACATCCGCCGGCACGCAGAATTTCGATTCGGTCGAACACACCGACGTCGTCATCATTATCGGCGCCAATCCGACCGACGGTCACCCGGTTTTTGCCTCGCGCCTGAAGAAGCGCCTGCGCCAGGGCGCCAAGCTGATCGTCGTCGATCCGCGCCGCACCGACATCGTTTCCTCGCCGCACATCAAGGCATCGCATCACCTGCCGCTGCGCCCCGGAACCAATGTCGCCGTGGTGACCTCGCTGGCGCATGTCATCGTCACGGAAGGCCTCTACGACGAGAAATTCATCCGCGAGCGCTGCGACTGGTCGGAATTCGAAGACTGGGCGGCTTTCGTCTCAGAGGAGCATCACAGCCCCGAGGCCGTCGAAAAGCTCTCCGGGGTTCCGGCCGAGGACATTCGTGGCGCCGCCCGGCTGTTTGCCACCGGCGGCAATGGCTCGATCTATTACGGTCTCGGCGTCACCGAACACAGCCAGGGCTCGACGACGGTCATCGCGATCGCCAATCTCGCCATGGTCACCGGCAATATCGGCCGTCCGGGCGTCGGCGTGAACCCGTTGCGCGGCCAGAACAATGTGCAAGGCGCCTGCGACATGGGCTCCTTCCCGCACGAGCTTCCAGGCTACCGCCACGTCTCCGATGACGCGACGCGCGAAACCTTCGAAAAGCTCTGGGGCGTGACCATTTCCAACGAGCCGGGCCTGCGCATTCCCAACATGCTGGACGCCGCCGTCGATGGCTCGTTCAAGGGCATCTACATCCAGGGCGAGGACATTCTCCAGTCCGACCCGGACACCAAGCATGTGCAGGCTGGCCTTGCCGCGATGGAATGCGTCGTCGTGCAGGACCTGTTCCTCAACGAAACCGCCAACTACGCCCATGTCTTCCTGCCGGGCTCGACCTTCCTCGAAAAGGACGGCACCTTCACCAATGCCGAGCGCCGCATCAACCGCGTCCGCAAGGTGATGACGCCCCGCAACGGCTACGCCGACTGGGAGGTGACGCAGAAGCTGGCGCAGGCCATGGGGCTCGATTGGGCGTATACGCACCCTTCGCAGATCATGGACGAGATCGCAGCGACGACGCCGAGCTTTGCCATGGTGTCCTACGCTTATCTGGAAAAGATGGGCTCGGTACAATGGCCGTGCAACGAGAAAGCGCCGCTCGGCTCGCCGATCATGCACATTGACGGCTTCGTGCGCGGCAAGGGCAAGTTTATCCGCACCGAATATGTCGCAACCGATGAAAAGACCGGACCGCGCTTCCCGCTGCTGCTCACCACCGGCCGTATTCTTAGCCAGTACAATGTCGGTGCCCAGACACGGCGTACAGACAACGTCGTCTGGCATGAGGAAGACCGGCTGGAAATCCATCCGCATGACGCCGAACTGCGCGGCGTTCGCGATGGCGACTGGGTAAAGTTGCAAAGCCGTTCCGGCGATACGACGCTGCGTGCGCTCATCACCGACCGCGTTGCGACCGGCGTCGTCTACACCACCTTCCACCACCCGACGACGCAGGCCAACGTCATCACCACCGACTTCTCCGACTGGGCAACCAACTGCCCTGAGTATAAGGTAACCGCAGTCCAGATCTCGCCCTCCAACGGCCCCTCGCAATGGCAGATCGACTATGACGAACAAGCCCGCCATTCCCGCCGCGTCGCCGGCAAGCTGGAGGCTGCGGAGTAGGATTGGAATGATGCGATGGTCACAAACACCCCCCTCTGTCCCTACAGGACATCTCCTCCTCAAGGGGGGAGATTGGCTGATGCGTGCGCGGCATACTCCCTCTTCTCCCCAGCGGGGAGAAGGTGCCCGAAGGGCGGATGAGGGGGCGGTTCGGCACATTCTACTGTCACTACTTGCAACCATCTCCTCTTGCAGGGAAAATACTGCGGCTGCGCGCGCCTCATCCGGCGCTGCGCGCCACCTTCTCCCCGCTGGGGAGAAGAAAGAGTTCGTGGCATGACCACCTTCAAACTCACTCAGACCGTGCCCGAGACCGCCCATCGCAACGGCAAGCTGACGCCCGGCTCCCGCGCCGTCCCCGAGGAAACGCCCATCGCGCTCTCCTATGGCGGCTCCACCCATGCCGTGATGATGGCCACCCCCGGCGATTTCGAGGATTTTGCCGTCGGCTTCAGCCTGACGGAGGGGATCATCTCCGATCCTTCCGAGATCGAATCGATCGAGGCCGTCGCAGACGAAAAAGGCATCGACCTTCAGATCACTCTGAAGGATGAGCAGAACGACGCGCTGGTCTCCCGCCGCCGCCATATGGCAGGGCCTGTCGGCTGCGGCCTCTGCGGCATCGAATCGATCGAGCAGGCCGTGCGCAAGACACCACCGGTATCGTCCTCGACACTGCGGCTATCGCAGCAGCAGATCATCGAAGCCGTCGCCCTCCTCAATGGCCAGCAGCCGCTGCATGTCGAAACCCGTGCCGTGCATGGCGCCGGCTTCTACGTGCCGGGCAAGGGCCTGATTGCCGTGCGCGAGGATGTCGGCCGCCACAATGCGCTGGACAAGCTGGTCGGCGCTGCAGCCCGGGCCGGACATGCCGGATCAACCGGCGCCGTGGTGGTCACCAGCCGCGTTTCCGTCGAGATGGTGCAGAAGACCGCCATTATCGGCAGCCCCTTCATCATCGCCATATCGGCGCCGACAGCACTTGCCATCCGCACGGCGGATGAAGCCGGCATGACGCTGATCGCGCTGGTACGCGGCGCCGATTTCGAGATTTTCACGCAATCCCACCGCATTCAATCCGGAGCCATCGCCGATGTCGCTTGATAACACCAATGGCAAACTCGTCCGCATGGCCAACCAGATCGCCACCTTCTTCAAGTCGCAGCCGGAAGATGAGCGCGTCGAAGGCGTCGCCACCCATATCAACAAGTTCTGGGAACCGCGCATGCGCAAGGCCTTCTTCGAACTGATCGAGCAGGGCGATGCCGGTTTCGACCCGATCGTGATCGCCGCCGCCGCCATCATCAAGCCACCTTATTCCGGCTCCGAAGGCGTGGGTACCGGCAGCGATGCCGCCGCCGGTGCACCGGGCGGCAAAGGCACGGCAGCCGGCGAATCCCTGTCCGAACCGAGCATTCCCGAAAAAGCCTGATCTCGGCGCGGCGCAATACTTTGCACAACTCCGTTCATGGACGTTGAACAGGCGCGCCATCTAAGCTACGCAGCAATACCGAAAAAGATGGGCCGGTTGGTAATCCGGTTCCTGCAATCAGCAGCTTATGACCCTCTCGGGTTTCCACGGTACCAGTTTGATCAGCAGTGGTCGGCGGGGTACGTGGCTCTGCACCGTGTGTCCTCGATGACGAACAAGGAACCTCGGCATGGCACCCTCCGTCTCCCCGGACACCCCGATTTCACTGGCCAATACCGTTGAGAACTGCGCGCTTGATCGCTCTGCAATCGAACAGCTCTCGAAAAGCGGACTGCCGCACAAGCTGATGGATTGCGTCCTTGAGGAAGCCGACCTTGCGCGCCTGACGCTGGATGGCTGGGTGTTCGAGGCCTGCAATGTCAAGCAAGCCCGGTTCACCGGCGCAAAACTGAGTGCCACGATCTGGTCGAGCTGCAAGGGCGGTCTCGCCGATTTCACCGGTTGCGATCTGTCGGAGAGCAAGATCGAGGGGTGCGACTTCAACAACAGCAATTTCCGCGGCACGACACTGACTGGCGCGCACTTTTCGCGCTGCAAGCTGACGGGAGCAAACCTCTCCGAGGCAAAAACCCTCAACCTGACCTTCCACGAAACCCGGCTGGCCGACGCCCGGCTGCCCGGCCTCTCCTTTCGCAAGGCCCGCCTGAACGGCCTCGATTTCCAGATGGCCGATCTGAAGAAATGCGATTTCCGCGACGCGATCTTTCAGGATTGCAGCCTGCGTGACGCCAATCTGGTCGACTGCCGTTTCGAGGGTGCCGACCTTCGCGGCGCCGACCTCGGCGGCATTCGCCTGCTGAACGCCAAACAATTCAAAGGCGCAACGATCTCGCGCGATCAGGCGGGGCAATTGCTGGCGGAGCTGGGATTGAAGGTGCGGTAAGTTTGCCCGGATCAGCCCGCCAGCCGTACACTCACAGCCAGCCAATCGCGCTGTTTTCCGAAAGAAACCCGAAACCGCTTTGTACCTGCCGGTGAGCCTTGCTATGGTCGGCCTCGTCAAAAGAGGGAGAGACTTTTGCAGGGAGAGGCAGCGCGAAAAACGTCGGTGCCGGAGCGCGATCCGGAGTTCGGGCCGTGGCTGGCGCAGGCATCCATCCTGATCGTTGACGACGAGCCGGGCATGCGCAATTTCCTCGTCCGTACACTTGGCCCGCGCTGCAAGCGGATCGAGGAGGCGGCCGATACAGACGAAGCCTCGCGCAAGCTCGACGCCCATCATTTCGACGTGGTCATCCTCGACAATATCATGCCCCGCAAGAATGGCGTCGACTGGCTGGCCGAGCAGCGCGCCATCGGTTTCTTCGCCGAGGCAATCCTGATCACCGCCTTTGCCGATCTGGAAACCGCGATCCGAGCTTTACGCGCAGGTGCCGTCGATTTCGTGCTGAAACCCTTCCGCTCCAACCAGATCCTCAACTCCGTCGCCCGATGCCTCGACCGCATGCGGCTGCAACGCGAGAATTTCGTGCTGCGCTATGAGCTGAAGGCGACATCCGATCATATCCTTTTGCGCGACCGGCTGATTGGGACGTCGCTGGTGATCGGCGATGTCCGCGATACAATCGCGCGCGTCGCGCCGCTGCCAACCTCGGTGCTTTTGACCGGCGAATCCGGCACTGGCAAGGAAGTCGCCGCCCGCTCGCTGCACACTCTGTCCGACAGGGCAGACAAGCCTTTCGTGCCGGTCAACTGCGCTGCCATCCCGGCCGACATGATAGAGACCGAACTGTTCGGCCATATCAAGGGCGCGTTTACCGGCGCCGAAAGCAACCGCGAAGGCCTGTTCACCCATGCGCAGGGCGGCACGCTGTTTCTCGACGAGATCGGCGAAATGCCGCTCGCCACGCAAAGCAAGCTTCTGCGCGTCATCGAGGATCGCCGCGTCCGGCCTGTCGGTTCCGAACGCGAAGTGCCGGTCGATCTGCGTTTCGTCTTCGCCACCAATGCCGACCTGCAGAAGGAGGTCGAGAAAGGCCGGTTCCGCGCCGACCTGTTCTACCGGATCAATGTCATGCAGCTCTACCTGCCGCCGTTGCGCGACCGCGGCAATGATGTGCAGGAACTGGCAGAGCTGTTCATGCAGAAACTGTCGCAGCAACTCGGTATGCCGCAGGTGACGATCGATGCGCAGGTGCGCGCTGCGCTGACGCGCTATGCCTGGCCTGGCAATGTCCGTGAGTTGCGAAACCTCATCGAGCGCTCGCTGATTCTTGGAAAATTCCCGGACGATTTCCGGGGCAATCCCGGTCAGCAGGCAGAAACGGCCGGTGAGACGCTGGATGATGTCGAGCGGCGGCACATCCTGGCGGTGCTGGAAGAAACCGGCGGCAACCGCGATGAAGCGGCCCGCCGCCTCGGCATTTCGCGCAAGACCATCGACCGCAAATGCGCCGTCTGGAATGGCTGAGGCCGCCCGCCCTAAGGAGCGCCCTGCCCGCTCCATCCGCTTCCGGCTTTTGGCCATCGCGCTGCTGCCGACGCTGGTCATCCTGCCGCTTCTGCTTGGCATTACCATTGCCCGCTGGAACGCGAAATTCGATGCGCTGCTGATCACCAAGGTCAATGGCGACCTGACCATCGCCCATCAATATCTGTCCCGCATTCTCGAAAACACCGGCGAGCATATCCAGGCGCTTGCCGTCTCCGCCGCATTTCGCGACACGGTCGGCTCCGGCGAAACCCCGGCCCTGCCAGCATTCCTTGAGAAGAGTCGCCAGACGCTCGGCCTCGATTTCCTCATGCTTGTCGATCATCAGGGGCAACCGATCAGCGCGGCACGGCAAGCGCAGGAAGCCTGGCCGGTGGTGATCTCAGCGCTCGACGGCACATCCTCGAACGCCATCGACATTTTCTCCGACGCCCAACTGGCCGCCCTGTCGCCGGCGCTGGCGGAGCGCGCCCGGATCGAGCTGGTGGAAACCCCCAACGCAGTACCGACCGACAGGAAGAGCGAGACGCGCGGCATGGTCGTGCACTCGGCCAGCCCGGTGATACTCGCAAACGGCGCAAAGGCAGCACTGGTCGGCGGTATCCTGCTCAACCAGAACCTCGTCTTCATCGATACGATCAACGACCTCGTCTATCGCGAGGCTAGCCTGCCGGAGGGCAGCAAGGGCACCGCGACGCTGTTTCTCGAGGACGTGCGTATCAGCACCAATGTGCGCCTGTTCGAGGATCGCCGCGCCTTGGGAACCCGGGTTTCCGCCGCCGTGCGTGCAACCGTTCTGGACGAGGGCCGCACCTGGCTCGACAGCGCTTTCGTCGTCAATGACTGGTACATTTCGGCCTATGAGCCGATCGTCGACAGTTTCGGCAAGCGCGTCGGCATGCTCTATGTCGGCTTTCTGGAAACGCCCTTCCGGCAGGCGAAATATACCACGCTGCTGACCATCGTACTCGCCTTTCTCGTTGTCACCGCCGTCAGCGTGCCGATCTTCCTGCGCTGGGCACGGGCGATCTTCAAACCGCTGGAACGCATGAGCGACACCATCACCCGCGCCGAAGGCGGCGATATGGGTGCCCGTACCGAGCTGAAGGCGGCCAGCGACGAGATCGGCCGCGTGGCACTGCATCTCGACGGCCTGCTCGACCAGTTGCAGCAGCGCGACCGGGAGCTTCGGCAATGGAACGAAGAGCTGAACGACCGCGTCGCCGAGCGCACCAGCGAGCTGGAACTCGCCAACCGCCAGATCGAGGCGACGACCAAGCAGCTGATCATGTCGGAAAAACTCGCCGCCATCGGCGAGATCACTGCCGGTGTCGCCCACGAGATCAACAATCCGATCGCCGTCATCCAGGGCAATCTCGACGTTGTCCGTAGCGTGCTCGGCGCCAAGGCCGACGAGGCGAAAGTCGAATTCCGGCTGATCGACGAGCAGATCCATCGCATCAGCCAGATCGTCACCAAGCTCCTGCAATTCGCCAAGCCGGAAGAATATGCCGGTTATGTCGAGCGCCACGCGCCCTCAGACATCATTTCCGATTGCCTGCCGCTGGTGCAGCATCTTCTGCACCGGGCCGAGATCAAGCTCGTCCGCGACGACCGTGCCACCCGGCTGGTGCTGATGAACCGGACGGAACTGCAGCAGGTGGCGGTCCACCTGATCGTCAACGCCATCCACGCCATGCCGAAGGGCGGTGTCCTGACGATCCGGACGCTGGATCAGGATATCGCCGAAAATCCGGGAGTGACGCTCGAAATCACCGACACGGGTGTCGGCATGACGCCGGAGCTGATCGGCAAGATTTTTGACCCGTTCTTCACCACCAAACGGCAGGAAGGCACCGGTCTTGGCCTCTCCATCAGCCAGCGGCTGATCGCCCGCCAGAACGGCCGCATTTCCGTCCAGAGCGCCCCGGGAGAAGGAACGACCTTTTCCATCTGGTTACCGGAAGCCAACTGAACCGGACAAAATGTCCGCTGACTCCCGGACATTCTGTCCACCGGCCGCGTCCCCTACTGCATAACCCATTGAAATCCTGAATAGCCCGATTTGGCACGCCGATTGCTCCTGTGATGGGACGGACGGCAGAGGCGGCACCACGCGTTGAGGAGCGGGTGGTGCTAGACACTCTTCAGCCACCCCGGACATGACATTCACTGGGAACGCCCGACGGGACATGGGCGGATGGAGGAACAACGAGAATGACAGCAACAACGGACACCTATGTCGGCGGGGGCTCGGTCGGCCTTCTCGACCGCGAACGCATCATCGCCAAGCCGGGCTTCAACCGCTGGCTCGTACCGCCGGCAGCGCTTGCCATCCATCTCTGTATCGGCATGGCCTATGGCTTCAGCGTCTTCTGGCTGCCGCTTTCCAAGGCGCTCGGCACCACGCCCGATAGCTGCGCCAGCATGAACCTCGCTTCCGCCCTGTTCACCACCACCTGCAACTGGCGTGTCGCCGATCTCGGCTGGATCTATACGCTGTTCTTCGTTCTGCTCGGTTGCTCGGCCGCCATCTGGGGTGGCTGGCTGGAACGTGCCGGCCCGCGCAAGGCCGGCTTCGTCTCCGCCTGCTGCTGGTGCGGCGGTATTCTCGTCGCGGCACTCGGTGTCTATACCCACCAGCTCTGGCTGATGTGGCTCGGCGCCGGCGTCATCGGTGGCATCGGTCTTGGCCTCGGCTATATCTCGCCGGTTTCCACTCTGATCAAATGGTTCCCCGACCGACGCGGCATGGCGACCGGCATGGCGATCATGGGCTTTGGCGGCGGCGCGATGATCGGCGCCCCCTTGGCCAACCTGCTGATGACCCATTTCCGCACCGATATTTCCGCTGGCGTCTGGCAGACCTTCGTCGTCATGGCGGTCATCTATTTCTTCTTCATGATGGGCGGCGCCTTCGGTTACCGCATCCCGCCGGCAGGCTGGCGTCCGGAAGGTTGGACTGCACCGGCTTCCAAAAGCACAATGATCACCACCAAGCACGTGCACCTGCGCGATGCCCATAAGACGAAGCAGTTCTGGCTGATCTGGGCGGTGCTCTGCCTCAACGTCTCGGCCGGGATCGGCGTCATCGGCATGGCATCGCCGATGCTGCAGGAAATCTTCGCCGGCTCGCTGATCGGCCTGCCGGATGTCGCCTTTGCCGATCTCGATACGACGCAGAAAGCGTCGATCGCTGCAATCGCCGCAGGATTTACCGGACTTCTCTCGCTGTTCAACATCGGTGGCCGCTTCTTCTGGGCCTCGCTATCGGACAAGATCGGCCGCAAGAACACCTACTTTTGCTTCTTCGTCCTCGGCATAGTTCTCTATGCGCTCGCCCCGACGCTCGCCGGTCTCGGCAACAAAGCGTTGTTCGTGCTGGCCTTCGGCATTATCCTGTCGATGTATGGCGGTGGTTTCGCGACCATCCCGGCCTATCTCGCCGATATCTTCGGGACGCAGTTCGTCGGCGCCATCCACGGGCGGCTGCTGACGGCCTGGGCAACGGCTGGCATTGTCGGTCCTGTGGTGGTCAACTATATCCGCGAGGCACAGATTTCGGCCGGCGTCGCGCCCGGTCCTGAGCTCTACACCGGCACGATGTATATCCTCGCCGGCATGCTCGCACTGGGGCTGATCGCCAATGCAGTGATCAGGCCGCTATCGGACAAATGGTTCATGAAGGACGAGGAGGTTGCTGCCCTCCAGGCCAAGTCCGCCGCGGCGAATGCCGGCCCGACCGGTTCCTTCGGCATCGGCGCCGGTGGTTTCGACGGCAAGGCCCTGATCGCCTGGGCCATTGTCGGCATCCCGCTACTCTGGGGGGTCTGGGTGACGCTGAGAGCCAGCATGGTGCTGTTCGGGTAGGCGCTGGCAGACTTGGCCTCCGCCCCTCATCCGCCCTGTCGGGTCCCTTCTCCCCGTTTCAACGGGGAGAAGGGACGCGTGGCAACCTCTGTCGTCCCCTCTCCCCGCAAGCGGGGAGAGCGACTGTCTTGTTCGTCAAGCGTTTTGCCATGGTTTATTGTCCCGGATGATGGCATTGAGAATGGTGAGAAGCTTGCGCATTGTCGCAACGATGGCGACGATTTTGGG
>NZ_JAFCTR010000023.1:0-55376 GCF_049896125.1 Pararhizobium sp. DWP1-1-3
GCGGGGGTGTTGTTCGTGGCGGTGAACGCAACCGAGCGGTCGCCATTGCCACCCAGGTCGCTGTCGGCGTTATCCGCACCCCAACGAATGTTCAGCGCACCCGTGGCAACAGCCGTCAGGCCGTCGCTCTCATTATTGCCGCCATTAACCGCTTCGTCTTCCGCAGTGCCACGAACCTCTTCGCCACGAACAGGAACATCGTCGATGACATTGACCTTGAAGGTGTTTTTGGCGATATCGCCGTCGCTGTCAGTGGCGGTGTAGTTAAAGGTCAGCGACAGGCTGTTCTCGCCATTGGTGCCGTCGCCGGCCGCATGATCGAGCGGCTTGACCAGCGTGAAGTCATAGCTGCCGTTGGCAACATCCGAGACTTTGGCAAAGAACACGAGATTGCCCGAGCCTTCGCCCGTCAAGGCGGTCGGGGCCGTGGGGCCGGTGTAACCGACCAGTGTACCGTCCGGAAGAACTGTCGTTGTGACCGCCAGACCAAGCGAGGTCAACGTCGCGCCATGGGCGCCGGAGACGGCAACCGTGGCATTGGTGAAGGCAACCGAACGGTCGTTCAGACCGCCGGCATTGGCATTGTCGGAACCCCAGTTGATGTTGAGAGACACGCCAGTGACGGCAGCCGAGAAGTCATCATCCTCATTGTTGCCGCCGTTGACGGCTTCGTCCTCGACCGTCGAACCCGTGCCTACGTTGGCAACCGGTGCATCGTCGATGACACCAACGGTGAAGGTGTTGCTGCTCTTGTCGCCATCGCTGTCGGTGGCGGTATAGTTGAAGGTCAGCGACAGGCTGTTCTCGCCATTGGTGCCGTCGCCGGCCGCATGATCGAGCGGCTTGACCAGCGTGAAGTCATAGCTGCCGTTGGCAACATCCGAGACTTTGGCAAAGAACACGAGATTGCCCGAGCCTTCGCCCGTCAAGGCGGTCGGAGCCGTGGGGCCGGTGTAACCGACCAGTGTACCGTCCGGAAGAACTGTCGTTGTGACCGCCAGACCAAGCGAGGTCAAAGCTGTGCTGCTGGCACCGGAGACGGCAACCGTGGCATTGGTGAAGGCAACCGAACGGTCGTTCAGACCGCCGGCATTGGCATTGTCGGAACCCCAGTTGATGTTGAGAGACACGCCAGTGACGGCAGCCGAGAAGTCATCATCCTCATTGTTGCCGCCGTTGACGGCTTCGTCCTCGACCGTCGAACCCGTGCCTACGTTGGCAACCGGTGCATCGTCGATGACACCAACGGTGAAGGTGTTGCTGCTCTTGTCGCCATCGCTGTCGGTGGCGGTGTAGTTGAAGGTCAGCGACAGGTTGTTCTCGCCATTGGCGCCATCGCCGGCCGCATGATCGAGCGGCTTGACCAGCGTGAAGTCGTAGCTGCCGTTGGCAACATCCGAGACCGAGGCAAAGAACACCACGTTGGACGAGCCTTCGCCGGTGATCGCCGTGGGGGCCGTATCGCCGGTGTAGCCGACCAGCACGCCGTTGATCAGGACGGTCGAGACGGTCAAACCAAGCGAGGTCAACGTCGCGCCATGGGCACCGGAGACGGCAACCGTGGCATTGGTGAAGGCAACCGAACGGTCGTTCAGACCGCCGGCATTGGCATTGTCGGAACCCCAGTTGATGTTGAGAGACACGCCAGTGACGGCAGCCGACAACAGGTCATCCGGCTCGTTGTTGCCGCCGTTGACGGCTTCGTCTTCGACCGTCGAGCCCGTACCCACGTTGGCAACCGGTGCATCATCGATGACACCAACGGTGAAGGTGTTGCTGCTCTTGTCGCCATCGCTGTCGGTGGCGGTATAGTTGAAGGTCAGCGACAGGCTGTTCTCGCCATTGGTGCCGTCGCCGGCCGCATGATCGAGCGGCTTGACCAGCGTGAAGTCGTAGCTGCCGTTGGCAACATCCGAGACCGAGGCCAAGAACACCACGTTGGACGAGCCTTCGCCGGTGATCGCCGTGGGAGCCGTATCGCCGGTGTAGCCGACCAGCACGCCGTTGATCAGGACGGTCGAGACCGTCAGGCCAAGCGAGGTCAGGGCTGTGCTGCTAGCGCCGGAAACTGCGACAGTGGTGTTGGTGAAGGCGACAGAACGGTCATTTGCACCACCCAGATTGGCGCTGTCGGCACCCCAGTTAATGTTCAGTGAAACGCCGGAGATACCGGCGGTGAAACCGTCGGCTTCGTTGTTGCCGCCGTTGACGGATTCGTCCTCGACCGTCGAGCCCGTGCCCACGTTGGCAACCGGGCCGTCATCGCGGATATCGATCGATGCGTTGCCGATGACGGTGTCGCCGTCCTTGTCGGTGACGGTGTAGGTGAACTGCAGGCGCAGGAGATCGTCGGCGCCGCTCTGGCCCTGATCCGGATGATCGAGAGCGTGCAGTTGCTGGAAGGTGAAGGCGCCGGTCGCCGTATTGGTAACCGTCAGGGTAAACACCACGGCGCCACCGGCGGTGCCGGTGAGTGTCAGGCCATCTGCCGAGACGGTGACGACGACGGCGGCGCCGCCCGATGTCAGCGCGGTGGCGAAACCTGTCTGCGTGGGCTCATCGATATTCAGCGTGTTGACATAGGCGATCGACGCAATCTGGCCGGTATCGGCGCCGGGCACGAAACCGAAAATTCCGTCAATGGTCTGGTTTTCGAATGTACCATCGGCATTTGCCGTTTCCGTAATGAAGCTCAAGGCAGTTTCGGTGATGATCGGGGTGTCGTCGAACAGCAGACCGTTGCCATCGCCGTTCGGGTCACCGAATTCGGTGTTTGCCAGAAGATCGGCCAGAGGACCGGCCTCCTGGGTGCTTTGCTGCAACGTATCCTCGAAATTGCCGCCCGAACTCTGTGGTCCAGAACCAGTGGCCGAGTAGGAACCATCCGGACCGGCGGCGACGTTGACGCCATCCTGTTCAAGAACAGCAAGAAGCACCTGCTGGGGAACCTCAACATCACCAATGATGAAAGTCGGGATGCGCAGCGCGCCGTTGACGATGGTCACTTCCGTGCCGTCTGCCTGCACCAAAATGAGATTGGCTCCATCGACGCGGATTTCATCGACCGTCACATCAGCCGGGAGACGCGCGATGTTGTTCTGATCCGGCACGATCTCCTTCGGCCGTTCGCCAGCGGCGGCAACTTCGGCAGGCAGCCGGGCCGACTTGGAGGACGCGCCATTATCCGTCGCCTGGGCCATTTCAATATCAGTGGCTTGCCGGCCATCGTCCTGAAATTCCAACGAGAACTCGGACGCGGACTGATCGGCATCGATGGCGGAAATATTCAGATCTTCAATAGACATAATGGCAAACCCCTCACAGAAACATGATCGCACTCAAATACCTGAGGTTCGCCGAACGCAATACTTCCTTAACTATGGAGACATATTCGGTTATACATCACCCCAAAAAAGGACAGGACTTGGTTAACTTTAGCGACGGAAAAAACGCCCTGGAACCGCTGTTGCAATCAGGCGGCCGGTCGTAGAAACATCGATCCCTGGTAGGCTGCCGGTTCGGCAAACGGACGCTTTTGGGCGAGCAAACAGCACCAGCGGCCTGCGGAGCGATCCACAGGCAGTCAGCACCACACAGACGGCGCCAGACAGGTTTTTTGCATGCAGGCGTCACGCAGCCGCAAAGCGGTGCACGGGCGGCAACCCGGTTAGTGCCGGGTCAGTTCTTCACGGAAGCCGGTCCGGACATTCGTTCGAGCCTGCCGTTGCTTATGACGTATGGCGTCAGCTTGCGCTCGGCCTGACCGGACGCAGTCAGGCGAAACAGGCCGGTTATGCCGGTAAAGCCTGCTTTCCGGGTCAGAAGCTCAGGCGTCAGCCCCGCTGGACCCTTCGCCCTGATGATCCCCGATGCGAGCGCGACCGCATCATATCCGTAGGCTGCAGCCGCCGACAACGGACGGCCGTAGCGCCTGTTATAACGCTCAGCGATCAAAGCGCGGTTTTCGCGATCAACCGAGGCAATCATGACGCCCGTTACACCGGGGGCCGACAAAACCTCCTCTGGCCAGCCGCTCGTTCCGATGAACGCCATTTTCGGCGGCGCGCCGGATGTTTTGACGGCAGAGACCAGTCCGGCCACTGCGCTGGTATTGCCAAGCACGAGGACAGCATCGGCACTTTTCAAAACAGCCTGCGCGCTCAATGCCGCTTCTGACACGCCAGCACTGCTGGCGACGTAACGCGGCGATGCCAGAACCATGCCGCCAGCGGCACTCGCCGCTGACAGTATCCCCGCCTCATAGCCTGCCGGATAGTCCGACGGTACAAAGAAAACAAACTTGCGGCGTCCACTTGCGGCTGCGGCCTTCACACCTGCAATTGCACTATCGACTTCATCGGACGCGAAATTGAACACGCCGCCGGAAGCGCTCACCCGGCGCCCGACATTGATGAGCAACGGACGCTGATCGGCTGGCATTGCAGCGATAGCGGACGTCACGTCGCCAGGCGCATAGCTGACGAGAACAACGGAACCACGGGCCTTGGCGGCGGCCGCTTCCGAAACGCCGGCTGTAGCGCCCTTGGATACATCGGCCACTCGGGCATGCACCATGTCCTCGCCGAGTTCACCGGTCGCAAGTGCCGCGCCATCGCGGACATCCCGCGCCTCGCCCATGACGTATCCGGCCGGCGCCTTTGCCAGGATGAGGGTGATCTCCGCACCCTTGTCGCCGAAAGCTTCGGTAACGGACGTCGAAGGCGGTGGCCTCAGGTCATTCTTTCCCTTGACGCCACCCAGACCGTCGACTTCGGACTGACACGAGGCAAGCGCCAATACCAAGCCCGAGGCCAGAACGAGGTTGGAAAGGCGGCCGCTGATGGATTTCCTCAAGTGGAATGAGAAAGCCAGCGGTCCGGTCCGGATAGCCTCAACATCTCCAGACGGCGCCTCAAGACAAGGGCTCAAACGTCCGGCGCCCGGCAGGATGCCGGCGCTCCACGATCCACGCATTTTCAGCAAAGCTCTCTCCCCAACGCATGCACTTAAGTTTCGGTTCTGCCGATGTTCTTTTCCGCCCAATAAAGCCGACTGCGAGCAAGGACGCTGATTGATAGAACATTAAAAATTTCTTTCAATGTCTTTTCTCATTCGACGTTTTATTTTTATCCAAGGTTATCTACGCCTCCTCACGGTAACTTTATCGATCCGTCCTAATGTTTCTCCAACCGCCGGAGAACGTGGACAAATGAAAAAGAAAATGAAAAACTATATCTTCGCCATTGCTTTTGCCACAGCTGTAATTCCAAGTCATTCCTTGGCAAATTCGACAGGCGTAGTTGAAAATAAACAATTTGGGCAAAATTCTACTTATTTCCCGCCGCTGTCCTTGATTCCAAAAACGATCTTCTATTCTGCCCTTGCGTTAAAGCAGCAGATCACAACGCTGTATTTCCCACCGGCCCCAATTCTGACAACAACCGTGGATGGCAACATTCAAACCGGCGCGATCCCGGCCAAGCTGGCCGATCCCGCAGCCGTTCGCTCCGAAGAAACCAGAGGCACGACCCAGACCGCGTCGAAAGCGGTGTTCGGCACCGTGGCGTTTCCATTGAAACGCCTTGGCGCCCTGAAGAAGTTTGCGCCGTCTTTCAGTCAGATAAAGGATGGTTCCGAATGGAACTGCCCGGCAGGAACCTGCAACGCGGCGGCGCTTGCGATCAAAGCGTCCGCTTCCCGCGTGGCTCAGGCTTCATTGCGCGACAAGTTGAACGACATCAATGCGACGGTAAACGGCTCGATCCGCTATAGTCGCGACGCCGATACCTACCAGACGACGGACAACTGGGCCAAACCCAGCGAGACGCTGAAGCGCCAGACCGGCGATTGCGAAGATTTTGCCATTCTGAAGATGGCGGCTTTGCATGCCAGCGGTGTCAGCCTGGATGATATGTCCGTCGTCGTTCTCTACGATCAGAAACGCCGTTTCTATCACGCCGTTCTCTCGGTTTCGGCCGGCAACCGATTTTACATACTCGACAATATGCGCAATGCGGTCCTGAGCGACGACCAGTTGACGGACTACGTACCGCTCTACTCGATCCTCAATGGCCGCGGCTATTTTCACGGACTGCCGGTTTCGCGGTCCAAGCAGATGGCGGGCAATGTACTGCCATTGGAAAAGGTCGCACCTGGCGAAGGCTCCGTCCCCTGAAATTCAGGCCACAGACGTCCAGCTTTGCCGCAAGCCCCTTTTCGGAAACAGGCAGTCGCCCCCATCTGGTCGGCCAGACAGCATTGATTAGGCACGGAGACTGCGACTTTGCTGTGTGCATTGCCGCTTGCTGCCTATGGGTTGTTCGCCCGGATCCGCACCAGCCGGAAAAATCGCGCAGGCAGCACGATGGCACTCATGGAAAGACCAGCGGCAAATCCAATCCACACGCCCAAGGGGCCTACCGACGTGTGGAAGGCGAGGCAATAGCCCAAGGGTAGCGCCAGCAGCCAATATGAAACGATGGACACAGCCGACGGCCATTTGGTGTCGTTCAGCCCACGCAAAGCCCCAAGTCCGGTAGACTGCAACCCGTCTGCCACCTGCATCAGCGCAATGACCACAAACATGCTGGACGCCAGCGCAACGACGGGCGGGTCCGTGCTCAGCATCCCGGCAATGAAACGGCCTGCGAAGATCAGTGCAACCATCGTCGCCAGCATCCACAGCGCCACGAAGCCGAAAGTTGCCATGCCGATAGGCCTGAGCCGTTCCGGTGCCCCGAGCCGTCGGCCTGCGCGATACGGATGGCAACGGCAGTCGCCATCCCCAGCGGCAGCATGTAAAGCGTTGCGCCAATCGAGTTGACGATCTGGTTGGCGGCGAGTGCGCCGGCGCCGAACCAGCCGAGCATGAAGGTCGCCATGGCCACAGCCCCGTCTCGGCGAGATAGCTGACCCCAAGAGGCAATCCCAGTAGGAACTGCTGCCAGACGCCTTTGCCCGTGACCAACGCCCGCAACCGGAAACGGCGCATTGCCAATGCACGGCGCCAGTAGAGATAGGCTGCGGCAAGTGCGATCGTTTCGGCCAGAACGCTGGCTATTCCCGAGCCAAGAATGCCAAGAGCCGGTATCGGGCCAAGGCCATAAATCAGGAGATAGTTCAGCGGCACGTTGATCGCCACACCGAGAAAAGCAAACCCGACGGCCAGCCAAGGCCTGTCTGTCGCGTCCAGAAGGGACTTCAGCACCAGAAAGACCGAAAAGGGCAACATGAACAGCGCCATCGGCACCCAGTAAAGCCGCGCCTGCGTCTCGGGCAGGTCCATCAATCGAACAATCGGCAGCAGCGCCAGCATAATCATCGCCGCCAAAACACCGCATATCAGCGCCGTGATCATTCCATGCCGGACGGCTGAACTGACCATGCGGGCATCCTTGGCCCCAAAGCCGCCGGCCGTCGAAACGACGACATGTTGAAATATTTTCACCCCGATAACGCCAGCCAGCCATGCGCTCTCGCGAGCATTCAGCTCAGCGAGAAGGACTGCGGCGGTACGCAAACTCTATGGTTGGCCAACACCTCACGGCCCAGTCCCCATAGTGGACATCTCGGCTGAAACAACCGAGATAGCCGCGATTACGGTGCGACTTAGCGCATCGCCGAACAGTAATACACTCTGACGACAATGTAAGAAACGGAAACACTTTGTGACTAAGTGCTTCCGAAATCAGCCATTTTTGACTTGCCGCGCGCCCGCACATGACAGATATTGCTCCCACCTAAGGAAGCGATCATGATTAGAATGATACAAGACCCGGCTGAACTCTCCGGCGAGGATATTACTGGAAAGTATATTCTGCGGAGGCTGAACTATCACTGGTTCGCCTACGGCAAGGCGGCCATCGTGACCGACTGCAAGGGCACTATTCTGCATCTCGAACGCGAGGAAACGGTCTATTCCGAGCGCCTGGGGCGCCGCGCCTATAGCGGCAACGGAAAGCGTTACCCCGGCGGGGTCTGCCCTATTTCCGCAGTGGCTTGCGTTTGCGATACGGCAGATGACGTGAATGCCGTGATCCAGTTGGATGTCGAGGCGCACGACGAATTTTACCAGTTGATCGCCAAAGCGGATGCCAGGGTTCAAGCCTTGGCAGCGTCGTCGCAGAGTAAATTATTCCTGGCCGCCGCGGAGTAAGGCCGAGAGGGCAGCGTGCGACCGGATTGAACCGGTAGGCATCTCAGTTCAAGGAAACTTTGTGCCGCAGCTTGACCGGTGAATTGCGCGGGCCATATCAGATCTCATCGACCATAAAAGGCTCGTTGTCGCTGAATGCGGCGGTTGCGGCGCGGGTATTCGTTGAAATTATCGCGTGGACCGCCAAGGGTGCAATAAACCTGTAGTTATCGCCTTGATGAGAGAGACCTGCTGCCACGGGGATCGCAGGTCGCTCCACAGCCTCCGAGAACCTCTGCCTTGAAGAACACGGACCTGTCCCACCAGCGCATTCCCTTGCGCCGGTCGCATTGGTCAGTGTCCCGCATGCCGTCCGCATTGTTGTATCGCTGCCTATTGCACGCCTTCCAGCAGATCGGCTTCATCCGCAAGAATGGCGGCGGCCTCAGTCAGCAAGATGTCCTTTGCATTCTTGCGGGCGTTTTCGATTGCAATATCAGCGCTCAGGCTGCGTTCGTCCGACTGCAGGCCATCGTCTTCACCGAGGCCCACACCGTCACTTATTTTTGCACGCTCCTTGAGACGGACTGTTTGGGCAGCCAGTTCGTTTCGACGCTGGGTTAGATTGAGGGAGACAACGCCTTTTTCGCGCTGCGCTTTCAGTTCGGCAACGTCTTCAACAAAGCGTTGGAAATCCCGATCGTTGCTTACCCGGGCATCATGGCGCGTTTGCAGCTTCGGCAGCAAAGCCGTCATATCACCAGCGGGCGCATATTTTGCTGGCTTGATCTGTTTCCATGGCAGAGCGTTGTCGTAGCTCGCTTCACCAAAGCTCTTGATATCTGAAAGGCCTGGCAGGTTGATGTCAGGCGTGACGCCGCGCAGCTGTGTCGTCCCACCGTTAACGCGGAAAAACTGGGCAATCGTCAATTTCAATTGGCCGAATTTCGGTTGGCTGTTGTTTGCCGCCTTATCAAGATTGACCACGGTTTGCACTGTGCCTTTGCCAAAACTGGGTTCGCCGACGATCACACCACGGCCGTAGTCCTGTATCGCTGCGGCAAAAATCTCGGAAGCCGATGCCGAACCGCGATTGATCAAAACGCCGACGGGTCCTGTCCAGGCTGGCGCTGCACGATCATTTCTTTCGATCTCTACCCTGCCGTTGGCACCGCGTTGCTGAACCACCGGACCTTTGGCGACAAACAGCCCCGTCAATTCTATCGCCTCGGTCAACGATCCACCGCCATTGTCGCGCAGATCTATCACGACACCTTCGACATCGTCCTGCTTCAGTTCGCGAAGAAGCTTGGCGACGTCGCGGCTTGCACTTCTGTAGTCCGGGTCGCCTTTTCGCCGCGCTTCGAAATCTTCATAGAACGCCGGCAAGGTGACGATTCCGATTTTGCGCGTTGCCGCGCCCTCCTTTATGGACAGTATGGTCTTCCTGGCGGCCTGCTTTTCGAGGCTTATCTTGTCACGTGTCAGACTGATGAGGCGATGGCTGCCATCTGGCCCGGCGTCCGCTGGCAAGATGTCCAACCGGACGACGGAGTCTTTTTCGCCTCGTATCATTTGCACGATCTCATCAAGCCGCATGCCCACCACTTCCTTTACGGGGCCGTCCTTGCCTTGACCGACACCGGTAATGCGGTCTCCGACGGTCAGCTTGCCGGACAACTGCGCCGGGCCACCTGGCACGAGCTCGCGGATCGTCGTGTAGTCATCGCGTTCCTGCAAGACCGCGCCGATGCCGACCAGCGAAAGCTTCATGGAAATATCGAACTCTGTTGCAGCCCTCGCGCCGAAATAGTCCGTATGCGGATCAACCGACGTCGTATAGGCACCCATGAAAGACTGAAAAACGTCGTCGCTTTTGTACTTGAAAGCGCGATCGAGGGAATTTTGATAGCGTTTGTCGAGCGTATCGCGAATAACCGCGTCCGCTTTGCCCGCCAGCTTCAGCCGCAGCCAGTCGCCTTTGACGCGTTTGCGCCAGAGATCATCGCTTTCGGCTTCAGATTGGGCCCAAGGGGCGTTGTCGCGCAACGAGGAATACGATTCCTGCACATTGAAATCGAAGTTCTGTCTGAGCACGCTACGCGCATAGTCCATACGGTCGATAACGCGCTGCTCATACACGTTGAAAATGGAAAACGGGATCCTCAGGTCTTCCCGTTTGATGGCATCGTCAATCTTTGCGCTGTCGACCATGAACCTATCGATGTCTGCCTTTAGGAACAGCATACGGTCCGGATCCAGCGACTTGATGAAGCGGGTCATGATCTTCGCTGACAAGGCGTCATCAAGCGGAACAGGCCTGTAACCGAAGCGCGTCATGAATTGCGCGCTCAAACGCGCGGCTTGCGCCTGCTGCGGTAGTGGTGCCAGAACGGGCGGCGATGCTTCCAGAGCATATGCGGACGGCGCGATTGCCAGGAACATACCAAGCAAGCAGTAGTGTATACGCATTCAGCTGTGATCCAATTCTAAAGTCGTTCGTTGACGAGTACGTTGGTGGAACAATTATGGTTTTTTGGCAACCAAAGGAGTGCGCATGCCTGGAAGGATCAGCTCTTTCGCCAGCTGCTGTGACCAGTCCCGTTATTTGGATCAATTCACGATTGCGTGACGTAAAGCGCCTCAGGGGTGGCAATTAGGCTGATTTTAGAGGATGCCTGTTTAACAAGATCGCCTGGGCGCCCAGTGACACCTCACCGAAAGAGCTTACCGCTCGTCCGCAAATTCTTGCCGTGGTGACGCGCTGCGTCCATATAGGCGACATGACGGTTGATTCGAAAATATTCGTCGGGCTTAAATCTGCCCGTAAAAAAGCCCCCGCCAGCGAACCCGCAGGTCCGAAGTGCCAGTGGGACGGTTGCGAGAAGAGTGGCACGCATCGCGCCCCTGTCGGTCCGGGTGCGGAAGGCCTGTACCTTTTGTTCTGTCTTGAGCATGTGAAAGAATACAACAAGGGATACAGCTTCACTACGGCTCCATCGAGCCCAGAGGTCGCCCGCTACCAAAAGGAAGCGACGACCGGCAGTCGTGCGACCTTCGGAACCCGGGTCACCCAAGCGACCGAAATCCCGATCCCGTCAACTGTACGCTCCGGTTCTGCAAAGACATTGAATGCGCGCAGAACCGCCACACAGCACCAGGCAAAAAGCAGCAGTCTCCAGAGACGGAAACTCAAGGTGCTCGAAGCCAAGGCTTTCGAAACACTCGGCCTGTCGCCGGACGCGACGCCGGAGGAAATCAGGAGCCGCTATAAAGAAAGGCTCAAAATGCACCATCCCGACGCCAACCAGGGAAACCGCAATTCCGAAGACGAGCTTCGCGCATCGATTGAGGCGCACAAGATCCTTAAACTGAACGGATTTTGCTGAGCTCCACAGATGATGCCGTATAGGCCCAAACGATCCAGTGTCGATTGTCTGCCCACCTCTGGGTTCAAGAAAATCCAAACGTGGTGGCCTTGAAGGGGATGGTCTATTGGACGGGAAGTTGGACGCGTGGATGGTCTAATGGCGGCGGCTTGTTGCAGACCCGCCTTTTCCGTTCGCTCTCGCAATAGGCTATTCAATCGCCGTCATGAACGCGGGAACCTGTTGTTCAAAGAACTTCGAAAACGATGCGATGCGCGGTGGTAGCGCCTGATATGGCGGGTAATAGAGGGTAAGCCATAGGTCGGGCGGGGACCAGTTGTGAAGCACATGAACCAACCTTCCCGTGCGCAGATGTTCGGCAATGTGGAATTTCGGCAGCATCGCCACCCCTGCCCCTTCAGCAGCCATATCGGCCAGAACGCCGCCGCTGTTGGCACTAAACGCCCGGCCTGCCGAGATCGTCGCACTCCCACTTCCATCTGATAGCGTCCAAGTCTCCCGCTTGCTTTCGCCACTATAGGCAAGGCAATCATCGGGGTTCAGTTCGTTCGGATGCTGCATTTCGGCAAACCGGCTGCCCGGTGCGGCGACGAGAATACGGCGCACGACGCTGATCTTTCGCCAGATCGTAAACTTGTCCGATGGTGCGGAAGAGATACGGATCGCCAGATCGTAGCCGTCGTCAATGATGTTCACCAGTCCGTCCGCAAGCGAGATTTCGAAGCTGATCTTCGGAAACCGCTCCCTAAAGCCGGCCAGGATGGGTGGCAGGACTTGCTGACCGAACCAGGTCGGCGCGCTGATCCGCAGCCGTCCGTGATCCGCCTTGTGCGCGTTCATTACCTCCTTGCGCGCATTCTCCAACACCTCCATCGCTGGCTGAACCTGGGCGGCGTAGATCGCTCCATCCGTCGTCAAAGATACCTGGCGCGTCGTTCGAACGAAGAGCTGGACACCGAGATCGTCCTCCAGTGCCGCGATTGCCCGTGTGACGGCTGCGGGAGTCATGTCCAATTCGCGTGCCACCCGGGCAAAGTTCCGCTTCTCGGCAGCCAGCAGGAAGGTTCGAAGGGCCTTGTAGTCGTTCATTCTATTATTTCACCCCGCGCAATTCACTGACAATTATTATTGCAATTCAATGGTTGGATCAACCGGCATATGTTTTCAATCACACCAAACGAACAACACCGCATCCAAGGATGGACATCATGATCAAGGATATCAAAGGACTGCATCATATCACGTCGATGGCTTCCGATGCCCGTCAGAACAACGGGTTTTTCACGGATACCCTTGGCCTGCGCCGCGTGAAAAAGACCGTGAACTTTGACGATCCAAACGTTTACCACCTCTACTACGGCGATGAGGCCGGCACCCCGGGCACCGTCATGACCTACTTCCCATTCCCCGATGTGATGCGCAGCAGGCCAGGCGTTGGCGAAGTCAGCGAGACACAGTTCGCAGTGCCGAAAGGCGCCCTCCCCTTCTGGCAGGATCGCCTGGCATCAAAAGGTGCAAACAACGTTCAGGCCGATGTGATTTTCGGCACCAACAGCCTGCGGTTCAATGGACCGGACGGTGAAGGGTTTGCCCTGATCGAAACGGACGACGGCCGCAGAGCTTGGACAGGAGCCGGCATCGCCGACAGCGTCGCCATCCGCGGATTTTCCGGCGCCAAGTTCCGCCTGCATGAGACCGCGGCCACCGCCGAACTGCTCGGGTTCATGGGCTACCAGCGAGCCGAGACCGAAGGCAACGTTACCCGCTTCGTCATGACCGGCGGCAACGGCGCCGACACGATTGACCTTGAGGCTCTGCCCCAGACGCCCTTCGCGAGACAGGGCGCCGGCTCGGTTCACCACATCGCCTTTGCAGTCGAAAACCGCGAAAAGCAACTCGAAGTTCGCAAGGTTTTGATGGATACTGGATATCAGGTTACGCCGGTCATCGACCGTGACTACTTCTGGGCAATCTATTTCCGCACCCCCGGCGGCGTGCTGTTCGAGATCGCCACCAACGAGCCTGGTTTCGACCGCGACGAAGACACCGCACACCTTGGCGAGGTTTTGAAGCTGCCAGCTCGGTACGAACCTTACCGTGATCAGATCGAAGCCGGGCTGACGCCGCTGGCAGCCTAAAATTCCAGCCAGATTGCTTTCCGACAATTCAGCGTACGAACCTTCAAGACGAAACGTCGCCCCTGCCCCATGCCTTTACTCAATCCAATGAAAGGGAAACACCAGATGTCCAATAAACTCCAGGTCCTCACCCCCCAGAACAGCCAGATCATCTTCATCGACCAGCAGCCGCAGATGGCCTTTGGTGTCCAGTCGATCGACCGGCAGGTCCTGAAGAATAACGTCGTCGGTCTCGCCAAGGCGGCCAAGATCTTCAACATTCCGACAACGATCACCACCGTCGAGACCGACAGTTTTTCGGGCAACACCTTTCCAGAGCTGCTCGCCGTGGTTCCCGGGAACGACATCCTCGAGCGAACCTCGATGAACTCCTGGGATGACCAGAACGTACGCGACGCGCTAGCCAAACATGCTGCCGACGGCCGCAAGAAGATCGTCGTCGCCGGCCTGTGGACCGAGGTTTGCAACACGACCTTTGCGCTGTCCTGCATGAATGACACCGATTACGAAATCTACATGGTTGCCGATGCGTCCGGCGGCACCTCGGTTGATGCGCACAAGTATGCAATGGACCGCATGGTTCAGGCTGGCGTGGTCCCCGTCACCTGGCAGCAAGTCCTGCTCGAATGGCAGCGCGACTGGGCCCGCAAGGAAACTTATGACGCGGTTACGTCCCTGGTAAAGGAGCATTCCGGTGCCTACGGCATGGGCATCGACTATGCCGTCACGCATGTTCACGGTGGCGCCGAGCGCGTCAGCCATGGCAAGCGGATCGGTCCGAACCCCGCGAAGTAAAGCCGTCTTCCCTCCGGCAGGACGCCACCTGCCGGAGGGAATTGCTTCCTCCAAGCGAAGGTCATCCCTGATGAAAATCTATCTCCTGTCACTCGGCGCCGGTCTGCTGGTGGGCGTGATTTACAGCCTGCTCAATGTCCGCTCGCCTGCCCCGCCTGTCGTCGCTCTCATCGGCTTGCTTGGCATTCTCGTCGGAGAGCAGCTCGTGCCCTTGGCCAAAAGCATCTGGGCCCGCGAGCCTGCCGCCATTTCCTGGCTTCACCAGGTCAAGCCGCACATGTTCGGTCACCTCCCGAAGGGTGGTTCGAACATGGCGAAGACGGCCTCCCCTGGCGACGATCCGGCATCGGGGGAAAGCTGATGACCACGCGCCGCACATTCCTGGGAGCAGCATCGAGTCTCGCCTTTTCAAACCTGTTTTCAACGGCCAATGCCGCCGATCCCACCAAGACCGGAGCCCCTTCCATGCACGCCGATATCGTTTTCCACAATGGATTGATCACGACGCTTGACCGCGCAAATCCGAACGCCACCGCCGTCGCCGTCAAGGACGGGCTGTTCATCGAGGTGGGGACAGACAGCGACGTCATGGCGCTTGCCGGGCCGGACACGAAGGTCGTTGACCTCAAAGGCAAGCGCATGCTGCCGGGCCTGATCGACAACCACACCCATGTCGTGCGCGGTGGTCTCAATTTCAACATGGAACTCCGCTGGGACGGCGTGCGCTCGCTTGCCGACGCGATGGACATGCTGAGGCGGCAAGTCGCCATTACGCCCGCGCCACAATGGGTGCGTGTCGTCGGCGGTTTCACCGAACACCAGTTCGCCGAAAAACGTCTCCCGACGATCGACGAGATCAATGCCATCGCGCCCGACACGCCTGTCTTCCTGTTGCACCTGTATGATCGCGCACTGCTCAACGGTGCTGCGCTTCGCGCTGTCGGCTACACCAGGGATACACCGAACCCGCCAGGCGGCGAGATCACCCGCGACGCCAACGGCAATCCGACCGGGCTGCTGCTCGCCAAGCCGAACGCCGGCATTCTTTATTCAACGCTCTCCAAGGGGCCGAAGCTTCCGTTCGAATACCAGGTCAATTCCACCCGCCATTTCATGCGGGAACTGAACCGGCTGGGAATTACCGGGGTTATCGACGCGGGGGGTGGTTTCCAAAATTATCCGGATGACTATGCCGTCATTCAGAAACTGTCGGACGAAGCCCAGCTCACGGTGCGCCTCGCCTATAACCTGTTCACGCAGAAGCCGAAGGAAGAAAAGCAGGACTTTCTCAACTGGACGCAATCGGTCAAATACAAGCAGGGCAATGACTATTTCCGCCACAACGGCGCTGGCGAAATGCTCGTCTTTTCCGCCGCCGACTTCGAAGACTTCCGCCAGCCGCGGCCCGAAATGGCGCCGGAGATGGAAGGCGAACTTGAAGAGGTGGTCCGGGTGCTTGCCGAAAACCGCTGGCCGTGGCGCATGCACGCCACCTATGATGAAACCATCAGCCGGTCGCTCGACGTCTTCGAGAAGGTCAACAAGGACATCCCACTCGAAGGGTTGAACTGGTTCTTTGACCATGCCGAGACGATTTCGGATCGCTCGATCGACAGGATCGCGGCACTCGGCGGCGGTATCGCCACCCAGCACCGCATGGCCTATCAGGGCGAGTATTTTGTCGAGCGCTACGGCCATGGCGTAGCCGAGGCCACGCCGCCGATCAAGCGCATGCTTGAGAAGGGCATCAACGTCTCCGCTGGAACGGATGCCACCCGTGTCGCATCGTACAATCCCTGGGTCTCGTTGTCCTGGATGGTCACGGGCAAAACCGTCGGCGGCATGCAGCTCTATCCGCGCACCAACTGCCTCGACCGCGAGACGGCGCTGCGCATGTGGACGGAAAAGGTCACCTGGTTTTCCAACGAGGAAGGCAAGAAGGGCCGGATTCAAAAGGGTCAGTTCGCCGACCTCATCGTGCCGGACAAGGATTTTTTCACCTGCGCCGAAGACGAGATCTCGTTCCTGTCCTCTCAGTTGACCATGGTCGGCGGCAAGATCGTCTATGGTGCCGGCGACTTCAAGGCGCTCGACGAGAACGATGTACCGCCCGCCATGCCTGACTGGTCTCCCGCGCGCACGTTCGGCGGCTATGCGGCTTGGGGCGAACCGCAGGGTGCAGGTTTGAACTCCTTGCGCCGCACTGCGATCTCGACCTGCGGCTGCGCCAGCTCCTGCAATGTCCACGGCCATGACCATGCCGGAGCCTGGACGTCGAAATTGCCGATAGCCGACCTCAAGGGCTTCTTCGGGGCACTTGGTTGCGCCTGCTGGGCCGTGTGAGGAGAGGATGATGATATTGAACGCCCGAAGCCGGAGCGGCCTCGTCTTGCTCATCACATCGCCTTTGGTCCGCCTCGTGGCACTCCTGGCTCTCTGTGCGGCCTATATCCAGGGGCCGTTCACCAAGCTGTTCGATTTTCAGGGTGCGATTGCCGAGATGGAGCATTTCGGCCTCCACCCGGCAACTCTTTTCGCCGTCGTCGTCATTGCGTTCGAACTGACGGCTTCGGCAATGATCCTGTCCGGCGTCCTGCGCTGGCTTGGCGCGCTCGGCCTCGCCGTTTTCACGCTTCTTGCGACCTTCGTTGCGCTGCGGTTCTGGGAGATGCCCGCCGGCATGGAGCGCATGATGGCGACCAACGCTTTCTTTGAACATCTTGGCCTTGCCGGTGCGTTCGTCATTGTCGCCATAATCGACCTTGCAGAGGGAGCGGGCAAATGACCGTCGCGAAATCTTCAGGCGGCAGTTTCGCCCCGCTCCGCCAGCCTGTCTTCGCTGTCCTCTGGGCCGCGACGGTTCTCGGCAACACCGGCAGCTTCATGCGCGACGTAGCCAGTTCCTGGTTGATGACCGATCTTTCGGCAGCCCCCGCAGCCGTCGCGATGGTTCAGGCGGCTGGCACGCTGCCAATCTTCCTGCTCGCAATCCCCGCCGGCGTGCTCTCGGACATCCTCGACAGGCGCAAGTTTCTGATCGCCATCCAGCTCCTGCTCGCCAGCGTCAGCATATCGCTGATGACATTGTCCCATATGGGCATGCTATCGGTCAGCGCACTGATCGGATTGACGTTTCTGGGCGGCATCGGAGCGGCCCTGATGGGACCGACCTGGCAGGCGATCGTGCCGGAACTGGTACCGCGCGAGGACGTGAAGGGGGCAGTTGCGCTCAACTCGCTCGGGATCAATATCGCGCGCTCGATCGGTCCGGCGGCTGGGGGGCTGCTGCTGGCCGCCTTCGGAGCCGCCGTGACCTATGGTGCAGATGTCGCAAGCTACGTTCTCGTCATCGCGGCCCTCGTCTGGTGGCCGCGCGCCAAAAATGCCGATGACGCGCTGTCCGAAAACTTCTTCGGTGCGTTCCGTGCCGGGCTCAGGTACACCCGTGCCAGCAAGCCGCTTCATGTCGTGCTTTTGCGGGCGGCGATCTTCTTTGCTTTTGCCAGTGCCGTCTGGGCGCTTCTCCCGCTGGTCGCCCGTCAACTGCTGGGCGGCGATGCCGGCTTCTACGGCCTCCTTCTCGGCTCGGTCGGTGCAGGCGCTATCGGCGGCGCGCTGGTAATGCCGCATCTGCGCCAGCGCTTCGATTCCGACGGTCTTCTTCTCGGTGCCGCTGTCGTAACGGCTCTGGTCATGGCAGCACTTTCACTCTCTCCGCCGCAATGGTTGGCAATCGTCGTTCTTCTTTTTCTGGGTGCTGCGTGGATCACGGCCCTCACCACTCTGAACGGTGCAGCGCAGGCCGTCTTGCCGAATTGGGTGCGCGGCCGTGGGCTTGCCGTCTATCTCACCGTCTTCAACGGCGCGATGACGGCAGGCAGCCTTGGATGGGGTGCCGTGGGGGAGGCGGGCGGCGTCCCCGCCACGCTTCTGATCGGAGCCGCAGGCCTGCTCATCGCAGGCTTCATCATGCACCGGATCAAGCTTCCGTCCGGCGAAGCCGACCTGGTGTCCTCCAACCATTGGCCGGAGCCTCTCGTTGCCGAGCCGGTCGCACACGACCGCGGCCCCGTGCTCATCCTGATCGACTACCACGTAGAGAAGCATAACCGCGCCAAGTTCCTGCATGCTCTCAACGACATGTCCTCGGAACGCCGGCGCGACGGAGCCTATGGCTGGGGTGTGACGGAGGACTCGGCCGACCCTGAAAAGATCACCGAGTGGTTCATGGTCGAATCCTGGGCGGAACATTTAAGACAGCACAAGCGCGTCTCGAATGCGGATGCCGACCTGCAGAGCAAGGTTCTGGCTTTTCACAGTGGCCCGGAAAAACCGGTCGTTCGACATCTGCTGTCGATCAACAAGCCTGGAAGAGCAACCTGAAGCGACCTATTACCCAAAATCCGCAATTGCGATCTATGCAATTAAATCGACATATTTATTGCAATTGCGGACGTTTATCGCCCGGTTCATTCTTCCTCCATGAACGGGAACAAGACCAAAAAGACTGCAACCAACCTCGCAGGAGCCGCCATGACTGAAAGTCTTTTTCCACTCACCCGCCGTGACGCACTTCGCGCCGGCGCTGTCCTTGCCGCCGCTGTCGCGCTGCCGATGTGGTCCACCTTCGCTGCTACCGCAACACACGCAAACACAGGAGAAAATACCATGGGCTTCGTTACAACCACAGACGGCGTGGAGATCTTTTATAAGGACTGGGGTCCGAAGGAAGCGCAGCCGATCGTTTTCCATCATGGCTGGCCTTTGTCGTCCGACGACTGGGACGCGCAGATGCTGTTCTTCCTGGCGAAGGGCTATCGCGTCGTTGCCCATGACCGTCGCGGTCACGGCCGCTCCGCTCAGGTTTCCGGCGGTCACGACATGGACCACTACGCCGCCGACGCCTTCGCCGTCGTTGAAGCACTCGACCTGAAAAACGCGGTCCATATCGGGCACTCGACGGGTGGCGGTGAAGTTGCCCGCTACGTTGCCAAGCATGGCGAACCCGCTGGCCGCGTCGCCAAGGCTGTCCTCGTTTCTGCAGTGCCGCCCCTGATGCTGAAGACGGCTGCTAATCCTGAAGGTCTGCCGATGGAAGTCTTCGACGGCTTCCGTTCCGCACTGGCCGCCAACCGGGCGCAGTTCTTCCGCGACGTGCCTGCTGGTCCCTTCTACGGCTTCAACCGCGAAGGTGCCGTCGTGCACGAAGGGGTCATTCAGAATTGGTGGCGGCAGGGCATGATGGGTGCCGCAAACGCACACTATGATGGCATCAAGGCGTTTTCGGAAACCGACCAGACCGAGGACCTCAAGGCCATCAATGTGCCGACACTGGTTCTGCATGGTGAAGACGACCAGATCGTGCCGATCGCAGATGCCGCGCACAAGTCCATCAAGCTGTTGAAGAATGGCACGATAAAAACTTATCCCGGCTTTTCGCATGGCATGCTGACCGTCAATGCCGATGTGCTGAACGCCGACCTCCTTGCTTTCATCAAGGCGTGACGTCACAAACGCAATGACGCCGATGGCAATTTGCCGTCGGCGTCTCCTGAATCTCCCGGAACCGCAGCGCCGTTTCGGGAGACATCCTTATCCCCAGCATTAGTGCCGGTTGCGTGAGCGCCACTCGTGCGGTGGTACGCCTGCCGCTTTCTCGAAGACTTCGGCAAAGGCATCCTCCTCGGGAAAACCGCATGTTTCAGCCACTTTGGCGATGGTTTCACCGGTCTTGCTCAAAAAGGACATGGCCATGCTCACCCGGCATCCCGAAATCCATTCGAGCACCGTCTGTCCGGTTGTTGCCATGAAGCCTGAACAGAGGTCGTCCGCCCCAAACCCGCTTGCATCGGCAATCTGATCGATCGTCATAGGCCGTGAGAGGTTCGCAGTTATGTACGTCTTGATACGTTTTTCCTGCATGGACGTCAGCCGGCCGCTGGCCGAAAGACTTTGGGCCGGAGACCGTCCGTAGCGATGCGCAAGATGTGCATTGAATGCCAGCCCAATATGCGGAAGCAGCATGTCCCTCACCTCGTCCGGCATGTCGAACATCGGCATCAAAGCGGCGCCAAGGTTGCGGATGACCTGATCGTCAATTCCGCGGCAAATCTCAAGATCATCGATCTGCGGCTCGCCCGCTTCCTCAGCAAGCTCGGAGAGATGCGCACTTGGGATATGGAAGGCGAGCGCTTCGAAACGTCCCCGCACTGAAATTGCGGAACCGTCTCTTAAATTGATCAGGCAGATCGAGCCTTTGGGATATCTTTTCACAGGTGCTGGGGGCCGGTCCGGCCAGATGTCGCAATGATCGACATCAGCGAGATAGAGCATCACCAGAAACGCATCGTCCGGCGGAAGAATGACCGGGTCGTCGCCCTCTTCGTAAGAACGATCCAGATAGATGACGGAGAGTTGCGCGTCGCGAAGAGGCCTGATCGCCAGTGCTTTTATCGCTTTGACACCGAACCCTGCCGCAATCCTGTCACCCGCCCCCAACACTTCACTCACATTTGCCTCGATCATCTGAACAGCGAATTCTGTATCTGCAACTCAGGCTCCGCCATTTGAACCTATCTATCCTTCATTCAAGCGGTTATCTTGTAGAAAAGCATCCTGAGCGAGGAATTCGATTGATTGTTAGTAGTGGGGAATCCTTGAGCAACCACAGTCTACTGATTCAGCATCCAGCGTTTTCGAGTGGGAGGTAATGTGTCTTGGCCCCAGTCCCCACCGGTAATATTGGATATTCTGCTCGGCAAGTGACCGATGGGTTCGGTTGCTCTTTGACGCAATTGGCTGTCAATCAATCGCTGAAGACCTCCGACATCGCTGTCTTTCGCAAGGCGACATCCGGCACCCGGCTCGATCAGGTGAAGACGCCGGCAAGCAATCGAGGTTTTGTTCTCGGGGTCTCGGCCGTTGCAGGCCATACGCGCCGCATATTCCACAACCATCATGCGACGACCCACGTTTTCCCGGAGAACTCGATTTACATCCGCGATCTCGCCGAAGCCTACAAAGCAGATTTGAGCACGCCTTTCGATTTCCTTTTGTTCGAAATTTCGCAAGCATCGCTCATTAAATTCGCCGATGAGGCCGAACTGACCGGGGTGACGTCGATATCCGCTGCAACCGCATCCAAGGATATCGTACTTGCCAATCTTGCGCGTGCGCTAATCCCGGCTCTTGAAAGGCCAGAGGAAGCAAGCGCGCTGTTCGTCGACCAGATGACGACGGCGATCGGGACCTATCTGGTTCAGCGTTATGGCGGACGACGAAACGCCACCCCCCTCCGGGTGAGAACGCTTTCGCGTGCGCATGAGGACCTGGCGAAGAGCATTCTTCTTGAAAAGATCGAGGGCGACATCTCGATCGCAGAAGTCGCTGAGGCTTGCAACTTGTCACGTGGTTACTTCATTCGCGCCTTTCGGGAAACGACCGGGATGACACCGTATCAGTGGCTTCTCAGCGAACGGATAGACCGCGCCCGTGGGATGCTGCGAACGTCCAACGCTTCGCTTGCCGAAGTGGCCATCACTTGCGGTTTTGCAGATCAGAGCCATTTTACCAGGGTGTTCTCGACTGTCGTCGGCGCAACTCCGGGTGCTTGGCGCCGAAGCTCGTAACCGATGTCCGATCAGCTTCGTGACCAATCACCATCCCAAGATGGAGTGCCTGGGCGCAGCCGTCGTTGGTCGATTACGATAACACAATTTCGATGTGCCGGCGCTGGCCCGCTCCTGGCAACTCTGCCGCAACCCGGATTTCGTGCTGGACTGCGCCAGCCGAAACGCGCGTCCGTGGAAATGCGGGCATTAGCGTACGGGTCAGTTTAAAGATCGTTCTGTATCAAACAATTAAGAGGGATCCGGATGCCGAACCCCTCCTGGTTTGGAATGCTGTCGTTGTTTGCGAAACGAAAACCCGTTACATCATGCCGCCCATGTCAGGCATGCCGCCACCGGCCGCATCCTTCTTGGGCAGTTCGGCAATCATGGCTTCCGTGGTGATCAGCAGCGAAGCAACCGAAGCTGCATTCTGCAGGGCCGTACGGACAACCTTGACCGGATCAACGATACCCATGGCGATCATGTCGCCGAATTCGCCGGTCTGGGCGTTGTAGCCGAAGTTGTCGGTGTTGCTTTCGAGAATCTTGCCGACGATGATCGAGCCTTCGTCGCCTGCATTTTCAGCGATCTGGCGAACCAGCGACTGAAGTGCCTTGCGCACGATGTTGATGCCTGCTGTTTGGTCGTCGTTGGCACCTTTGAGATCGAGAACGATCGAGGCACGCAGCAGAGCGGTGCCGCCGCCTGGAACGATCCCTTCTTCGACCGCTGCACGGGTTGCGTTCAGCGCGTCGTCGATACGGTCCTTCTTTTCCTTCACTTCGATTTCGGTCGCACCACCGACGCGGATGACGGCAACGCCGCCCGAAAGCTTGGCAAGGCGTTCCTGCAACTTTTCCTTGTCGTAGTCGGATGTGGTTTCTTCTATCTGGGCCTTGATCTGGGCGACGCGGCCATCGATCTCGGCCTTCTGACCGGCACCATCGACCAGGATGGTATTTTCCTTGGTAATGGTAACCTTCTTGACCCGGCCGAGCATGTCGAGCGTGACGTTTTCAAGCTTGATGCCGATATCCTCGGACACCACCTGCCCCGAAGTCAAAATCGCAATGTCTTCGAGCATGGCCTTGCGGCGATCGCCGAAGCCAGGAGCCTTGACGGCAGCGATCTTCAGGCCGCCACGCAGCTTGTTGACGACCAGCGTCGCAAGAGCTTCGCCTTCGACGTCTTCCGAGATGATCAGCAGCGGCTTGCCGGTCTGGACGACGGCTTCCAGCACAGGCAAAAGAGCCTGGAGATTGGAGAGCTTCTTTTCGTGCAGCAGGACATAGGCGTCTTCGAGCTCGGCAACCATCTTTTCAGCATTGGTGACGAAATACGGGCTGAGATAGCCACGGTCGAACTGCATGCCTTCGACGACTTCAAGCTCGGTTTCGGCGGTCTTGGCTTCTTCAACCGTGATGACGCCTTCATTGCCGACCTTCTGCATCGCGTCCGCAATGTACTGGCCGATTTCCGTTTCGCCGTTGGCAGAGATCGTGCCGACCTGGGCCACCTCTTCCGACGTGCTGATCTTCTTGGCCTTGGCCACCAGTCCCTTGACCACTTCCGTCACGGCAAGGTCGATGCCGCGTTTCAGGTCCATCGGGTTCATGCCGGCAGCAACGGCCTTGGTGCCTTCGCGCACGATGGCCTGGGCAAGGACGGTCGCGGTCGTGGTGCCGTCACCGGCAATGTCGTTGGTCTTCGAAGCCACTTCACGCACCATCTGGGCGCCCATGTTTTCGAACTTGTCTTCGATCTCGATTTCCTTGGCGACCGTCACACCATCCTTGGTGATACGCGGTGCGCCATAGGATTTGTCGATGATGACGTTGCGGCCCTTCGGGCCGAGCGTGACCTTGACGGCGTCTGCGAGGATGTCGACGCCGCGCAGCAGCTTTTCACGAGCGTCACGGCCGAATTTGATTTGTTTGGCAGCCATAGAAAGAACTCCCGGGCGTATCGCCCAATGGTCTTCATGAGAAGGAAAAACGATGAGGCTGAGATCAGCCGATAACGCCCATGATGTCGGCTTCCTTCATGATCAGAAGGTCTTCGCCGTTGAGCTTGACTTCGGTGCCCGACCACTTGCCGAACAGGATGCGGTCGCCCGCCTTGACGTCGAGCGCGATGAGAGCGCCCTTGTCGTCACGGGTGCCGCTGCCGACAGCGACGATTTCGCCTTCCTGCGGCTTTTCCTTGGCGGTGTCCGGAATGATGATGCCACCCTTGGTCTTGGCTTCGGCCTCGATACGGCGCACGACGACGCGGTCATGCAGCGGGCGGAAATTGGTATCAGCCATGTTTGGATTCCTTAATGGGGCACAGCCGGATGGCTTCTCCCCTGCTGGAGGAGTAGCACTCTCCGCTTAGGAGTGCCAGCAATCATTCTGTGCCAATGAACAATCACAATCCTTGTGTGTTCCAATAATTAAAACATAAATACAGTGTAGTGTGTTAAAGCAGCGGATATCCGATTTATCACGGGAGTCCTGCGATGAAATCATTCTTCGATTCCATTTATCACTTTCAATATGTTCTCTTCTTCATCCAGTGGACATTGACTTTGTCTTTGGCGCTCGGCGCCTGCATGGCTGTCGACAAGGCATATTTCTGAACAGTTCGCTCGTTTTACCTTGTTTTCTTGGCGCAAATGCCAGCTCTCCACCGTCCCGAGCACAACCGAAAGACCATCGAGATGATCAAGTTTCGCCCCAAGACTGAAGAAGAGCTGAAGCTGCCGTCTGCGCCCGCAGCAGACAAGGCCGTCGCCGACAAGCCGGCCGATTCCAAGAAGCGCCCGAAAGACTGAACGCGCCGGGTTTTATCAGCTCGGTGCGGAGAACGCCGTGCTCGACGCGAACGTCTACCAACAGCGCAAGACAAGCACCCCATATCAGGGCAAATGCCAGAACTGTCTTCCGAAAATAATTTTGTCGGCTTCGAAGGCGGTATCCCGATCGCGCGGATACTGCGGAGCCGTGTCTGCCCACCGCCAGCGGCTTCGGTCGAGATTTTTATGAAAAATCACCGGCCTTCAACAAGCCCGATCCGCACACGAACACCACTGAAATCCATGACAAGCCCTGGGGCTTTGCATGTACCGAAAAGGAAATTCCATGAACGTCGATTTTGCCATCACCGGACGCTATGTGCATGAAATAAAAGCGGTTCTTCAATCCGTGGGCATTAACGAGGGCACCGAATATGATGCGCTGCCTTTCAGCCCCGCGAGCCGCGCAAGTGGCAAGCACAGCTTCGCGTTCCGCAACAAGCAGGCTGCTGCCGAGGCCGCCACAACCTGGGAAACGCACGTCAAGCAGCGCGCCCTCTTGCATCGCTGATCTCTAACGCCCGGCGCTGCAAAGCACCGGGCCTCCCGGTGGCGCGCAGGGTGCCGAACACACTCTGCGCACTGCCGGTGCGCGCGTCTGCCCTATTTGGGAAAATCGCGGGTAAAGGCATCGAGCACGTCGATCAGAACTTCGTTGACCTTATCCGTGGTGAAATCGTCCAGTCCGATCACATTATGCCCCACCGATACGCTTTGGGCTGATGAACGGCGGTAATGCTGGAACTGGATATGATCTTCGGTCAGGCTGACCGCGCTTCTGATCGAGCGTCCGGTCAGTTCGCTGGCGATTTCCATCTCGACTTTTGACGACGTTCCCGGAGCGGGCTCCGTGAGGCGCATTTTCGGCATATCCGCCATTTGAAGCTTTTGGTTGAGAATCTCGATAAGGCTTTCGATTTTCGGACGGAAGACCTGTACCCAATTCTCCTCCACCCATTGTTTCCGATCAGCCTTCTTGGATTTGGCCAGTTCGATTTCCTGCTGCTTCCGCCTGGCTTCGCTCTCGATGCGGCTTCCCAGTGCGAGAAGTTTATTCAGGCGCTCATCGGTAAATTTGGACATGGTCATTCCTGGAAACGTTGAAACAGACGGCCAGCAATCGAACATATGGAATATACATTCAGCAAACGCCCGGCATGTTAGACTCAATTCTCTGCCGCAAGAGATATCGGCATGCATCGATAGCATCCAGCGCGGATATCCTTGCATAAAATCGATGCATCGCGGGCAATGCACCCTGCCGGAGTTCTGGAATCGGAAGCCGTGCCGACCCCGCCCCTGAGTTTTCTTCAAATTTAGGGTAGTGCAGGTGAAGGGCAAGAAGGCCAGCATCCCGGCCTGTGCATGGTATTTTCCGCCTGCGCATGATGATGTTAAATCTGCGCCACGACTGTTTCGTCACCAACCCCGCAAGCGATAAACGATGCCGGAATGGCGAACACGGCGTCACGGCATAGTCATCGACCGCCACAAGCCGCCCAAATCACCGCCACACGCCGCCAATGGAGCTTATGCAGATGTGGCCGTGTGACGGAATTTATCGGGCGCGGCCAATGTTCCTGTAGAGGCGCAGAGGATGTCTTCATGCGTTGCAGGCTGCTGCTAACCAATCCGGGCCTTGCCGACGCTGGATGGTGCCATTCCGTAGCGCTTGCGAAAGGTGCGATTGAAATAGGACAGGTCGCCGAAGCCAACATCATAGGCGATGGCGCTGATCGGTTTTGCACCGTTGTTCTGCAACAGCCGCTTCTTGGCCGCGGTCAGTCTCCTGTCGAGAAGGTACCGCGAGAAAGTCGTCCCTTCCTGCTGAAATAGCTTCTGGACATAGCGGGGCGTCACGCCAAGCACCGCAGCAACCGAGCCGATATGAAGGTCGCTGTCGATCAGGTTGGTGTTGATGTAGTCCTTCACCGGCAACAAGCGTCCGGCTGCCGATACCGTTTTGGGTTGCCGGTCGAGATAGGCGATAACAAGCGGCAGGATTTCGTTGAAGTGGGTGTTGGCCATCTCCGCCTCTTTCAGCGAGTGTGGCCCGCGCATCAAAAGGTAAGCCCCATAGGTGATCAGCAGTTGCAGGGGTGGAAATGATTTGGGGATTGGCCGTAACAGCAGCCGGTCGATCGCTTCCGGTGGCATGCCGAAGGAATGAGCCGGAACGCTGCCGCAATCCACTCGCCCTCCCTCCGGCAGCGACCACGTGAATGGCCGCTCACCCGACAGAAACAAAAAATCGCCTGACTGTGCCTCAACCCGCAGGCCATTCTGTTTGACCGACAAGGGACCCTCCATGCTGCGCAGCATCAAGATACGGCCACAGTCCTGTCGTCCCTCGCCCCGAATATGCAGCGACTTGGGCGGGAAAAAACATGAGGTGACACTGAGATCATCAACCTGGCACAGCATCCCATGCAGGCCCTTTAAGCCATCGGCTTCGGCGTCAAGGACGATACTGCCGACGACGCCGGAAAGAAGCTCCGTGCAGAGATCGCGGGTATGTGCCTCGTCGAACCCGGCGGTATCGAAATGAAGTGGGCTGAAGGTGCCGCGTTCGATGCCCGGATCATTGTGATATAATTGCAACTTTTTCACAGACCTTACAATTGTTCGTTTTCAGCAGTGTCTACTTCGCGCCAATCCAAGCCGCGCCTGCCCGAACAGTTTAAACATGACTAATAGACACATGTTTAAACCTTTCGGGCGCCGGGGACCAGAGCTTTCCCATGCTTTGTTGGCACCGAGGGACATTGAGGAGCATCGTATGCATCATCAACTGCGCGCAAGCACTTGCTTAGCGCTGCTTCCGCTCGTTTCGTTTCCGCTGTCGGCTTTTGCACAAGAAAAGCCAGGCGGTGGCGACGCCACGGCCCTGGAAACGCTGGTCGTGACGGCAACACGTGCCGAGAGGCCCATTTCCAGCATTCCCGGATCGGTGATCGTTATCGACCAGAACGAGATCGCCGAGCAGTTGAAGCTGACAAACGATGCCGCAACCGCGGTCTCGAAATTCGTCCCCGGCTTCTCCGTTGCCAACCAGACGCTTTCAGGTGCGTCGGAAAGCTTTCGCGGCCGCGGCGTTCTGGTGCTTGTCGATGGTGTTCCGCGTAACACGCCGCTGCGCGATGTCTCGCGGACCATGTCGTTGATCGATCTTTCCCGCGTCGAACGCATTGAAGTGGTCAATGGTGCCAGCAGCCTCTATGGCTCAGGCGCGACCGGCGGCACGATCAACTTCATCACCAAGAAGGATGCCACCGACAAACCAGTGGTCACGGTCGAGACCAAGGTCAAGGCGTTCACCGAGAATCTCGGCAAGTCGGCAGGCCCGGAAGTCTCTGTTTCAGCGACGCAAAAGATTGGCGATTTCGATTACCTGCTTTCGGCGACCGGCAAAAAAAGCCGCCTCGCCTATGACAGCGATGGCAACGAACTGCCCTCCGACGCGATGCTTGGACAGGGCGGCGGCGATCGCACGAAGTTCGGCGATCTCTATGCCCGCCTAGGCTATGAAGTCGATACCCGGCGCTTTGAAATTTCCGGCGAAATCGTGCGCATGGACCAGAGCCCCGACTGGTTCACCAATCTCAGGTCCAATCCGACCTCTCCCAATTTAGCAGCGCCCTATTCCGGGAAATCGGTCCAGGAAGATTCGAAATATTTCAACGCACGCTATACCGATACCGACTTCGCGCTCGGCTCGCTGGAGGTCAGGTCATTCTACAACGACATGGCGAAACGGTTTCCGTTCACTCAGTACGACGCGATCTACAACAATCAGGTTTACTATTCCGGCAACCCCGCAAGCCCGCAGGCGGCCTATGCGCAGACGACACTCTACACAAAGCGCGCCGGACTGAACGCCACCGTGGAATCCCCGCTGGACGCATTGCGTGAAGGCGCTTCGCTTACTTGGGGTGCCGATTTCACCCATGACAATACTTATCAGACACTGAACAACGGCCTTGATGTCATCAGCCCGATGACGCAGAATTCGATTGCCGCCTTCGCGCAACTGCAGGTGCCGCTCACCGACCGTTGGCAGGTTCAAGGCGGTCTGCGGTATGAACGCTATCACCTCAACGTCGAAAATTTCGTCCGCCCATCGATTTTCTATATCAACCGGGTCTTTCCCGGCATCAATGTCTTGGGCGGCACGTTCGACTATGACAACTGGACTTTCAACCTCGGCTCGACGTTTGATCTGACACCGGACGTTCAGCTCTTCGGCGGCTTCTCGCAAGGGTTTTCGCTGACCGATGTCGGCGGCTTTACCCGGCGCGCGGGTGCAAACAGCACTGCCGAATTGTGCGACGCCTACGGCGCCCTCGTTTGCCCTGGTGCCGGCGCTCCCGACTTCACGGTCAGCTACGCCGATATTGCCCCCGACCCGCAAGTCGTCAACAATTACGAAATCGGCCTGCGCGGCGGCACCGCCGATTATGGCGGCTCCCTGTCCGCCTTCCTTTCGACCTCCGATGACGGCGTCAATTACGACGTGGCGTCGAACCGCGTCTCGCAGCAGAAGGAGGAAATCTGGGGTATCGAAGCGACAGGCTGGTGGCATGCGACCGACAACCTGACCGTCGGCGGCATTCTGGGTTACCGCGAAGGGCGCTACGACACCACTGGCAGCGGCAGCGTAAATGCCTGGCTGCCAAACAACCGCATCGCAACACCAGTGCATGGGACGGTCTATGGAACCTACGCGTTTGAAAATGGCCTCAATCTGCGTGGCGAAGTTCAGTTCTTCACCGGCCGCGACAAGATCACCACGGCACCGGAAATCAAGAGCGCGGCCCTTGTCAACATTCTGGCAAGCCGCAAGGTCGGAGCGGGAGATCTGAGCGTTGGCATCGAGAACCTGTTCGATACGGACTACATGAACCCGACGGCCAGCGCGACGCGCAACAATGTCGTCAACGGCTATGGCCGAACGATCTCGGTCGGCTACAAGGTGACGTTCTAAAATGGTTCGTCTCGACATGGAAGGAGATGGCATAGTCCATCTCCACCTCGGTCCGCCACATGCCGAAAGCGATGAAGCAGCATATTTCGTGGCTCTCGAAACGATCGGTGCGCTCACCGGCGCCTATGTCATGGTGGTTGATATATCCGGTCACTTCCATCTTTCCCGCGACGGTGAAATCCGACAGGCGCAATGGGCCAAGGCGACCCGCGCACAGGTATCGAGCTGCTGCCGGGCACTGGCGCTTGTCCGCGACAAACCCAATCCCCGTTCACAGCAGTCCTTTGCACGGCTTTGGCAAATACCGGTGCACGTCACGTCCGACCTCGGTGAAGCCATGGAATTTGCCAGGACACATTTGTGCCAGGAAAGGCCACAAGCATGAGTACCCCCTCCGATCTCCAGGACACTTTCAAACGCCGGATCGACGGAAGGCGCCTGAGATTGTTTTCGGTGCTCGCCGGGCTTTATCTTGCGCAGGGTATTCCTGGCTATCTGCTGGTTGCCGCAGTTCCGCCGATCATGCGCGAACTCGGCGTATCTCGGACAGCCATAGGCTTGCTGGCACTTCTGATGATCCCGCTGACGGTCAAATTTCTCTGGGCGCCGCTTGTCGACCGGCTGAAGCTGATGGCGATCGGCCACCGGCGCAGCTGGATCCTGCCGACGCAACTCGGCACGGTTCTGGCGATTGCTTCGTTGGTTTTCGTCGACCCGACCAATGTCACCGCAATTCTGGTGATCGGTTTTGTCATTGCGGTGCTGACGTCGACGCAGGACATTGCGACCGACGGCTATGCGACCCTGGCATTAAGGCAAGAGGATCGTCCGGTCGGCAACGCCATTCAGGGCGCCGCAGTCGCCTTCAGCGTGATCATCGGTGGCACTCTGTCACTCCTGCTGTACGGCTGGGTTGGCTGGCAGGCGATGGTGCTGACGATCGCGGTCGTTTCAGTGCTTCCTCTATTTGCCATTGCCTTCATGCCGGAAGACGCCGACACTCAGGTCTTCAGACCTGCCGTCAAGCCATCGCTCAAATCCTTCCTCCAGCGCCCGGAAGCCGTGACCGTCCTTGCAATCGCTCTGACCTACCGCGCAAGCGAGGGTCTGGTAAAATCGATGGAAGGCTCTTATCTCGTCGATGCAGGGCTTCCCTTGTCGGCCATCGGCTATCTCAGCGGCATTGCGGCGGCAACGGCAGGTATCGCCGGCTCTTTCATCGCCGCGGGTCTGGTAAGGCGCACCGGAGCAGGCGGCACCTTGCTTTTGCTCGGCGTTCTGCGAACCATCTGCTTCCTGTTGTTTAGTCTTCACGCCATCGGCCATCTCACCGGCATGTGGGTCCTGCTCGGCGCCGCCGGTTTCCAGACCCTGATCCGCTACATGGAGATCGTCGCCCTCTACAGCCTCTTCATGTCCGTATCGTCAAAGGACCAGCCTGGAACGGATTTCACCATCCTGTCCTGCGCGCAGATCATTGTGTACCTGATCGGTTCGGTACTGGCAGGCAGCTTGGCGGATCGCTTCGGGTATGTTGTTCTTTTTTCGATTTCCACCATCATCTCGGCTGCAGCCGTGATCTTTACCGTCAGGCTGTTGGCAAAGCTGAGCCGTATCGACAAACAAGATCCGGAGGCGGCATCATGCGGCGAGCTGAAAGCCCACGAGACGGTCTAACCACACCGCAGTTTCTTACACTTGAGAAAACGGATTCAAGGAAACCTGCCCAAGCCGGTTTTACCCCTTGCGTACAGCCCAAATCCTTTGACGCTGACGAGTCTGTTGGCGTGCCAGTATAGGAGGCGGTCTTGTCAAATCACATGACGATTGATGGCTAAAACCGCGCAAGGACGTAAGACACGAACAATCGGTCTTCTTTAACGCCTTCCGGGCACATGGATCGGTGCAAAACCAAGATTTACAGGAGCGCCTCTAACGGAAGGAGAAAACGCTGGCGTCGTAACAGGTCGATTTTGTGATGACATGCAACAGTTGCAGAGCTTGTCTTTTCCAAATGAATCGCCCAACGCTAGAAGCACGGCAAGACCAACCGAGATCTCCCCTTGAAGACAATCGCAATTGATTTCGAAACCGCCAACGAGCAGCGTGGCAGTGCATGTTCCGTTGGTTTGGCCTGGATTGAGGATGGCCGGGTCACCCGGGTGGAGGAACGGCTGATCCGTCCCAGAGACATGCGCTTTTCATCCTTCAACATTGCCATTCATGGCATCCGCCCTGAGCATGTGGAGAATGCTGGCGAGTTTCCGGAGGTGATGGACGAATTCACTGATGACTTTCGCGGAGCGACGATGATCGCCCACAATGCCGCTTTCGATTTCAGTGTCTGGCGCTCCTGCCTCGATCTCTACCGGCGGGCTTACCCGGAACTATCCTATCTCTGCTCGGTAAAGATGGCGCAAAAGGTCTGGCCGCATCTCGGATCGCACAAGCTCAATATCCTCGCCAGTCATCTCGGCCTGACCTTCAAGCATCACAACGCTGCTGAAGACGCGGCAGTCTGTGCGGAAGCCGCGATTGCGGTTGCCCGGTCTCTGCGCGTTCCGCATATCCGCGACATTCCGGCGCTGATCGGCATGAAGGCCGGCCGGCTGTTTTCAGGCGGCTACGACGCTTGCACCTGCAGAAAAAAATGAAGACGTCGACTGCCGGGAGCTTTGGAAGCTCGAAATTGCAGCTGGGACAGGCCGGCTTCCATCGCCCAAGATGTGCCGCATCTTAAGCAATATTATACGCGCACGTTTGCGAAACCGGCCGCGATAGCCATCGTGGACAGCCACAATCAGGCTTCCTCAGATTTTCAGATCCGCTGCACCCGTATCGATATGCGGAGCCCAGAAGGCGATGCTTTCGGCAATGGCGGGAATGACGTTGCGGTCATCCGGTTCGCGTTCCTTGAACGACAGTTCCAGGCAGATCTCGTTGTCCACCGCACCGCCCTTGAGGAACGCTGCCAGCAGGGGCTCCGGCTGAACCCGGCCCGTGGCATTGTGTTCGGCGGTGAAGGGACGGTGACCGCCCTTGTCCATTTTGCTCTGCTTGATATGGATGATCGGCGAGACCTTCGGCACTGCCCGCGCCCAGGCATAGGGGTCGGTGTCGTCTGGATCCGGTGAGGTGATGTCGCCATGATCGATATCAGCCATCATCCACATCGGGATTGCCATATTGGCTGCACTCAGCCTGTCCTGCAGCGCCATGCATTCTTGAATGGTATGGCCGAACTCCCGCCCCACCGACATCGGCTCCCAGAACACGTAATCCAGCCCGGCCGACTTGCCGTGCTCTGCCACCTCGGCCCAGCAGTCGATGGCGATCCGGGTGAGGTCTTCACGGCGTTGCGCATCATCGAAATCGGCAAAGGTGAAGATGGCGAACTGCGTACCGACGGATTTTGCCCCGAGGTCGGCGGAGATGTCGGCGAAGGTCTTGAACCAGTCGACATAATAGCGCCGCACGTCGCGGTCGGGGTGACCGAAATGGTTGAGCCGCCCATAGGGGCCGGTCATGCCGGACGTGACGCGCACGCCGGTTCGATCGAGGGCGGCGCGGAAACTGCGTGTCACCCGGCGGATCACCGGCGCTGGCCATGACGGATTGATGAATTCATGGGTCAGTTGCAGGTCGCGGATCTTCAGGTCACGCGCAACGGTGTCGATAAGGTCGTCGGGCGCGGCGAAACGGTTGACCAGTGGATTGGTATTCAGCGACAGGGTCAGGGACATGGCAGCTTCTCAGGTTCAGATTGCAGACGATGACGACGTAGGTAGTGCGCATTTTACCCGGAGGCTCGGGCGCCTTGTGCACTGTCCGCCTCAAACCAGGCGGCAAAGGCTGCCTTCTCGCTTGCGCTCAAATGCAGGCCCTGCTTTGTCCGGCGCTGAAGGATGTCTTCGGCCGTCATCGCCCATTCGTGCGCCATCAGGTACCGCACTTCGGCCTCGTACAAATAGGCACCGAAATGCCGGCCAAGACCGTTCAGCGTGGTTGCGTTGCCGATGATCTTGTCGATCCGCGAGCCATAGAGGCGGCCATAGTGGTGGATAAGGGCGCGCGGCATCCAGGGATAGGCGCGGCGCAGGCTTTCGGTGAACTGGATAAAATCGGCGTTCGGGATTTCGCCGCCCGGCAGCATCGATTGGCGTGTCCAATTTCCGCCCATGGCCGGGAAGAATTTGGCAATTTTCTCGATCGCATGTTCGGACAGTTTGCGGAACGTGGTGATCTTGCCGCCGAACACGCTCAGAAGCGGCGCACCATCGGTTTCATCGAGATCGAACGTATAATCGCGTGTTACCGCAGACGGGTTGCCTTGGCCGTCGTCGAACAGCGGCCGCACGCCGGAGAAGGTCTCAAGCACATCCTCCCGCCGCAGCGTTTCCTTGAAGTAGCGGTTGACGGCAGCCAGCAGGTATTCGACTTCGCTTTCCTCCGCTTTCACCTCTTCCGGGGCGCCGTCATAGGGAATGTCGGTGGTGCCGATCAGCGCCTTGTCACCTTCGTAGGGGTTGATGAAGATGACCCGCTTGTCGTGGTTCTGCACCAGGTAGGCGTGCTGGCCTTCCCAGAATTTCGGCACGATGATGTGGCTGCCTTTGACGAGACGCACATTGCGGCGGCTGTTTGAGCCGGCAACACGGCCGACGATATCGTTGACCCAGGGGCCGCCGGCATTGACGACGACGCGGGCGCGCACCGTGCGCATTTCCCCAGTGCGTTCGTCGCGCATCTGGATGGTCCAGCCGCCATTTTCGCGCCGTGCACTGGTACAGGCCGTGCGGGTCAGGATCTCGGCACCCTTTTCCGCAGCACCGACGGCGTTGAGAACGACAAGGCGGGCATCGTCCACCCAGCAATCGGAATATTCGAAGCCCTTGACGTATTTGTCCATGATCGGTGCGCCTTCGGGATCGCGGCGCAGATCGAGCGAGCGGGTGCCCGGCAGCTTCTTGCGGCCACCGAGGTGATCGTAGAGAAACAGGCCAAGCCGCACCAGCCAGGCCGGACGATCGTCCGGGCTGTGCGGCAGGACGAAGCGCATCGGCCATATGATATGGCTGGCTGAATTCAGAAGGACTTCACGCTCGATCAAGGCCTCTCGTACGAGACGGAATTCGTAATATTCAAGATAGCGCAGGCCGCCGTGGACAAGTTTACCCGATCGGGACGATGTTCCCTGCGCGAGATCATCCTTTTCGCACAGGATAACCGATAGACCCCGGCCCGCCGCATCACGCGCGATGCCCGCGCCGTTGATGCCGCCCCCGATAATGAACAGGTCGATCATCCGGGAATCATTCATGTCACTCTCCTTTGGCATGGCCAATCGTGATGGAGGCGCTGTACCAGCCTTCGGGCCGTTAGCGCCAAAATTCGTCAATTTGGTCCGCCGCTTGTACGCTCTGCCATCGCGTCCCACACCGGCTCAAGCGCGCGGCGGGCGTTCAGGTAGGCCGGAAACATTCGGGAATAGGTCTCTACCAGCCCACGATCCGGTGCTTCCGCAGGACCAAGCAGCGGCGTCACCCATTCGGCGATGCAGGCGTTCATGTCCTCGTACACACCGATGGCGACGGCGGCGATCATCGCAGCGCCTGCGGCACCCGCCTCCTCACGCGATGAGACGCGGGTCGGCGATCCGACGGCGGCGGCGATAACCGAGCGCAATGCCGGTGAACGCGCGGCTCCGCCCGTCATCCGTAGTTCGGCAGGCATTCCACCCATTGCCGCATAACAATCGCGCGTGCCCATTCCAAGCCCCTCGACCACCGCCCGCAGAAGATCGGGAAATCGGTGTCCGCTGCTCAAGCCGATGAACCCGGCGCGGGCATCCGGGTTGACGAACGGCCCGCGTTCTCCGGCCTCCGAAATATAGGGGTGATACAGGATAGCACCCGGACGGCTTGCCGCAAGCCAACCCTCGATCCGCCCGACCAGCTCGGCATGGGTAACCGGATGCCCCATTTCGCTCAACAGATCGCCGGCCATCCGGAGTGCCCAGTCGATATTGAGCGTCGCTGCCATATTTGATTGTGCCGGGGCGACGATGCCCGATATCGGCAGGACGACCATATAGCCTGTGCATTCGGCATTCAGGACGACTTCATCAACCGCCATCGCGCGCATGTGCATGCCGGTGGAGCCAATTGTCGAGCAGGCCGATGCCTTTCCCTCCGTAAAGATGCCGGCGCCGAGTGCGGTGCAGGCGAAATCGACATAACCAAGGCTCACCGGCGTGCCTTCCAGAAGCCCGGTCTGCGCGGCCGCAGCTGCGGAGAGCGGATGGCTGACCTGCGTTCCGTCGATGATCTCCGGCAACAGCCGGCGCTTTGCGGTTAGGCCAAGCATATCGATGACGGTGTCGTCATACTGGCGCGTGCGAAAATTGCCGAACGTGAAACTTGCCTCCGACGGATCGGTGGCCCGCACGCCGGTCAGGTTCAGGTAAAGCCAGTCCTTGCAGTGCAGGGCAATATCGGCATGCTCGAGCAGCTCAAGGCTTTGGGACGTCATATGCGCCAGTTGAGCACCTTGCTGACAGGTGGAAAGACCGGTCCCCGTGGCTTCGAAACGGGCGCGGTCGTTCGGAGAAGCGCAGAGCTTACGCACGGTGGGTGCCGCGCGCGCATCGAGCCAAAGCCAGGCGTCCGCTGCCGGTGTGTCATCCCTTCGCACAAGCCAGGTGCCGTCGCCCTGCCCGGTCACGCCGAGTGCTGCCGTGCGCTGCGCAAGACCCTCGACCTTGGTGCCGAGATCGCGGATCGTGCGGGCGCAATCGGCCCAAGTCTTTGCCAGCGACTGAAATGCCGCACCGTCCTCACCCGTGGAATAGCTGTTCGGCACGGAAGCCTCAGCAATCTGGCGGCCCGCCAGATCGAAGGCGACTGCCTTGATCACCGAAGTTCCAGCATCGATGCCGATCAGGATATCTTTGCCGGCATGGGGCATCAGGGTCTCCAATTCTTTAACGACTTCAGGACGCATCGTTGATTAGCGCCGATGCCGTCTGTTCGTCGATGATCAGTCCACTGAGACAGCCGCTCAGCAATGCCGAGCGAATTGCCGGGATTTTGCCCGGCCCACCGGCGATGGCGACGATGCGGCGTGCCTTCATGCTTTCCAGGCTTGGTGATAGCGTCCGTTCACCCAGCGTCGTCTCGACAGGCTTGCCACCCGCATCGAAGAAATGGCCGAGCATCTCGCCGACCCCGCCGTGATCGCGGACATCCTGCATCTCGGGAACCTCGATCATCTGCGACACGACGAGTTGCGAATCGAGTTCTGCCGTGCCGATACCGATCAGCATCAGATCGGCGCGGGCGGCCAGGTCGAAGACGTGACGCACGCCACGCTGAGACAGGAGCACCTCCCGGTCCTCGACCGAGTTGGCAAAGAACGGCACGGGCATGACATAGGACACCGCGCCGGTTTTTTCGGCCAAGCGATGCATGACGTCGTGGGGGTTTGCCGCATAATTGCGCGTCAGGCCGCCAAGAAGTGACACAAACCGCACATCTCCGGCGTCCACATTCGGCATGGCGGCAATAGCCGCAGCCAATGTGCGGCCGTTGCCGATGCCGATCACCTGGCCCTGCAGATTTTTGATTTCACGTTGCAGGAATTCAGCGCCGGCAACGCCGAGCGCGCGCATCAGCAGGCTCTTGTCATAAAGGTCCGGCAAGACTTCGCAATAATCCAGCCCGAACAGGCCAGCGATCTTGGTTTCGATGGCAACGCATTCGGTCACTTCACCATGGATGGAGAACTTTACCACCCCATTCTGGTTTGCCCACATGATCAGCCGATGTGCTTTCACGTTCGGTATGCCGAGCCGGGAGGCAACCTCCGCCTGCGTCAAGCCGCCGACGTAATGGAGCCATGCTGCGCGGACGGCCAGGCTGTCGTCGCGGTCGCGAGTTGTAACCGTTCGCACCCTCTCTCCTCCCATACCTATCGCTGCAAAAATGTAATTAATTTCACCTATTGCATTTTTTTACACAAAGCGTAGTTTAAGTCAACAAGATCACACGATATCCCTTGATTATCACATGCAGATTTTTGAAGGAACATGATGAAAGAAAAGGGCTTTTGAGGCTGCTGACTTCAGCTTGAATGCGAGCCTTCCAACTTGGAAAACGTTGGGATCCATGCGGTTTTTAAGGGTTACTGGTTGCGCGGCCTTGCTGGGGTTTGGGCTTCCCTCCTGGGCTTCGGGTTTGCTCAACATGGAAACGTATCACTCCATAGCTTTATCTTAACGCTGTAGGCGTTGACATGCGTGGAAACGTATCACACTATTGGGGTAAGTTATAATGCTTGGGTAACAAGACTGATGGGGTTCTGGCAAAGATGCGGAAATGCGCTGCGCGGGTGGGGGGATATCGCCGCGCGCAGAGAGCTGAGGAGGAGTAATCATGCAGACGATCACGGTTCGAAGCGCTGGCATTAGCCATCTCCCGCAAACTGCACCGCTACGAGCGTTGCGCCCGCTATTGATCCAACATCAAGTACAGGTCGGCACGATATGAGTTCACAGTCTTACATCGCAAAGAAGGGCCGCAAGCAGTCCAACACGGGCCGGATCATGGCCTCGGCTGCCGTGCTGATTGTCCTTGCCGCAATGGCGCTCGATACCAAGGTCATTAGAATCGGCTCGAGCGATGACGTGAAGGCCGGGGTATTTTCCGCTGCCGATTACGGCGCAACGGAGTTCCCGAAGGTAAAGGCCGGTGTTGAAGAGCGCGCGGTCGATGCTGCAACGCTGGCTGCTGCCATCGCCAGCGACCGGCCTGCCGCCGAGAAGACGTATGGCGTTTCTGCAGGTACTGGCGCTGTTATGTCCGTCAAGCTGACCGGCGTTTTCGGCGAAGCGAAATCGGGGATCTACGACGTCAAGGTCGAGGGCATCCCCGACACGGTGCGCGTCCGCGTGCAAACCGGTCCAGCCATCAATGGAACGGAACTGCGTGATGCCACCGGCACGATCGCGTTCGGCCAATTTACCAACCAGATCGAATATCAGGATGCGGGTTCAGCTCTCAACAACCAGCTGAAGAAAGACGTTCTTGCCCAGATCGACACAAGCCAGCTGACCGGCAAGACGGTATCGATCATTGGTGCGTTCAAACTGATAAATCCGAAAAACTGGCTGGTCACGCCGGTAAGGCTGGACGTGCAATGAAGCCTTTACCTGCAACGCCTCCGGCGTCCGACGACGCCGTCCTGTCCGCGCGGAACATTGCCAAGTCCTATGGCAACGTCCATGCGCTCAAGGGCGTCAACTTCGATATCCACCGCGGCAAGGTCACCACACTTTTCGGGGAGAACGGTGCCGGCAAGTCGACGTTGATGAAGATCCTGTCCGGCGTGGTGACGCCGACGTCTGGTGATATCGTGCTTGACGGCGAAGTGGTGCATTTCTCATCGGCTTCCGATGCCCGCGACTGCGGCATATCGATCATTCATCAGGAACTCAGCCTGGCGCCCAATCTCAGCGTCCGCGACAATATCTTCATGGGGCGCGAAATCCGCACCGCAACCGGCGTGGATTTTGCCGAAGAAGCGCGGCAGGCAAGAGCCCTGATGGCCGACCTTGAGGAAGACATCGACCCAATGACCCTTGTCGAGGATTTGCGGCTCGGACAGCAGCAGATCGTCGAGATCGCCCGCGCTTTGTCGGTCGATTCCCGCATTCTGATCATGGACGAACCGACATCTGCGCTGAGCGCGACGGAAGTCGAAGTGCTGTTCAAGGTGATCCGTGACCTGACCAGCCGGGGCGTCTCGATCGTCTATATATCCCATCACCTGGAAGAAGCGCTGCAGATCACCGATTTCGCCGTCGTGTTGCGCGATGGCGCCATGACGGCCAATGCCGAGGCAAAAGACATCGACCTGGAGTGGATCGTTCGCAACATGGTCGGCGAAAACTTCGATCTCGGTTCCCCGCCAACAGGCTACGCGTTCGGCGAGACTGCCTTGTCGATCGAGAATGTCAGCGTCGATGACGCCTCAGGATCCGGCTATTCGGTCGTCGATCAGCTGTCGCTTGAGGTCAAGGCCGGCGAGATCGTCTGCATCTATGGACTGATGGGGGCGGGCCGCACAGAACTGCTGGAAGCGGTTGCCGGACGGATGCCGCTGAGCGGCGGCCGTGTGATCGTCGAAGGCGACGACATCACGCGCCTCAGCATCTCGCAGCGCATCGACAGGGGTTTGGTCCTCGTCCCGGAAGATCGCCAGCGGGACGGCCTGGTTCAGACCATGTCGGTTGGCCAGAACCTGTCGCTCGCCAGCATCGCAAGCTTCACCCGGCGCATGCTGATGTCGCGCTCCGGTGAGCAGGCCGTCGTCAATGAAGCGATCAGCAAGGTTCATATCAAGACCGATGGTGGAAGCGCTGCGATCAGCTCGCTGTCAGGTGGCAATCAGCAGAAAGTCGTCATCGGCAAGATGCTGGCGACCAATCCGCGCGTCATTCTTCTCGACGAGCCAAGCCGCGGCATCGATATCGGCGCAAAGGCCGAGGTGTTCCGCCTGCTGAGCGAACGGGCGGCCAAGGGCCTCGCCGTCGTTTTCTCCACGTCCGAAGTTGCCGAATGTCTCAGCATTGCGCACCGGGTTGTGGTGATGCGGCGCGGCAAGATTTCAGCGCAGTTCGGCGCCAATGTTTCAAAAGAAGAGATCATGGCCGCCTCGGGCGAAGCCGTGCATGTCTGATTACCGAGTTTAATGGAGCCCTGACTATGGCCAGTTCAGTCACCACCCCACCTCGTTCAGGTCTTTTCCGCGATGGCTTTGACCTGGGCAGGCTGCTGCTTGAAGGGCGGGCATTTTTCGCGCTGATTGCCATCATCGTCGTCTTCTCGTTTCTGTCGCCCTATTATTTCTCGGTCAGCAACTTCCTGATCATGTCGTCGCACGTGGCGATATACGGGATTCTCGCGATCGGCATGCTGCTCGTCATCCTGAATGGCGGCATCGACCTCTCTGTCGGCTCGACGCTTGGCCTTGCCGGCGTCGTTGCAGGCTTCCTGATGCAAGGCGTGACGCTTAACGCGCTTGGCGTCGTTCTCTACCCACCGATCTGGGTCGTCGTCTTGCTCGTCTGCGCACTCGGTGCCTTCGTCGGGATGATCAACGGCATTCTCATCGCCCGCTTCAAAGTGCCGGCCTTCGTTGCAACGCTGGGCGTGATGTATGTGGCGCGCGGTTTTGCGCTTTTGATGACCAATGGCCTGACCTACAACAATCTTGGCGGCAAGGCGGAGCTGGGCAATACCGGCTTCGACTGGCTTGGCTTCAATCGTCTCGCCGGCATTCCGATCGGCGTCGTCGTTCTGGTCGTCCTGGCGCTCATCGGCAGCCTCGTGCTCAACCGCTCGGCTTTCGGCCGCTGGCTGTATTCCACCGGCGGCAATGAGCGCGCTGCAGAGCTCAGCGGCGTTCCGGTCAAGAAGGTTCAGGTGGCAGTCTACATGCTGTCCGGCATCTGCGCCGCCATCGCCGGCCTCATCCTGTCCTCGCAACTGACCTCTGCAGGTCCTACGGCCGGTACATCCTACGAGCTGACGGCCATCGCCGCCGTGGTGATCGGGGGTGCCGCACTGACGGGTGGCCGCGGCAATATTCGTGGGACCCTGCTCGGCGCCTTCGTCATCGGCTTTTTGTCCGATGGCTTGGTGATCATCGGCATTTCCTCCTACTGGCAAACAGTCTTCACCGGCGCGGTCATCGTGCTCGCGGTGCTGCTCAATGCCGTTCAATATCGCCGCCGCGTCAAGAAGACGACCGAGACCGACGGCCCATCCGCTTCTCTGCAACCGACCGGCAAAGGCCAGACCGCCAATGCCACTCACGGGAAGATCGCCAGCTGACTGGCATACGACCAACAATCAAGGGAGAGAGTATATGTTGAAACTGACAAAGAGAATGCTGCTGGCCAGCTTCATTCTGGCTGCACCGGTCATGGCGCTGTCGGCAACGGCCGCTTCGGCCGAAGGCCTGATTTCGATCATCGTCAACGACCCGTCGAACCCTTATTGGTTCACGGAAGGCGAAGTGGCCGCTGCAAAGGCCAAGGAACTTGGCTACACCGCAACGGTTGGTGCCTCCAAGGGCGACACGAACACCGAGAGCAACCTGATCGACACCGCGATCACCAACAAATCGGTCGCGATCATCCTCGATCCGGCCAACGCTGATGGTTCCATCGGCGCCGTGAAGAAGGCCATTGCTGCCAACATTCCGGTTTTCCTCGTCAATGCCGAGATCAACCAGGAAGGCTTGGCCAAGGCACAGCTCGTTTCCAACAACGCGCAAGGTGCAGCACTCGGTGCCCAGCAGTGGGTCCAGAGCATCGGCGAAAAAGGAAAATACGTCGAGCTTTTCGGCGCCCCTTCGGACAACAATGCGGCAACCCGCTCGAACGGTTATGAAACGGTTCTCAGCCAGTATCCTGACCTGGAAAAGGTCGGTTCGCAGGTTGCCAACTGGGACCGTACACAAGGTCACGACAAGATGCAGAGCCTGCTCCAGGCCAATCCGGACGTCATCGGCCTGATCAGCGGCAATGACGAAATGGCGCTCGGTGCGATCGCCGCACTGAAGGAAGCAGGCAAGCTTGCCAACATCAAGGTCGGCGGCTTCGACGGCTCCCCGGACGCTGTCGCAGCCATCAAGGCTGGCGAACTGGAATATACTGTGCTTCAGCCAGTGGCCATCTTCTCGGCCGAAGCCGTCAAGCAGGCTGATTCCTTCATCAAGACGGGCAAGACCGGCGCTGCGACTGAAAAGCAGCTGTTCGATTGCCTGCTGATCACCAAGGACAATGTCGACAAGTACACGGCTCCGTTCACGCTCTCCGAGTAACACTATCCGAGGGCGCCTCTGGCGCCCTCAATCTCGACTTCCGATCGACAAATCATCGATCAACGGCTCCGGAATGAACGGAAGAAGCCTTGATGGTGGCCATCCCGGCATCCCCAGCGTGTTCTGCAGTGAATGCGCTTCTTGGCAGTTCTATAGTCTCGGGTATCGCCGGAATCGCGATGCATTTCCGCGCACACGCTTCTGCTTACAGACGGTAGCATACCCCGAAAAAGCCTCCTCAAAAAGATAACAATCCTTGACGTTAATTTCACACTGAAATACGATATCGTATCACAATATGGTATCGTCTTCTGCGCTGGATGACGGTGTCTCGATGCCCGATTAACGACGAGAAAAGCCATGGCGAGCCTGCTGGGGATCGACAACGGACTGACTGTGACGAAGGCGGTCATCTTTGACGCCGACGGGACGCAGCTTTCAGTCGCGCGGCGGCGCGTGCCGCAATCCATGCCCCAGGCACGCTTCGTCGAACGCGACATGGTGGGACTTTGGAGCGCCACGGCCGAGGCAATCCGCGAAGCGATTACCCTTAGCGGCAGGTCGGCATCCGATATCAAGGCGGTCGCGGCGACGGCCCACGGCGACGGCCTTTATCTGCTCGATGAAGACAAGCAGCCTCTGGGTCCGGGCATTCTTTCACTCGATAGCCGCGCCGGCGCAGTCATCGACAAATGGTCTGACGGCAAGGTGTCCAGCGAAGCCCTGGCCCTGACCGGCCAGATTCCCCACGTATCCGCTCCCTCGGCCCTGCTTGCCTGGATCAAACAGCACGAGCCGGATCGTTACAAACGCATCGGCCATGTGCTTGGCTGCAAGGACTGGCTGCGCTTCTGCCTCACGGGCACGATCGGAATGGACCGGACCGAGGCAAGCACGTCTTTTACCGATGTCCACACCCAGGCCTTTTCACTGGAAGCAATGCACCTGTTCGGCCTCGGCGACGTGTTCGAAGCCCTGCCGCCGATGGCGCATTCCGCCGAGATCGCCGGATACGTCACGTCCGATGCTGCCGCACTGACAGGGCTTAAGGCCGGAACGCCGGTTGCGTTCGGCCTGCATGACGTCACCGCTTCCGCACTTGGCATCGGCGGCCATGCCGATGATATCGTCAGCATCGTCGCAGGCACCTATTCGATCAACCAGGTTGTCTCCACCAATGTGCGCGTCGATCCCCGCTGGTTCTGCCGCAATGCCATTGATGCTGGGCGATGGAACAACATGGCGATCTCGCCTGCTTCAGCCGCAAACTACGACTGGTTCCTCGACACGCTGTGCCGCAAGGACCAGGACGCAGCAGCCGAAAGCGGCACGTCGATCCATGAGACGCTGGCGCACGAGATAGACGCCGCCCTGCAAAGACCATCGACTATCCTTTTCCATCCCTATCTCTTCGGCTCTCCCCATGGGAATCTTGCCAGCGGCAGTTTTCTTGGGCTGCACGGCTGGCACGATCGCGGCGATATGCTGAAGGCCGTCCTCGAAGGCATCGCCTTCAATCATAAAATCCATATCGACGCGCTGCATGACGGTTTCGCCTTTAAGGAGGCGCGGCTTACCGGCGGCGCGTCGCGCAACCCGGCCTTTGCGCAGATGTTCGCCGATATCCTCGGTATGCCGGTCATGGTGACATCGACCGATGAGGCGGCTGCATTTGGCGCAGCCCTGTGCGCTGGCGCAGCCGTTGGCCTGTTCGCTTCGGTCCAGGACGATCCACGCGACCTGAGCGCGACAGGACGCCAATATCGGCCCGATCCGGCCCGCAGCGCAGAATTCAACCGGCGCTTCTCGCTCTACTGCCGCATTGCTGAAACACTGAAGCCGGTTTGGCCGGATATCGAACAACTGGCAGAAAAAACCGAGGGGGACGGCGCGTGATCAAGGCAGACGAACGGCGGGAAGAAATTGCCAACTATGTCATCAAGCTCGGCCAGGTGCGGCTAGACGATCTGGCCGAACATTTCGGTGTGTCGCGCATGACCATCCACCGCCACATCGATCATCTGGCGCAGCAAGGGGTCTTGCGCAAGCTGCATGGCGCCGTGACCGCGCAGCCATCCGGTGTCTACGAGAGCGCCTTCCGTTACCGTATGACGGTGGGAACCGCCGAAAAGAACGCTTTGGCGCGCGCTGCGCTTGATTACATCGAAGCCGGTCAGGTCATCATGCTCGACGATTCGACCACGACCTGCGCCATTGCACCGCTATTGCTGGATATCAAGCCGCTGACGGTTATCAGCAACAGTCTATCGACGGCAGCTTTGTTGACGGCGGCCGACGATATCGATTTCATCTGCCTTGGCGGCCAGTATCACCGGACATACAATGCCTATATCGGCATCGTTTGCGAAAACGCCGTTTCCAGACTGCGCGCCAATGTCCTCTTCTGCTCGGTCTCCGCCATCACCGGGACGACCACCTATATCCAGGATCCGCAGGTGGTGCGGGTCAAGCAGGCGATGATGGCAGCGTCGAACCAGCGCATTCTGCTAGTCGACCATTACAAGTTCAACAATGTCGCTCTGCATGCGTTGGACGAACTCACCGCATTCGACACTGTTCTGGTGACCGACGGCATTAGCGACGCTCAAGCGCAAAAACTCGAACAGGCGGGCGTACGCCTGCGCGTCGTCAGGACAAACCCGGCATGAACCAACTGCAAAAAGAACCATCTCCGCGTCCAGTCGATCGCTTGACCGTCTTGGGTAATGAACAGGATTTCGATGTCGTCATTTTCGGCGCCGGCATCAACGGCGCCGGCCTGTTCCGCGATCTCTGCGCGCAGGGGCTGAGATGCCTGATCATTGATAAAGGTGATTTCGGCTCCGGCACCAGTGCTGCCCCTTCGCGGCTGATCCATGGTGGCCTTAAATATCTCGAGACGGGCGAATTCGGCCTCGTTGCGCAATCGACGCTGGAGCGCAATCTTCTCCTCAAAAATGCGCCCCACTATGTCACCCCGCTACCGACGCTCATCCCGATCTTTTCGTGGTTCAATGGCATAACTGCTGCTCTACGCACGCTGTTCGGCTCGACCAGCGCACCGCGCAGCCGTGGCGCTGTCCTCATAAAAATCGGATTGGCACTGTACGATTTCTACGGATCGCGCGACCGGGTCATGCCGCGCCATCGCTTGGTCGGGCGCAGCCGCGCGCTAAAAGAGATGCCTGTCCTGACCAATTCGATCGTTGCAGCAGGCACCTATTACGACGCAAAGATCAGCCATCCCGAACGGCTGGTCCTTGAATTGATCGAAGACGGCCTGGCGGCCAGCAAAACCTCTGCGGCGGCCAACTACACCACGATGACGTCAGCCTCGAACGGTCTTCTGACCTTTCAGGCCCCAAAGGGCGGCACATTTTCAGCGCGGCCAAAACTGGTCGTCAACGGTGCGGGCCCGTGGATCGACCACGTCAACGCCGCGCTCGGCGCGCCCTCAAAAATGATTGGCGGCACCAAGGGTTCGCATATTCTGCTCAACAACGACGAATTGGTGCGCAGCCTTGCGGGCCGCATGGTCTATTTCGAGGCCGACGACGGGCGTATCTGCCTGGTATTCGACTACCTCGGCCGTGCCCTTGTTGGATCGACCGATACGAAGGCTGACAATCCGGATACGGTTCGCTGCGAGCAGGACGAAGTCGATTATTTGCTGGCAAGCGTCAGCGCCCTGATGCCGGGCGTGAATGTTGCGCGCGACCAGATCGTCTATGCCTATAGCGGCATCCGGCCCCTGCCCGCATCGGATACATCCATCGCTGGCCTGATCAGCCGCGATCATTCGGCCCCGGTAACTGAGCCGGATCAAACGCGTCCTTTTGCGATCATTTCGCTGATCGGCGGCAAGTGGACGACTTTCCGCGGCTTCGCCGAAGAGGTTGCCGATACGGTACTCAAGCGCCTGGGGCGGAGCCGTGCCGTCAGCACCCGCTCGATGCCGATCGGTGGCGGCCGGAATTTCCCGGCAGACGCAGCGCAACGTTTGCAGTGGCTGACCGAAACATCGGCTGTATCTGGGCTCGACCTACAGCGGATCGACACCCTTCTATCCCGCTACGGGACACGCGCCCTTCAGGTCGCACGACATGAAGGCGCCTGGAGCGGCACTGAACGCCTGCCGGATTCGCATGATTACAGCCTGGCGGAAATCGACTACATCGTCCGCAACGAATTTGTAGAACATCTCGCAGATGTCGTGATGCGCCGCACGACACTGGCCGTCACCGGGTCTTTGACGATCAAGGATTTGCAGGCGATTTCATCGGTTGTCGGTGCTGCCTATGGTTGGGACTGCGAACGGGCAAACGAGGAATTTGCAGAGACTGTGACGCAACTCGAAGGCAGAAACTTGATGCACATCTGAAGGAGCGGGATCGAGGCTCGCGGGACTGCTTTCGAGCCGGCCAGCAGACCGTGCATAACGGTCTGCCCCCATACCGCTCGTTTGCAACTGTCTCCGTGTTGTGACACCGAACCGGCCGCGAAGATATCGCTCAGGTAAATCATGAACAGCCGAAATGCACCTCGGCGATATCGGCAATATATTTGCCGATCGGCAGCGCGGACGTGGCAGCAGGCGATGGGGCGTTGAGGACGTGAACTGTGCGGGCCGTGCGTTCGATCAGGAAATCGTGCAGCAGGCGGCCGTCGCGGCTGACCGCCTGGGCGCGGATGCCGGCCGGATGCGGGTGCAGATCTGCCAGCTCCAGCTCCGGGCAATAGCGTTGACACAACGCAAGGTACCGGCGACGGCTGAGTGAGTTGGCCATCTCGCCCAGCCCATAGCGCATGTTGCTCGCCATGACGTGGCGAAACCCGGGAAAGCGCATCATCTCCCAGAGATCCTTGGGACTGATATTGCCAAAACTGTATCCGTTGCGGGCAAATGCCAACACGGCGTTGGGGCCGACCGTCACGAACCCACCCACCATCGGTGTCAGATGCACGCCAAGGAATGGCAGTGATGGTTCCGGAATGGGATAGATGAGATGTTTAACGATGTGGCTCTTGTCGGCGCCGAGACGGAAATATTCGCCACGGAAAGGAACAATCGCAATATCCTTGGCAAGGCCACACATCCGCGCGAGGCGGTCGGCGTTGACGCCGGCGCAGACGATGACATGGCGGGCACTCAGCAGCATTCCCGTGTCGAGGGTGATTTCGACACCTTCGGCGTGTTCGTCGATGCGCGTGACGTCAACATCGGTCATGATCGTGCCATCGGCTTCGATAAGAAGCGCACCCATACGCCGCGTAACTTCGCCATAATCGACGATGCCAGAAGCTGGAATGAAGAGGGCCGCAAGACCGGCAATATGCGGCTCTCGCTCTGTCAGCTCGGCCTTGCTGATCCGATGGACTTCAAGCCCGTTGGCGACAGCACGCTCTTGTAGTTTTTCCATGCGCGGCAACTCTTCCGGGCTGCTGGCCACGAGCATTTTTCCACGCTGTTCGAAGCGGATGCCGTAATCCTTGCAGAACTCCATCGTCGCAACGCTGCCCTCGCGGCAGAATTTTGCCTTCAGGCTGCCGGGCTCATAATAAACGCCTGCATGAATAACGCCGCTGTTGCGCCCCGTCTGGTGACTGGCAAGCATCGGCTCCTTTTCCAAAACTGCAACGGTAAGGCCGGGAAACCGCTGCGACAGCTGCATGGCTGTCGATACCCCGACAATGCCACCCCCAATCACCACGATATCGAAATCCGCCACGCGCTCGAAATTCATTCTGCCCGTTCCCGTCGTATCCGCAGAAAGCCTTTTCTTGCTACACCAATGGCTGCTTCAGTGCCAGGCGCCACGCGTATCGTAGATCACTTTGCCTGCCAGGCGGGTGTGCCTCATGGCTTTGAAGGGTTCGTGCTCTACGAGAAGCACCACGATGTCCGCGCGCTCCACCGCCTGATACGCACCCTCAAGGTGAAGATTATCGTATTTTGATAGTGCTCCCGGCATAGCGCTGACATAAGGATCCGCCACAAGAATTTCGACATCCGGCAGCGCCTCGGCGATGAGCCCGACGACTTCTATCGCGGGGCTTTCGCGCACATCATCGACGTTTGCCTTGAAGGTTAGGCCCAGGCAGGCAATCGTCGGCGAACGGAACCGCTTTGCCTTCTCCACCACCTGCCCGGCGACGTGATGAGGCCGATGATCATTGACCTCGCGCGCCGTACGGATCAGCCGTGACAACTGGGGCGCGGCAGAAACGATGAACCAGGGATCGACCGGAATGCAATGACCGCCGACGCCCGGTCCGGGGCTGAGAATGTTGACGCGCGGATGCCGGTTGGCCAGGCGGATCACTTCCCAGACGTCGATATGGAGGCTTTCGCTGATCAGGGAGATCTCATTGGCAAAAGCAATATTGACGTCGCGATAGGCATTTTCCACGAGCTTGGCCATTTCGGCGCTTGCGGCATCGGTCAACAGGATCTCGCCTTGAGCAAACAAGCGATAAATCGACGCCGCCTTCTCCGCACATCTTGGTGTCAAGCCACCGACGACGCGGTCGTTGGTGATCATTTCGATCATGATGCGGCCCGGAAGAACGCGCTCCGGGCAATGGGCAACAAATATGTCGGCACCAGTCTCGCCATCACGCGGCATTCTCAGATCCGGGCGCAGGGCTCCGATCCAGTCTCCCACCTTCTGAGTGGTTCCGGGCGGTGAGGTGGATTCGAGCACCACGATATTGCCGGACTTCAACCTTGGGGCAATCTGCTCGGCGGCCGCCTTCACATAGGACAGATCAGCGGTTCGATCCTCGTTGAAGGGTGTTGGTACCGCAATAATGAAGGCTTCCGCCTCCGGTGTCTCGGTTGTCGCAGTCAGCCGCCCCATCGCGACGGCACCGCTGACAGCCACGGCCAGATCCGGCTCGACGAACGGCACTTCCCCGCGCGACAAGGCTGCGACGGTCGCCGGATTTATATCGACGCCGATCACGTCGACGCCGCGCGTTGCGATAGCAACAGCGGTAGGCAGTCCGATATACCCCATACCCAGGATGGCAACTCTGCTCTTGAACACTTCACTCATCGGCAATACTCCGGAGCTGCGCATCTGAAATGATGGACCTAGCAGGTGCCACGTTCCGGTTCGCACCGAACCTGAATGCACGCGCGGGATGTAGCAGTTCCCGGACGGTGAGTTGGACGAAGCTGGTGTTGGTCTTGAAATAGCGCCACCACAGTCGGCGCGGCTCTTGCAGCAGTCTGTAAGCCCACTCCATTCCAGTCTTCTGCCAAGCGATGGGTGCGCGTTTCGTGAGACCCGCCATGATGTCGAAGGAGCCACCGACGCCATGCAACACGGGGACCTTGAGGGACGCGCCATACGATCCCAGAAATATCTCCTTCTTGGGTGACGTCATTCCCAGGAAAAGCATATCGGCGCCGGATTCTCGGATATCGGCGGCGATCTGCCCTGCTTCTGCGGCCTCGTAAAATCCATGATGGCTATAGGCGATCCTCAAACCGGGGAAGCGCTGCGCGAGAACGCGCCGCATTTCCTGCAGGACCTCAGGTTTGGCGCCCAGCAGCGCAATGGACCGGTCGTCGCGATGCGCGAGAAAAAGAAGTCGCGTGAAGATGTCGATGCCTGCCACGCGCTCCGGCAAGGGCCGGCCGAGCAACTGACTTGCCCACACGACGGACTGACCATCCGCCAGCAAGAGATCGCATTCCATCAGAGATTCGCGCAGCAGTGTATTTCTGTGAAGCTCGACGATTTTTGCGGCATTGAGCACCCCTAGAAGGATTGGCCGACGTGTCGTCAGTGCCATGCGGCATCGCTCGATGACATCATCCATGCGCATCGCATCCATATACATACCAAACAGAAGCTGGCGTTGCCTTTGCATATCAAATCTCCTTGAAAACTGCAGGCATGTCCCCTGCCGGGTTGGGGGCAAGCTGGGCGACCACCCCTCCTGAAAGCCATGCGTACATCAGCCAGCCGAGTTCGTAGGGCCGGCATTCATAATCCACGCGGATCGGCGGAAAGAGCGTATCGAGCCCGGGAACATGCAATCCCGGCAGCAGAGACGTCGTCACAGCGGATACGGCTCTGACCAACTTGCGGGGTTCGCGGCGCGCCACCTTGCGCCAGATCACGCCTTTTTCCGATGCAACGAGCGGCGTTGAGACCTCGGGATGGTCGTCGAGCCAGTACATGCCTCTGATGATCGCTTGGGAATGGTCGGTACCTCCGGCTTCTCGAAGGTCGAGCAATGCCATCGGGGCCATCGCGTGCTGGTGAACGCTGTAGACCGGATAACCCTCGACGACGACGCCGTTGCGCGTATCGTAGTGCCACCACCACTGGCCGCCCGGCCCTTGCAGGGCGCAAATTCGTTCGGCACAGACTTCGGCTGCCGACAAAGCTTCTGTGTTTGACTGTGCCGCATAAAGGCGGGAGAGTGCCTGGATCGGGTAAACCTGATCGGCAAAACATCCAATATGCGCGCGGAAACGCCCGCTGGCCGATGCGGGCAACATATGCGGAAACAGCCCTGCCGGCGACCGCGCGGACATCAGCCGCGTCGTCGCCAGGGAGACGACATCCTGTGTGTCGCCGAATTGGCGAGCTGCCAAGCCGGCACTCAATGCCCACGCGCAATCGACAGTCGCGACAGGCGCATCAGAGGCAAGTATTTGCACCAGCTGGCGAAACAGCGGCAACGAATGGAACCGTCCTGCCTCAGCGGCGGCCCAGGCAGAAAGGGCGATAGCACCCATATCTGCCGATGTCGTGGCCCGAACTGCACACGCATGCGCGAGATCGAACGCCGTATCGCCATCCAGTACCTGTTGCTGTGTGGCTCTGTCAGCATAGGACAGCCCGAGTGCGGCGATAGCGGTGTAACGAAGGCTGTCTCCTTCGAGACGCTCCGTCCAATTGGAGTCCAGGTTGACCGCACGCAGCGTATGCACGAACGCACCGCGCCGATGCATGCGTGGCAGGCCTCGCTTTGCAACATTCAAGAAACGGTCGGCTTGAATTCTTGTCTTGCGCGAGACCGATTCGATGGCTTCCAGCCGGTCAACTACGCCTATCCCGGCTCGCTCAACAGGGGGCGGCTGCTGTCCACTATGGTCCGATGATACGCTTCGCGCACTGGATGGCAATGAATGCTGAAAATCAATCGGCATGAAAGCTCCTGATAACTTGCCGCATCAACGGAAATGGCAGTTGAGCAAAGGCGTCGTGATAAATTGAGAATCCTCGGTTGCTGTCCACATGCTAGAAAATCCTCACAGATATGCCAGCGCACTCAAAGACTTACAAAGCCGCCATCGGCATGCTGGCAATGGTATCGGCATGCGCCGATAGTATTACCCAAACTGGTGTTCCTTCAGCTTTGGGATTAGCGGTGGAGTTCGAGTGGACTGACCGGCTACCTCTCTCTCCAGTGTTTCGGCGCCGGCATTTTTCCAATAGGAATTGCAGGACTCCCGCTTGCGGGTCTCGCCGGACATGAGGGCGCGAAATGGATGCTTCGATAAAACAAAGAGAGTTCAACAGGATCGCGCCAGCTCCCATGATCCCGCGAAAACTCTCGATCGTAGCCGTCACCTACAACAGCGCTTCGGTGTTGCCGGGATTGCTTGATTCTCTGCGTGCGGGTCTGGAAGGCATCGAGGAGTATGAGGTGATTGTCGTCGATAATGACAGCTACGATGATTCCATAGCTATCGCACATGCGCATCCGATTGGAGCAAGAGTGATTGCGACGGGCCGGAATGGTGGCTATTCCGCAGGGATCAATACTGCGACCGCGACGATCGAGCCTTTGTCGGACCTGCTGGTTCTCAACCCTGATATTCGTTTGCAGCCCGGATCGATCAGCCGCCTATATGCGGGTTTGAGCAGTTCTTCGGTCGGCGTAGCCGTGCCGCAGGTGCGTGGGGAGGACGGCGTCATCGCCAAGTCCATTCGCCGCGAACCATCGCTAGCAACCGCCTGGTCGGAAGCGCTGCTGGGTGGCAGGCTAGCCGCCCGGTTGGGGCTGGGTGAAATGGTCGCCAGTTCTGCGCTGTACCAAGAGGGCGGACCCATTGAATGGGCGACCGGCGCGATCCTTCTGGTCACCGCCAATGCGCGGGCCGTGATTGGAGAGTGGGACGACAGCTTCTTCCTTTATAGCGAAGAGGTCGATTATCTGCAGCGGGCTCGAGCAGCCGGCCTAGACGTGCTGTATGTTCCGTCATCCCAGGCCATCCATATTGGCGGGGATTACCATAGCAGCGATTTTCTCACTGCATTGATGACGGCCAACCGCATTAAATATTACCGCCGGCATCACGGCGCACTGGCCTCCGCATTGTTCCGTTCCGGTATCGTGGTCGGCGAAACGATGCGTCTGGCCATAGGGACAGGACGCCGGGCGACCTTGAGCGCCGCGCTCCGCTTTTAGGCCGCGACCGGGATCCCTGGTATACAAGATGGCGCAAGCTTTTTGCATGGCCGCGTCAGCGGATCATTGGGCTGCCCATCAGCAATATTTCCAGCTCAGGTCTGTATTTCCGACACGGCTGATAGGCAGATTCGGCGTGAAACCCGGTTGATACGCGTGTCAGCGAACCCTTAAGGTTGAGCAAAATTAATTTTTGAAAAAAAAATACGCGCTGCTCCGCCTCTGAGGCCTTTATGTGAAATCGAACATCTTCCAACATTTTTTTGCAAATCTTTTCAGCACTTCCATTGCACTGCAGGTTGCAGTTTCGCGTGAGGATTTAGAATTTGCCTGCAAGTGTATTTAGTAACCAGCGGCCGCAAATTTGGCAAATATATCAATCGGAAGCGGAATTTTAAGCGTTTTGCGGCAATATTAAGACTGAAATCGGGCGTCATGCCTCATTATAGCCAGCCGCTATAGACCGATTGCACCTCATTGTGAGTTGCATTACTCCTTGCTGTTATAAGTTTGCCGTACCGAAATAGAGGTAGGCGGCTTACCCGTAATACTATGTTGAAACGGGGTTAAAGGGCTGAGGAGAAAGGCGATAGCACAGTGGCACGAACACTATTGAATGCAACCACTAGTGGGTTTTTGACTGAGGATAACATCCAGGGGAATTCTCTCGACGTCATCGATCTGAACGAAGCGAGCGACACTCAAGAGGCAACGGTCGCCTCCAAAGTCATGCCGAACGAATCCGGCGGCTTTGCACATCGCGCTCATAACGCCATGGAAGATTTTGGTGTACGCGATATTCGCCATGAGAGCAGGACGTCCGACCACAATTCATTCCACTTCCTTAACAAAACACCGGCCGCAGAGAGCGATGCCGAAAGCGCAACATTTGATGCGAGCGGCGTCTCATCAGGCACAACATCCGATACGGGAGCAACAGAGGCCTCCCAGAACGCTTTAAAATCTGCCGCCAGCATCAGTGCGGCAAGTACCGACGCGCCCGCCGCGACGTCTACGGTGAACAACAGCGCAGCGACAGCAGCGACAGCAGCGACAGCAGCGACAGCAGCGACAGCAGCGACAGCAGCGACAGCAGCGACAGGTTTCCCTGACGCAACCAATACCGGCGTCAAGACTGGTGTCGCAATAACGAAATATACCGGTTCGCTTCATATTACTGAGGACAATGCCGTCATCAGCAATATGGAAGTCACCGGCGATATAATCATCGATGCCCAGAATGTCACGCTGAGCAACATCAAGCTAATCTCAAATACCGAGTGGCATGTTCTGCGGATCATGGATGACGCGTCCGGCTTCACTCTGAAGGACAGTGAAATCGACGGACGTGGCTTGAGCGACAATGGCGTCTACGGCCATGGAACGTTCCTGCGCAACAACATACACGACGTTGAAAATGGCATGACCTTATGGGGACCGTCTTCGGTTCAGGACAATTACATTCACAATCTCCGGAATGGTAAAGCCGACCCGCATTACGACGGCATTCAGGTCAATGGCGGCCAGGATATCGACTTCATCCACAACACGATCATCAACGACCACGACCAGACAGCTGCCCTGATGCTGGAAAATACATTCGGCGGTCTGCGCAACATCACCGTTGACCACAACCGGCTGGTGGGCGGCGGTTACACCGTTTACATAGACGGACGCAAAGGCGGTGGCACTGTCGATGCGAACACAATCAAGATTACCAATAACGAGATCGGCGGCGGCCATTGGGGCGACTTCTCGCTGTATGACAACAAGCCGGTCCTGTCCGGAAACACCGGTCTAGGTGTTTCGCCGGAGACCCCACCCGTCAACCCGGAAACTCCACCTGTCACTCCGGAAACCCCAACCACGCCTGAGACACCCACGACACCGGAAACGCCAACCACCCCGGAAACACCTGTTGCGGGCAAGGCGACCAATGGCAATGACGTGCTTACCGGCACGGCGAGTGCCGACAAGATCGACGGCCTGGGCGGCAATGACAGCATCAAGGGTCTTGCGGGCAATGACGCACTCAAGGGCGGTGCGGGTAATGATATGCTGGACGGTGGTGCCGGTGCCGACACTTTGGATGGTGGAACGGGGATCGACACCGCTTTCTATGGCAGCGCAAAGACCGGTGTCACAGCCAGCCTTGCCGATGCCTC
>NZ_JAFCTR010000024.1:0-48012 GCF_049896125.1 Pararhizobium sp. DWP1-1-3
TGCAAGAAGGCGCGCTCCAGGTAAGGAATGACCTTCTGGACCTCATGAGGACCGTCGTCGAATGGCGTTCGTTTCGTCACCACCCAACCCGGCGTATCCGAATTGCGGCCGAAACTTACATGGCAACGCCCTATTGCTCATTGCTTTGGATTCCGGTGGAGACGGCACAGCTCTCGTCTTATAGCCGCTCCCATTCGCCTGCTACAAGGTCATGGCCTGGAAGCTTGTCCAACTCCACCGCCTTGATTAGATTCGAACAACTGGCCTCGATTTACCTGTTCGACTTAGGAATTTGTTCTCAATGCATGAGAATTTGGCTGAGGAACAGTTTCGTACGCTCATGCTGCGGGTTGGTGAAGAATTCCTCCGGACTCCCCTCTTCGATGATCTGGCCGGAATTCATGAAAATCACCCGATCGGCAACCGCTCGCGCAAAAACCCATCTCGTGGGTGACGCAGACCATCGTCATGCCGTCACGAGCAAGGCTCGACATCGTATCAAGAACTTCCGAGACCATTTCCGGATCCAGTGCTGAAGTCGGCTCGTCAAATAGCATGACGGCCGGCTCCATGCAGAGGCTGCGGGCGATCGCGACGCGCTGTTGCTGGCGCCGGTTGAAGCAGCGGATCAGCGTGGATTTCCCAGAGCCGGAAGGGCCGCCCTCGTCCGCATTGAGCACCCCGCATGACGAGTGCAAATCGACATTCAGGCTTGCGCTGATTGTCGAAAAGCTCCAGTCTGGCTCCCTCGACGTTGCCGGCTAGGACTACCCCCATCTTCTAAGTCCCGACAGGCCCCCTGCCCCCAAATCCACTGACCCATGGCTGAAAAATTGGATCAAGAACTATAAAAGGCTTTCGTCATCGACGATTTCGAGACGATTAAAGTCCTCGTCAAGCAAGGCATCGACGTGAACTCGGTCGATGCCAGGGATGGAAGCTCGATTCTGCTTCGCGCCGTCATCGAAAATGATAAGAGCACGGTCGATCTGCTGCTTGAAAAGCATGCCGATTCAAATAAGTCGGACCGTCGAAAGATGACACCGCTCCACTATGCGGCGCTTTACAAGCACATCGATGTGGCTCGGGCATTGATCAATGCCGGCGCCTTTGTAGACGCACAGGATCAAGGCGGCAGCACGCCATTGGCCTATGCGGCGAGCGACAGAAGGGACGGATATCTCGAGATGGTAAAACTGTTGGTTGCTGGTGGGGCAAATGCCGATTTACGAATCTAGGATGGCAGATTGCTACTCGAATTCTACGGAATTTCCTTGAAAGATGAATGACGTATCGGTGAGAACGCTGATTGAAGAACTCGTGGATAGTGACATACGCACTTTAGCCGATCGCGAGCAATACCTTGGCTATGCCAAGAATGTCCGTGCGGGGCATCACGAATTAGCCATTACCGGCAATGCGTTCAGCGTGAAACTCACACGCGAGGGGGTGTTGATAGAGAGTCTCTGGGACGAAGCTATGGCTCTCGAACGTATGACACTGGACCAATTCATTGCAAAGGCTGAAATGATCTGCATCGTTTCGCTCGGCCGATGCCCAGCAAAGGGAGCGGCTCAGAGGGAAGAACGCTGATGCGCCACCGTGTCGTGGCGGCCATTGGTTGACCGAAGTCTATTCCCTCTATCGGGCGCCGGCATCGGCGCAGCGCGATGCCGATGGTGCCGGACGTTTCCGCCGCAACCTGCAGCCATCTGGAAGCCGTCATCGGAAGACGAACTAACTCTGCGACAACGGCGCCAAGCCCGTCAAACGCAGACCCTTGCTCTGGGCTTTCCAGCGGCGATCGCAGCTGATATGTTCATTATTTGTTCTTGTTATCCCGACGAGTCAGTTCTGATTCGGACGGTAGGCATGGCGGTGAGTTAGGAACGCGACGCACATGCGACGGGCATCCAAACCAAAACGGCCGGGACAGACTGGCAACTATCGGGGATCACGGCATGACGGTTTCCTATTTGGGAAAACTGAACGAGCAGCAGAGGCAGGCTGTGCAATTCGGCGTTGGACTGGCAGACGGACAAGTGGCGGGACCGCTACTAATCATCGCCGGCGCCGGATCCGGCAAGACCAATACCTTGGCGCATCGGGTGGCGCATCTGATCGTCAACGGCGCCGATCCGCGGCGCATGCTGCTGATGACATTTTCCCGTCGAGCGGCGTCCGAAATGGCGCGCCGTGTGGAGCGGATCTGCAAACATGTGCTTGGCGCCAATTCCGGCATTCTCGCCGACGCGCTGGCCTGGTCTGGCACGTTTCACGGGATCGGGGCACGGTTGCTGCGGATCTATGCCGAGCAGATTGGACTGAACGTAGATTTCACCATCCATGATCGCGAGGACAGTGCCGACCTGATGAACCTTGCCCGTCACGAACTCGGGTTGTCCAAGACCGAGAGCCGATTTCCGACCAAGGGCACCTGCCTGTCAATCTATTCGCGAGTGGTCAACTCGCAGACACCGCTGAATGAAATCCTGCGCCAGCACTTTCCATGGGTGGTGACCTGGGAAGAACAACTAAAGCAGCTGTTTGCTGCTTATGTCGAAGCCAAGCAGGTCCAGAACGTCCTCGATTACGACGACCTGCTGCTATACTGGGCCCAGATGGTCAGCGATCCTGATCTTGCCGACGATATTGGCAACCGCTTTGACCATGTGATGGTTGACGAATACCAGGATACCAACAGGCTTCAGGCCTCGGTGCTGATGGCGCTTAAACCCGGCGGTCGTGGTCTGACCGTGGTTGGCGACGATGCGCAATCGATCTATTCGTTTCGGGCAGCAACCGTTCGCAACATCCTCAATTTCCCATCATCCTTCAGTCCGGCCGCCGATATCATCACCCTCGACCGCAATTACCGCTCGACGCAGCCGATCCTGGCTGCGGCAAACGGCGTCATCGATCTGGCGCGCGAGCGCTTCACCAAGAACCTGTGGACCGACCGGCAATCGCTGGAGCGACCGAAACTCGTCACCGTCAAGGATGAAACCGAGCAGGCAAACTTCATCGTCGACCAGGTGCTGGCCAATCGCGAGACCGGCATGACGCTGAAGAACCAGGCCGTGTTGTTCCGCACGTCCAGTCATAGCGGTCCGCTCGAGGTTGAGCTGACCCGCCGCAACATTCCCTTCGTCAAATTCGGCGGCCTGAAGTTTCTCGACAGCGCCCATGTGAAGGACATGCTGGCCGTTCTGCGGTTTGCCCAGAACCCGCGCGACCGCGTCGCCGGCTTTCGCCTGCTGCAGATGCTGCCGGGGATCGGGCCAAAGACGGCCGGCAATATTCTCGAGACGATCGCGACCGACCCGGAGCCGCTGCTGGCCCTGGCTGAAATCCCGCCTCCGCCCAAGACCGGCGAAGACTGGACATCCTTCGTTCAGTTGCTCGCAAACCTGCGCAAGACCGAAGATGGCTGGCCCTCGGATATCGGTCAGGCACGCCTCTGGTATGAACCGCATCTCGATCGCATCCATGAGGATGCCGACACCCGCAAGGCCGACCTGCTGCAGCTCGAGCAGATCGCCAGTGGATACCCCTCGCGCGAACGCTTCCTGACCGAACTGACGCTCGATCCGCCTGACGCCACCAGCGACCAGGCCGGGGTGCCGCTGCTCGACGAAGACTATCTGATCCTGTCGACCATCCATTCGGCCAAAGGCCAGGAATGGCGCGCTGTCTTCATGCTCAATGTGGTCGACGGTTGCATACCCTCAGATCTTGGAACCGGCACGACCCAGGAACTGGAGGAGGAGCGCCGGCTGCTTTATGTCGCCATGACCCGCGCCCGGGATCACCTCGCTTTGATTATGCCGCAGCGGTTTTTCACCCATGGGCAGGCCGCGCAGGGTGATCGGCACGTTTACGCCGCAAGGACGCGGTTCATTCCGACGACCCTGCTGCAATTCTTCGAGACGACGACCTGGCCGAAGGTCTCAGCAGTTGCGTCCGAGCGCAGCGCCCAGCAGATCCGCATCGATGTCGGTGCGCGCATGCGGGCCATGTGGAAATAGGGAGAGGATCGAATGTGCAATCTCTATAATGTGACGACCACCCGCGACGCGGTTCTGCAGTTCACGAAAGCCTTCCGGGATCAAGCTGGCTGGAACGAAGCGAGCTTCGACGTTTACCCGGGCTATCAGGCACCGATTGCCCGCATCGCAGAGGACGGTCAGCGGGAGATCGCACGGGCAACGTGGGGCATGCCGTCACCGCCTGCCTATGTGAAGAATTACGACCCCGGCGTCACCAATATCCTTAATGTGGGTTCCCCGCACTGGCGCCGCTGGCGTGCCGTTCACCTCCTTTGCCGAACCGGATCCGGCCAGCAAGGTGGAGGGCGGGCGTGTGCCGAACGCCTGGTTTGCCGGCAATGAACATCGGCCACTGATGTTCGACATCGCCAAACGAGATCGTCTCTCCCATCCATGAAAAGGCCATGCTGGCAATTCTTACCACGCCGGAAGAGGTCGACACTTGGCTGATGGCGCCTTGGGACGAGGCCCGCCATCTGCAACGCCCGCTCCTCGCCAACATGCTGGTGATCGTGCCGCCACAGACCAAACCAAAGCCGGACGAGGAAAGTCTGTTGCTATTCGTCAAGGACATTGATGATCTCGAACGCGCAATTCCTAGGCTCAAACCGCTGTCCGAAAAGTCTGGAGATATTGCGAGGCACAGGGCATCAGCGGCAAGACGGTGACCGTCAAGATCAAGTATTCGGATTTACCCAGGCGACCCGAAGCCGTACTGCCGCGCAGCCGAGCGAATGTCGCTGAGATTATCGATATCGCTTCCGCCGTGCTTGCGACCGTCTATCCATTCAAGCTATCGGCGCGGCTACTCGGAGTTACGCTGTCATCGCTGACCAACGACCAGGACGCTAATGGTGCGGAACAACCGCCGCTCGATCTGGATTTCTGAAACTCACATGGACGGTCTGGTATCTTGAAAACTCTTCAGCCCCTGATCCTGACGGCGCGCATTTCCGACGGCGACCTCGAGCCATTTAATCGTCTTCGTCAGGAGTACTTTCCACCGGATCGAAATTTTCTGTCAGCGCATCTGACGATGTTTCACCGTCTGCCCGGCGAATGCAGGGAGCAAATTGTCCAGCATCTTATCGAGGTTGCGGCAAGGTATGCTCCAATCACAGCTGACGTCAGTGACCTTCGTCATATCGGCGCTGGTGTCGCGTTCACGATTGCCAGCCCGGAGCTTCGGGCCATCCACGCCAGACTGAGGGGAGCCTTCATGCCGTGGCTGGGTGGCCAGGACATGCAGAAGTGGCAGCCCCATATTACGATCCAGAACAAAGTCTCAAAATTGGCGGCGGATACCTTGCACGCAGCTCTTATGGAGAAATTCCGACCGCATACAATCGAGATTATCGGCCTCGATCTGTGGCGGTATTTGGGTGGTCCGTGGCAGCACGAAACCTCCGCCATGTTTGGCCAAGCTCGCTGATGCGAATCGCCACGGCGCCAACTGGAACAGCTTGGCAGTTCAGCCTTTATACTAGAATTGATGGGCTTTGACGTGGGCGTCCGCGGTCTCGTCCGAAAACGAAAAAGCCTGCCGCGGGAGGAAGTGCGGCAGGCTTTTCGAAAAGAAGGAACAACGGCTTAAGAGGAGGAGTGCCGCTGTTCCGACAGAAGTCTGCGACGCCGGTGACACACCAGAACCCACCGCGAAAATTTTCGTCATTTTCCCTAGCCGTGATCTTGAAACTGAATTTTTGGAAAACCAGATATTTTCTCACTGGATGCCGAAAGGGCCAGTGATCGCTGAGGTGCCGCGAGCTCGGCACCTTCTTACCCATGTTGCTTCAAGGAGGATATGGCTATGGCAACATCTTATGACTATGCACCGCTTTTCCGTTCGAGCGTTGGCTTCGATCGTGTCTTCAATCTCCTCGAAAATGCCCAGCGTGCCCGCTCGATCAGCGACTGGCCGCCCTATGACATCGTCAAGACGGGTGATGACACCTATCGCATTTCAGTGGCGGTTGCCGGCTTCTCACAGGACGATCTGAACCTGACATTCCAGTCGAACCTGCTCACCATCACCGGAAACAGGGGCGAAACGCAGGGCGAAGGCTATCTGCACCGTGGCATCGCCGGTCGGCCTTTCGAGCACCGTTTTGAACTCGCTGATCACGTTCGGGTCTCTGGTGCCGATCTGACGAACGGACTGTTGTCAGTTGACCTCGTCCGTGAAATCCCCGAGGCCCTCAAGCCCCGCAAAATCGAGATCCAGACGAACACGTCCATCCCAAAACAGGTGACCACGCCCCAGATCGAGGCTCAGAAAGCCGCCTAACCAGCTCGAATACAAGGGGCGCCTGTTATCGGTGCCCCTTTACTTTCAACAATCGGGCTCTTTGAAAGGAGTGCGCCATGAAACCCGATATGTTCGAAATCCCGGTAACGATTTTAACCGGCCTAGGTATGCCAACACAAATACGATCGGTGCTGCAGGCCTATCGATTTCTGCTGGAATGGCCAAAAACAAACCATGATGCTGCACACGCTGTGTCATTGAAAGCCTGCAAAGCCGCAATCGATGGCGAGGTTGAGCCGGAGACAGCGCGCAGCATTTTTGTCGCCTTCGCAGATAAACACGACCTACTTGCACCCGATCTTGCCGTCATCGCGGTAGCCCGCCGCCGGCACGGCAGCGATCCACACCTGCGATGACCTTGATGCACTATCCGTCGTGAGCGAAGATCGAAAAGCGTGCATGCAAAATCCCCACTTCGTGGGCACGAGACATCTTCGCCGTCGCGCAGCCCGCGCTTCGACCCGCACCACGGGCTACTTTTTCCTTGGCGCTTATCAGTGGAGGATGATCGCCTCGATCCCGATCGGAAGGCCGATCCTGAAGAATTTATCGCCATGCTTCGCAAACAGGGCCCTGCCTTTGCAGTGGCGGATGATACGAAGGTCCTGGAGCGCCCAATGCAGTATGGAGAGCGGAGGGAGATCCGGCTCGTTGAGAACCTTATTCACCGAATAGAGGATTTCCGGTTCATACCCGGGCCACTGAAATTCACGTGCCGCCCATTCGACACATTTCCTGTGAAAAGCGTCTAAGGATTGCGTCAGCGATATGCCGCCGTTTTGCTTGACATAGCGGAGAAGCTTCATGCCATTGGTGGCAAGTGGGCTAGCTGTCAGTTCGCCCTAATGAAGCGCGGGAGACACATACACAAAGGGGGAGAGCGTGGATGCGCGGAACATGGAAAGTATAATGCCGTAATAACTCACCGCCGTCTGCCCCGACACGATTTGATTTCGAACCACTGGCCCGCCATATCAGACACAGGCGCCATGACTTGAGGCCTGGATGCACGGGCGATGACGGCAGCAATTGGATTGTCAGCTCGAGTCAGAGACACTTCGGTACTTCTGAGGCCCACGCCTACCTCCAGAAGATTAGCGCCATCCCGGCCACGACAAGTGCGCCTCCGGCCCACGCAGCGGGCGCAGGTAGTTCCCTGGTCTTCAGCCAGAGCATCGGCAGGATAATCACAGGTGTAGTCGCAGACAGCGTCGAGACGATGCCGACTTTTCCGCCCGAAAGCGCGAAGAGAAGGAGCGTCATGCCGAAGGCCAGGGCGATGATGCCCGTCATGGCCGTTTGGAAGAACACGCTCTTGGTCAGCGGCCCCTTCGGCCCGACCGCCTCGATGGGCAGCTGGGTAAGCGCGGTCAGGCAGAGGGCGCCGACCGCAACACGCAGCATGGAGGCGGCCAGAGGATCGATCCCGGTCGCCATGACGGGCCTCGCGATCAGGGAGCCGATCGCCTGGCTGAGCGCGGCTAGTACGCCGACGAGGACGCCAAGCCAAAGCGGTCCCTTCACGGTCTCCCATTGGTGCATCTGCGCCTTGCGCTTGCCGAAGAGGAGTGCGAGCAGAACCCCGCAGAGCGTCAGGCCTGCGCCAGTCATGGCGATACCGGAAAGCTGCTCGCCAAGCACCGCCCATCCGAGCAGCGCGGCGATCGGGGCGTTGAGGGCGAACAGGATTCCCGAGCGGCGGGGCCCCAGCCGGTTCAGGCAGGTGAACAGAAGCGTGTCGCCAACAAAGATGCCGATGAAGCCCGACAGGAGGAGGGGCCATAGTACCTCGGGCTGCAGTTCCCGCCATGTCCCCGACGCGAGCACGTAGAGGCCGAGCAGGAAGGCGACAAAGAGCTGCCGCGTCCTGTTGAAGACCAAGGCTCCGAGATATCCTGCGGGGCCCGCGGACAGGAGCCCTGTCAGCGCCCAACAGGTCGCGGCGCCGACGGCTGCCAGCTCATATATCGGCATCTCGTCCTCCTTATTCCGCGACAGGCTTCATCCGGTCGCCGACACTATCTGTGCTTGCGCGCCCATCTCAGGTTCTGGGTCAGCCCGCCATAACCGTAGGCATCGCCATCGACTGCGTGGACCAGAACATAGCTCGCCTCGTGCACCGGGCCGACAAGTGCGTTCATCTCGTCATAGACGCGCCGGACCCATTCGGTCGTCTCGTCCTTGGTGTTCGTCTGCTCAGTGATCGAGACCTCGACATAGAAGGTTCCAACCTTCTGGTCGGCGACACTCGATCCGGCAACGATCCAATCACCGGGTTCGGCGCTCTCGACGAGGACCGCGGTGACACCCGGGTCCTTGTGTAGGATTTCGGCCGTCAGGCGAGACAGCAGAGCCGCAATTTCCTGTTTCGGATCGCGTCCGTCCTGGGGTTTCGTGTAGCGGGCTTTGATCATGGGCATGGGGCATCTCCTTGTTGCCGGAGGACCTTGCGCTAATCTCACCATAATGAGAAGATAAACCCTGATACTTCAACCATAGTGATTTTATATGATTGATCTCGAGAGCGTCCGCCTGTTCATTCTCTCCGTGGAGCTCGGCAGCCTGACGAAGGCGGCCGAGGCGGCGGGAACCGTGCAACCTGTCGTCAGCCTGAAACTGAAGACGCTGGAGCAGCGGCTGGGCAGGCGTCTGATCGACCGCACGCCGAGGCACCTGCGCCTGACGGAAGACGGCCAGGTCTTCCTGCCAAAGGCACGGGAGCTGCTCGCCAAGCACGAGGAAGCGTTGACATTCGGCAACGAAACACCGCTGAACTTCTCGCTCGCTGCCAGTGATCATGCGATCGGGGGTCGCCTATCGGCGGCCATACGGGCGATTCGCGTGGCGCTTCCCTCCAATGCAGTCATCGAAGTGAACATCGGCTTCTCCCGGAATGTGAAGGAGACTTTCGCATCCGGCCAGGCGGACGCCGCCATCATCCGGCGTAACGGCGGCGGCTCCGAAGGCGAGATCCTGCGCACCGATAGGCTGGGGTGGCGAACGGCTCCGGGCTGGCGACCGCGCTCGAACAGCGCCATCCCGCTAGTGTCGCTGGGATCCGAGTGCGGCGTCCGAGAAATCGCGGTCGCGCAGCTTCGAAGGGCCGGCGTGGACTGGCGCGACGCCTTCACCGCCGGAAGCTGCGCGGCCCTCCATGACGGAATTCTTGCAGACGCGGGTGTTGCACCGATGGGCGACATCTGCGCCCGTGGCCTGCCCGACCGCGGCGCCGAATTGGGGCTGCCACCGCTGCCGCCTTCAGACATCGTCCTTCTTTCACGGGCACGAACGCCGGCCCATGCCTCGGCGATCAGGGCGCTGGCCGCGGCTGTGTCGGGCACGGCGGGCTAGGCGAAGAGCGTGAACCTGTTACTTCGCCAGCTCCGTCTCTGCCCGTGGTGCCACTTCCCGAGTTCCGATCGACGGCGGGAAGACATGAAATGCGGTGAGGTGCGCTGGAGCGATCGGGAGGTGCTTATCCCGTCGGCAGCCTTCAAGAGCTCGAGCTCGTCCTTCTTTGGACAGAAACCGTTTCGGCTCACCTGCCGGACCTGCTTGATCTCTATAAATATCGAGGCCTATATCGATCGCCATCGCGGTGTCTTGCTAGGGTCGGCAAAGGATCTAGGCACTCTGTTCGGCAAGACGGTGAAGACAACCAGTTTGGACGCGGCCTACGACTACCAAGTTCTATGAGGCCCCTGATTCAGCGCTATGGATCTACAATCCCTATACCGGCCGCGGTGCCATCAAGGGTCTGCTGCCACACGGCCCTCATAACGTCCGGGATTTCCTGGCACTATGGCCGCTACTTGCCACAGGATAAGGCGGCTTTGGCTGCCAAGATATTGAACCAGGTCTGGGAAGCCGCGTAACGACCGGCATGGCTTTGAATGGAGCGGTGCGCCACTCCATTCCCTGACGCGTCCTCATCCTATGACGTCTAACCTTGTGTCGGCGACGATTGGTATTATATGTAGGTACATACCTACATCGGAGTGCAGTGACATGTCTACCCTCACGAGCCGCGAACTCAATCACGACGTCAGCGGTGCCAAGAAGGCCGCGCAACATGGACCAGTGATCATCACCGACCGGGGCAAGCCGTCGCACGTGCTGATGACCTATGACGACTTCAATCGTCTATCCGGCAAGCGCCGCAACCTGGTCGAGATCTTGTCCATGCCGGGGCTTTCCGAGATCGATTTCTCGCCCGAGCCTGCCGAGATTGTTTCGCGCCCGGTGGATTTGTCTTGACCTATCTGCTCGACACCAATGTCGTCTCAGAACTGCGCAAGATCGGTGACGGCAAGGCCGACGCCAATGTCGTCGCCTGGGTCGGTCGGGAAGATGCGGCCTCCTTCTTCCTCTCGGCGATCACCATCCTGGAATTGGAGCGTGGTATCCTTGGGGTACAGCGGCGCGATGCACGCCAAGGCGCCCGGTTGCGGACCTGGCTCGACAGCCACGTCCGGCCTGAATTTGCCGGCCGGATCATTGCCATCGACGATGCGGTTGCGACGCGCTGCGCCCATCTGCACATTCTCGATCGGCGCAATGAAGTTGATGCTTTGATTGCCGCGACCGCGCTTGTTCACGGGCTGACAGTGGTCACCCGCAACGTCAAGGACTTCGAAGGGACCGGCGCGATCATCGCTGACCCTTGGTTGGGATGATTTTGCTGTGCGCAGTTTAAAAGCCTCGTGAGGGAATAACCGCACGGACCGTCTTTGCCAAATAACGACCGATAATGTTGCATTATCAGTTGTTACTGGCAAGAATGGCTGTATCATCGAGCAAAAGCCTAAAAATAGCGTTTCTGACACGCTGCGCCATCACACAGCAGCCTTCCAAATTGTGAACGCCGACAAATAAAGAAGTTCCCCCTCTCCGGGCATGAAACTCTGCATTAATTCCGTACTTTTGACCCAGATATCAGGCAGTTCCGGTATAAGACCGTGCTGGGTTGATGCGCTCTACGGCGAGGAGCCGATCAGCCTGGATATCGTTCGGATGGCGTGTTGTTGGGGTGACATGGACGATTGCAGCGCTTCTTGCTTTCCGTCTTTGACGACGCGGATATAACAGATGAAGGCCTCATCCGCAGCCCGCATCAGCGCTCTTGGGACAGCATCTGCGGGGCCGCGGTCCTGAAGTGCGTATAAGCATGCTTCAAGAGCAAACCGATACTCAGTTCCCCCGCTCTGCGGCCACTCGTTCAGCAGTACTTCAGCTGCCGCGGCCACCGTATCGACTGGTTTGTATCGTTCTCCGACACCCGTAAGCAGCCAAATTGCGGGAAATTGGCACAACCTGTCCGAATCCATGGCACTGTTCCCTCCTCTTGCGTGCATATATTAGCAGACACGCAATAACCATTCCAGTTGGCTTGGTTGGCGGGCTCGTATTCATAACCGGCATCGGCCAATAAACGACCTTCGGGAGAACCCCCTCAGTCGCCGGTAAATAAGAAACAAGCGCCACCCCGATACGGATGGCGCCCCATCAACATTAACGGATGACTATCCGGAAGACGTCAGGGGAGTAGTAGAATCCGTCACTATGGCGCCGGTAACCGCGGCGGTGTTCCTTATACCCTCGGTGGCCCTTCCAGTATCCGCGCCGATCTTCGCTACGTTCCGCACGGCGATCATGCCGCCGTTCCTGCTGCCTGTTCCAGCGAGGCTTGTGATCGTCGCGGTGGCGATACTGAGTTACCTGTATCTCCGACTTCATTTCCAGCCGCGCGGGCGCGATCGGGGCCGCAGATGCCGCCGTAAAGGTGGTGAAGCCTACCACCATCGCTATTGCAGCGGCGCCCATAGTCTGGATTGTATTTTTCATTTTCATCCTTTCGAGTTGATGTCGGACATTGCGCCCTTCGGTACGAACTCGATGTGAACTTCCTGTTCATGTAAGTTTATCCCGGCACGCTTTTCACGCACTGGTTACCGGAGTGAAATCAATGTTTTGGGAAGCGCCCGGGGCTTGGTCAGCGGCGCGCAGCCGCCCTTAAAGCGACGGCTATGCTGATAGCAATGACAAGGCCAACAGCTGGCCCAAGAAAACCCGACATAGCCCGCGGCAATGCTACTTGCTGAGAACCCAGACGGCTTGAGATGATGCCGTCGAGGTGAGCGACGTAGGCGGTAAGCCGGCGGATCTCCTCGGGAACGGACAGGCCAGACGAACTGGTGCCGCGCGGGCTCAATTGAGAGCCGTAATTATCCGTTTCTCCGTCGCCTAGCTCCGCGAAATATTCCTCAAGCTCATTTCCACCGGTAGAACGGTTCCGTTTGCCCATCCTATTTGAACCACGTTGCATCATCATCTTCTCCCTGACTTGTCGTCACAACGCAGGCGACGGCAAAAAGATGCACGAAGACAAGGAAAAAAGCCCTAGGTGTCACCGGATCCGAAACAGCCGAGCAGCTTGGGGACGTGCGTTGGGCGCAAATGCGGCGACAAAGACTTTTCAGTCAAATTTCCCGCCAGCAAGAACCTGTCCAAATACGCGCTTCGCAGCTTCGGCCAAAGGAGCCGATGAAGGAACCTTCTACGAGAAAACGTAAGGCCCTCATTTTCACTTCCAAAACCCACTTCGAAAGCCTGCCGTCTGACCCGAGTAATCCCACCGACATTTCGCCGAGTGGTAAACCGACCTTTGATATACGACTTTCGCAAACCTGCATGCGTAGGCGTGCCGCTTTTCCGCAGGGAAGTCCCTGTTGCATTGCAGTCCGACTGCGCCACCTGCCGGCAACGGCCAGGCGGCTTTCCGGCGCCCCCTCCCCTATCGTCGAGCAATGCGAAACACTGCCGGCCAGCCTCGCTCAGCGATAGATCAGCAGAACACGACCACTAGTTCGCGACAGCTGCGAATCAACGTTCCGGCCCGGCTTCTCTTACAGGCGTCCGGATCAGTCTTGTGCGTGGTTTGAAATGCATCGTCAGCCCGGCCTCCGCCATCCCACAGTCAGAAGCTATCAGTCCCCGCGACGCCGGAGTTAATGAGGTGTGAACACGTATTTGTGCATTTATCCCCATTTTCATCCTGTTTTGCGCTCGCTGCGAGCGTTGGCGCGTACCAGTGCCATCAGCATCGGACCGAGCGAGAACTCGCCCTTCTCCGCCCTTCGGGTTAGATCACGCAGATAACCGCCTGCCGAGTTGATATGCCCTCCCCGCTCAAGGATACAGGCAATCGCTGCGGCCGCCATTTCCGGTCCCAACACGTCGCAGGCATCCTGGTAGGCAGTCGGACTGACCCCGAGCATCGATCGGACGGTGACGGCGGCCGTCATGAGTTCACGCCAACTGCCAATCGCCCCATTTGGCCCGTACATCGCCACGTCGGGGCACGCCCGTAGCACTAATCCCAACGGAAAGGCCTTTACGGGTTCAGCAGGGGGCTTGCTGGTGGGAATCGAGTTTTTGCCCGTCTCTTTTCTCGAGACAGGTTCAGATTCAACTATAGATTCGGTATTTGAATTCTGTATGTGCCGACGCTCTTCGTCATCATTGCTGTCGGATTTTTTAAAAACTAGCTGGTTTTCCAGTATGTTGAGTGTTTCTTCCAGCAGCATCGACAGTTCGTCAAGAATGCCGTTCAATGCGCTGTGCGTTTTGGCCTTTGCTATCTGCGAAACCAGCCCGATGTAATGGGATTCGATCTTGCCCCAGTCCCCAGATGCGCCCTCTTCCATCGCCGCGGTGAGTATCTTGCGAATATCGCGACGGCACAGTGAGATCTTCTCCTTGACGATCCTCAACTGTTTGCGATCGAGGGCAACCTGCTGCGCTAAGCGGGCCCATTCCTCGGATCGTGCGAGAAGGGGCGCCAAGCTGAAGCCGAAAGCGTCCTCAACCTCGCCTGCCCTATCCTTGCGCGCGTATCTCTTGCCGTTGGGGCTGTCTTTACGATGGATGATTCCGGCATTAACCAGAATAGCAAGGTTCTCGCGAAGCGTGGTGCCGGCGATGCCATTCGCGCGTGTGGCCAACTGGGCGTTTGAAGGAAACACCACCAGCTTGTTACCGTCTGAGAGATGGGTTTCCGGATAGAACGAAAGTAGCGCATTGAGCACTGACAAGGCGCGGTCTCGCAGCCCTAAAAGCGAACGCGCATCACACACGTCTCGATAGATCTTCCACTTGTCGATTGATTTGCCTGGATTGATCTCAGCCGACTCAATCTGGCTTTTTATCAAGGCAAGAGTCACCGGCCGCCGCCCAAAGGGCGTCGTCACAAATCCCGTCTGCATTTTCCTTCACCTTTTTTAGGCAAAAAGAACACAACCACCAAAACGGTGCCCAAGACTCTTGACTATGATTCGGGGAAATGCGATTCTCGATCTGCTAGGAATACGAGAGAGGCTTCCACGATTTAGGTCGTTTGGGGGCCTTTTTCTTTTTGCGGTTTAGTCTCCGTGTTTCTGTTCCTCGTCCAGGAATTGGGCGTAGAGTGTGTCCAGTTTCGACGAGAGGTAGTTTCCGAAGCGGCTGGCGTTTTTCGCCTTCATTGTCAGAGAAAACGATTTACCGCTGTTCTTGATCTCCGCTGCGACTGTCTTGTCAACGGTTTGCCACTTCGCGACGCTTGAAGACAACTCTGTCTTTTTCACCGGCCGCGCAGTCTTGTTCAACGCGTTCAGCACTGCCGTAAACCGATCGTCCGATCGCAATTCCAGAAATGTCGCGGCTCGCGTGAGGACGTCGATTTTTTCGATGCTGGATGCTCTCCCGGCGAGAAGCGAGAGCTCTATCCAACGCTCCCGGCCAACTGCCGGGGCAGCTCCGATCGTGCTGATCAGGGCCGCTGGGATGCGCTCCGTTACCGACATCATCTTTGACAGCGAGGCCGCATTGGTAGCGAGTGCTGCCGAGATGACCTCTCTGTCGTATCCTCTCTCATCAAGCCGTCTCGCAAACAGGGCGCGCTCGATAAACGTCAAGTTTGCGCGCGCCGAGTTCTCTTGGCCCTGCGTGATGACGTGCGTTCGATCGTCCATCTGTTTGACGACAGCACGGACCTTGCGTCCGAGCGCCTTGGCAACGCGTAACCGCCGATGGCCGTATACGACCTGATAGCGATCTCTATCTCCAACATGAGGCCTTACAAGAATAGGGGTATTCTGCCCCTGAACCTTGATGGCCTCAACTAGGGCATCAAACTCCGCCGGATCATCATCGAGCCGATCAGAGATGAATGAGCCGTCGATCTGTTCCGGCTCAAGCTCAACAATTGCCTCGCCTTCGAGAAACCGGTCGGCCTGTTTGGCCATTTCATCGATTGACCGTATCATTGTCTTCGAAGCGCCGCGCATTGGATAGGATGTCGGCGCTTGTTCCGACGGGACATCGACATCGACTAAGCCTGCTAAAAAGTTCTTACGAGCCATCTACCTGCTCCAATTTCGGCATAGACCGTTGTATTTCCGCGAGAAAATCGCGTTTTTGTCAGCTGACATATCATCGCCCCCATGAAGCATGGATCAGCGATGCGATTTCGCCATTAACTGAATCCATGGAATCGATCGCGCGCTCATATGTTGAGCGCGTTATCGCGGATTTCTCCACTTCGTAGAGGGATTGCTTTGTAATCCCGGCGTCGGAGATCGCAGTCGATTTCAACATTTGGTTCTTCAACATGAACTCATGGAACATGGTGTTCATGAAACCCACCATTTGTGCCTGTGGTACGTCCGTCGGCTCGTATCGCGTGATAAGGTAGCGATACCATTCGAGATTGACCTCTGCACCGGCCGCGCGGATCGGTCTTAAGATACCTCCGAGCATCAGCAGGAACTGTCCCATAGACATGACATCGAGCATCTGCGGGTGAATTGTAATCAAGACGCTCGTCGCAGCCGTGAGCGCCGTAATGGTTAGATAACCAAGCTGGGGAGGGCAATCGACGACAACGACGTCATATCGGTCATCAACTTCTTGAAGCGCTCGCGATATTCGCGTAAAAAATGTCTTTCCTTCGTTGGACGAGCGGTTTGTCATCGCCAAGGGCGTGTCGTATTCGTATTCCTGCAGCTCAAGGTTCGCCGGAACGATATCCAGACCCGGAAAATTTGTAGGCTGGATAATTTCCGACAGGGGCTTCTTTTCGTCGTCGTAGCGGATCGCATCATAAATTGATGCCACTTGATCAAACTCTGGCTGAAAGCCGTGTAGAGATGACAGTGATGCCTGAGGGTCAAGATCGATAGCTAGCACCCGATGGCCTGTCAGTGCTAGGTATTGCGCGAGATGAGCGGCACTCGTGGTTTTGCCGGATCCGCCTTTGAAGTTAACGGCAGCAATGACCTGGAGTTTTTCGCCGGGCCGGCGGTGCGGCACATACATGCGGCTATCGGATCGGCCATGTTGATCGAGGTAATGCCGCAATTCCAGCATTTGACTGGCCGTGTAAGACCGGCGACCGGAACTGGATGTCTGGGGCAGGGGGCCTTTGCCATCGAGATGGAGCTTCTTCAGCGTGCTTTGCGACACGTTGAGATAGGTTGCAACCTCTGCCAAAGAAAACGAACGCAGCGTCTTTCGCGCATTTGGTGGAAACCGTTGCACGCTCAGCAGATGCAGCTTTTTCGATATCAGGTCTCCCTGTTCGAGGATCTGATCTTCGAAGTGCATTGGTATCTTTGTCGAAGGCATCGAGTTAGCGTTCATTTTAGAAAAATGTCCAGATAACGATTTATAGGCAAATTTTGCCTGTTAACCGTTATTTATCTCCGATTCTACAAGCGTGACAAGGAGATAATAGACCCCACCAAGGTTATACCGCTTCGATTGGACACACTATGTACGCAATCAAAAGTGAAGAATGTCTCTTTATTACAAGTACATAAGGGTCACCGCCTCACGTCGGTGTTCCGCCAACCCACCCAACATTTGTCCAGTCAACTGGCACAGAACGACGCTTCTCAGCAACTTGACCATTCCCCAAATCAAGCAAACTCGTTCACTTCCGGCCTGGCTAAAGAATCACTCATTCGTATTTTACGAATAATAGCGTCAAATGATCTCACACATAGTTGCCTTTGATCCGTTCCGGATGCGCGTTGTATGGAACGAAAGCCGATCCCGTTGAAGACCTCATCCAAGTGAACGATTGCAAAGACAGCAAAGTGATTTTCCGGCTGCATCCCACCTTGAGACGGCGCAAACGGTCATGACCGCGGATAGAGGAATTGCCCGCTCGACTGAACCTTTCACCATGGCGATTTCAGCCGTCACGGAAGTCGCCAACTGTTTGAGCCTCTTACCTGGAGCACCGCACACAATGATAAGCGGACACTCCGGCGACCGGTTACAACCGACGAGACTACTGAGATTATCCCTCGTACTGCGCTAATGCAGTGCTCTTGGGGAGGAGGGGAGGGGAGTCTGGCTGATTCCGCGCCAAACTTCTGCTACAGCTTCCATCCCCATTGACCACCTCCAAACTGGTCATTTTCTCGGAGCGCTCCATAAGGTGATTGGTACTTCCGTCGGGTCACGATAGAGGCGACGCGGCGGCTACCGGTTTTGTAGCGATCGTCTCGGAACCAATTGTCCTGATGAGTGTTTACCGCCGCCGGAAGTGGTATCTCTCCCGCCGGCAACATTCACTTTAAGGAGCTTTTTTATGAACCTTCGTCTGATCCTTGCCGGTCTCACTTTTTCCCTTCTCTCAGGCGCCGCCGTTGCGCAGACGGCCGCAGCGACCGGAGCGGATGCAGCACTTACCGGCCCGGGCATCACAATGGGGACTTCCGCCACCATTCCACTGAAGTTTGTGAACATCCAAGACACCGATCTGATGACCTCCAGCCTTATCGGCGTCGATATCTATAACAAGCAAAACGAGGAAATCGGGGAAATTTCCGATATCGTAATCGGTGAGGGAAAGTCAGTCATTGGTATCGTCGCAAGTGTCGGCGGCTTCCTCAGCATCGGCGAAAGCTACGTCGTTCTTGACCCCGCGTCGGTTGCCCTTGCCGACGTCGATGGCAACTGGAAGGCCTTTGTCGATACCACGAAGGACGATCTGTCGAACGCTCCTAAGCTCGACTATTCAAAAATGAAGAAATAACCGGCAGGGGTGAGCTTTCGGGCTCACCCCTTGTCTTTTTGGGCGCAGAATTACGCAGTAAAAGGCCTTGCCTGCCGGGCACTTTCCTCGCGCAACAAATTGACCTGGAACGCCACATTTTTTTATTTTTGGAATTGCCAATGATCGACCAGATTTCTGCAATCGCCCAGTCCTTCAACGTGCTGCCACATCTTGGCGCACTTGTCGTCGCTTATCTCCTGGCGCTGCCCATAGGATGGGATCGCGAAAAGAGGGAAAGAAGCGCCGGTTTGCGGACATTTCCTCTGGTCGCGATCGCCAGCTGTGGTTTTATCCAAGCGACTGAAAATCTGACAGCAGGAAGCCCCGAGGCCACCGCTCGTATCGTTGAAGGATTGATCACCGGTATGGGCTTCATCGGCGGTGGTGCGATTCTGGTGGTGAGCAAAAGCGTGCGAGGAACCGCAACCGCGGCCAGCCTATGGGCTACTGGAGCGATCGGCACCGCTGTTGGGCTGGGAGCTTACGACATCGCGCTTGTTCTATCGATCATGACGTTTCTCACACTTCGCCTGATGACCAACTTCAAACCATCAGACGAACCAGCAGAACAACCTTTAGAAAGTCATGAACCTAGTGACAGTGGCAAAACAAAAGCGACGTCCGATTAGATTTGGGTGCCCGGCATTTGCACGTCAGTGGTCAGACTTTTGATCTCCGTTACCGCATCAGCCGGATATCACTGGTGACAATCAGGCGGCCAGTTTTTGGATCTTTGTCTGTTGTTTTCAATCTCAATCCTTTGGCACCAATTTTTTCGACCGTCATCTGAGCCGTTAGATCGCCATTGATCTCCTTGCTCCACCGGACAGTAAAATTGATAGAATTCCCGGAGCGCGAACCGGAAAGGCGGGACGGGCGGCCAGAGGGTCCCATATAGATCCCACTATATTTCGTGCCATTCGCCCTGATGTCGGCGGAAATTGCCCGCCGGATGACCACCAGTCCACGGCACTGACCCGACATTATAAGAGATGTGCCCCGCGCTCTGCTGTCAAATTTGCATGTGACGTTCAAGGGTCTGGATCCGATTTTTGTTGTCACTGACCCAGTGCCCGACCATTTCCCTCCCATCGACTTTAAAAATCCTGCTTCGTCCGCCAGGGCAGGTTTCAAGAAAAGCATCAGAGTGAGCCCGACGGCAGTGAACAGGGGAATTTTCATTGAGCGTCCTCTCGCGACCGGGCAGGGGTCCCCGGACAAGTCTTTTCAACAACGTTGCATGAGCCAAACGGTTCCTGGGCAACCTTGCCAAAGATACCGGAACTGCAACTCGGCAAGGGTCACGTTGCCAAACGCACGGTGGCGCGTTGAAATCACAGCCTGCGGTGGGGATGGCGTAGTGCCGCGTCGCATCAGGAAGGTTTGAGGTTACAACGGCGGTCAATATGACTGGTGGATCGTTGAAAAACCAGAACCCACGTGTCCGACACCAAAACTTAAGGACATTCCAGCAATCGCCACAATCAAGCCGGATATTTTTGCGAGAGCGTTTTTCCCCTCAGGGAATATCATTCTGGTTGCCGAGCTAGAATTTTCGATTTGATGAGCTGATTTTTCGCACGGAAGTTGGCCCAGAAGCACCGAATGTTACACTTTCGAACACGAACGCCCCATTGTCTTTTCAACAGCACAAGAGAACACTACGCAGATGGCCCTTCATGCCGGCGATGGATAAAGACATAGTTTTCACCCATAGTTCCTACAGGGGGACCGCCACATTCTGGCCTGCTCCGGCTCGGAACCGCGCGCGGCTCCGAGAAGTGGCCCCAAGCGTTTCTGCGTTTCGATGATTGCAGATGGCCTGCGCCACCGATCGCGTGCTTGACTTGGCGCCGCAGCCTTCACAAGGCTGTCGGATACTCCCCTTCGAATGTTTTGACACACAGGCAAAGATGATTGAACCCGTAAAACGACGTGTGGTTATCCATTTTCCAGGGTTTGAACGCATGGACGCGTCAGCTCACTACCGGCGTTTCAAAAGGTCGGCTCACCGCTCGTCGGAGATATGGGGATTTTCGACTGCGATCGAGCCGTTAAGTGAAGAACCCGGCGCGTCGCATTTTGCGATCGTTTGCGAAGCGCCGGGCTGGCGAACAGCAAGCACTATCTACATTTGTGATCATAATACCCTTGTCGAAAAATTTAGCGACAAACCGATGACCCGGAGAATCCTAGCGGGGTTTGCAAGTTTTGGGTTTGCCATCGGTCAAGGGGCACTGACAGCCTATTTCCGGCACGCCTGGCGGTTCGGTCTGTTTTTTCTGTTTCCCTTCGTTCTCATGAGTATTGGTCTTGCTACATGTCTTGCAGTCGCAGCCGTGCCTCAATGGCTGGATTTCCAATCCTGGCATTATCTCTGGAGTCTACCACTCGCATATTCATTCTATCGATATCTCTTCCATCCCTTCTCAGAACGGCTTCTCACGCTTCATCTGTTGGCCGATTGGGAACTCGCCGTATCGGCCGCAGGTGCGGGTGATTCAGACCTAGACCGATGGTTAGAGCGACAGTCCGACTTAGTGATCGAAGCATTGGATGAACCAGCAGACGAGTACCTGATCAGTTCGCACAGCATGGGATCGACGCTCGCAGCGCACGTGCTTGGCATGGTCTTGGAACGCAAACCTGACGCTATCGCGGGAAAACGCGTGGTGTTCGCGACGCTCGGTGGGGCGATCCTGCAATGCGCGTTGTTGAAGTCAGCAGACAGACTTCGTCAACGCGTTGGCGAAATCGCCCGCGCTCCTGAGGTGTCATTTGTGGAGGTGCAATGCCTAACGGACGTGATTCATTTCTACAAGTGTGCCGTGGTTTCCCTGTGTGGACACCCTGATGCACCGCAAGCCGAGCTGATGTTTATAAAGGTGAAGCATCTTTTGAAACCGGAACGCTACCTGAGAATCAAACGGGATTTTCTCAGGGTTCACCGGCAATATGTGCTTCACGCTGATAATCCCGGTTCGTTTGATTTTACGCTGCTGACCACAGGACCATTTCCAGCTGATCTCACCACGGATTATTCGAAAAGAGACTTTGGTTTCGCGAAGGCAGCGGCTCTCGGGAGTTAAAACGCCTGACGCCCGCGTGCTGATCCGTCAAACGATGCAGCCACCCTGTCGAAGACAGATGTTGGGGCGTTATCAGGCCGGATTTGTCGGCCGGTGCCAATGTCCGGCGAGGGGGATTTAATTCAACTCACGTAAGTCAGGGGTTTCCTGGCACTATCCGAATGTGCGCATAATCTCGGTTTCGCGGAGATTCACGCTTCCTCCCGATAGCCATTATTCCGGGTCGCGCTATCTTGCCGAAGAGATGTGGCAGATCATGGAGTAAAACGGATAATGGGATCCTCAGCTGAACTGGAAAAAGAGGAACCGGGCCGCGGACGCAATGCAGAGACCCCGAATGAGATCCCGACGAGGGGCCTTCGAGATGTCTTCTGGCGGGTGCTTGAGGACGTGTTTGAAGACCGGGTAACCCTGATTGCCGCCGGCGTGACATTCTATGTTTTGCTATCGTTGTTTCCAGCTCTTGGCGCTTTAGTGTCATTTTATGGTTTCATCGCCGATCCCGCCACAATGGCCAAGCACATCGTCTTCATCTCGGACGTATTGCCACCAGGTGCTTTCGACATCATCCTGACACAGGTCAACATTCTCGTGCAGGCAAAAGCTTCGTCCTTGAGCACGAGTTTCCTTGTCGGCCTTGCTATCGCGTTGTGGAGCGCAAATAGCGCCGTCAAAGCCATGTTTGACGCGATGAATGTCGCGTATGGCGAAGCGGAAAAGCGGGGCATAATTCGACTCAACCTGGTGTCTCTTGCCTTCACGGGGATAGCGCTAATCCTGGCTGCGGTTTTCATCGCGGCGCTCGGCGGGGTTCCTGCCGTTCTTTCCTACATCTGGCTTGATGGTTGGCAGGAAACGCTAATTCGTTTTTTGCGGTGGCCGGTTGTCCTGATCGTCATAGGCAGCATTGTCGCGCTGATTTATCATTTTGGCCCGAGCCGGGCGCATGCGAAGGCGCGCTGGTTGACCTGGGGAGCCGTGTTCAGCACGCTGCTCTGGCTTTTGGCCTCCATCCTGTTTTCTTACTACCTGACCACTTTCGCCAACTATGAAGCAACCTACGGTGCACTTGGGGCATTGATCGGCTTTATGATCTGGACGTGGATATCAGTGATCATTGTAATCGTTGGAGCCGTATTGAATGCGGAACTGGAACACCAGACTGTCCGCGATACTACCACGGGATCGCCGCTGCCAATGGGGGCCAGAGGAGCGTATGTCGCCGATACCGTCGGAGAGGCGGCAGACTGAAGCCCCCAGGAAAACTCTCGCGTACTTTGAGAATTAGTTACCAACCCAAAAACTCGTTCGGAACATTGTCGCCCGATGCGGGTTTTTCGTGCAGCATCAATTCTCACAAGCACCGGGCACATCTTGAAGATCGCCACCTACAATGTGAATGGCGTCAACGGCCGCCTCAAGGTGTTCCTGCGCGGGGTTGAAGAGGCGTCACCGGATGTCGTTTGCCTGCCGAAACTGAAGGCAAACGACAAAAGTTTTCTGCGAAAGAACTCGAAAGGGCCGGGTGCGGCGCGATCTGCCAGGGACGAAAATTCTGGAACGGCGTCGCCATTCTATGGCAAGGGCAGGGAGCCAGTTCTCACTCGCAGGCGTGTTTCCGGTGATTCCGACGATACACATCCCCGATACATCGAGACTGCTATCAACGGAATGGCGAGTAGTTGCTTTTATGTACCGAAATCCAATCCCGCTCCCGGCCCGACGTTTAATGCCGGCGTCGATAAACATGTTTGGGGGTGGGAGCATACGAGCGACCACGCACCTGTCTGGTTAGAGCTCAGTGACGACTGAAGTCCGTTTGAAACAGTGGAGATAGATATGGTCGGGAACTTTAGCGAAGACGTCAGGGAGAGATTGGAAGACTTCGTCGATACATTTGTCGTGAAGGGAGCGAAGGCAGGCGATGTGCTTGACGCTATAATAGAGCAAGCGTCGGTGCTTCGGGACGCTTACGAGCGCGATCCCGACCCGGCAGAGGATGCAAGCGCCGATGTTGTGGGCGAACCGTCGAATGACTGGCCGGCGGCTGACCAAGACAAACCCCGAACGAGCGACAGTTAAGGATTGTGCAATCGGTATGGAGATCAAAGAACTCAAAGGTATCCTTGCGGATGTCGTCTCACGGGTCCGCAAGGAAGCACCCGCGGTGTTCGATGAGGCAATCGTAAAAGCTGAGGTGGCGGGAAAGCAGGCGCCGCTCAAAAAGGATTTTGAACAATTCGGTATCGCCGTTTACTTGCGTAACGGCCAAGAGGCAGCGGCTGGAAATTCACGCGTCGGGTTTCCAATTCAGTCGATCTCTAAAGTATTCGCACTCGAGGTCGCACTTGAGGCTATTGGCGAGAAAGTTTGGGAGCGTGTCGGGCGCGACCCCTCGGGCGACCCGTTCAATTCGATCATCGATCTGGAGCGCGCAAAAGGAATTCCACGCAATCCCTTCATCAACGCGGGCGCACTCGTCATCTGCGACATCCTTGTCGGTCTTGGCGGCCGCCACGGTTCTAGTAGACACGTCGTCAGGCTGGTTGAACGCATGCTTGATGAGGAAAAGATGGAGCTGAACCAGGACGTGATGGACAGCGATCGGACCGGGGGAGACCTCAACAGATCGCTGATGTTCATGTCGAGGCATCATGGCAATCTGAAGAACCCGGTTGAAAAGGTCATGGACGCTTATATTCATCAATGCGCCATCACACTGGATTGCCGCGGTCTTGCGAAAGCAGGACGTTTTCTAATTCTTGACGGTCCGAATGATGACGATGGCGTCAAACTCAGGGCCGCTCGCAGGGCACGACGGATTTTGTCGATCATGATGTTATGCGGACAGTATGACGGATCGGGCGATTTCGCCTACCGTGTCGGTCTGCCGGCAAAATCTGGCGTCGGTGGAGGCATTCTTGCGGTCGCTCCCCATCAGGCGTCGATCGCCGTGTGGTCTTCCGCGCTCGATCCAATGGGCAACAGCTGGTTGGGAACGCTCGGTCTCGAAATCCTGACATCGAAAACCGACTGGTCGGTGTTTGGTGCAACACGGCGGGCGGTTTCGTAGCAGTTTAAGCCTCACCGAAGTGCATTATGATCATACGCCTGTCACCAAGTTATACCTGGACGGGTTTTATCGTCGATACCGCAATGTTGCCGTCGATAACTCCACGGATCAGATCCATGCGGGCATGTTCGATTTCAATCACGGTATAGAGCTTTTCCGAGCGGAAAGCGCTTGCATTGCTCGTTGTCACATCTTCCGCCGGGGCAGCATCGATTTCCATAAAATCGAGCTCACGCTCCGCAGCTACGATCCGAGCGTCTCCGGAGGTGCGCGCAGCGACGACAACAACGCCTTGATAGGGCGAATTGTCCCATCGGGGATCGTGGGCTTCGGCGATGGGTTCCAGCCGATAGACATTTAGACGTTCGGGCTGCGTTCCGCTCGTTGTCGTGGCGTCATTTCTCTGAGCCTGGCTTTCGACAGACTGCCCGAATTCTGTCGGGCTGGTTGCGTTTGTGGGGCCAAGATTGTTTTGGTCGTTTGTCGCGTTCGACATAAAGACGCTCCTTTGCAGAGATAGGCCTAATGCGTGATCGTTGCCGGCCTTGAAGGCATGATCTATCTTCAGGCCGGAGAGGGCGCTGTACCGAATCCGCAGCGCTTTGCCACGGATCCGGGTGTCGGGTACGGTCAGCCTTCAGCTTTTTGATTGACAACCGACGTAGCAATCGAGGTCAGCGCCAGATCTGTTGCCTGCTCTTCGTCGAGCGTCGTCTGCAGCAATCCGGCAGCATCATTCAGCCCAAGCTCGAGTGCCCATGTGCGCAAGGTGCCATATCGCGACATTTCGTAATGTTCCACGGCTTGGGCGGCTGCCAACAGTCCGGCATCCAAGGCGGGCGAGCCTTCGTATTCCTCCATAATCTCAGCACCTTCGTCGGTGATGCCGAGGATCGCATCGCAGGTCTTGGCTTCCGGTTCCTTGCCGATGATTTCAAACACCTGCTCGAGCCGCTCGACATGCACCTTGGTTTCTGCCAGGTGCTTGGCGAACGCGTCCTTCAGCTGGACGCTGGTTGCTGCTTCTTCCATCTCTGGGAGGGTTTCGACGATTTTCTGTTCGGCAAAATAGACGTCTTTCAAAGTGTCATGGAAGAGGTCTTCGAGCTTTTTCGTATGAGCCATTGGTGTATCCATTCTTTTGCTGGAGGTGCCGCTGACCCCATGTCAGCGGTTGTCTACAAGGACTGCAGAGACCGGATATCCGCACAAGAGAGTTCTTGGTGCAGACATCGTAGAACCCGAACGGCGCCGGAAAGCGCCCCCTACCGCGCTGGGGCGGGGCTCAACGCCCCTCCCGTTTCCATCATCAATTCAACTTGACCGATGGTTCGCGTGCCCAAACGCGAAGCTTCCCAACTTCGTCAAAAAACGCGGCAACGGTCGCTTTGTCCTTGAGCTCTATCGTGCCCTCGTCGAGATTTTCTGTAACCCCGGCCTTCGCCAGAAGCGGCACAGCATCGGCAACGTAACCGATGAATTTGCAGTGGGTGAACGCGTCAGCGACGAAGTCCCGTGCCGTGGCTTCTTTGAGAAGATCGGCAACGCCGTCGGCGGAAACAACGAGACTGACCGCGTCGTAGAGGACAGACGGACCACCGTCGATCATCTGGTGAGCCTCCACCCAGCTTCCATCCGACATCGTCACGCCACCAACCTTTGGGGCAATGATTTCGAAGACCGCCTTCTGCTTGGTCAGGTTGTCGAGCAGAGCTTTGAAGATCTGCACGTCAGCACCATCGGTCACGAGAATGCCGAGCTTTCGTCCCTCGAACCGTTTAGGACCACGCTCGACGATGCTGAGCGCCGGTGAAGGTTCCAGATCCTGGCGCGTCGGCATAGCGGCATCTGCAGGCTTAGGCATCGACTTGAACCCGAGCGCATGAGCCACTTTGCTGGCGAGCGTCTCGTCGATGTTAATGAGATGGGAAACCATCCGTTCTCGGATGACCGGCGTTTCCACCTTCGACAGTTCGAAAATCAGAGCGGCAGCAATATGCCGTTGCTCTGGCGGTGTCTGGCTGATGAAGAACTGCCGGGCCTGGCTGTAGTGGTCGGCGAAGCTCTCCGGGCGTAAGCGAACTTTCGGACCCTGTTCCTCCGCCGGGAAATGTCGATATCCCTGCAAGGGCGATTCTCTGGGGCCTTCCTCGAATGAATTCGGCTGGTAGTTGACGCGGCCAACGGGGTTGCGCATGGCCATATGGCCATCCTGCTGGAAGTTCGCAAACGGACACTTCGGCGCATTGATCGGCAGGTGGGTGAAATTCGGCCCGCCGAGACGCTTCAACTGCGTATCGAGATAGGAAAAGTTGCGACCCTGCAACAGCGGATCATTGCTGAAATCGATCCCAGGCGGCACGTTCTGGGTCATGAAGGCGACCTGCTCGGTTTCGGCAAAAAAGTTATCGGGCATCCGGTCGAGGACCAGACGGCCGATCGGCTGCGGCGGCAAAATCTCCTCCGGAATGATCTTGGTCGGATCGAGCACATCGAAATCGAAGCTGTCGGCGAACTCCTGGTCAAAGAGCTGAACCTGTAGCTCCCATTCGGGAAAATTGCCGGACTGGATCGACTGCCAGAGGTCGCGGCGGTGAAAATCGGGATCCGCACCGTTAATCTTGACAGCCTCGTTCCACGCAACGGACTGCAGGCCAAGCTTCGGCTTCCAGTGAAATTTCACGAAGGTCGATTCGTCCTTGGCGTTGACGAAGCGGAATGTATGAACGCCAAAACCTTCCATGAACCGGAACGACCGCGGAATGGTTCGATCCGACATGATCCACATGACCATGTTCATGCTCTCGGGGGTCAGGCTGATAAAGTCCCAGAAGGTATCGTGCGCAGTCTGGGCCTGGGGAAACGCGCGGTCTGGCTCTGGCTTGGCTGCGTGAATAAGATCAGGGAACTTGATGGCATCCTGAATGAAGAAGACAGGGATATTGTTGCCAACGAGATCCCAGTTTCCTTCCTTGGTATACATTTTCACGGCAAAGCCCCGAACATCGCGAGCAAGGTCTGCCGATCCCTTGCTGCCAGCGACCGTTGAAAACCGCACGAAGACAGGAGTGCGCTCGCCGGGACGCTGAAACAGATCGGCGCGCGTGTACGACGCCAAGGACTCGTAGGTTTCGAAGAAACCATGCGCCGCATATCCCCGCGCGTGGACCACACGCTCGGGAATGCGCTCATGGTCGAAATGGAAGATTTTTTCGCGGAAGTGGAAGTCGTCGATCAGCGCCGGACCGCGTGCGCCGACACGCAAGGTGTTCTGATCGTCTGCAACAGGTCCACCTTGGGCAGTGGTCAAGACCGGGGCGCCGTCCTCGGCGAACTGATGAAGTTCGCCCCCTTCACCTCGATGCAGTTTCTGGTCGTGAATGGTCGCGATATTGGCAGGCGACGTCGGTGTGGACTTCTTGGCCATCGAAGGTCTCCGGTATATGGGATGGAGCAAACACAATCGCCTCAACAGCATTTTGTTCCGTCAGGTGGCTTGTCACGGGTAAACTTAGTCGGAGGCAGAGACAGCGCGGCAGCCCCGGCGCATATGGACAACGTTGCGTGTCCCCCCAGGCAGGCAAGCGAGCGCTTCGTTTTCGGTGCCACACTGGGATGGGTCGTCGACGGAACGGGTAATCACCTGCGGGTGAAATGTGCCAGACATGCGATCTGTCAAGTTTCACCAAAAGCTGAAGCCCGAGCAGTTCGTCCGGCCGGCTATTGAACGATGCTTGGTCTAGGCGTAATAGAAGCCGCTAAGGGTGCTGCTGACTGTCCTTGGTGGTGAAGCCGCACGATATTGGTACCCAAATGTTCAGTTGTGGCGACATAAGCAATAGCCTCGCGGTCACAGCAGTCGAGCGCAAAGCAACGCGGACCTTCTCCTTGTTATGGCAGCCGATTTCGAAACCGTCCGAGCACCATCGCATTCGACTGAGCGACAGCAACGCGACCATCGTGGCGGCGGTTAAGTGCACCTTCATTAACCGATAAACGCGTTTGGCGTTCGGCCATAAGAGGTTCTCTCTGCGGGGTTTAAGGCGTAAGATCGCAAGAAGCCAGCGATATCCAAAGGTCGGCATCTCGGAGATGATCGCTTTGATTTTATCGGCCAGATTGGTGAGCGGCGGACGACCACGGGCTTTGGAGGGACGCTGTTTCACAGGCTGAGCCATGTATGACCGGGCAACACCAAAAGTCTCGCACACGGCCATCATCGGGAACTTCCCTTTGGCAATGACAGCGAGCGCGACAGATGTTTTTTGGGCCGGTGGCGATCTCAAGCGCCTCCTTGAGAATCTCGCCTTCCATCGTCTTCTTCCCGAGCAGGCGCTGTAACTCTTTGACCTGGCTCTGAAGGGCACGATATTCGGACGCCGGAACGACATCTTCCTGGGCAGCAGTTGCCGTCAGAGCCCCTTGGGTGGCAAGCTTACGCCAGGTGAATAACTGATTCGGCTCCTCGCACACTTGCTAAGTGGGAGATCGTGTCCGGATATTTATGGGGCCATTACATCCCCCAAAGAGGTACTCCTGCAACGGCATGTTTAAGCCATCCCTAATTCGTTCGGGAACTGTTTCGGAAATGTTTCCACAGAGACCATTTTTGGACCCGACAAGAGAACGAAACCAGATCTGTTCCAAACCAAAGTTTGGACGTTCATTTACTAGGCCGCGCACTAATAAATCGGGTTTGCAAATCGGTTTGATTTTGATTCATTGAAGCCTTGATTGGAACCTACGTTGCGGAAATCATCTTGGCCGGTGGTCGTCAAGGCCACATCGAAAGGCTGCACATATGGAAGCAAGCGACCCGATCAAAATATCTAAAAATGCTTGCGAGTGGGAGCCGTCTACATATGAGTCTACGGCCTAGCACTACTTTGGCAGAATAGAAATTTTGTGGTGGAAGTGACGTCGACAATGCGGACATCGGATCTGCGCTGTCGGTAGAGTAAGTGCGTTGATGACGGCTCTTCGCACTGCTGGCAAGGTCGGCTCAGGTGGCCCACGACGAACTCGTCGCTTCTTTTTTTCCCCGCTTTGCAGTCTGCAATCTCTGGTGCTGGAGGAAGGCATAGGCGATCATTGTCATTAGTGCGTGCCGATGGAGTCCTTGCCATGATCGGCCTTCGAAGTGGTCGAGGCCAAGTTCCTCTTTCATCTGCTGATGCGCCTGCTCGCAAACCCATCTGGCCTTGATGGCGGCGGCCAACATTTTCAATGTCGCGTCGGCCGGCAAGTTGGACAGGTAGTATTTGCGCTCGTCGTTTGATCGCCACTCGCCAACCAACCAGGCCTCCTCGCCCGGCATGTGCTGTTGTCCCTTGTCGAGAATGCGTTGCGGCGTGCCATCCGCGATCCGGATGCGCAATGCTGCAAAGCGTGCTGTTAGGCGACCTTTCGTGCCACGGCGCCAACTGACCTTTTTCCAACGTTCAGCCGCTAACATCATTTCGGCGGCAACGGACAGGATGTTAGGGATCGGTTGCTTGCGCGGACGTCCATGACCCGAGATAGGAAAAACCAATTCGACATCGTGGGGATAGACCTTCTGGTGCTTTGGGATGCCGACCGCCCAGGTGAGGCCGCGTCCACTCAGTCCCTGGCGGAATGCCGCGGATAGGCCGTATCCTGCGTCAGCGAGCACTGTGCCGAATCGGACACCGACCGCGGTCAACCGGTCGATCTCGTGAAGGGCAATTTCCGGCTTCGTGCGAGAGGTTCGCATGGCGTCAGGAACTCCGGCCTTTGCCATCCGCTCCTCATCGCCAACCCAGCTCTCGGGCAGGAACAGACGCAAGCCAACCGGAACAGGAACCTCGTCTCGCGCAAGCGTCACCGAAACCAGCGTCTGGCAATTGGCTCTCTTGCCCAGCATCGAAGCGTATTGCGGCGCGACCCCGACCGAGTGGTTGCCCTTCTTCGGCAGTCCGGTGTCATCGATCACCAGAAACGCATCGGGAGCGCCAACGATCTGATCCGCCTGCAACGCCAGTTCAGTCTCAAGCGGCGCTGCATCCCAAAGGCCATCGGAAATGAAATGGTGAAGGCGGTCATATTGGCCGGGAGCAAGCCGCTCCGCCATGGGCTCGATACTCTTGCGCTCACCAGGGCCGATGAGCCCAGACACATAGAGGGGGCACATCTGACGTCGTTTCTTGTGTCCGAGCTTGTCCAGAAATGGCTGCAAAAATGCCGAAAGCTCCGTCCTAAAAATGATCCGTGTCGCAAACATTGCGCTCGCGTCCCGCAGCTTGGTGTAGCTCTTCGACTCCCACCACAACATTGACGGACAGAAGTCCTTGATCCCCCGATTGCGATGCTATTTCGTTTTCGTCCATTTTCGATAGGTTGAAAGCAATCAGGCAATCGGATGGCTAAAGCCAATTCAGCTGCCCGGGCGGCATTGCAATCGTCAACGATCTTTAATACAGAGGCCGGGTCGAAACCACCGAATTGAGCTGAGATGAGATGTAAAGCATTGATTACATTGGTTACGCCATGCTATCAAACACCCAAGTATTTTTTGGAGCGCCTGTTTTTATCCATTGTTCAGATAAAAGATCTTGTCGAGTGGGTGCTTGTGGATGACTCGCCAAACTCTCCAGTGGTTAGTGAATTTGCTGCACGCGCTAGTCAAACGCTGCCGCATTTTAAGTTCATTCGCCATAGTCAAAACAGAGGCATCCGACAATCGTACATTAGCGGTTTTTCACAAGCTGAGGGTAGGTTTGTTGGCATTGTAGATCATGACGATGAGGTTGATTTTGGTTATCTTGTTAGAGCTCTTGACGTAATTGGAGACGAGGATTTCGATATCGTTTACACTAACGAAATTAGATTTAATCACGTTGTCGGCGAGGTTTACATCAAGCCGAATTTTGATCCACTGAGTGCTTTCTATTATTATTATCCACATCACATCACATTGTTTCGGTCCGACATAGGGCGAGAGATCGTCTCGCTTCCAGAGGCCCTTTCATTATCTTCAACGACATTTGATATTGCGTTTTGGTATGAGTATCTCTCTTCGTTCCAAGAGCGGGCTCCAAGAGCGCTTCACCTTCCTTTCACTACTTATGGCTGGAGAGTTCACGAGGGAAGTACGGCTAGCTCCGTTCATCAAAAAACGGAACATCTTTACGAGAGGCGCAATCTTGCGGATGCTTTTATCTCCAAATTTGAAGCGGACCCATATCAAATTCTAAACAGAACAGATGTGCCCTATGTTATTCAAGGAAAGTTTGGGATGAACTTTTCGGATGGCGTGGACTATGCCGGGGAATATTTTGACGTTGAATACGTAGACGTCTCCGGAGGGGAAATACGACAACTAGACCGGATGGGAGCTACACCTCCGGAGTTGTCGGCACTGTTAAAAAAAATGCCATTGCGATACGTGTCAGTGATTGCCGCCGAGCGTCTTATCTACGTACCATTTGCTGGATTGTTGGATCGCGACAGCGGACACGTTCATGATGTGCCGTATTTAAAAGAAGCGGACCGTCTAAGTGATGGACGTTATCTAGCCTTGAAATCAAAGCGAAGATGCAATTCTGCCATATCGCCTTCTCCGTTCTACGAAATCTCCATGGCAGGGAGCATCTAATGGGTCAGCTCAAAACCGTATCAGTCGTACTACCCGTCTTTAACGGTGAACGTTACCTCCAGCAAACGCTCTCAAGCATTTCCTCCCAAACATATCGCACGCTGCAAGTCGTCATTGTTAACGATGGATCTTCCGATGAGAGCAGACGCATTTGTTTGGAATGGATTGAACAGCATGCAACCGAGATCGAGATAACCTTCGTCGATAATTTCACAAACATGGGAGTTTGTAACGCGCTGCGGGAAGCGTGCACCCTTGCAACTGGCGAATATATCGCACAAATCGGACATGACGATGTATGGATGCCAAACCATCTCTTGGAATTGGTTGCTATTCTCGAATGCCAAGGGAGTGCCGCAGCCTTTAGTGACGTTGGATACATCGATGGCAACGGGAATGTTATAACTTCACATATATTTGACCATGACTCTTTGGGCACCCTCACTAGACCCCAGCTTTTTGCCAAGATGCTTTCGGGGAATTTCATTTGTGCGCCGGCCTCCATGTTCCGCCGCGACCTATACCGAAAAGAGTTTTGGGGACTACACAATGAACGTCTTCAGGATTATCAGCTTTGGCTAAACCTCTTATTGGAGGGCGATTTCGTCCGCGTCAAAAAAACTACAATGCACTATCGGCTCCACGATAATAATCTGAGTTCGGGAAAAACATTGCAAGTGCAAAGCCAGCTAGAATTATTTGAAGTGCAGCAAAAAATATTATCATCGAGCCGAATGTTCGATTTCCTGGACGAGATATACAACGATTTTGTAGTATTTGAAAACTTCATGGTGGCACTCGTTGAAAGCATCAACATAATCTCTGGCTATTATCCACCTCTGCAACTAAATTGCCTCGTATTCCTTGAGAAGACCCAAGAAAAATTTCCTAATGCCGCAATAATTTCCAATTTGCGCATAAATCTTCTTTGCTCGATGGGAGCACTGCGTAAGGGTCTTCTAGTCTCTAAAACTGATGTCTCATTAGGACCTTGTTTGAAACAAGGCGTACCTATATTGCTACCGGCAAATCGCCGGGCAAACGAAGGATTATTCCAGTTTTTGATTGAAAGCGGTTGGTTTCGCGATGGGCGAGTACTAAACGGCGCTTCTCTCAATCAAGGGGACGTCTTCTATTTAGCTCTCCAAGACGATTACAAGGCTTTGTGCAGATTCGACCCGTTCCGATCTGCGGCTAAACGTAAACGGGTTTTCCTCGCAGCAAACCAAATTGCCGTGTCTTTTGGGCCCCAGTGTTTAATACCGAATGCCAAAAATAGCATAGGTTATCGTGAATTCGACAAAATGCTGAGCTGGGTCGAAGACGCAAGGAATATTAGGTGATTCATGAAGGATATGACTGTTTTTCGGATACTAGTGACGTCAGCGGGTACATCGACGGCCATCGGACTAATAAAGGCACTTTCACACAGGCACGAATTCGAAATTTTCACGACTGACATAAATCCAACATATCTGTTACCCTTGGCGGCTTTTCCGGTAAGCGCGCACACAGTTGTGCCGTTCGCTACGGACAAGGAGCGCTACCTTGGCGCAATGATGAGAGTTATCGAAGCCAATCAAATTGACTTCGTCTACCCAGTTCACGATGAGGAAATTCGCGTCGTTGCGGCCGCGCAAAGAAGGGGCGCGCTCGGAGTTGCCTGCCCCGAGTTTGCTATCGAGAAGCTCGATTTATGCACTGATAAGTTGAGTCTGGGTAAGATCTGTGCAAAAAATGGCATTAGGTCGCCGAATACGGCTGACTGGAAGTCATTCCGCGCTGATCCAGTATATCCCATCTTCGTTAAACCTAGGCGGGGAGTTGGCAGTCGGGGCGCAAGGTTGCTTGGTAACCCTTCGGATCTTACTGAAAATGATGCAGAGGCAGATCTGGTGTTTCAGGATCTTTGCGAAGGCCCGGAAGTTACGGTTGACGTGTTAAAGACATCGATCGGGCTTATCGCGATAGCACGAGAGCGGTTAGAGGTCAAAGCTGGGGTTTCTACGAAGTGCCGCGTCTGGTTTTCACAGGAATTGGCTGAAATAGCTAACAAGATTGCCGACGCATTCGAACTTGATGGATTGTTTTGTTTTCAGGCCATGAAGCAATCAGGAGAATGGTCGGTAACAGACATAAATCCGCGCACCGGCGGAGCGACTGCCATGACAACTGCTGCAGGAATAAACCTTTACGAGGAATACTTTTTGCGCGCAGCCGGAAATAAAGATGACACTCGCTTTTTGAAGCTACTAAGTAAGTCGGTTAACATGCCAGAATGCTTTGTCATTCGATACTACCAAGAGCAAGTATTTGTAGGTGGTTGATGAAAATCGGCATTGACTTCGACGGAACGCTTGTCACTTGCAGGGATAAGCAAATCGCTTGCCTAAGGGATGGCCTGCCCCATATGCACGCGAAAGTAAATTGGCCACTGGTCTGGCGCCGGAAACGCAATGGGCATAACAACGATCGCGCACTAGCGCCGTACAAGTTGGATGAGGGTACTAAGCTTCAGCTCAAAACCTTCTGGGATTCTAATATAGAGGCCGAACACTACCAGGGTTATGACAAGCTTTTCCCAGGTGTTTTAAGGACCCTCCAAGCTCTTCGGGCTCGCCACCAGCTTTATCTCATCTCGGCCCGAAAACATCCCGAAGGATTGTACCGTCAGCTTGGCCGTCTGGGTGTGTCGGAGCTTTTTGCAAATGTGAAGGTGGTGTCGCCGCAGGATGCTGTTCAGGCCAAAGCGAAAGAATTCTCTGATTTGGGCATCAATTGCTATATTGGAGATACGGAATCGGATTTTTCAGCGTCTCTGGCGGCGCAGATTCCCTGTTACATCGTAAATACGGGTCAAAGATCTGCCTCCTTTCTCAAACAGAGTGGAGTGCGAGAGATATTTGAAAAGTTGTCGGCCGTCGAGAAGGTGTTAAATGCATAACAGCGTAAATGATTGTAAGTTCATTGAGCTACCGGTTTTCCCAGACCATCGAGGTAAGCTTTCTTTTATCCAGAATGACAGAAGCATAGTCGATTTCGATTTTGCGCGCTTGTATTTTCTATTCGACGTTCCTTTCGGGGGCCAAAGAGCTGGGCATGCACACCGGGAACTTCGACAATTATTTTTTGCATTTAGCGGGGCGTACGATATTCACCTTGATGACGGCTATGAAAAGCGCACGGTGAGAATTGATCAGCCAAATAGACCATTTATGGTTTTACCTAATATTTGGCGAGTTGTAGACCAGTTTACTTCAGGCGCCGTCTGCGCTGTGTTAGCTAGTGAGCTTTATAGCGAAGATGACTACATCAGAGAGTATGCTGAATTTACGAAATACGTAGGGGACCTTAAATGACTGACGTGAAATTCTTAGAGTTAGGCCGTCTGAATGAGCCGTATTTGGCGAACTTTGCACCAATCGCGGAGCAATCATTCCGCTCAGGGATCTATATAGGCGGCGAAAGCGTCGCATACTTCGAGAAAAGTTTCGCAGCCTATTGTGGGGTCGACCATTGCGTGTCGGTCGGAAATGGTTTGGAGGCGCTTGTTATAGCATTAAGGGCGTTGGGTGTTGGGAAGGGTGACGAAGTTATAGTACCAGGGCAGACATTCATCGCTACCTGGCTGGCGGTAACTGCCGTTGGAGCTAAAATTGTCCCTGTAGACGTTGATCGGCTCACGGCCAATTTGGACACTCAACTGATCAAAGCTGCGTTGACCTCGAGAACTAGGGCAATCATCCCAGTACATCTGTATGGGGCTATAGCAGATATGGGGAGCATCCTTGAAATTGCCGAAGAATATTCTCTATTCGTTATAGAGGATGCAGCTCAAGCCCATGGAGCTTTACACAACGGAAAGCGGGCGGGTTCTTACGGCCACTTTGGTTGCTTTAGTTTCTATCCAAGCAAAAATCTTGGTGCTCTTGGAGATGCGGGCGCTTTGGTCACCAGCGATCCTAACTTGGCGCAAAAGGCGCGTTTGCTTGCGAACTATGGCTCTATCGAGAAATACGTGCACCTTGAAGCGGGCACAAATTCCAGGATGGATCCTATCCAGGCCGCCTTTTTATCTCTAAAACTGGCGTCGCTTAATGACATTATAGCTCGTAGAAAAACGATTGCTTCAACTTATACGAACGCGCTGAACGGCGGAGATTCTGAGCGGATAAGTCGTCTTTTGAAGAAAGACGTCGATTGTGTGTGGCATAATTTTGTTGTTCTCGTTGATGATCGCAAGAACTTTTCGGATTACATGCACGAGAATGGGGTGGGGACAGCGCTGCACTACCCGATTATTCCTTCGCAGCAGCAATGCTATAGTGCTGAATTTGGTAAGATAAATCTTCCTGTTTCAGAAGGCCTTGCAGCGAAGTCAGTTAGTCTTCCGATTGGCGAATACCTAACCGCGCACGAAATCGAAAAAGTGGCCTCGGCAATCTCTTCATATTGATAAAACAAAAGCTAGTTAAGCCAGTGCGAAACAGAAATATAGACTGAGCGATTTATGGTACTGAATGACATGGTTTTACAAGCGTCGAAAAGCAGCGCCGAACTCATCGAGGACCTGTGCAAACATGCAAATGCGTCGAAACGAGCGTTGCAGCAAGTTAGAAGAGAAAAAGCCGAGCTCGAGACCAAACTTAGTTCTCGGCAAAGCTTAGTTAATTGCACAACACCACTCGATGAACCCGGTGTTAATGAATTGGTCGATATTGCTGCGAGAAAATCGAGAATATCAGCTGCTTTGTCTGGTAAGCGCAGAGAGAATGGCCTGGTCGGTTCCTTACGCGGATTTTTTCACGGGCGCGCGCGCGTTTTTTGGTCAGACGAAACGTCCGAAAATATACTTCGAGGTTCAAATTTATTTGATGCTGCTTGGTATAATGCAAATTACCGAGATGTTGCGGGAAATGGAATCGATCCCGTTTCGCACTATGTTCGATATGGGTTTGGCGAAGGGAGGTGGCCAAATGCGCTTTTTGACACGCGCTACTACCTAAAAAACAATAGAGACGTCCTAGAAAGCGGCCACAATCCCCTTGCCCACTATATTCAGAATGGGTGGAGGGAGGCGCGCAACCCTAACCCTTTTTTTGACGTCAACTTCTATGTCTCAGCGAACGCCGATGTCGCGCTTGCCGGAGTCGAGCCTCTCTCTCATTATCTATCCTTTGGATTTCGAGAGTTGCGAGAAACGACGACGTTGTTTTCGATAAAGGACTTCATCGCCGCCAACAAGCATTTGGATTTTACTGACACCAATGTGCTGGCGCATTTCTTGCACACATAGAATAAGCTACGGGCACATTGCAAAAGTTCGATTGTCATCATGGTCCCGCAAATTTTTCGCCAATCCATCAATCAAGCGGGCTTTAAAAAGATCAAGAGGACCATCTGCTCAAACCGTATCGGAAGGATGTCGCCAGGTCTCCGTTAATTGGGATACGGGTCAGTGGGCCTTTGCCCTGGCGGAACACTTCGATCTTTGGTCTACCTTGCCTTTTTACTTCTACAATCGAGCCCCGTTCCAAAACGGAAGGGAACTGACGACGCTACAATTCGGTGCTATCCCTAACACTTGCTACCATTAGTGCACAAATTGACCAAACAATGAGGCATCCCAAGAAAACCAGTAACGTGTCGACGAATACACGCGGGTAAAGTGCATGCTCAGGCTTAAATGGTGGAACAACCACTACTAAATATATTTGCTGCTTGTCGAGGTTTCGCCTAGACTCTTCGAAACTAGCTCTCGCTAACGTGTAAACTTGCTCAGCAAATTCTTGTCGAAGCTTCAATATCTCAAAGTCTTTTAGTTGCATCGAAATCGAAGAACTTTTATCACCAGTTAACATGTCCTCCAACTCTCGTATTTGTTTGTCTATTACATCCAGCCTGGATTGCATATAGCTTTCCCCCGGACGACCTTTGGTGCCAGTCGAGTCCGATACTGCTAACTGACTCTCCAATTGCACCTTTTGAAGCGTCAATGTCGAGAGTATTGTCGCAATCTGCTTTGCGCTCTGCACGGGGTCAATAGCTCTGGTGGTTTGCTGCAGGGTAAGGAGTTTCAGCCGAGTATCCGCTAATTCGGCCATGCTTCGTTCCACCTCTTCTTCAGCACGACGCAGAGCATCTCCGCGACTACGGCGGGAAATGTCATTAATCAACGCTTCGCTTGATGAGACCAGTTTTTGCGCCAAAGACTGCGCGTCGTCTGGCGTGTAGCCCTTGACACGGAGAGTAAGAATATTGGAAGCGTTGTCCACAGAAGCAGTGACCTTGCTCTGCCAATAGTCTGTGAGTTCCTCGGCATAGCCTTTTGAATCCAGGCGAGATATCCAATCGATAGAGGGTTGTTCGTAATATCTGGCCAATGCTGTTCTCCCGCCAACGTCCTCGATGGCCGCACGGCTTTTCAAATAATCTAGAATAATGCGTGAATCCTGCGTGGGAGAGCCACTCGATCCCAAACCGAGCTTACCTATGATAGAACTTGCTCCGCCTGAAAGACTGGAAGACTTCGCTGTGCTGTCCAAGGCGGCGCGGACAGTCAGTTTTGTTTCAGCCACGTAAACATCAGATGCGACAAGAGAGTAATAAAACAACGCGACTAACGGTGGTAAAGCGACCACAAGAAGAAAGCTTCGCAGTAGCAATTTTCCACCGCCGGCATCATTTCCTGACTCATTCTTACGGGGAGGCATACCTCCCAAGGTGTATTCTCCACTGGATTTTTTGAAGCGAAGGCCGGCCAATCGGCGCGTGAAAGTTCTCAACGATGACTTGTTTCCCTTGTCGATCGGACGCAATCCCACGTCTGACGCGGGGGAGGCGCCGCGCTCGTTACGTTCAGCTGTGGTATTTGTAAGGCGCGTTCGGTGGTCTTCCTGCTGCGTGTCCATCTATCCATTGTCCGCCGCGCGTCCGGGACGACTGATGCCCTCCCGTTCGGAAGTTTTACTCAAGCCGGCTTCCACCGCCTCATATGAGAAAGAGAAAAGCGCTATATCTTCATCGAGCAGATCCGCAACAAGACCCAGTTCTTTTAAAACAATGGTTAGCTCGGCCGTGCCAGGCAATGTCTCTAAATTGCTGTCACGCAATATATTCGCTTCTATTTGGGCATCGAGCATCGAGGCGAAATCAGCGTATAACGGCCGAACGCCAACAACGTTGAATTGTGCAAGATTGTCAAGCGCCACACTTACGTTACGCCGCTGCAGTTCAGACTCCGCCGAGCCGCCGAAAACTGAAGTCATCGGAGACCGGAACAGCCGCCGACACTCAGGGGACATTTTTCGGAACCCTGTGAGTACCGACTTCCGATCGGCAAAGTCCATTTCTGCGACGGGGTCGATCACCGTCTCGTACTTGTCTAGTGAAAGATTCAGTGTTTTCCGCTCCGGTCGTCTGGCAAGATGCGCTATGAAAAGAAGTTTTTCCGCGAGATCTTCGAACGGATCGCGCAATAATGCAGCTGTTACATATTCCTTTTCAAGCACCACACTTCCATGCCTCATCCAGTTAGGTTGGCCACTAACGAAAATCGAGGAAGCCGCTTTGTTCGCAATGAGTGAACCAATTGTCTCAATCGGAAGGCGATCAATGACTGGATAGGAAAGAGCGAAAAATGGCATGAGGCGGCGAAGGATGCGAATCTGTGGTAAGATGCAAACATCCATGATAAAGAGCTTTTTTTCCAAATGTCGACCCGCGTCGAACCGCCGATAAATGGGCACGCCACTGCGCGCTTCGAAGATCGTGATATCGACTATCGTCGATAGATCGCGAACATGCTGTTCATCGATATGAAAACCGGCCATGCCAGTTGCATGTAATCCAAGGTCACGAAGGTCCGTCCTTAGAACATTTGCAGTTAAATTAATATCTTGCATCCCAGGAACTCGGACGACAAATTCAGGGATATCACTGGGATTGTCAGGAACCACCCAGCCCGATATCGACGCGCCGCTGTCTTGGTCTACAAAAAAATGCATATTTCCCTCACGCCGCCGTATTGTCGCGCACGAGAACTGCAGTACCGGCAACGAGCGTCCAACCTAGAAATGATAACAAAATCAAGGCCGACCATGCCAGGCCACGTCTTGGGTATATCGATTCCTCCGGCAAGCTAGGTTGTACATAGACCATTAGATAGGACCGTTGTCTTTCGGCAGTCAGCCGTGCAGCCTCATAAGAGGAAACCGCAAGTGCATACTCGTTTCTTGCAATGTTAAGTTCAACTTGTTTATCGGCCAACACGCTCGCCTGGTCAGCTAAAGTCCCCCCCTCTTGATCTCTAGTCGGACGCCCTGCAACTCGGTTCTCATAATTTTTAATCTGACCACGTAAAGCGTCAGCGCGTGCTCTAAGGGAAACTATTTTGGGAGTGCCCAATGAATCATTGTTTTTAAAGGTATCAATCTGCGTTTCGGTTTTAGAGAGTTCTATGTTTAGCTGGGTTAGCAATTCAGAATAGCTACCGGCGGTAAGTTCAACATCCAATATCCCTGCCGCGATACGGGCATCTCGCATAGCGGTCACGGCACTCTCCAGTCGTTTCTTCGATAAACTCAATTCCTGTAATGTTTCCTGTAAGGCGTTTTCTTCATTGCGGCGAGTAAGCTTGTTCACCATTCCTTCGGAGATCTGCACGATCGCCTTAGCAAGTGCCAAACTGTCACTAGGAGAAAACGTGCGGACTTGCAGTGTCACAAGGCCGCTGCTCCTGTCAACGTTTAGCTTTACGTGATCGCTCCAGTAGTCGACGAACTCTTCGATCGTCATGTCGCTGGACGCCTCAGCAATAAAATCTGAAGTCCCTGGAGCGAATACACGTCGTAAGTCAAAGATCTTCCCGAGCTCCTCCACTATACTCCTACTTTTGACGTATTGCGCAATGATTTGCCCATCGCTCGATTGGCTCGCATTGAACATTGAAGCAATCCCCGCGAGTGCTTCCATACCGTTCTGTTGGCCAGAGTTAGGGGAAAAGCGGGCTTCCGAAACATACTGATCCGTTGCCACAAATACGAGATACAAAGCGCCGATCAAAACAGGGAGGACGAAAATACCGATGAAGCTACCCACAAAAAAACGTCGATAAATTCGATCCGTACGCCGTGCGCGAAATCCACCTCCACCAGTCCGAACAGGACGGGGTATGCGAGCAGTCCGCGCCACGCGCCGCAACTCAATCGAAATAGCTTTCGAGCGTGACAATTCATCAACTTTTTTGAGAGGTGCGCCTTTAGATGGCGTTACACTGTCCATGCTCTAAAAGTCTTCTTGTTTGTTCGCGTTATTCATTTAGTTTATTGTAGAGCTCGATTGCGTCATCCACGTTCGAAAACTCGTAGAGAATGCCGTGAGCCAGAACAACCACTCTGCTACAATAGTTCCGTATTGTGTCCATGGAATGTGAAATCATGATTATATCTGAACGAGCGCGCCGTTTTGCAAACTCCTCATTACAACGCGCTTGGAATCGAGCGTCACCAACAGCAGTAACCTCGTCGATCAAATAACATTCGAAGTCGATGGCCATGGAAAGACCGAAGGCGATTCTTTGCGCCATACCCGAGGAGTAGTTTTTATAAGGCTCATCCATATAGGCGCCTATCTCAGCAAAATCCTCAACGAAGGACACAGTTTTTCGAGGGTTTTGACCATAAATGCGAGCTACGAACTGCACGTTCTCTCGCCCCGTCATCAGGGGATGAAGTCCACCCGCAAATCCTAAAGGCCATGAAACCCGGCCAGAGCGCGTGATCTTGCCCGCATTGGGAAGTTCGGTCCCAGCGAGCATGCGCATGGTAGTCGACTTGCCAGCTCCATTTATTCCTAAAATTCCATAGGATGTGCCGGCCCGGAAATTCATCGTGACGTGATCGAGAATTATTTTCGTTCCAGCTTTTGTTCTGAAGTACTTAAAAACTTCGGAAAGCTCTATCATGAGGACAGCAGCTTTCCTCGAAGAAAGCGCTCTCCCATTAGTCCAAAGAACAAAAGGACCATCGATAGCTTTACAAGGTACGCCTTCGACAAAAATTCAGAGTACGAGTCCTCATAATAAGCAGAGCGTAGCCACTCGACGCTCTGAAAAAGAGGGTTGTATGAAATAATTTCTTGAATCTCATGCGGAAATACAGAGATATTTATGATCACACCCGACGAAAAATACATGATTATGATGGAAAAAATGAAAACTATATGCCACATCTTGAAAACCGATGAAGCTATATTGTTAAAAAAACCGAACGATATCGCCAGAAGAACGGTGGCAAGTACGCCAGAGACAAGGGCGTATTTATTCGTCGGCATTAAATCGATGCTCAACATAAACGCAAGGGAAAACAATAGTACAACCACAATAGATGCGGTGAACAACTCTATCAAGGCCCGCGAAATCATGATGTCTATCGCACGTACTACTGGAAATAGGAGGAGGGAGCGATTGGTCTCGATTGCTTGCCCCATCATCCGCGCGGGATAGAGGCACAATATGTAGGGCAGTATCCCAGTGACGGCGTAAACTACCGGGTCTCCGCCAGTTGTTATGAAACGGCGACCGTAGGCTAAAGAAGAAGCCATAATAACCAAATGGCTAAACGGCCACAAAATAGCCATGAGATATCCTAAATGAGAACTTCCAAAACGAGTTCTCATATCTCGGAGCATGAGTGCACCTATGATATTTAATTTAGTCTGAATCATTTATGTGATTTGTCGTTAACCACGTGCACTAGCATTTCATTTATTCCGCCATTTCGACCCGGTTAATCTCAAACTTGGAATTGTTTCGATCAATTCTAAAGAGGCCTTGACCATTTGCGCGGACAAACACCGCAAAAAAACGCTCAAATGCATGCGCCAGAGATCCATCCAGTTGACCCAAATCAACGTCAAAGTCATTTACACCTATGTTAGCCCCGAAAAAAGGCTTGAACGTGTCGAAATCGAACCAGAACATTGTTCCGGCGATAAATTCACCGTTTCGGTAACCCCCAGAAACGTCGAATTTGTTAGCCAGCCACTCTAAATGGCGGATATTGCCGTCTACGTACTTATCAATCGTTAGCCTTAAGTATGCATCTTTAGATGCTGCAATACCCATTCCCTTTCGGTTAAAAAAGCACTGATCCAATTGATTTAAGGCTGCCTTAGACAGCAACCCGTCAAGAAGGCTTTTCCGCCAATCTGCGCCGTCGATCCGGTGAGTGGATTTCTTGGAGTGAATTTTGCAGGCATGTTTGTAACCATCATTCTCAATTTGTCGGCCAACACTCAAAAAAGGAAACACGTCGCGCCCGTAGTTTTCTGTGATGAAAGCCTTGCGTGGGCTTAACCTACGCAAGGCAGAAGTGACCTCTGCCTCGGACCAGAGATCAGGGAAGCTCACGATCAGGTCTAACTCTTGATATTGTTTAACTTCCTTCAGGAGAAGGCAAAATTCATCAACAAGATCGTAGTAGAAGAGGTGCAGCATAATAGCTCTGTCGCGGGCAGCGGGGGCTTTCGAATTGTGAGCGTCACACATAGCTCTCGTTTTAGAAGCGTTGATCCCGAACTCTCGTACGACACTCCGCAGAGCGGTCAAGTATGCGTAGCCATGACGCCGGTCCGGTTCTAAGTAAGCGCCTTCTGCCCATTCGTTCCAGGCATTGATGAAAACAAAGCGGGCATCCGCATTCTTTGTCCGTGCTGCCCGCTCAAAAGCAGCACGGAGCCAACGGCGAAAGAGAGCCGGTGATGCCCCGACGAATACATCGCCACGGCCCGGTTTTCTCGGTTCGGTATCCCAACCAACGAGGGCGCCGGGATGAGCGACCCGCTCGTTTTTAATAGGAGCGGCATACAGCCTCTCGATATGTTCTACTACAGCCTTATAGGAGTGGACTTTGGTGGTCGCGTTCTTATCTAGCCAATCGCCTGGGTCAACTTGCGGTGAGTGGACTCCGTGTGGAGGGAAATCGTAAGTGCCATCAAGCCCAGCTACTTGGGATGCGGTATTACCGAATATCGAAACTCCAAGAACGTATAAGCCTGCAAACCCCGACTGATTAGCCTGCTCGCGCCATATATTGCTCATCCGTTCAAAATCAGGAATGAGATCTGGTCGATAGATCAGCAGAACCGGCTTGCCGCCGACTCGCACATACCGTCTATCGGAAATATACGGCAACCAGTCATTAAAGACAGCCTTGCAATCCTCAATGGAGTGATTCTGCTCAATTAGGATATCAGCCGCAAGTCCGTCCCAACGACGTGTCCAATTCTCGTTCGCCCAGCAGATACAGAATCCGATATCCAGAGACTTGTTCTTTGCGAACATATCTAAAGGACGTTCCAAAAGCCTTTTTCCATTGAACCAGTAATAATAGAAGCAAAAAGCGTGGAGCCCATACAATTTAGCCAACTCGTATTGTCGCTCCATAATTTCGAAAGAGCGAAGATCATAAAATCCTAGCTCTCCAGGAAGTCTCGGTTGGTAGTGGCTAGCGAAACGCGGAATTGCCTTAGAGACATTCACCCATTCAGTGAAGCCTTTTCCCCACCAGCGGTCATTTTCTGGAATCGGGTGCATCTGCGGCAGATAGAATGCAATGGTTTTGACGTTAAAATCGACATCCCCGATTGGATCCTCAGCTATTCCGGCATATTCCTGATGAAATCTCCCATCTCGAGCTGCATAGGCTCTCGTATCGTATTCAACTTTATATTTACTACGCAGCCGAGGCCGCGCGGCCAATTGGCAAAAGAGACTAGCCAATCTCGGCCTATCAGATGTTGGAAAATATTCGTTAAAAGGCTTACGACCTTGAGCGCGACCATAGAGATGATAGTGCTCGGCAGGGGAAAGTCCGCTATCCTTCACGTCCGGATATGCGTCAAGATACCAATCGCAGTCAATATACGGCGCCCTTTTATCCCACTGACCGATGCGGTGGTAATGTTCAAAGGGCGAAAGACCGGTTGCGACTATGTCAGGATAGGATTCCTTATACCAGCTATCACTAAACAGCGGATGCGGACGCCTGCCCTCTTTGAGGCCAACTCGTATGAAATGGTCCCAGGGATCAGTTTTTTTGGCACGAACATCTTCGTATGTAGAGAGATACCAGTCTTCGTCAAAAATCGGATTTTTTCTCCCATGACGAATCCTGGACCAAATTCTGAGAAAAAGGCCTGCCTTAATGTTTCCATCATCGAGTTTGGTCATGATTACGACATGCTAACAGTTTAAATTCTATCTTATAACGCACCAAACCTCTCAAACGGTTTTCGACCCTCCTCACGACCGTAGTATTGGAAATGATCGGCAGGTTCAAGACCGCTATCAGCGACATCTGGGTATGCTAAAGCGTACCACTCACCATCGAAATACGGTGCACGCCCTTCTCTCTCGCCAAACCGGTGAAAGTGTTCGAAGGGAAGTAAACCGCTGTTTGCAACGTCGGGATAGGCTTCATTGTACCACTCGTCGCTGAAAAGCGGGTGGGGGCGTCGGCCTTCTTTTAAACCATATTTCATAAAATGCGCCCACGGATCCATTTTTCTCGCGCGAACGTCTTGATTATGAGAAAGATACCAATTCCGGTCGAAAATCGAACTTTGCTTACCATAACGGACACGAGATATCACCCTCGAGATGAGTTTCACTTTAAAATCGGAGATGGATTGCTGGGACAAGACCTCCAACTCCTTAGACAATTTGCCTGAGGTTTCACGGAGTCTAACCAGATCATTTTCCCTCATCTCGAGTTTTAATTCTGTATCACTAAGTATTTCAATCTTCGCTTTCAGTTCATTTTCGAGCTCTGCGATGCTATTGTTTGCAGCGTCAAATTCAATAAGCTGCTGCTTTATCAAAATTTCCTTTTGATTTACATGCGATCTTAATGAGGAGATCTCATAATTTCGCTCGTTAAATAGAGAAACTAGTTGCACCTTATAAATTTCAAGAGACCTCAACTTGTCTTTCAGTGACAAGACCTCAGCCTCCAAATCCGCTGCGTGCGCGTCTAGTGCGCCTCTTACTGCGTCCTTGCTTACAATCTCAGCGCGCGTATGTGATTGAAATTCCTCAAGCTGCTTTATGTGTAGCCCCTGAGAACAGGTGGATCCTAATCGAGCGAAGGTTAGCCTTATATCGCGAGCCGCGTCATCGTTCTTTCCTAACTCAAAAAAGGCCTCGATATTTTCGTTATGCTTATCTCCCACTGCCAGCACACCGAGTCCGTGACCGTGATTGAACTTGAACGTCCGGTGTTTTTCCGCCATCTCTTCAAAGAACCTAAATACTCCGAAGTGGTCCCGCCTTACGTTGATATCGTGGAAAAGCACTATCGCGCGATCAGATAAAAGTGGAAGCCAGGTCTCGAAGTCGTGTTGGACGGCGTCATAGGTATGCAAGCCGTCGATATGAAGAAGATCAATTCCACCGTCTTCAAAATACTGAATGGCGTCGTCAAACGTTGATCTGACTAGTGTTGAGAAAGACGCATACTTTCGGCTGCTGATTTCGTTAACACTTTGGAAGATCGTTTCGTCGTAGAATCCGGCATGCGCGTCGCCGTTCCATGTATCTATAGCATAAGCGGCGGTTGATAATCCAAGTCGATCTATTGCTTGACAGAAGGCAAAGTAAGAGCCCCCTGCATGGGTGCCCAATTCGACAAATTTGTTCGGTCGGTGAACCGCCGTTAGCCAGAAAGCAAAAGGGATATGCTCTGGCCAAGCCGAGAATACCGTTGTCTCCGGTATCCAGAACATTGCAGGATGCCATAGCTCAGCTACGGTGCGAAATGTTGAAGACACTTAGTTTACCTCCACGACAAAGCTTCATTACGGGCCGGCGTTCCGCCAGAAATAGGGATGACACGCTATCTCATTCCTCGGCCAGCCTCAGCAGGTATTTGCCGTAGGCGGTCTTGGAATACAGGTTTCCATACTCGATCAGCTTGTCGCGGGAGATCCAGTCGTTGAGATAGGCGATTTCCTCGATACAGGCCACGCTGGTGCCCTGGCGGTGCTGGATCGTGCGGACAAATTCTGCTGCCTCGAGCAGGCTGTCATGTGTTCCGGTGTCGAGCCAGGCATAGCCGCGCGACATGCGTTCGACGAAGAGGCTTCCCGATTCCATATAGAGGCGATTGATATCGGTGATCTCATATTCGCCGCGCGCTGAGGGCTTCAGGTTGCGGGCATAGTCTACGACCTTGTTGTCGTAGAAATAGAGACCGGTCACCGCCATGCTGGATTTCGGCTTTGCAGGCTTTTCCTCGAGCGAAAGCGCTTTTCCCGTCGCGTCGAGTTCGACAACGCCGTAACGCTCCGGATCGGTAACCTCATAGGCAAACACGGTTGCACCGATCTTGCGCTCGCGCGCATTCGCCAAAAGCTCGCTGATGCCAGCGCCGAAGAAAATGTTGTCACCAAGAACCAGCGCGACATGATCACTGCCGATGAAATCTGCTCCGATCGTGAAGGCTTGCGCCAGGCCATCGGGGCTTGGCTGCTCCGCATAGGAAATATTCAATCCCCAACGTGAGCCGTCCTCGAAAAGGCGCCGGTAGCTTTCAATATATTCCGGCGAGGAAATGATCAGGATATCGCGGATATTCGCCAGCATCAGCACCGACAGCGGGTAGTATATCATCGGTTTGTCGTAGATCGGGATCAACTGCTTGTTGACGGCAAGCGTTGCCGGATGAAGTCGCGTTCCGGACCCGCCGGCAAGGATAATACCCTTCATAAAATT
>NZ_JAFCTR010000025.1:0-44462 GCF_049896125.1 Pararhizobium sp. DWP1-1-3
GCGCTGGCCGACTCGACCGTATCGATCAGCGGCCGCGACACGATCCTCGATTTCTCGGGCACCGGTGGTGACCGGATTGACCTGTCGGCGATCGACGCCAGTACCACAGCGTCCGGCAATCAGGCTTTTACCTACCTTGGCAGCGCAGACTTTACCGGCAAGGCCGGGGAGCTGCGCACCGTCAAGGGCGCCTCCGACACTTATGTCTATGGCGATGTCAACGGTGACGGAAAAGCCGATTTTGCTGTTCACCTCGACGACGCCATCGCGCTTCAGAAGGGATACTTCGTGTTGTAACGCAATGAGGCCGCGAAAGCGGCCTCACTGACCCAGGAGAAGTCGGAAGCGAACCGGGGGTCGCCATCGCCGTCAGCGGTTTCTCAGCTGATCAAGCTTTCGGCACGCAACGCAATCCTCCGGTGCGTGTTGCGGGCCGGTTCCCGAACCTGAAGTGCACGGCGGAACCTGGCCGAGATCAAAGCCTTGAGGTGTTCACGGCCAGAATCAATCCCAACGATGGGGGCGAACGGCTTCATCACAGAGACCTTGCCGGCAGGGTGGATTCGCGCGAATTCACCGAAATTGGTGAAGGTTTCGTGATTGCCATCTTTCAGGAGGAAGGTCTCGGCTGCAAGCCCTTCAGCCAGCACCGCTTCATGCGTATCGAGTACGATGTGATAATATTCGATGATCTTGCGATCATCCGGCAGCGCGGGCGCAATGGTGATGCCGTTGACGAGATCCTTTGCTCGGATCAGCACGCCATCAATTAAGAGCGCGTGGCCTGGGGAAACATAGAGGTCTTTGTGGGGTGTCTGCCGGTCGATTGCGTGTTTGGCGACACGGATGGGGAGCACACCGGTAGGCCAGGACGCGCCATTTCGCTTGTAGATGTGACGGCCGATCCATTTGACGTCCATTGCCTTGCCATCGACGGTCGTAACGAGATCTCCGGTCTTAAGATGTTCGATACCGATCTCGCCGGCCGGTGTCGTGATCGCGGTGCCCAAGAGAAAACACATCGGATTTCCGCCCCCTTGGTCGCCCTTTTTCCACCATGGAATTCCGATGGCTTGGGCGATCGACGCAGGAAGGACCGTTGTCGCTGTGAGAGCGCTCAATGCGGCGACCTTGGCGCCGCTCGCGGCGGCCAAACCGAGAAAATGCCGCCGCGCACCATTGACTTGCGTCTGGCGTTCCTTGTTTGACGACATCGTCATCTCCTTTTGAATGAACCGCTGAATTTCAGTCTAAGATGAGCACCGTACTCGCTCCCGGCCTGGACAGATACCTCTGCAAGAGGTGAAGGCGAACTGTCTCTTCGGAGTAGGCCAACCATCTTGAGTATCGTGTTTGCACGCTTGCATCGATCGAGGATCAGCTAGATCACATGGCGTCGAGCTTCCATCCCCGACAGGCCCGGGACGCCCTAGGCAACTGAACCCCTACACCAAGCGCATGAAATCCCTGATTAATTTTGTTCGCCCTTGGACGGAATTTGATTTTCCATTTCCTCTGCATAGAGGATGAGAAGGGCGCCAAGCTCCTTGGCCGCAGTCGGGGACATTGCTGTCTGAAATTGATGCGGCGAGCGATCGGTATCCTTGTACGTATCCCATTCCCATTTGGAAATGGCGTAGCCGATCCGCAGCATGACGTGATACGGCTCGCTGACGGCGACACCCCATTCCAACAGGGTATAGGCCTTCAGCTTATTCCCGGCATCGACCTCCCATTTTGAAATGTCGTTTTCGCTCATAGTGCGGACTTTCCGATTTGGCATTCACCCAAACTCTGAAAACCGGCGATCTTTTAGAGTTTGCGGATCGAAAGACGGGGCGGGGAGTGTCACCCAGACGCTCTCCCCAGATGGCCCCCGTCATCCGCGTCGTCTGATTTAGGGCAAGCGTTGGAGTGCCCGCAGCGTATCAACAAGCGGTCGTCGAACCCGCGGACACTCAAGCTGCAAAACCGCTTACTGCGCGTGCCGCAGCTGCCGGTTCGAGCGGCGTGCGAGCTGCATCGAACTCATCCGGTCTTTCGCCCAGCTCAAAAAAATGCTCGATCGCCTGGACTGACCGTAACGCTGCCTGTCCGTCGCCATAAGGATTTACCGCGTGCGCCATGTCCTGATAGGCGCGCCGGTCCGTTAGCAATTCGCTAACTTCGTCAACGATGCGGTCCTCGTCGGTGCCAACAAGACGCACCGTGCCGGCGGCGACGGCTTCAGGCCGTTCCGTGGTTTCACGCATGACGAGGACCGGCTTGCCAAAGGTAGGCGCTTCTTCTTGCACACCGCCGCTATCCGTCAACACAATGGAACAATCGCGCATGGCTTTGACGAAATCACAGTAATCGAGCGGCTGCGTAATCAGCACATTCTCAAGCCCCTGAAGCGGGGGTAGCAACACGTCTCGCACGGCCGGGTTAAGATGCGCGGGGAGCAGGAAGGCGATCTCGGGGAACTTGCGCGCCAGCCGGGCGATTGCGCGTGCGGTTTGCGCCATGGGCTCGCCCCAGGATTCGCGCCTGTGTGCGGTCACCAGAACGCTTCTGCGGCCGCTGATCCGCCGAAGATCCGGATTTCCCGCTTGATGGATGCGCCCCGACACATGCAGCAGGGCATCGATCACCGTATTACCGGTCACGACAATATCGCTTTCCGGAACACGATCCTTGAGGAGATTTGCCTTCGAAGTCTGCGTAGGTGCGAGATGCAGCGCTGCGAGCTGGGTGGTCAAGCGACGATTGATTTCCTCGGGGAACGGGTTATGCCGCTCGCCTGTTCGCAATCCCGCCTCAAGGTGGATCAGCGGGATTTTCCGGTAAAAGGCTGCCAGTGCCGCGGCAAAGCAGGTTGTCGTATCGCCCTGGACGACGACCGCGGCCGGCGCTTCGCTTTCGATGACATTGGCCACACCTGCAAGAACTCGGGCGGTAATGCTTTCGAGTGTCTGTGCCTGCGTAATGATGTTGAGGTCATGGTCGGGCTGAATTGCAAACAGCCGGTTGACCTGATCAAGCATTTCCCGATGCTGACCGGTGACGGCGACGATGGGCGTGCAATGGCGCGAAGACGCGAGCGCATGGACTAGCGGAGCCATCTTGATGGCCTCGGGGCGAGTGCCATAGACGATGAGTATTTTGCGCATGGCAATTTCCTTTATCCGGAGTTGACAATCATTTTGGCGAACGAAGGCAAACAAGCCTGGCCGACCCAATCCAGTTCGTTTTCAATCAGTGCAATATCGGCATTTGTTCAAAACGACTCCGAGCATGTTTGTCCGCTCGGACAGATACCGCTCGCAACGATCCACCTCCGCAAATGTGCTGTGCTCTGCGGCCGCAACCAGAATTGCGCAGTCCACATTCGGCAGGAATGCTGTCACATCATCGCTGGAAAGCATCGGGGGCAGATCGTACAAAATGACATCCGGCCCCATCCGCAGGCGTAAATCCTGCAATACGCGGACAGCCTCCAAACTCTGCAGCAATTCCGCGGAAAACTGCACCGGTCGATCATTTACCGCCACTGCCAGGTTCTCACCGTAGCGCAGAAAGATATCTTGGATCGGCGCATCGCCTTTCAGGAAATCCTCCATGGAGGCGCGCGCAGTGACGCCGAGCATTTCGCCAATTTGCGGTAGCTTCAAGTTGAGATCGACCAGCAGCGTGCGGCGGTCTAGCTGATGCGCCAGGCTGAAGGCAAGATTAAGCGCAACAAGCGATTTTCCGCAGGATGCTGTGGGCGACGTGATCGCAATCGATGTCCAGCCATTTTGACGAAGATTTTGCAGAACTGTTGTACGCATCATGTCGAACGGCACATGCGCCGGATCCGACCGGTCTATCGTGACGATGCGGTTTCGAAAGACCGTGTCGGGCGCCGGATCTAGGCTCGCGAGATTTCCCCAGGCGATTTCAAATCCCAGCCGCGTGCAGGCCTGCATTGCCTGCTCCGCCAGCTGATCATTGCTTTGCAATCTGAGACTGTCTTGCAGGGAGGCTCTTGTCTGATCCATGGTTTACACTCTGCCTCCGGCGAAGGTTGCTGCGGGGATAAGAGAGACTTTTGGCCCTGCGTCGCTTTTCGCGGTTGCGTGACGGACATCTTGGACCGATACCGGACCACCCTGGTCCGCCGAAAGCGGCATAATTCCAGTAACGAGCATTGCCGCTACGTGACGTCTGTAGTTTGGAAAGTGCTTTTTGCTCGGCGGCCTGATGTTGGGGATGGTGGCAAGCGGTTGTGACTGGAGCAATTCCACCAGTTCCACAGGTCGGCGGATGGTCTTGTTGAGCAACTCAAGCAACACGATGACGGCAAGACCCAATCCAAGTCCTGCGATGCCGCCAAGCGCGACGATGCGCCGGCGTTGAGGACTGATTGCCCTCACAGGCGGCGTCGCAGCCTCAAGAAGCGAGAACCGACCGCCATCCGCCCGCATTTCGATTTGTTCGCCGGTTAGCGCCTCCGCACGCCTGCCGATGGCGGCATTGTATTGCACCTGAATATTCTGGCGGTTCCGCTCCAGCGAGTTTAGCACCGTTTCGCTGGCAGCAGTACCTGCGATCGAGCGTGTCAGGTTTTCAATTCCACGCGTCACGGTCGTCTTTTCGATCGCTACGGCCCGCAGACGATCATCGATATCTGACAGTTGCAGGTCGAGCCCGAACGGGCCGGCTTGTCTGGCCGCAGGCGCGTCATCCTTGTTGCCGACCTCTGAAGGGTTGGCCAAGAGCGCATTCTGCAGCGACGCGATCCTGACGCGCAGTGCCTTGATATTGGGGCTGGTTTCCGAAAAGAGTGCAAGCTGTTCTGCAAGGGCGCGATTGAGATCGGCAAGCATCTGCTGTTCGGGCGTAGCAGGCGCTGCTCCAGCAAATTGCCCTGCATTAGTATAGGTCGCGATCAGGTTGCCGCGTTTTGTGCGAAGATCCGTTTCCTCGCGCTCAAGCGAAATCAGCCTTTCCTGCAGGCTGCCTTGCTGGTTGCGACGAAAGTCGAGGCTCTCTGGGAGAGTGTCCTTGTTCTCGGTCTTGAACTTGAGGATTTCGGCTTCCAGCCGGTTCAAATCGGCCGACAGTCTGTCCACGGCCTGATTGAAGAACCGCAATGTGCTTCCGGCACGATCGGTCCGTTGACGCTGATTTCTGTCGAGGATCATGGCCGCGAGTTCGTTAGCCACTTTGGCGGCCATATCCGGCTTGCCGGCCAGGAAGGATACACTGAAAACGGTTGCTCCCTGATCGCGGCTCTGCGTGTCAAATTGCAATTGCTCGAACTTTATCCGGGACCGCATGTCTGCAACGAGATCGTTCTCCTCGGGGACCTTCGCGCTATCGCTGTACACCGCCAGCGTGTTTGCCAGCGCCAACAGATCATCTCGTGTGGTGATTTGCTGCTGCAGGATCTGCAATTGCTCGACGGCGCTCAGCGGCACGGTCGAGCGCGCAAGTTCGGCCGGAATTTGTGGCGCCTCGGACAGAATTTTTGCGCTCGAACTGTAGAGCGGGGAAATGGAAAACGTTGCCGTGACGGCTGACAACAATGCGGCGACCATGATCGCTAGGAGATAAGGCAGCCTTCGAAACAGGATCGAGGCATAAAATTTGAAGTCTATGTTGCCCATACCCCAAACACCCAACTTCCAAACGAGCTTAGCACCATGGCCGATGTCATTGTTCAGTGGTTCGGAACCTCGCAACAGATGGTCAATGGAGGGTGTACGGGAGATCATCCCCAGCCGGATTAGTACTTTTGGACGCGCACTATCTCCCTATGCTGTAGATCGCCTCGCACGCCCCATGGCCGCTTCACCAAAGCAGCGTGTCCCACTCAGGCGGGCCCGAGCGATGAAGCTCTGGCGGCGTATGAGATGACGTAAGCAAAAGGCCGGCCCATAAGTTGCCCGTCCGCCGAAAGGCTTATGTGATGTCCTGGCGCTCTTCAGGTTCCTCCCAAAGTACAGGGTTGGACGCACCGTCCTGCATCTCAAGTCGGGTGCGGGAGCGTCTTCCTACACGTGGTCATTCCGTTCATCTTATGATGGGAGACAACTTTGGCAATCGGCCCATGCCATTGGCGATGCTCCCCCGCCGGCCTTGCACCGGCGCTAGTAACGCGCCGCCAAAAATCCAGTAGGAAGATCTAATGCCGCCGCCCTTCCAGCTCAGCGTGATCGTTCCCCACCTCAACGAGCCCAATGATCTGCGTCACTGCCTACTCTCGCTCGACGCACAACGCGCGGATGGTATTCCGTTCGAGATCATTGTGGTGGACAACGGTTCCACGGAAATGCCACTGGCGGTCTGCCACGATATTCCGGATCTCCGTTTGGAGCTGGAAATCGTTCCCGGCCCAGGCCCCGCCCGCAATCACGGCGCCAGTCTCGCGCGGGCGGACCTTCTGGCATTTATCGATTGCGACTGTATTGCACAGCCTGGCTGGGTCAAAGAGATCGTCAAGGCCATGTTAAGGAGACCCGATATCGGCCTCTTGGGTGGCGATATCGGAGTTTTGATGGCTGATCCGCACTGTCCGAGTGCAATCGAATCCTACGAAAACATCTACGCCTATCGTGCCCGTACTTATGTCGAACAATATGGTTTTGCGGCAACGGGCAATATGGCGGTCAGAAAGCGGGTTTTTCAGTCCGTCGGCCCCTTTGGCGGGATTTCGACTATGGAAGATACGGAATGGGGGCAGCGGGCGACAGCCATGGGCCATCGCATCCTCTTTCTTCCGGCCGCAAAAGTTCTGACGCCCTCATGCAAATCATTTGCCGATCTGGCGCGCCGGTGGGACCGGCATGTCGCCCACGCGTTTCGCAAGATTTCGGGCCACCCCGGTGCGACGCTGCGCTGGCTTGTAAATGCGGCGGTTATTGCCGGGTCGCCATTGGCGGAGACGTTAAGAATCTTTACGACAGATCGCGTTTCCGGCATCCGGAATCGGATCCTTGCACTGGCGTGCCTAACCCGCATTCGGGCGCATCGGGCACGTCGTATGTTCGGCCTGGTATTTCATGGCGATGCAGGCCGGTTCATCGAAAACTGGAACCGCGAAGGGTCTTGAACCGCCAAATGTCGACACGTTTATGCGGGGCCTGGCGAAGCCGCCCCCCACATGCCTTCAGCTATTGCCGCCTTGCCGAGGAGCGAAGGCTCTACCGATGCGTTGACTGCGCTCGCTGACCACGACGGTCACAACCTCCAACTGGCCCCCCACTCCCATGCAACTCTGCGACGTCCGCCCGCCTCGGTGCCGGCGGCTTCCCTTGCCCTTACTCCTACCCGCCGGAGGCTGGTGAGAGCAGCGGAAAATGCTGGTTCAAAGTCCGCCATTCTCTGATTGAGAATTCGACCTACATCGAATTGTTTAGATTAGATTAATTGCGATTTGGATTGGTATGGTTAAGATCATATTAACAGCAGCATTGGGGCACTTTTTTTAGAATACGAAGAAGGCAACTTCTGTCGTGAATGCAATTTTATATTAAGTTTTTTCTCGCCCCTTGCGCCATTTTTTCAAACCTAGGTTGCTCCTGGAGGCGTCATGTCGGAAAGTAATCTCGGATATCCTTTGGGTTTTGCTGATCATAAATCGGCATACAACCAGACGGAAAAAGCGCGATCATTCTATTTTGCGGAAAAGCGATTTTTTGACATCCTCGTGACGTTATTGGCTGCACCGGTCGCTCTGACTATCGTTGCACTCGTTGCGGTACTAATCCGGTTGAATGGCGGCAAGGCATTCTTCTGTCAGCCGCGGGTTGGAAAAGGCGGCAGGATCTTCAATCTGTGGAAGCTTCGGACGATGGCGCCGGACGCGGACCAGAGGCTGGAAGAATATCTGGCATCCAACCCGGTCGCAAAGGCCGAATGGGAGACCAAGCAGAAACTTGAGAATGATCCCCGCATCACATGGCTCGGCAAATATCTGCGCAAATATTCGATTGATGAACTGCCACAGCTGCTGAATGTATTCGCAGGAGACATGAGCTTGGTTGGCCCGCGGCCGATGCTCCCTGAGCAACGGCAACATTATCCCGGAACGGCATACTTCAATATGCGCCCCGGCTTGACCGGCCTTTGGCAGATCAGCGAACGCAATGGCTGCACCTTCGTCGAGCGCGCACTGCACGACACCCGTTATTCCGGCATGATGTGCTTCAGTGCGGATTTGTGGATCTTGTTCCGCACGCCGATGGTCGTTCTCAAAGGAACGGGACTCTGAAAAAGAGGCCCCCACAAAAAAGCAGAGCACCAGATATTTCTGGTGCTCTGCCAACGATTGGATGAAAGAGACAAATCCGAATGACTTTACGGAAATTATACTCCGGAGTGGAATTATCAGTTAAGTCTTAGTGTTCACTTCCCTTCACGCTTTCATTCGATGAAGCGGAGGAAAGCGGAAAGAGATCCTTGATCTTGTAGGCCACTTCTGTCCGGTTGGTCGCCTTGACCTTCTTCATGATATTGCGGATATGAACCTTGACGGTGCTTTCGCGCAAATTGAGTTCATAAGCGATGATCTTGTTCGCCTTGCCCCGCCGCAACGCCTCGACCACTTCGGCCTGCCGTTCCGTAAACATGCCGGCCAACGGGCGAGCCGCTGGATTCCCGGTTTCCAGAGCCTGGCGCATGGCGAATACGCTGCTGGCCGGAACGAAGATGCCGCCAGCCATGGAAAGGGCAATGGCTTCTATACAGACGTCGATGCTGACGGACGATGGAATATAGCCTTTCGCACCGCATTCCAGCGCCTTCATGATCTGCGGCAGATCGTCAGCATCAGCGAGAACAATGATGGGCGCGTCAAACGCCGAGGCGAGCCTGGTAATTTCTTCGGACACACTCGGCTCGCCGATTTTTTTACCGCCAATGTTTAAAAGAACGGCGGCCAGCGGCGGGTAGTCTTGCCGCTTTCGTTCCCACTCCTCCACCGACCCAAAGGCCAGAACATCCATGTCGATCTTGTGTGCGGAGATGCAATAGGCGAGGCATTGACGGTCAAGCGCACGATCGTCAATGATCAACAGCGAACGCCCTCGCGGCAGCTCGGTGGTTCTCTTTTCATTATCAGTTTGAATAGAATCATGGAAAAGATTAGTCGAAATGTCTTTGCCGTTTGTCATTAACAGTGAGTTCATACGTCCCTACTCCCAAAACGCACATGCAGGCGCCCCGTCAATGCCAGGGTCGTAAAAAAGCACGCGCCAGCCCCAGATCTATAATAGACTTAACCTGTGATATAAATTTGTTTAAATCAAAATATCTATTCGCAGTTACTTATATTACACGATGTAAATCGAGTTGCATAGTATTTGAATGAAGCCGTAAATTATTTATTTTCCGTGACGAAGTGAAGGTAAGCCAAGGGGGCAAACGGATACCCTTTAAGGCTTAATAGCCAGTACCTTTTTAGGGGTATCATCAGCTCCATGCCGCGCAGCCGTAGTCAGCTGTCACGAGCCGTAATATTTATCGTTGGCAGCAGGGGTATAAAGTTTCATTTTACACACTACAAACAAGTATCTTTTAAATTATTTAAATAATGTCCGCGCATATTGCGATGCGAATGATCTTCTTCGCATACTTTCCGCCAGTGTCCTGATGGACCGGCGTCAGAACGTCCCTGCCGGGACGTAGGCACGGTGATTCCGCGTGTTGGAGTGCAAACGCACAAATGGCGAATTGCGTCGTCCACATTGGAACACCCGACCTGCGAAGCCCCATCATGCGGCGACCGTGTGTCGACCGCGAAGACGACCCTGCTTCCGGCAAACGCTCACTAGACGCTGCAAAATCACATACTTGGCGCCCACATCGATCGCTTTCCAGCACTGACCACAGTGCCGGCCGGACTGATCTTTGAAAAAAACGCTTGCAAAATGCCGTGCGATTAGACGACTCCAACATGATGGGAGAGCCAAAGTGCTCATCCCAAAGAGAAGCGAGACCCGCAAAAGACTTTTCCACCGGCAATACCGGAAAGCTCGAAAGCGCTTGACCTCGACACGCCGAATACAGAAGGACTCGATAAATCAAAGCCAGATGATGACGGCTGCGTCGATGCATATGCTTGAGAAGAATGTGTGGGCGCAGGATCATACCTTGTGTGGATACGGCGCCAGTCTTTGAGCCTGCCAAACATGTTCTCGATCTTGTGGCGCTTTTTGTAGAGCGCGGGATCATGCGGGATCGCGACCTTGCGGTTTGCCCTTGAAGGAATGCAGGCGGTTATCTTGCGTTCCGCCAGGGCGTCTCGGAACCAGTCGGCGGCGTAGCCCTTGTCAGCCAGGAATGTCTTGGCTTTGGGAAATGCCTCCAGCATCCGAGCGACCCCTTTGTAATCGCTCATCTGTCCTTCGCTCAACAGCAGGATCAGTGGTCGGCCATGACCATCGCAACAGCGTGTAGTTTCGAGTTCAGGCCGCTTTTGGTGCGGCCGATACGTCTGGGAACATCCCCTTTTTTAGCAGACTGGCTGCGGTGCGTTGGGCTTTCAAATGGGTGGCATCGATCATCAATTGCTCTGGCTTACCGCGTTTTGCGATCAGTTCGGCCAGAATCCGGTTGAACACACCAAGCCGGCTCCAGCGAATGAAGCGATTATAGATCGTCTTGTGCGGACCATATTCCTTCGGCGCATCACGCCACCGCAACCCATTGCGCAAAACAAAGATAATGCCGCTTACGATCAGCCGGTCATCGACGCGTGGCACCCATGTGAAAGTGGGAAATAGGGCTCGATCCGGCGCATCTGCGCCTCCGACAGAAGCATCAAATCACTCATAACAGCGTCTCCCTTCGATCCCAGTGAATCAAAGAGAGCAAGCCACCGCAAGTGATTTAATAGGTCCTGAGCCTAAGCTGTGGTGTCCGAAGGTTCGGTCATGCCGCTCGCGATGCGCTACCGCCGCGCCTCGCAATGATCCACATGCGCACCTCATCGCAGAGCCCCAAGATCGTGGCAGATACCCCAAGCGGATGGCCTTTTTACGCCGCCCCTGGCCCCCACCTGGCTGAATAGCTTTTCGAGAAAACGAACTTCTCGACATAGATGTTACCAATTGGAAACAGCGTCTTAACCTCGCAGTAGGACAGGAGGTTAATGCGGTCGATGTGGTAACGGCGCGCGGCGATATCTAAGGCCCCGTAATCCTTAGACAACTTCAGCGCGGCTCGCCGCATCGGCGGAGCAAGCCAGTGCAGGAACGGTAGCCGGAAATGGGGTTCGATGGGGAATTCCCACGCCGGCGTTTGTATCCAGCCGGAAAGCCCCACCCTTTGCATCTCCGACGCCATGGCGCTCATATCAGGCCATGCACCGACATGCTCTATGACCGAATTGGAATGAACCAGATCGACCGATTTGTCTGCGTACCCCTTCAGGTCACGCGCGTCGCCAATCTCGCTGGAAAAGAGATTGGACAGGCCGTGACGATCGATCTCATTTTCATCGATGTTCAAGAGCCGGATTTCGCTGATGCGGTCATGGCCAACATTTTCCCAGTAATCCGGCCGGCCGCCCACGTCCAAAATGGCGATCGGTCTTCCGAGATGGTCGGCAAGTTTCTCAATCTGACGTCTGAGAATGCGCCCGCGAGCAGTCCTGAATCTGCTAATCGTTAGATCCTTCATATCGTCCAGCTCCCCGTGCGCGCCAATGTCATTGGTTCAAGATCGTGCCAAGTGTGTCGTCAATATTTCCGGACCATTCCGGAGAATTATTGTTCATCGATGCATAGCCGTAATGGCCCTTTCCCATCCTGTTATTGAGGAACGAAACGTTCGATATTGCGCCGCCGCCGAATTGACTGTCCGAATAGACGGTATATCCGCCGCCCAAGAGACGATTTCCCTCGACACGCACACGCGCAATAGGCCCGAAATAATTGCTGAGCATGATTGCCGACGTTTGCCCGTGCGGATTAACGATCGTATTGCCTTGAATGACAACATCGGTGATCCCGCCGTCCGTGGCAATTCCATCAAAATGAGGACCCTCCCATTGGGACTGAAGATCATGGATATAGTTGTTTTCGATCGTGATATTGGATGAGCCTGTGAGGTAGATACCGTCTTCCGTATTGTGGATGTTGCTGTGCCGGACAGAGACGTTGTTGCCGGAAATGCTGATCCCGCGAATGCCCGGCGCAGCCTGGCCGTCGATATCGCAATTCTCAAGCGTCACGCCGTCTGACCTGATGTCCAATGCCGCCCAGCCTTTTGCAGAAATCCTGCAATTGCGCAGCGTCACGTTCGGCGCCGTGATCGTGACCGCGCCTTGAAAATCCAGGCCACCGACGATCGCGCCAGCAACATTCAGGACGAAATTGGTCGCGCGGGTCAGTGGTAGATTGGCCGGAACGCCGGTGTTTGTTTCATCCGGATAGGTCATCACCGCCGCCTTAACCGCTTGCGGCGCCTCCACGATTGCCGTCTGCGCCGAGGCTGAGCGCGCATTCTGGAAGACACCGGCCGTGAGCAGCCAGGAAATCGCAAACCAGCGATATTTGGCTCCACCCATCATGACGATGCCACGCTTGTTCGGACCGGGCCCTTTGGAATTGCTTTTCTGCGTTGCCCCGCATCGCCACCAACATCCTGTATCCAAGATGCGCTTCCCAAATAGAACATGATCAACAGGTAGGGAGCGTTCCAGAAATGCACCGTCCATCCCACCGTGAAGATACCGATTATGGAAATCAGGAAAGGCGTACGGTAGTCGTTTTGCTGCTCGTTCAGTCCTTTTTTCAAGGCGGTACTGAAGAAAACCCAGCCGAAGATCAGGACCATCAGGATCCCGGCAATGTAGCCGAACCGCACGAAATTGATCAACCAAAACATATCGATGCTCGGCTCCATCCATTCCGGCCGCTGATATTCATTGTGACCGATGCCGAACATCGGATGATTGAAGACGGAGAGCCATCCATAGTGCCAGATGCGGATACGGTCCCATCCGGTATCCTGGCTGAAAGCAAAATAATGAACGTAGAACTCGAAGAAGGATTGATTTGATAGCAGCGACACTGCCGTGTAGAGCGACGCAAAGAATGCTGCAAGCACATGCCAACGGTAGCGGAAGTCGCGAAGGAACCACCCCCAGGACATCAGGAGAGCCTGCACCACCAACGCGCTTAGTGGCCCCGACGACATCGAAAGAAAGGTGGCCAGAAACACCAGGACTGAGCGGCCCCAACGGCGCAGTGGCGACGCGTTCCGGCCAAGAACCTTGTGCACGAGGGCAAACATGCTTGTGCAAAAAACACCATATAAGATGGGATGATCGAAGACCGACTGCACGCGTCGCAGCCCCCATCGCGGCGCCATGAAGTAGTCGATCTGTGTGGGTAAGACAGATCTGAACGTGTTGAGCGCGATGTTCGATCCCGTTGCCGCTTCATACAGCGAAAACGGCAGTAGCAGCAGGATGATCAGGAATATGGCTTTTACCATTCCGTGAAACTGCTGCTCATTTCTAATGAGAACGCGCGCAAGAAAATAGGCGCCCATGGTCTCGATCGCCATCATGCCGCCGGACTGAAAAGACGTTGCCGCGTCGTGTACGACCGCAAGACTGATAGCGCACCAAAGGCAAAACAGTATCACCAGAATATCGGGTGTCCTGATCCGCCCAGCCTTGCCGTTCATCCACATGACGAGGCATGGGATCATCGTTGCAATTAGGATGAAACGGGAGACGGACAGGCGCAGCGGACCGAGTTCGATGATCCAGGGAATAATCAGGCTGAACAGAAACAGGCGGGCTGGCCAGGGCAGACGATCTTGGGTCGGCGTATTCTTTGCCCGGTCCCTCTCCGAAAGCGCTGGGGCTGTAGCGGTCCGGTCCAACGCGGGTGCCTGTGCCAACCTGACACTTGCGCCGGGATGCCGGCGTTGTTGAGGATATCCTGCTCCCCGTCTTGCCACACCTTGCGTGAGCATCAAGAACAAACCCGTTTTGACGGCGTCATGTACACTGGACACACCGGCGTTAAACCGCAGGAGCGGAAGGATTCCTCAATCGTTCGAAGGTTAAACACGATGTCTCTCCAGTCTGGATCGCCGCAAAGCCAGGGAACCCGTTTCAACACGCCGGCAGCTTGCCGAAGTCCTTGCAGGATAAGAAGCTGGTTTTTGGTCGAGAGGGGACGTGGATTTTGCCGCAGTGCATACCTCCAATGCCACGATACGGTGAGCTGATTACCAACAGCATCGCCTAGCTGGCGACGAAGGCTCCCCCAAAGGACGGAGCTAGGTGCCCGGCGCAGCGCATGGCCTCACCTCTTGGCGCGCGGCTTATGAATAAAGCTAAATTGTACTGCCTGCCCCAGTCCCTTACGCCAGAGTTGTTGGAAAGCGGCCATGCTCGGACATCGACACCGAGAGAGTTGCGCAGACAAGCGCACGTGCGGTCCGCGATTTTTGATCGTGTGGAATTTCAATTTGATGACGATATCCGTTATTCTCCCCACATATAATAGAAGCGGCAGCCTGGTCGCAGCGATTAACAGCGTCATCACCCAGTCCCATCAGGATCTGGAACTGATCGTCGTCGATGATGCGTCGACGGAGGACATCGAAAGCGTGGTGCGCGGCTTCAGCGATCGGCGCATCCGTTATGTCAGGCGGGTTCGAAACGGCGGAGCTGCCGCGGCCCGGAACACCGGCCTTTGCCATGCAAAAGGCGAGTATATCGCTTTCCAGGACAGCGACGACCTGTGGTTACCGGGCAAACTGCAAAAGCAATTTGCCCTGTTCTCAGCGATCCCCGGCAATGTCGGGGCCGTTATCGGCGCGAAAATCGTCTACGGACGCGACAACCAGCGCAACTACGGATCCGGCCGTGTTGCCTATGATCCCCCGCCTGAGGGACGCCTTTCGCTTGACGACGACCAGCTCGGGCGGCTACTCACCCGCAATCGGATCAGTCTGCAAAATGCGCTGTTTCGAAAGAACTGCTTTCCCTACGCCGAATGGTTCGACGTCTGCGCCCGGGCCAATGAAGACTGGGACTTTGCCATCAGGCTGGCCCAGCACACGTCCATCTATGAAGATATCGAACCGGTCGTCCTGGGCTTCATTTCGCCTGACAGCATCTCGATTAACCGCCGCCGCGAAATCATCGGACTGCTTCGAATCCTGAAGAAAAACAGGGACGTCCTTTGCAATCGCAAAGAACAGAAGTCCCTGATGCTGATCGATGTCGCGCGCTATTTTTATACTGAGGGAAAGAGAAAAAGCGCGATGAGATTTTTGTCCGCTGCGGTGAAAACCTATCCCCGCCATCTGCAGTTGATCGGCTCCATCATGGTCGGCAAATTGTTCCGGCGGTGTCCACAGCGGCCGGCCGCATAATGGACGTCCATCAACTGGTTTGATACGGCTATACCCAGGTTTCCGCCGATGCCGGTGGCCACTGGCCGGAGCGGGCAGCAGCGAGGATTACAGATTCGCGCTCCCTCTTTCGGCGTTTGCGGCCGGGATCGTGATTGGCGTATTCAAGCATCAGTGCCAGACGCGCGGAGTGCATGGCCTCAGAAAGACGTCTCGCCGGTGGATTGGCGAGAACCTGCCGGTAGATGTCCAGTTGCACATCGATGGCACGTTTCAGGCTATAGCGCTCCATAACGGCGCGCCTTCCAAAGACACCAAGCTCGGCCCGCCGGGCCGCATCAACAACGAGATTTTCGATCTGACGCGCGAGCTTCTGCGCGCCCGGCTTTTTGTCGCCCAATCCGTAGAAGCCCTGCTGCAAGAAAAGGTCATAGGTTGCGGGTTCGAAAATCTCCGAGAATGCGTCTTCGCCTTGCACGATTAGCGGACGGCCGATCGCCATCGCCCTCAATGCCGAACTTCCCATTCCAACGACCAGATCGGCGGCGGCGTAGGCACAGCGCGGATCCATTTCGGCTCCCGGAAGGAGAATAACGTCGCGTCCGTGTTTGGCATTGACTGTCTTTGCCCGTATTTCCAAAGCACCGCGAGCGGGGCCATCCCCCACCAGTGCAAGTTTCAAAGGATGCGCACCGGCCAGGAGATCGACGGCGTCGATGGCGCGTACCAGAGCATCCAGCTTAAGATCGAGCGCAAGACGCGAAACACTGACGATCAGAAACTCCTCGTCCGATACTTGGTGCCGGCGGCGAAACACGTTTGCGTCAGTGTCTGGATTGTCCCGCTCGACATCGATGGGCGGTTCGATCACCCAGACGCCGCGTTTTTGAACCTTACGGGCCTGCTCGCCGAGATCCGCAGTGCCCATGATCAGCGGCACCGAGGCTGGAACGTAGGGCATCACTTCCATGCTTAAAACAGTGCACAACAACGGCACGTTGAGACAAAGCGACGCGCCGAAATAGGCGTCCAGACAGCTTGGCCATTCATAAGCGTGGATGAGGTCGACGCGGTGTCGACGGGCGATGGCAGCAATCTGTGCGATCCGTGAGGGCGCCGGGCGGTAGTGAAGGGGTCGGGCAGCAATGTATTTCAGTCCGCGTTCCGCGATATAGTCCACAAGCGGGCCGGGAATACCGTAGACCCAGACATCGTGACCTGCGGCGGCGGCACCGGCTGCAAGGTCGATTGCGTTGATCTGACTGCCCCCGATCGAGAGATCATGCGGGTATACAAGAAGGCGCATCGGTTCCCTCTGCGTTAGTCCCATCAAGCCGAACGCCTCTCTTCAAGATCCACAGAGTGCGCACGGGGACCCCGGCAGACTTGCGTGGATGGTATTGATCCCGCAAGCTCCCCCTTTGATTGACGCGTCGATGGCAGGGTGCTCACGGGAACAAACGTCCGCATCAGGAAGCAGCAGTACCCCCTACCCAGCTACGCCTTTCGAAGGGCGGATTACCGCATTTTGTTTTCTTTACTCACAAGACGAAACCAACTCTTCTGAAAGCTGGAGAATTCAAAAATGCGTGGCCATTGATGGTGTTTATCGCGGCAGCAACTGCCCCATCGAGCCTGTTTGAATTCAGTCCTGTTCGCGGATTTGGGGTCTTCGTAGCATGATCGCATCGAGTGTCATTTTAGAAGAAGGGGTGGTTATCCATCACCCCGACCTGGTCAATCTGTATGGGTGTAAATTGGGTTCAGGCTCCCGCATCGGCACGTTTGTAGAAATTCAGAAAAATGCCGTCATAGGCCGCAATTGCAAGATTTCAAGCCATTCCTTTATCTGCGAAGGCGTAGAAATTGAGGATGGGGTTTTCATTGGCCACGGGGTCATGTTCACCAATGATATGCATCCGCGCGCTGTCAATGCGGACGGAGAGCTGATGACCGACGCGGAGTGGGACGTTGTTCCCACGCTCGTCAAGCGACAAGCCGCAATAGGCAGCAATGCAACAATCCTTCCCGGCGTGACGATTGGTGTTGGCGCCGTTGTTGGCGCCGGCGCCGTGGTCACGAAAGACGTGCCCGACTGGGTGATTGTCGCCGGTGTTCCAGCTCAAATCATCGGTTGCGCACAGGCCGCACCGGCCAAAATTCCTTTGTCCAGGAGAGTATAATGATCGGCATGGCGGTGATAGGTTACGGCTATTGGGGCCCAAATCTTGTCAGAAACATAGCGGAAGTGCCCGATGCGCAGCTTCTCTATGTCTGCGATATTATGCCGGAGCGGTTGGCGACCGTTAAGGCTCGCTATCCGGCCGTGGAAATCACCAGTGATTTCGAAGAGGTCCTGCGCGATCCCCGCGTCCACGCGATCGCAATCGCGACCCCGGTCTCGACCCATTTCAAACTTGCCATGAAAGCAATGATGGCCGGCAAACACGTCTTTGTCGAAAAGCCGATGGCCTCGACCGTGGATGAAGCGCGCCGCATGGTCGATGAAGCCGCCCGCCGGCGTCTGATCCTTGCCGTCGACCATACATTCGTGCACACCGGTGCGGTCCGCAAGATGCGCGAAGTCGTCGAAAACGGCCTCGGCGACATGTACTATTACGACTCCGTCAGGGTCAATCTCGGCCTTTTCCAGCACGACGTCAGCGTGATCTGGGACCTCGCCGTGCACGATCTTTCCATCATGGACTACGTGCTGCAGGAAAAGCCGGTGGCCGTGTCGGCGACCGGCATGAGCCATGTCGCTGGCGAACCGGAAAACATCGCCTACCTCAATCTGTTTTTCGAAAGCAAGCTGATCGCGCACATCCATGTCAATTGGCTGGCACCCGTCAAGGTCCGCCGCACATTGATCGGGGGCAGCAACAAGATGATCGTCTACGACGACCTTGAGCCCAGTGAAAAGATCAAGATCTACGACAAGGGCATCACCCTGAACGGCAATCCGCAGCGCAATGGTGAGAAAGTCTACCAGATGCTGGTCGGCTACCGCACAGGCGATATGCATGCGCCACAGCTGGATATGACCGAGGCATTGGGCCGTGAACTCAAACAGTTCGTCGAATGCGTGGAAAAGAACCAGCAGCCGATTGTCGACGGCCATGCCGGTTTGCGCGTTGTCCGCATTCTTGAAGCTGCGACCCAGTCCCTTCAGCAACGTGGTCGCGTCGTCGAGCTGGAACAAGCGAGGCTGATCGCATGATCCCCTTTCTTGATCTCAAAGCGCAATATGCATCGATCAAGGATGAAATCGACGCGGCCGTCCTCGGCGTGTTGGCTTCGGCACAATATGTTCTTGGCCCGGAAGTCTCTCTATTTGAAGAGGAATTTGCAGCTTACTGTGACGCGAAACACGCTGTTGCCGTCAACACAGGCACAAGTGCGCTGCATCTGGCCTTGCTTGCAGCAGGTGTTGGCCCCGGCGATGAAGTCATCACCGTGCCATTTACCTTCGTAGCGACGGTATCGGCGGTTTGCTACGCGGGCGCATTGCCTGTGTTCGTCGATGTAGAACCGGTCACGCTGACCATGGACCCGGCCAAACTTGAAGCCGCGATCACGCCGCGCACGAAGGCGATCGTACCCGTTCATCTGTATGGGCAGATGGCGGATATGGATGCGATCATGGCCATTGCAAACCGCCATGGCATTGCTGTTATCGAAGACGCCTGCCAGGCGCACGGTGCAGAGTACAAGGGCCGCCGCGCAGGCGGTTTAGGGGCTTCGGGCTGCTTCAGCTTCTACCCGGGCAAGAATCTCGGCGCCTGCGGCGAAGGCGGCATTGTTGTTACCAATAATGACGAGCACGCCAAGGCCATGCGTATGCTACGGGACTGGGGCCAGGAGCGCCGGTACCATCATCTTGTAAAAGGGTTCAACTACCGCATGGACGGCATTCAGGGTGCAATCCTGCGTGTTAAACTCCGGCATCTGGACGCTTGGACCGCTGCGCGCCGCGCTCACGCGGTCCGCTATACGTCGATGCTTTCCAGTTTGGACTTTTTGGAAACGCCGGCCGAAGTCGCCTATCGCCGGCACGTCTATCATATCTATGCGGTCCGCTGCCGGGATCGTGACAGTCTCCACCGCGCGTTGGAAGCCGAAGGTATCCAGTCCGGCTTGCACTATCCGATCCCGGTGCACCTCCAAAAGGCGCATGAGGATCTTGGCTACCGGCTTGGCGACTTTCCCGTATCGGAGGCCGCTGCCCGCTCCGTTCTCTCGTTGCCAATCTACCCCGAAATGACGGCAAGACAGGTGGACCAGGTAGTGGCAGCGGTGGAGCACGACGCTTATGTCAGCTGATGTCACCTCCGTTGCCCGGATCGTTCAATCCGTTCACGGCCGCCGCGAAATCCCGAAGGATCCGGGCTTTGAGCAGGAACTGTCCACAGAGCTCAAACGATCATATGGACCCGCAGGCCTCGTGGAACTGTATGGCCGCTTTTCAGCTGGCGATGGATACGTCGATGCCTTGATGCGCAAAGCGATCTGGCGAGCCGCCACGCGCCTATGCGGACCTGGCCTTCAAATCGGCAATGGCGCCGGCTTCAAACATCCCGAAACCTTCGAGATCGGCAGCGGGGTATTCATTGGAGCGCAGGCCTATATACAGGGCCGGTATGATGGAACATGCGTGATCGGCGACAATGTCTGGATTGGCCCCCAGGCCTTTCTCGATGCGCGTGACCTGGTCATCGAAGAATATGTCGGTTGGGGACCTGGCGCCAAGATTCTCGGCTCCAGCCATACCGCCATCCCAATCGGCGTGCCGATTATCCGCACGGATCTCGAAATCAAACCGGTGCGCGTCGGCGCATGGGCCGATGTCGGAACGAATGCGACGATCCTTCCCGGTGTGACAATCGGCAAGGGCGCAATCGTTGGTGCCGGAGCGGTTGTCGTTTCCGATGTCGCTCCGTTTTCGGTCGTCGCCGGTGTCCCGGCAAAATTCCTGCGTTGGCGTAGCGATAGCGACACGACGACGGCCACATCCTGAACATTGGGAGCAGACAATGAAAGACAAGCGAGTTCTCATCACCGGTGGCTCCGGTCTCGTCGGATCACACATCGCCGATCTTGTTGCTCTTGAGCAGCCACGCGAAATCCTGATCCTTGACAATTTCGTGCGTGGCCGCCGGGAAAATCTTGCCCAGGCGTCCGCGACTTTTCCGCTGACGATCATCGACGGAGACATCCGCGACCGTGCTTTGCTGGCAAAGCATTTCGAGGGTGTCGATATCGTCTTCCATCAGGCCGCGATCCGGATCACGCAATGCGCCGAAGATCCCCGGCTGGCATTTGACGTTCTGGCTGCCGGAACCTTCAATGTTCTCGAAGCGGCGGTTAATGCGAAGGTGAAAAAAGTGGTCGCCGCTTCCTCCGCCTCCGTTCTGGGGCTCGCCGAAAGTTTCCCGACGACCGAAGACCATCATTCCTACAACAACCGGACGATCTACGGCGCCGCGAAGGCGTTTAACGAGGGCCTGTTGCGCAGCTTCGCCGAAATGTACGGTTTGAACTATGTCGCGTTGCGGTACTTCAACGTCTACGGTCCACGCATGGACGTCTACGGCGCTTATACCGAGGTGCTGATCCGCTGGATGGAACGGATATCGGCGGGCTTGCCACCGATCATCAATGGAGATGGCAGCCAGACCATGGATTTCGTCCACATTCACGACATTGCGCGGGCAAATATACTTGCGGCACAGTCGGATGTAACCGACGAGGTCTTCAATGTCGCGAGCGGTACGGAGACCAGTCTTCTGGAACTCGCAAAACTGTTGACCGGCGTGATGAACGCGTCGATCGAACCGCAACATCAGGCGGCGCGCACAGTGAACGCCGTGACACGCCGGCTCGCTGATACGAGCAAAGCCGAGCGTCTCTTGGGTTTCAAGGCTCAGCTGACATTGGAAGACGGATTGCGGGGGCTCGTTGATTGGTGGCGCCAGGAAAGATTACTGGAAGTCGGAGGGCGGGCCGCATGAGCCCGATGCTTCCCCAGATTCCCGTTGCCAAACCAATGCTCGATGAGATGGAAGTGGAGGCGGTTCGACGGGTCGTGTTGTCCGGCTGGGTTACACAGGGACCTGAGGTCGCGGCTTTCGAAAACGAGTTTGCCGCCTTCGTTCAAGCCGATCACGCCTGCGCTGTTTCAAACTGCACGACGGCCCTGCATTTGGCGTTGAAAGCTGTTGGCGTGGGGCCCGGCGACGAGGTCGTAACCGTCAGCCATACGTTCATCGCAACGGCGAATGCTATCCGGTATTTAGGCGGGATTCCCGTTTTCATCGACATCGAAACCAACGGATTCAATATCGACCCGCAGCTGATCCAATCGGAAATCACGCCTCGAACAAAGGCGATCTTGTGCGTGCATCAACTCGGCATGCCCTGCGACCTTGCAGCAATTATCGAAATCGGCCGGAGCAATGGCATTCCGATCATCGAAGATGCGGCCTGCGCCACAGGGAGCGAAATCCTGTGGGATGGTCAGTGGGAAAAGATAGGCCGGCCGCGCAGCGATATTGCCTGTTTTTCTTTTCATCCCAGAAAGGTCGTAACGACTGGTGACGGCGGCATGCTGACGACCGCGAATGCCGAGTATGACCGCAAGTTTCGCTTGTGGCGTCAGCACGGCATGAGCGTTCCCGATACAGTCCGCCATGGCTCACGCCAGGTCATCTACGAAGGCTATCCTGAGCTTGGATACAATTATCGCATGACCGACCTCCAGGCCGCGATGGGCCGGGTGCAACTGACCCGGCTGCCTGACCTGATATCAAGACGGCGTCATCTCGCTGAGCTCTATCGGCAGGAACTGCGCGACATTACATGGCTTGAAACACCCGTTGAACCGTCGTGGGCACGCAGCAATTGGCAGAGCTATTGTGTCATGCTTCCGCCGTGGCTCGACCAGCGTGACACCATGCAGGTGTTGCTGGACAAAGGAATTTCGACCCGGCGCGGCATTATGAACATCCATCGCGAAGACGCTTATGCCGACAAGACGACGCATCGGGTCGCTGCAGGCCAGCTCCCCAGAAGCGTGGCAGCGCAGCAGGGTACAATCATTTTGCCCTTGTTTGCGCAATTGACCGACGAAGAGGTTCTGTTCGTCGCCGACACGCTTCGCAACCTATGCCTTGCGCCGCAAAGGGCGACGGCGTAATCCCTCTTACCGGGTCAGATCCGCCCGAAAATCAATCCAGAGACGTATATGCGTGCGTCTCTGGATTTGCGCGTCTCCGGGCATTCCCTCGCACGCGACACACTGCGGGACTTCCCGCGTCATGCTGCTCTGAGCACCCATCTTCTGATCGGCAGAGGAAGCTGCTCTGGTGGCAAAAGCCCCATCAGCATTTTCAACGAATACAGCCCGCTCAACAAGACGGCGATAGATCCGAAAGCAGTCGCTTGCCAGAAGGGCAGAAAAAGCGTTGCACAGAAAACCAGCGCTGACGAGACAATGAAGATCAGTCCGATCTTGAGATTGGCGGAAGACCAGCGAAAGCCGGTGAGTTTGCGTGCGAAAAAGTAAATGAGGATGCTGTGCCATAGGTAAAGCCCGAAAAATGCCGCCGCCGAGCCGACCAGGCCAAACTTAGACACCAGCAACCAAGCCAGACCGATATGCACCACAGTTGCGGCGACTTCCGTCCAGAAAAAGATCGCCTGCTCGCTCTTTGCCAGCACGATAAAGCCCATGGGCCAGGCAATGATACGAAGCAGCATGCCGAGGCAAATCCAACGCAAAAGGTCTGCGGCGCCATAGAATTCCGGGGAATAGAACATTCGCATGACAAGAGGCGCAAAGGTCAGCGTTGCAAGGACGCCCGGCCCGGCGAGCAGAATGCTGACCTGGGCTTGCTCGTTAACCAAGCGGTTACAGGCCGCATGATCGTCGGCAATCGCCGTCAAGCGTGGATAGAAATCTGTGCCCATCGCTTGCAGGATGAAGCCCGCATAGAGGCTGCCGAGTGCCCAGGCCGACTGATACAGCCCCGCCGCGACGATGCCGCCGTGCTGCAGGACGATGATGCGGACGACGTAGGCGGTTGCAAGGGTGAGCAAACCGCTGGCCATGAAGACGAGACCCAATCTGAGCAGTCCGCCCAGTTCCTGTCTGAACTGAGGAGCAGACAAATTGCCCGCACTTTGCGGCATCTTCCGGCTGTACCACCAGGAGATAAGCAGGGTCACGGCGGCGATAGCGACGAGTGACGGAGCCACCCCTTCAAAGCCCAAAAAGTAAACAAGGGGGATGGTGACCACGGTCGAAAAAAATGCGGTCAGCAGATTGATGCGGGCAAGGATTGAGATTTCCCGCATCCCCTGAATCATCGCCGTCTGTCCCGCCGACGCGAGCCGAAAGAAAATTGCAAGCGAGAGGAATGCGACGCTGGCGGCATGCTGATGATCGCCAAAAGTGAGGTGCGCGACCGGAAATGCCAAGCCTGCAAGCAGAAGCGTGCCGGCAATACCGAGGACGATGGAGATGCGCTGAAGAATGAAGGCCGTTCGTGCAATCTTTACGGCGTCCCCCGTTCCGACCGCCTCGGCAATTTGACGGACCCCGCTGGACTGAACACCTAACCCTGCAACCGCTTGGCCGATGTCGGCGATCGAACTGTAGACGGCCATCAACCCGACGCCCTCGGGTCCGAGGATGAGGGCCATGGCCTTGTTGCGGACGATCGAAAACCCCACCGTTATCAGCGACGATCCACCGATCAACGCTGTCGATTTAAGGATCTGCGTGTAGGCTTGCCCTTCTGACGGGTTCTCGCGTGCGTTCATGGGGTTTCAAGCCTTATGCCTGCCGTGCGCCGGCAAAGAATAGTTGGGATAGTCCCTGTCGATTATCCGCCGGACAACCGTTTCTGCGCTCGTTTGCCAGCCTGGTGCACGCCAGCCGAAAACCCTTTCGAACTTATCGGTTGAAAGACAGGAGTTGGCCGGGCGTTTTGCCTTGGTGCGGTAATCGGACGACAGGATGTCTTCTACGTCAGCATAAGGGCCGCCATGAGCTCGGCTCACGTTAAAAATATGCCGGGCAAAACCCGACCAATTCGTCTCGTCCGTCCCGCTCAGGTGATAAATGCCGGTATAATGTCTTTCCGGGAACGTCGCGATGAGAAGGATCGCCGTCGCGAGGTCCAGAGCGGAGGTCGGATTGCCCCACTGATCGGAAACAACACCGATGCTTTCGCGTTCGGTGGCGATGCGCAGCATGCTTCTGACAAAATTGGTACCGAACGGACTGTAAACCCAGCTTGTCCGCAGGATTATATGGCGAGGGTTGACGCTGGCCACGGCGTGTTCGCTGCGCAGCTTAGTATAACCGTATACGGTTTTCGGTTCGGCCTCGTCGTCTTCCAAATAAGGATACGGATCGCTTCCAGAGAAAACATAGTCCGTGGACAGATGAATAATCGGCACCCGCAAAACGGCCGCAGCCTCGGCGACCGCAGCCGCCCCCGTCACGTTGATGGCATAGGCAAGATTGCGCTCATCCTCGGCCCGATCGACCGCTGTATAGGCGGCGGACGAAACGACGACGTCGGGCTTGGCTGCAAGAATTGCCTGCCTGACCGAGGAGGGATCCGCAAGATCAAAGTCCGGCCGGCCAACGGTGATCAACTCGATATCTTCCATGCCGGCGGCCGCCTCGACAAGGCTGGTGACGACCTGCCCCTTCATGCCAGTCACCAGGATTTTCATTGCACCGCTGCCAATCTTCCCAATCGAGCGCCGGCAATAGTCTGTGCCAGACCGGTTTCGAAACTCTCCTGCCGTTTCCAACCGAGCTGGGTTTCCAGTTTGGTGGTATCCATCGAGTACCGGCGGTCATGACCGGCCCTGTCCTCCACGAAACAGATGAGATCACGGTAGCTTTTTTTTTGATTAGTTTCGCGGATGCCGGCCAGCATCAAAACGCTCAAGGGATAAAAAATCATTGGCTTGTCGTAGATAGGCACCATCCGTTTCGATACGGCAATCGTGAGAGGGTAGAGCTGCGTGCCGCTACCCCCGGCAAGTATGATCCCCTTCATGTTGAATGCCCTGCTTTCTCGATCCCGTTGCCCCGAAGCGATTGATCCGCGCCACACCATGCTGCTGTTTAGGGCGCTCTCACTGACTTGCCTGTTCCGATTGGGTCTCCTGCTCAACCGGAAGAGCCGCGACGCCCAAAGGGGCCGCAGCCAGTTTGCGGCTCACCCGCACTACGTCGCCTGGTTGAAGGGCGGTCGAATCGGACGCGGGGATCTCGCGGATGGATGCGCCATCCCGCCGCGTGACGCTGAACGCCAGCGTCGGTCCGCTGGCATCATTTTGCGGGCCGGCACCTCCCGACAACGCCTCAAGCAGAAGCTTCTGCGTCGTCTCGCTCTTCAGCTTCTGCTGGTCGAGGCTCGCCTGTTCCGATTGAAGGTCGACGGCTACTTCCGTGCGCTGTTTGTCATAGAGGCCATCGAGGCTGCGGGTCGTTTCCGCGATATTCTGCCGGGCCCGCATGATGGCTGTCACAAGATCCAGCCGATTCCCGTGATAGCTGCGCAATGTGCGCTCAAGGTCAGATTGCCGTGACGGCAACGCGATGCCGCGCTCGACCATGCTTTTGACATTGGTCAGCTCTTTTTCGACCGACGCAATGTCTTCGTCGGTACTGGATATTTTCTGTTCAATCGTGGCAATTTCAGACGTCAGGAGATCGCGCAGTTCGGCATAGGATTTCGATTGACGGTCCATGTCATTCATGCGCGCGGCGAAGATGATCTTCTCCTGCTCGAAGATTGCCGCAGCGACGCCTTGCCCGTCCTGCATGTCAGGGTCCAGACGAATGTCCTTGCCATCAGACATTTCAGCCTGCAGCCGCGCAATCTTGATCTTGCTGCGCAGGATGGAATTGCCGATCTCCTGTAGCTGGCCGACATAGCCGGTTTTGTCAGAAACCCCTTTTGACCCGTTCGAAGGCCTAAATTCGCCTCCGCTCATCGCCACGGACTGCAGCACTGTCAGGCCCGGATGAAATCCATACTCGCCTGGCTTATTCACGTCACCGATGACGTAGATTGGCGGCCGCTCCAAAATTTCAATGGTCGCCTCTGGTGTCTGCACCAATCCGATTTTTGACTTCAGTTGCCTGGCGATTTCTCCAGCCAGTCCCGCACCGTCGAGATTGCCGACCGAAATCGTTCCTATGATCGGAAGCGACACCGTCCTAGCCTGCGAAATCATAAATTCGCCGCCCAGTGCGTCCCACTTCTCGTAGACGCCCTTAGAAGGCATCCACTGAACGACAGTCAGGCGGATTTTTGTTTGCGGTTCGAACTGATCACTATCCGCTAGAGCCTGCGAAAGAACGCCGCCAAAAACGCTTATGGCGACCGCAGCAACAACCATGCGGAGTGAAACCTCGTAACGCCGGAAAGAATCAGGCAATGTATTTCTCCAAGCTGTCAGCGGGACTGTAATTAGCGTCCAGTGTGCCCATTACGCAGGGATTGAGAAGGGGAAGAGCGGCGGCTTTGCTTCATCAATATGGTTGAGACCGCAGCGCTGCGTCCACCGAATATGACGCCCTCTATATCGATTGATCCGGACCAAGCCGAAGGCGGACCGGGTGGCGGAGCCGTAGAGAGTAAAGCAGAAGCCTACCTCCCCTTGGATGCCTCGCTGCCTACTCTCCCTCTCCGTTCGGATGAGAGATCATGCGGCGCTATCCTCAGACGCATTGAACGGCGATGCTCTTGTCTCAGCCGTTTTGCGCCGTCGCGGTCACTCGCATCGTCAGCTACAGTCTCTGGAACGACTGCGTGGATTCCGTTCGATCTTCGGCCACTATCGGGCCTGGACAGACGGCGAGTGATGGGTATTTACATGATGCTGCTGGACGGGAATGAGCATGACTCTGTAGGGGCCAGCAGACGCGTGGGACCACAACGCGTCATTTTAATCCTGGCAAACAGCGGGAGCATATCGCCATCTCTTGTCGATGCTGTCGAACGTGAATTCCCGTGGACACGAATCGAGCAGGTGGAGACGCTCGCCGCTGCATGCGCAGTCTTTGCTTACCCTGTCGCACTCATTCTCGTTGACCGAGCCTTGATGAGAAAAGCTGAAGCTGAGGCAACTGAGCTTTTGCGCATTCACCCGCATGCATTGACCGCGGTGATCGAGCCCTATGACAAGGTGCTGGTCACGTCGCTTACTGACGTCGTCCGATCTCCGCTCATCCGCAGCGTCCTGCCAATGGATCTCCGGCTCGATGTCTGGCTGTCGATCATGCGATTGCTGCTGTGCGGCGGGCAGTACCTGCCGCCGACACTGATCCTTGAATCAAAACTCCGCCACCAGAAAGCGCCCGCATACGCTGACAACGGCATTGCGCAAACCCCAACGGTGGCGGCCCTCACAACCCGTGAATCGCAGATTTTGGGCATGGTTTCGCATGGTCTGCAAAACAAGTTGATTGCCGCCGAATGCGGCCTATCGGAACATACCGTCAAAATTCACTTACATCATATCATCCGGAAGCTGGGTGTTCACAACAGAACAGAAGCTGCTGCACACTTTCGCAACCTCCATGACAGCAGCCGGGCGATGAACGAGAACTGAGACCGGGATACACTATTGGCGTGGACGTCCCTTAAGCGTCGAAATTGACGCCGTTTCAGGCTGATGCCAAGCGTCGCGGCTCTTTGCAACAGCAACACCATCATCGCGATCCATGATGATGGCTATCAGCGGCACAGCCGGTTTTTTTGGCGGATGCAGCGGATGAATTGAGGACGCCGATCGCCATTGTGCGCACCCGCGCTGATCTACTGCCGGAAAGCGACGTCGCCCGGGATCTGCTGCGCGACATCTAACGGCTTTCCCGCCTCGCACATCAGCTCCTGGATATTCAGGCCGTCGGCGAGATTTCGCAACAGGTGCAAACGGTGGACCTGAATGATCTGGCCGGCAGGATAGCCACCGATCTCGCGCCGATCGCCATCAATGCAGGCTATGACTTCGTCTTCGAGCCGAGCATATCCGGGTCTGCTTCGCTATCTAGCCCTACGCGATCGATCATAGTGGGGGCGCCGGCGCAATTACCTTGCAGGTGAGCGCCGAAGGCTGGATCGATATCTGCGATCAGGGGCCGGGAATTCCCATACCAGAACGCCTCCCGGTCTTTGAACCGTTCCATCGTCTCAACTTGCAATCGCCAGGAGCGGACCTCGGCCTTAATCTCGCACAGACAGCGGCCGAGCTTTACGGCGGCAAAGTCCGTTTTATCGGCGGTTCCGGTCAATTCATCGTGCGGCTGGAAGTGGGTGCGGCCTATTCCCGATGAACCACGATCGCCTTGATCGGATCCAAGCGGACTACCTTTGCCAGGTTGCAGCAACGCTCAGTTAGCTTCGGCGTATTTCTTCCCAGGCGCGGACTTATTATTACGCGTTTGTCTCAGTCGATACCGCCCGCGATATGACGCTGCGCGAACGCCTTTTGGAGGCGATCGCGACCTGGATGAAATTACCTATTTGAAAGGTTAGAGTCTCAGTCAGGCAGGCTCTAACAGCCAGCACTCTACTGTTTGGTTGAGCGCTCATTTGCCAGCATCGCCGCCACCGAGAAGGCAATGGATTTTGCCTCGCGACGTGCTTCGACAAAGTAACTTGTGAGGCTTGGCTTCATCCCCACAAACCACAATCCCTCTACGGTGCTCTTGTCCAATTCGACGACGCCGGATTGCGAGCCGTTTTCACCTACCACACCCAGCGGACCCAACACGCGCGTCAACGACGACGAATAGCCGACCGCCGCAATAACAACATCCGGTTCTAAGGTCCTCCTATCCGCGAGCGTAACCGTCGTGCCTGAAAACGCTACGACTTCTGGCACGACCAATATCTGTCCGCGTTTGACACCCGCAATTGCCCCATCGTCCACCGCAATCGCAATGTTGTCTCTGGCTAGGCGGGTGGCAGCATCGGAGGGCCCTGCTGGGAAGCCGTACCTGGTAAGATCGCCGAACGCGATCTGCTGCGTCCATCCGATGAGCTTGTCCACATACGAAGTCGGAAGCTTGGCCATGATCGGCGACAGGCGGTGGACGGCGAAACGGCCCAGACGTTTCGGCAAAAGTCCTGGCGGGCGTCTTAGCGAAAGCCAGACCTGGCCTGTCTTCACACGGCTCAGATGATTAAGCACATCGAAGCCCGAATTGCCGCCTCCGATGACGAGAACCGACTTCCCCGTATAATCCATGGCATCGCCGAAATCGGCAGCATGCACCACCCTGCCCTTAAAGGTATCCAAACCCTTCCACTTAGGCATGCAGACGAACGCGTCGCGTCCACTTGCTACGATGAGATGTCTCGATCGCCGTATCCCGGCATTCGTCTCGATCACGAAATGACCGTCTACCTTGCGGCACGAAAAAACCTCGACGCCGCATTGGATATCAAAACCATGCTTTTCCCGAAAGTCTCGAAGGTGAGCGACGACGCTGTCCCGCTTGGGGAACGCGCCGGTCCCCACTGGATATTTCAGGCCAGGCAGCGAGGAAAGATCACGGTGAGTGTTCAGGGTGAGCTGAGGGTGGCGCCGCGCCCAGGGCATCCCCACGTCGTTTTCTTTCTCAAGTATGAGCGTATCGATCCCACGCAGCTTCAAGGCATGGGCTGCCGTGAGACCCGATAGTCCGCCCCCTATCACCACAACGTCGCGGATTGAAAATTCAGTGGTCATTATGCTCATTCATCTGGAATTCGCTTTATATCTATCCATTAGCTGTCAATTTAAAAGCTGAACGCTATCTAAATTTTGATCTACCTGCTCGATGAGTTTATTCAAGGCAAGCACGTAAATATCTCCAGGGGAACCCCAGTGCATGCCCAGTCTGAGGAAGATACTCGACGCGTTGCTCGATGCGCGCCTTCCAAAAACGCCAATCTTCGAACCCAATCTGGCGTCGAAGCTCGAACTCTGTCGACGGTACGGAGATTTCTCGCTCGCCTATTCAACGGCCGTTCAGCCAGATCTCCGGTACTTTGGCGATGGTGAGGGTTACATCGCCTACGCTACCAAGATGGGGCATACCTTCGTGCTCGGTGACCCCGTCGCCAGCGTGGAACTGAGGGCGGACTACATTCGACGGTTCGTCGCATTATCTAACCGTCCCTGCTTCGTGCAGATCGGTCATGAGACCGCGCGCGTCCTTTCCAGCCTTGGTTATCACATCAATCAAATGGGTGTGGATACCCGGCTTTCGCTCGATACGCACTCATTTGCGGGCAAACGCAACGAGACCGTCCGCTACTCCGAAAAATGGCTGCTGAAAAAGGACTATAGGATCGTGGAATGTGACGGGACGATCGCAAACTCCGATCAGGTCCGTCATATTTCGACAAACTGGCGAAACGGCCGTATCGTCAACCGGCGCGAGATGCGTTTCCTGAACCGTCCCTTTGAACCGAAGCTCGCCCCTCACATGCGGCGGTTTCTGATCATCGACCCGGTTGGGGTGCCGACGGCAATCCTCGATTTCGATCCGATCTTCAGGAACGGAGACATTATCGGCTACACAGCGGCGTTTAAGCGAAAGCTCACGGGCACGACGCCCCATGCGGAGATCGGCCTCACAAAATTTGCCACCGACCGTTTCCGGGAAGAAGGCCGCTCCCATGTGACATTTGGGCTGTCACCCTTGGCGGCCATTGCGTCCAGTGGATTTTCAGAAAGCAGGGTCTGGCGAAGCTTTTTCGAGCGGGCGTACCGGTCCAAACGGATCAACGAGAAAATTTTCAACCTTCAGGGGCAGGCAGCATTCAAGCGCCGATTTCATGGCGAGGAACTTGCTACATATATCGCCTTCCAGCGTCGCAGTCCCCTTGAAATGCTGGCCCTGCTGCGTCTGTTGAAGACGTTATAAATTTCTCTGAGGGCAGAAAAGAAAAGGAGTTTGAAATGGCGGGACGAAAAGCGAAGGAAAAACGTCCGTATGCGGTCGCCGTGACCACCGTTGGTCCTGTGTCATCGCAGGGAGATAGGGTTCAGGAAGTGCTGGACTACCAGGCGACGAAATCTCGCCGTCAAAGCTATCCGAAAGACAGCTCGACGAAGTTGCTTTCGATCCGGATTGATGCGGATGTTTACGACTATTTTCAAAATTTAGAAGGGGATTGGAAGTCTCGCATAAACGAGACACTTCGCAAAGCAACGGGCCTTGACGAGAAGAGCTGACCTCGAAACCTGCGGGCGTCAATTGCCGGTTTGCCTGAATGAAGTAAGGCCCCCGCCCAGTCCCCGTGGCCTGCCCTTTCAAAAAACAACCCGGCGATACCAACAGATATCCCCGGAAATGAATTCATCGTCGTTGATCCGCCGCTCACACCTAACCGCAAGGCGAACTTTCATCTCGTTGCCGCGTTCTACGGTAGTACACAGTACAGAAACGCGAGGTTCGCATGGCTCCCAATACCGTAATTGCAATTGGCGCATCAGCTGGCGGTGTCGGAGCTTTGCGTTCTCTTGTGGCAGGTCTACCTGCCTCGTTTGCCGCTCCGGTTCTTATCGTTTTGCATATTGGTGCACATCGTAGCGAGCTGCCTGCTATCTTGACTGCCGCAGGTCCCATGCCAGCGAAACACGCCCAAGACGGCGAAAGGATCGAGCCGGGTCAAATCTACCTTGCGCCACCAGATCGTCACATGATTGTCGTTGACGGATTGGTCCGCCTTTTGCGTGGCCCAAAAGAAAACTGCGCTCGGCCAGCCGTGGATCCGTTATTTCGGAGCATCGCTGAAAACTATGGTCCCGACGCTATCGGCGTCATCCTCACGGGGAACTTGAATGACGGGACGGCTGGACTCTATGACATCAAGAAACGCGGTGGGATCGCTGTAGCCCAGGCCGCATATGACGCCGCTTATCCCGATATGCCGAAAAGCGCTGCAGCCCATGTCGCACTGGACTATTGCCTGCCTCTGGCCGATCTGGCGGGTTTGCTGTTAAAATTAGTTGGGGGGAAAATGGAAAAGGAAGCTGCAATGGCAAACCGTCATTCTCTCACAGAGAACGAACAGCATCCAGAAGTCGTAACCAGCGGAACATTCGAGCGCCCGTTCACCGTCACCTGCCCGGACTGCGGCGGCGCGCTCAAAAGGTTCGAACACGGATCGATCGTAAAATTTGGCTGCCATATCGGGCACACCTATACGGCCGAGATCATGGCATCGGCTCAGTTCGAGGAAATGGAGAAAGTCATGCGCGCGGCCGTGAGGTTCTTGAACGAACGCGCGGAATTTTGCCTGCAAATGGCAGAGTATTCCCATCGCTCCGAGCCTGATATTTCTTCGCAATGGCATGAGGCCAGCAAACAGGCACTCGACCGCGCGTACAAACTTCGCGATTTGGTCGAGCAGGAATGGCTGACACCTGAGACTTCCGCAACGGTCACCATGGCAGCAGATAATAATGTCCATCCGAACTGAAAATTCAAACGGGATAGGCCAGCGCCCGTTCGATGGCGCGTTGTAATTCCCGTGGTTCGTATGGCTTACGAAGTGTCGGATGGTCGCGGTATGTGTCAAGGAAACCCTCTGCCCCGTAACCCGTCGCGAACACAAACGGTATAGATCGAATAAGGAGAACGTCGGCGACCGGAAAAGACTGGCTGCCAGCCACGTTCACGTCGAGCACGGCAAAGTCGAGATCTGCCTGCCGGGCGAACTCCAGCGCTTCAGGAATTCGGGTAGCCGGCCCCACGACCTCGTGACCCATGGCGATGAGCAGGTCTTCGAGGTGCATTGCAAGCAAAACCTCGTCCTCAACGACGAGAATCCGCTTCATCTTCGTTTCGTTCCCGTGGTGCTTCATCTTCCCCTCAACGCATTGGCGCGTCGATGGTACATACGACGCCAGACGGCTCGTACGTAACGTTCACTGTACCGCCAAGTTCCTGCGCCAGCGCACGCTCAATCAGGCGGGAGCCAAAACCCTTGCGGTTCGGCCTTTCAACTGGCGGCCCGCCACTTTCCGACCAGGTAAAATTCAAACGGCGATCTTTACCCTCACCGACCAGCCGCCAGACAATGGCTACCTTTCCCGCTTCCGTAGATAGGGCTCCGTATTTCGCTGCGTTGGTGCAGAGCTCATGCACCGCCATGGAAATTGCCAGCGATGCGCTCGGTCCCAAACGCACACGTTCACCCTCGATCTGAAACCGATTACCTTCAGCATGGGGTTCGGCAGTGTCGGTGACGATGTCGACAAGGTCCGCTCCATCCCAGTTTTCACGGGTCAGCACGTCGTGCGCCTTGGCAAGATTAATCAGTCGCGCACTAAACGCGGTGCGCGCGCCCTCAATCGTCGATGCTTGGCCAAGAGTCTGGCTGGCGATCGACTGGATAACCGCCAGGGTGTTTTTGACCCGATGATTTAGCTCGCCAACGAGGACTTCCCGATGTTCCTCAGCGCGTCTGCGCTCGGTAATGTCTTCGATCGCCACCAGGATCAGTTCATCGCGCCCCCCTTCCTGTGGTAATCGGCATGCGGTGAGCAACATCGTACGCCTTCCCGTCAGGCGGAACTCCTGCTCAATCTCGAAATTGTGGATTTCATCTCCCGCAGAAAGCACCTTGTCCAAAAGCGCGCGAAGCGGCGGGTTATTCCATTCCCCGGTTCCGAGTTCAAAGATCAGTTGCCCTTTCGGCTCTTCGTCGAATACGGCAAACAGTTCGCGAAAGGCGGTGTTGGCGGTCTGGACATGCAGTTCGCGGTTCAGAACGAGCAAGGGATGCTGAACCGTTCGCACTATGGTTTCCGCATAGACCCGCGCGTCGTTGATCGCATCTGCGTCCCGCTTGCGATCCGTGATATTGTGGAACGTGATCACCACCCCCGCTATGCGATTATCCTGGGTGCGATAAGGAAGCATCCGCCGCAAATACCACCGCCCGGAATCGCTTGGAACCTCAGCCTCAATGGTCGATAGTTTTTTCAATACCTCCTGGGCATCCCGCAGCAGATTCTCGTCGGAAAACTTCTGCGCAAACGCGGCGATCGGGCGGCCGATGTCCGACGGGGTAAGATCGAAAAGGTCTTTGCTCGCTGGCGCAAACCACCGGATACGAAACTTCTCATCCAGAAAGACCGTGGCGGTTTCCGACCCTGCCAGAAGATTGTTGAGATCGTTTGTGGTGTTTTCCAGTTCGCCGATCTTGTACTGAAGCTGGCTGTTGACGGTGTTCAGCTCTTCGTTGAACGACTGCAACTCCTCCTTCGAAGTCTCAAGTTCCTCGTTGGTTGATTGAAGCTCCTCGTTCATGGAGGTCGCTTCTTCATTGGACGCCTTCAGTTCCTCGTTGGTGGTTTCCTGATGCTCGATCGTGCTTTGTAACTCGGCGCGGGTCGCCAGCAGTTCCTTGAGCAGGGCCTGTTCCCGCTCCGTAGCGTTGTCGATGTTTTCGCCGATCGGCACGCGGGGGACATCGTGGTGCGGCAAAGCGGGTGTAAAGGTAATAAGAAGGAAGCTGCCGCCTTGCAACGCAGCGGGCACAGGTGTCACCGTCATGGTGACGGACATGCCGGGCTTCCCCTCCCGAAGCACGGCGTCAACCGTAACCGTACTTTTAACTTTCGTCGCTTCCCGTATCGCGGAACGAAGTGTCGGGGCCAGCCCTTCGCGCGCCATCATGAGCAAATCTCTGGTCGGTTCGCCGGCCGGGTGCTCGAGGTAATCCCTTGTCGTTCCGTGAAAATAAAGCACGCGGGCCTTGTCGTCGATCAACACGGAGGCTGGCGCGTAGCGATCGAGAAGCACGCGGCGCGCAAGTTCTCCCGCAGGCAGATTTGGCTCTTGGGACGACGGTGACGATTTATCCATTATGGTCTGTGATCCCGTTAGTGGTCGCTTCGTGGGGTATCCGATGGTTTTATGCCGAGCAGAGCCGCGCTTGCGGTAAATTCGCCATTTCTTCGATTCCGTCTCGAACAACTCGTCATGCCGACCAATCGTTTCGGCATTGCCGAGAAAAAGATGCCCGCCCGGCCGCAGCGCAAAATGACACAGGGAGATGATCCGTTGTTGTGCGTCGGCATCGAGATAGATCAGGACATTTCTGCAGGTGACCAGGTCGAGACGCGAGAAAGGGGGATCTCGCAACAGGTTTTGCGACGCGAACACGACCATGTCCCGTAGCTCTTTGGTAACCTGATACGTGCTACCGTGCTTTTCGAAAAAGCGGGTCATACGACGCTCAGGAAAGGCAGACAGCGCGGCCGATGGATACATCCCCTCCCGTGCCTTTCTCAAGTTTTCGTCCTGGGCATCAGTGGCGAACACTTTCAGTTCGAAGTGCTTGCCTGCCGCTTCAGCCAGCTCCGTTACTAGCATGGCGATCGAGTAGGCTTCCTCCCCCGTGGAGCAGGCAGGTGTCCAGATACGGATCGACGCGTCGGTCTCACGTTCGGAGATGATGGGGGCTATGACCAGCTCCGCCAGCGCCTTCCAGGCATCGGCATCACGGAAAAATCCTGTAACGCTGATCATCAGGTCACCAGCCAGCGTCATAAGCTCATGTGGGTTGGTTCTGAGTTCATCGACATAGCTATCCAGCGTATCTATGTTTCTCAGTCCGAGGCGCCGGTGGATACGTCGGCCCAGCGTCGAATGTTTGTAGCCACGGAAATCGTAACCGCCGCGTGCGCGTAGAAGCTCCAGCACATTGCCTACAGTGGCTTGGCTACTGGCCGACACATCCCCCATCTCAGCGGGATGGACGACATACCCATGCCTTACGAAGGCAAGCAGAGCTTCCGGCATTTGTTCGGGAGACAGAACGTGATCAGCCATTCCAGCCGAAATCGCGCTCCTGGGCATGCCGTCGAACTCCGCAGTCTCTGGTGCTTGGACCAAGCTCATTCCGCCTTCGGCCCGGATCGCCCTCAAACCCTCAGTCCCATTGCTCCCCGTACCAGAAAGTACGATTGCAACTGCTCGCTCACCTTGATCCCTTGCAATAGAACTGAAGAGCACATCGACCGGATGGCCATGCGAGGCGGAAGGCTTGGCGATGTGAAGCCTCCCTTCGCGAACAATCAGATCGGTGTTCGGAGCGATGACGTAAACGTGGTCCGGGGCGAGTAGCAGTAAGTCGGCGACCTGGACGACCGGCATAGCCGTATGGGTGCTCAGAACGTGCGCGAGTTCGCTTTCATGCTTCGGGTCGAGATGGAGTACCACAATGAAGGCGCAACCGTTGTCGGCGGGCGTGGCGTCAAAGAACTGCGCAAGCGCCTTGATGCCACCGGCCGATGCACCGATCCCAATAACGGGAATCCTCGGAATCTGCGAAAATGACACATCCTCCACCTGGTTCACCGCGGTCGAACTTAATCCGGCCTTGGGATGAACCCGGCCACCCGCATCTTTATCAGATGGGTCCTCATCCATAGTGCATTGCCAATCCGCCAGTTCAACCCGACGGGTTACTCGCTGCGTTGGTGTTTCAGGAGGACACGCCAAGAGCGAGGCCCGATTTACATTCGCACACCCGTCCCCTGCTCGCAAATCATTCGTGCCACGTGGCGCCTTTCCGTGACCGTTTAAGATTGAACGAAGCGCGCTCTACAATCTTTGATTGCTTTCCCGCAGCGACGTGCGGCGCAGGCCGGCATTGATCAGCCATTCGGTCGGATCACGACCTTGACGCAGCCGTCAAGCTTGTCGCGGAACGTCTTGTAGGCTTCCGGTCCATCTTCAAGACTGACACGGTGCGTGATCAAAAAAGACGGATCGATCTTGCCTTCCAGAATCAGCTTCATCAGGGGCTCAAGATAACGCTGGACATGCGTCTGGCCCGTCTTGAGCGTCAGCCCCTTTCCAATGAAGGCTCCAAGTGGAGTTGGTACAGCCGAGCCGATAAACACTCCCGGAAGCGAAACCACGCCTCCGGGTCGGCAGGCCAGGATCGCCTGTTGCAAGGCGTAAGGTCGTTCGGTCGATGTCAGTTTGGATTGAAGAGTTTCCATGACGCCACCTGAGCCGTGACTTTCCATGCCAACCGCCTCAATAACGGCGTCGGGGCCTTGACCGTTGGTCATGTCCAGAATGCGTTGCTGCAGATCGTCGTCCGCGTAGTCCAAAGTCTCTGCACCAGACTGCCGCGCCAAAGCGAGGCGCTCGGGAATGGTATCGATGGCGATGACGCGTTCTGCACCGAGCAGGAATGCCGACTTGATGGCGAAGAGCCCGACAGGCCCGCATCCAAAGACTGCAACGGTTTGGCCCTCCTTGATATCACAATTCTCGGCTGCCATGTATCCGGTCGGGAAAATATCCGACAGGAAGAGGACCTGCTCGTCGCTCAGGCCGTCCGGCACAACGATCGGCCCGATATCGGCATAGGGAACACGCAGGTACTGCGCCTGGCCACCCGGAAAGCGGCCATAAAGCTCGGAATAACCGAACAGCCCAGCTGTCGGATAGCCGATCTGTTCGGCTTGCATCGCTCCCGATGGATTGGATCGCTCGCAAAGGGAAAACAGTTTCCATTTGCACATGCGGCAATCCCCGCATGAAATGGTAAAGGGCACAACAACGCGGTCGCCGATCTTGAGTTTCGAATTGCCTCTCCCAACCTCAACAACCTCGCCCATGGTCTCATGACCCATCACGTCGCCCGCATGCATGCCGGGTACGAAGCCGCCGTAAAGATGGAGGTCTGAACCGCAGATGGCACAGCTTGTAACCTTGATGATTGCGTCCCGATCATCCTGGATGACAGGATCGTCCACTTCCTCGCAACGAATGTCGCCACTTCCGTGCCATGTCAGAGCTTTCATGTCCTAATCCTCGTTGAGCTTCATGTGCAGTTGAGGGTTGGGCGTCGGAGCAAGATTCAGGTGGGTTCTGCGGACGACGCGCTGAGCCAATCGGGTCTTAAATGCGACGAACCAACGCTAGAAAAAGTTGGGGGCCTTGCGGTCCCGGACAACATCGTTAGCTAACTGTGAGAGCCACGCATCGCCGCTGTCGTAAATTTTTCTTCAGCGCATAGTCAGGCGTGAAGTCTGAGGAGACCGCGGTGAGCTGATCCGCAGCTTGGCCTACAACTGATAGTTCCCAATAAACCAATTCTGTGACTGAATGTAGCTGCACAACCATCAGCTGGGCCTATTGTTCCAATTAAACCGCGAGGGGGTGGTGATAGGTTTTTACAAGCATCGGTCTCGGCCCGAACTTCGTCTACTGTGCCGCCGCGCGACCATCTTTCTACCGAGAGAGGAACTTGTAGAGGTCAGCGGCGTTGGAGACGCACGTAGGAACCTGTGTGAATCACCAGAATGGCTTCTCATGACCACACCTATTTCACCCGTGCGCAGGACGAGATCACGAATAGCCCGGATTCTTCGGTAACTGTAGGGTCGACCCCTCGGAACGAAACGCCAGCTCAAATTGCTAGAAATGAATGGAGCCCGTTGATGTCGAAAAAAGCGGAAGACAAAGACAAAGCCGCCGTAGTGAAGACCATCCACGACGACGCAAAGGGCCAATTTGCCAAGGGCCTAAAGCGCAGTGACAACAATGGTGTGGTCAGCGCTAAGCCCCGCGTGATCACCGGCTCCGACGATGCCACGGGCCACAAGGCACCCCCCGGAAAAAAGCAGGTCGGCAAAGAATGGGACCTGAACTACGACGAGCGAGAAATGAAGGACACCGAATTCAAAGGGTGATTGATGAGGTTAGAAGAGGTCAGTTGGCCCGATCTGCCACTGGATCGCTTATCGCTGCCAGCGCCACACGCACGGCGCCGAGTTCAAGAACGCCGGCACCGGCATGGATGCTTTCATGGCGCCGTACGCTTAGCCAGAGAACGGTGGTAGGCACCCTCCCGGGCCATGGGGGTCAGCTACGGCGAGGTCGGCCGCGCCCGCCGTCGAGATGGCGTGTCGTCAACCTTTGAAATTTCCCACGAGTGACCCTGTCCTACTATCGACGGAGCTCTTTGATCATGGTGAGGGCATTCTCAACTGCGGCGCCCGAAGCGGTGTTGTCGAACACGCACCAACTCTCTGCTGCAAGCAAGGTCGCAAATCCGTGGATGTCATCGTCGCAATAGCTTGAATAATAAATTTTTGGCGTGCCATGCAGCCGGATATAAAAGGGTGCCTGGGTGAAATCGGACTTTTGCCAGACGGGAGCCGGATCTGCCAGAACCCGGTCGATCCCGTATTGCTCCAGCATGTCGACAGCTGCCGGTGCCGCCCAGCTTTTGTGGCGAACCTCAATGACAATCTGGCCCTCATACCTCGCTCGCATTTCGGCGAAAGCAGTGTCCCCGAGCTGGGCGTCGAAACTCAGACTCGCCGGCAGCTGACAAAGGAGCGGACCAATCTTGTCACCCAGCGGAGAAATCTCTTCCAGAAACGACGAGAACAGTGGCGCGATCTTGTTTAGCCGCCGCTCGTGGGTAATAGCCTTCGGCACCTTGAGGGCGAAGCGGAAATCGTCAGGCACGGAAGCAGCCCACCGGGCATAGGTGGACAAACGATGATGCCTGTAAAAAGTCGAATTGATCTCGACACCTCGGAGTACGGTTGCATATCGGTTGAGACCCGTGCCGTGTGCCGGGAAGTGGTGCGCGACGGATTTGGAGATCGCCCAGGCGGCCGTTGCAACAACCGGCATTTGCTGTCCCTCTACTCACAAAGTTTCGCACAAAGCAGTACGAAATAACCGGCCGGAATCTTGATCGGACCAGCCTTCCGAAACGCCATCTGTATCGTGTCGATATCCCCCGCGGCGAATCCGCATACACCTGAATTGGCCATCGCACGAAGAATCCGACCACACGCCATCCCCTCCCGGTCACACGGCGCTAATCTGGACGCTTCCATGCCGGACGAGCTTCCGACACGTTCGGCCTCCACAAAGATCACCCGATCGATTCAGTGCTGCTTAACGCAGTTCGACGGCGAGCCGCAGCCTCACGGGTGTCGATCCTGGAGTTGGCAGTTTCGTTGAGCACGGACGTCTTGTGCGAGACAACTCCAACGGCTCATGGTCCTCGGAGTTCCGTTGAGCCCGAACTTTCTATATTTTGGTTGACTTACTCCAAGAGCGCGCGTCCCCGCCGGGCGGCGGCTCCCATCCGAATATGCTGCGTCCACCGAACCAGGCGGAGTCATCGAATTCTCCAGCGACGATTTCCTTCAGGTCCGGTCCGGTAACATATCGTTCGATTTTTCTGGATTGGTCATCCAGCCGCTTAAGCGCCTGCAACTCTTCGTCGCGGCCGAGCCGACCCTTTCGGACCGCCGATTTCATGACATTGATCGTCTCGTCATAGACCTTCACCGGCACAGGAAACGGGTGGCGATCCTTGCCGCCATGGGCAAGCGAAAAACGTGCCGGGTCAGAAAAACGATAGGGGGCGCCATGCACGACCTCGGCAACCATGGCCAACGCTCTAACCGTCCTTGCGCCAACCCCGGGCGTAAGCAACAGGCTCTCGAAATCCACTGGTCCACAATCGGCCGCTGCTGCGAGATTGCCGTGCAGGCGTCGCATGTTTACATCGGTCTGACGGACATCGTGATGGTGAGGCAGGACGAGATGCGGCAGCATCGGCTGAACATCGATCGCTGACGCCTCTTTTGGTCCAGACTGCGCTTCCAGCGCGCGCACCTCCCTGACAATTTTATCGGGCCCCAAGCATGAGAGAAGGTCCAGTTGACCTTCGCGCGACCTTACCGCCCGGCGGTCAGCAAGATTGACGATCTGTCCCTGGTCCCGGCCTTCGATCGCGGCGTGAGGAGAATCGACAAAGCTCGTCAGCCCCTCAGAAAGCCAGTGGTAGCGCCGAGCCTGCCTCCGGTCATCATTCATTCCCTGCTGAATCACAACCCACTTGGCATCGTCGCTCACGATAAACCCGTGCAGGTAAAGATCGAAGCCATCTTGCACGGCGGCGCTGTCAACCTTTGCAACCAGCCGACTTGTTGTGGCGAGCGCCAAGCCGTCTATCCCGACGCGGTCACCGATGGACGCCAACTCGACCGGAGTTTTACGCGACTGCGCCCCACGCCCGCCGCAGACATGGATTCCAAGCTCAGAGGACAACGGCGTCAATCCACGCTTCAACGCGCCAATCACACTCGTTGTGATGCCGGATGAGTGCCAGTCCATTCCCATGACTGCGCCAAAGGACTGGAACCAGAAGGGGCTTGCCAGTCTGCGCAAAAATTCATCGCGTCCATAATGTTGAACAATAGCCTCGGTCATCAAGGCACCAAGCCGGGTCATGCGGTCGCCCAGCCATTTGGGAACACGGCCGCCATGCAATGGAAGATCCGCGCTGCCTGTCCGCTGTGTCAAGGACTTATCTCCATTCAGGCTATTCAAGAATGTCAGCGGAACAGACAACCTGATCCATGACAGTCCCGGCTAGGCTAGCATATCCGTCCGCCTCAGCGAATTCCCAATCACGTACCCCTCGCGGCCGCGGTTCATAGCTTCTTGCTTAAAAACCGCGAACCCCTGATGCCATAACGCCAGGGAACGTCAGCTGCCTTGGTAACACCGATACGCGGTCCAGCAGAAATCGTCTGCGGTTCTGTTGGAAGGGTGAGATGAAAAACATCTTTGGCAAGGGACAGACCATTGAGTTCACCTGTCACTGCAAGCGACTGGCAGAGACGTCCGGGGCCGGAACACAGAAGAACGGTATTCTCCACAGCGCGCCTCTGTCGCATCAGATCCAATCCCGCTAAGGGCTCCAAGGCGCGGATCAAGACTGCGCTTCCAGTCCGGCAAACGAAGTTCAAGCACCAGTGAATGCCATAGGAACGGTACACATAGATGCTCGAAGGTGGCCCGAACATTGCGCGATTGCGAGGGGTTTTCCCGTTGTAAGTGTGGGATGCGGGATCTTCGTCCGTATACGCTTCGGTCTCGACGATCAGACCGCCGACGCCCGCCACGGTAAATTCTGCGCCAATCAATTCGATCGCTACGGTGGGCGCAAAGCGATCGAAAAACGCTTGCATCCATTCCCGGTCTGCTGTCATCGATGCTAATCCCTGTGTTGTCAGCATCCCGCCAACCGTGGCTAATACCTTAGGAAGAATAACTCGATCGGTTTCGTCCGATTTCAAGGCGTCGCGCCAGGCTAGGCTTGGCACTCGCGGGTGTCGCAATCAATGGGTGAAGCATAGGCCAATCGTGCCGGGCAATGACAAGCCGCAGGCCGTTTAGTGTTTTTACACGACAGCTCAGGACCGCCGGTCAAATTTCGCGTTGCACCGGTCGACTGCATCAGCGGACGATATCGTTGACCCCAAAGACCTGTAGGACGGCGGCATTCGACAGGTGCCTGCACGTTGTCCATAGGTGGCGCGCAGCTGATGGATATCCTGCAGGATTGGCCAGAGCTGAATGCCGTAACCGGCCATGAGGGTCATGGCGCGTTCGATCGGCGCCAAGTGACCGAGAGCCGCGAACTCGTCGAGCAGGTAGAGAATAGGCCGCGCAGCGGACGCGGCGTCGCGCACCATGTCAGTCAGGCTTTGGGTGACCAGTAGTCGTAGCCATCTCGAACAGGTCGACAGCCGATCGGGCGACAGGGCCAGAAACACCGTGACGTTGTTGCGCTTGAGATCGGTAAAACGAAAATCTGATCGGCCAAGCACCGCGGTCATGCGCGGACTGTCAAGGAAGTGAGTTTGACGTTGCGCCGCCGACAGCACGCCCGCCGCTTCGCGATCTGACTTGCTAACATGGTGTTCTCTCCCTTCAGGTCTATGCAGATCACCGAGCTTTGGCGTTCAGCAGATTAGGAATGATGGTGCCAACACCCTTGCCGGTCCGTGTTGGCGCTATGGTCAAAAGGTGTGCTGGCCCGTCATAGCGCAGCAGCCTGATTGTCTCCGGATCGCCACCGATTATCAGACCGTCATCTGTTGCGGAGAGTTTTTGCAGTTCCCCAGCCGTCGCCCAACTCGCGGAGCCACAACACGGAAGAAATCGGCACATTCGTCATGAACACGGAGAGAAAACCTCCGACAGCGAACACAAGTGGCAGATATCCTGCGAAGGCCTGGACGAGGTTGGTGATCTCCCAGGCTCGACGCCGGCGATCAGATGAATGAGAAAGCTGGCGAGGAACAGCAGCGCCGCGAACAGCACGCAGATAATCGCGGAACCGACCGCCAGGACCGGAGCCTTGACGATCGATTGGAGGAGCCTCGAACACGTCATTCCGGGTTTCCACGGCTCGACCTTTCGAGCCATGATGCCGGCAGGAGGATGTCGTCGAACAGAGCTCGATCGCCATCGCGAACCAGAAACCCGGACAGTTCGGTGGACAGTCTCTCGCGAAGCCAGTGAGACAAGGCAGGATCTCTGGAGTGTTCGAGCTGACGCAACACGAAGGCACCCAGCAGAATTTTGCGTCTTGTGTCGCGTGCTCGTTCCTGTTTGCCGAGACGGGCCACAAGCGACTTCTTGCGCTGCTCAAGCTCTGCGATCCGCTGGACAATCGGTTTACGTCCCATCGTGCTCTTTCGGGTCGGCATGGCGCGAAAAATAGTGATCGCTGGAGACGATGCAGAAACCGGAAAAACGAACGGTATGAAACATATGCATCGTGTCGATGATCATCGCACCGTCGGTGGCGTTCCTTCCGAGCGTTTGGGCGAGCTGCTGGATGGGGTGAATGTCGAAATCGCGCAGGCTCAGTTTCCAGCCTTTAAAGTTTGGCGTGGTCCAGTCGCCGTAGATCCGCTTGACGACGGGTGATCCCAACGGCGGGACCTCCCTCAAATGGCTGCGGACGATCCTGGGCGCGGCGGCGTCGTCGATCAGCAACGCCAGTGGTGCTCGACGTGTGTGTGTCATGGACGCTTCCTTGTTTGTCGCAAGACTACAGACAACGCAGCACCGGCACCATTGTAGGATCCTACAATGGTTGCGCCTGGTGCAATCCCTTACGAAGAGAGCGAAGCGAAAGAAGTTCCAAGGGCGCACTTACGAGTTGCTGCGCAACTCAAGTCGCCGATCTGCATATCGGGAAGGCAAACCGCGTTTG
>NZ_JAFCTR010000026.1:0-40057 GCF_049896125.1 Pararhizobium sp. DWP1-1-3
TCCCACGGGCTTGGTGTCCCAAAGGTGCGACGGTCTTCCATCCGCCACCGCAACTGGCATTACAGCGCCAAATGCGGAAGAAGGGAAGTTACAAAGGTGGCCCGCAGGGCCGGATGAGGGGCCGAAGGCCACCTTTGTCAGGCTCCGGCTTCGCTGGAGCCCCCCTCATCGCCTCGCATGCGCTCGGCACTTCTCCCCGCTGGGGAGAAGAGGGAGAACGCTGAAAGCCTTTCACTCCTATGCAATAGTCGTGCGGATGCAGGCCCCCGTTTAAGTCTTCGAGGGGAAGAGTCTTTGCCAGCATTCTGAGGCGGCAGGATGCCGCCGCCGCAATCGTCTCCAGCGCTCACAAGGCCCCGTTCTTCGGCGGCACCACGCCGTTCAGGTGATAATTGCCGACGACATGGGCCTTCCAGCGCACCGGGTCGTGCAATGTGTGGGTGCGGGCATTGCGCCAGTGGCGATCGAGATTGAGGCCGATGCGGGTGGCCGAGGTGCCTGCGAGTTCGAACAGGGTCGTGGAGGCGGTCAGCGCCACTTCGGTGGTCAGCACCTTTGCGGCGGCAACAGAAAGAGTGGCATCGACGACATTGGCCTCCGTCGCGTCCATCTGGGCGACATCGACCTTGCGGCCGGCCCGTTCAAGCAGGGCGGTGGCCGCTTCTATCTTAATGGCGATCTCGCCGACCCTGGCGATGGTCAGCGGGTCGTCTGCAGCGCGTTCGACGCCGGCATCTTTCCACGGGCGGCTCTGGGTGCGAACGAAATCCAGGGTTTCGGCAAAGGCTGCACGCGCAATGCCAAGATCGACACCGGCATGGATGATCTGGCCGACCGAACCGATCGTGGTCGGCCGCTCAAAACCCTTGTGATGGAAGACGATGGCATCGGCATTGACATAGACATTGTTGAGGATCGTGGTGCCGCTACCGGTGGTGCGCTGGCCAAAACCATCCCAGTCGTCGATGATCTCGATACCCTCGGTGCCCTTGGCGACGAAGGACATGGTTAGCCGATCCTCGGGATCGAGGGCGAAAACGGTAATCCAGTCGGCAAAGAGCACGCCGGTCGAATAGAATTTCTGGCCGTTGACACGGTAGCCCGGTCCTTCCGGCGTGATGCGGGTGTTGTAGTCAGCCACCGTCTTGGTGCCGCGTTCGGAAAGCGCATTGCCGAAACGGTCGCCCGCCAATGCGCGGCCGAAGAAGTAGCGCTTCTGTTCTTCGCTGCCGTCCACCCGCAATGCTTCGAGAATGTAAAAATGGTTCTGCGGGATCTGGCCGATCGACGCATCCGCTTCAGACAGGATGGCGGTCACTTCCGCCAGTATCGCATTGGAGACATCAAGCCCGCCATATTCGGCAGGAACGGTGATCGCCAGAAGCCCGGACCTGGCGATCTCGTCGAGTTCGTCATAGGGCAGGGTGCGATTGGCGTCGCGATCGGACGCGCGGGTGGCGAAATCGCCGGCCAGTGCCCGGGCGGTCTCGATGGCTTCGAAATCGCTGCGGAGGCGACCGGCCGTTTGTTTGACGCTTGGCTGATACTGCAAGATGGTTTCCATCGCACGCTCCGTTTTTTGCACGGCCCATGGGTGGAAGAAGTCAGGTGGAAAGATAAGATTATAATTTCTATAGATCGAGTGGACTAAGAAAAGTCTTTCCTTAAAGCCGATTTCACGCCTTTTTTGGCGTTTGCGCCTGCAAGCATTCAGCGATCCTTGACGCTACGAACACGGCATGGTCGGTCACCTGCGGCAGGCCCATCAACTCGCCGAACGTGCCGCGCGCCAGCGGCCCGGCAATCAGCAAGGATGGTGTTACGCCCGTCACGGGGCCGACGGCTTCCGAGTTGCGGGTGCAGGATAGGCCAAGGCCGGTGGGGTCTAGCTCAAGGTAACCGTTTCGCGACAGCTCGGCGAGGAAAGGCTGGCTGGCAAGAATGCCGCCATGGCCGGGACCAGTGGTAACGACCACCGCGTCGTAGGTTTTCTCGATGATTGCGGGAGATCGCCGCAGACGCAGCATGCAGTGGATCGCGTCCGCCTCGATACGGCTTGGCGCAACGGATCCGGCGAGGATTTCAAGGCGTTCTTCGGCGATCGCCGTGTCGAGCGCGGCTTCCACCTGCGGCGCGACGCGGAACCGGTGGACGTCCCAGAAGGGCCGCAAATGCCGGACGATGCGCTGCCGTTCCACCAGCGGCAAAACCTGCCACAGCGCTTGTCCCTGCGCGCGCACCTGATCGATGACGCCGTGCCAGGTCCCGCCGTCCAGTGCCGCTTGCCGGATGGCCGTGCGGATATTTTTCAGCAGTGCCCGCGCGGTTAAGGCCGGCGCGGTCAGGAAGTCGCCGGTGGGGTCCTGCGCCACCGGTGCATGGCCGCGGGAGCGCAGTCCGCGGCGTGAGATCGCGGTAATCGGCCCCTTATGGTCGTTCAGCGCCAGCGCAGCGATCACATCGGCCGAGGTCAGGCCGTTGCCGACGACAAGCACGCGGTCCGTTGGACGGATGGCCGCAAGTGCGCCTGCTCGCGTTGGGTCGGGCACGAACCTGGGATGGTCCTTCAGCACGGCTTGAAGCTGGCCCGGCGCCACCGGCGGCGGGTGGCTGGTGGCGATGACCACGATATCAGCCTTGGTCCGCGTGCCGTCTTCGCCAATGACCAGCCAGTGTGCCCCATCGCGCAGCACATGCGCGACGGCACTGCGGCGATGCTGTACAGCGCCGCTGGTAACAAGCGGCTGCAGCATGGCGTTGACATAGTCGCCGAACACGCTGCGGCGGGGAAACAGCGCGCCGTCGGGCCGCAGCGCATCGTCATCGCCGGCCGTTGCCGAATGCGCGGCGATCCAGCCAAGGAAATGATCCGGTTCGTCGGTCAAAAGGCTCATGCGCGCGGCCGGTACGTTGATGCGGTGAGCGGGCTCAGTCGTGTCGTAGGCGAGGCCCTTGCCAAGGCAAGCGCGCGGCTCGAACACGATGATTTGCGGAGCCGGGGTCTGCTTTGACAGCGCAAGATGAAAAGCAGTCGCCGCGCCCGACACGCCGCCGCCGATAATGGCGACAACCGGCACTTCGCCTGAGATGGCGCCGGATACTGTCATCGGGTTGACGATCAACTGGTTCATGACACCTCACCGTCGGGCCGTTTGATAGTCTATAGTTTTTATCAATATTATTCGACGGTCAAGTCTTTAACGTGGCGACGGGCTGCGAAGGTGGCAATCGCCGGGGTCAAGACTTTTCATCGAGCGCCTGGAGAACGCGCGTCAGCAACTCTTCCTCGTCACGGACGCCGTGGCGATACAGCGTCAGCACAAGCGCTGCGACCGGATCATTGGCATCGCTGTCGGGGGCTATGCTGCGGGCCGCTCTTGCTTTGTCGAAGACGCGCTGGCACAGCTGCACGTGATTGGGGAGCATCGGCTCGTTGCGCCATTTCGTCATACTTCGTCTCCTGTTGCCGGCTGAAACGGACCTGCCAAGGCCGGAATCCAACAAGGCTTACACCGGTCAGAGTTGCGGTGTGTTCCTTGAGCGATACGAGTGACGATTGATTGTGGCGGTTTTTTATCCCAGCCGGATCAAGCTGGTGCTGCTGGTGTGGCCGGGTCCATCATCGGCACGGAAGCATTCAGATCGTTATCGGCATATTTGATGACGAGAATGCTTAGAATCGACCCGACGATCACGAAGACGACAGCGCGCATGGTCATTTGCATTTACTTAATCCTATTTAATCCTGCATGAAACGTGCGGATCGATGGCTTGTTCCAAAGGCTCCGGCTGCAGACATCCCGGTGGTACCACCAAGACGATAAGGCGCCCTTACCTCTATATGGTATTGGTCCAACACTTGCTGGCAGCCCACGATACAAATACATCAGATTGAAGGAATGAAAGCAGCCGGGAGTAGTGCGTGCATCAGGATATGGCATTGGTGGCAACCGTCGCAATCAGCTTCGTACTGGCTGCGGGCTGCGGTTATTTTGCAGATCGGCTGCGCCTGCCGCCGCTGGTCGGATATCTGGTTGCCGGCATTCTGATGGGCCCTTTTACGCCCGGGTTCACAGCCGATACCGCGCTGGCCACCCAGCTTGCAGAAATTGGCGTCATCCTGTTGATGTTCGGCGTCGGCCTGCATTTCTCCGCTGCGGATCTCATCGCCGTGCGCGGGGTGGCCATCCCCGGCGCCATTGGCCAAATCATCCTGGCAACGCTTTTGGGGATCGGACTTTGCACGCTTTGGGGCTGGAACCTTGGCGCCGGGCTGGTCTTCGGGCTGAGCATTTCCGTTGCCAGCACCGTCGTTCTGCTCAAGGCGCTGGAGGAGCGAAATCTGGTCAACTCGCCGAATGGCCGGGTGGCCATCGGCTGGCTGATCGTCGAGGACCTGGCGATGGTCCTGGTGCTCGTTCTGCTGCCGATCGTCGCAGAGGTTCTGGGCGCTCAGGGGTCCGGGGGGCATGGGGCGGGCGCCGCGACCCCCGTTGCGCTGACGATCGTGCTGACTCTGGTCAAGCTCGGCGCCTTCGCGGTCCTTGCCATCGTTCTGGGGCCAAGGATCGTCCCATGGCTTTTGACGCTGGTCGCGCGCACCGGATCGCGTGAACTGTTCACGCTCACCGTTCTCGCTATTGCGCTCGGCATCGCCTTCGGCTCGGCCATGCTCTTCGGCGTTTCATTTGCCCTCGGCGCATTTTTTGCCGGTGTCGTCATGAGCGAATCGAATCTCAGCCACCGGGCGGCGGCGGATTCTCTGCCTTTGCAGAACGCCTTTTCGGTGCTGTTTTTCGTGTCGGTCGGCATGTTGTTCAATCCGCAGATCCTCATCGAGCAGCCGTTGGCGGTTCTTGCCATCCTGGCGCTGATCACCGTTGGAAAATCGTTGATTGCCGCCGGTTTCGTGCTGATGCTGCGCTATCCGATGTCGATGGCGCTGACGGTGGCGGCGAGCCTTGCCCAGATCGGCGAATTTTCCTTCATCGTTGCCGGCCTTGGCGTCTCGCTGGGGCTGATGTCTCAGGAGGGGTATGACCTCATCCTGGCCGGCGCCATACTCTCGATTACCCTCAACCCGCTGATTTTCTGGGCTGCGGCAAAGTTGAAGGCGGCGCTCAGCGGTGGCGCGCCCAGGTACGGCGAGCGGAAAATTAAAATACTCAGTCGCGAACTCGACGTCATCAAGGCGCGGAACGATGAAAAGGAAAGCCAGCAGCAGCTGAAGCAGCAGCAGCTGGTCCATACCTTTCCGCTGTTTTCCGAAGTCAACGACCATGCGCTCGAGGAGCTTCTCCTGCTGTTCCGCCCGGCCTCGGCTTCGCCAAGCGACAAGGTCATCCGGGTTGGCGAGCGTGGCGATGCGATGTTTTTCATCGCGTCGGGTGCCGCCGAGGTCCGCTTGCCGGGCAACGCCATCCTGCTGGAGGCCGGCGCATTTTTCGGCGAGATGGCGCTGCTTAGCGGCGGATTGCGCACCGCAGACGTGATCGCGGTGGATTTTTGCCAGTTCCTGAAACTCGACCGGCGCGATTTCAACATTTTCATGGCCCGCCATCCGCGCCTGCGCGCCGCCGTCAGCGACATGGCCCGCGAGCGCAAGAAGATGAACGTGCCCGGCACGACCAAGAGCGGTTCGGTGGATTGACCGTTATGGGCGGGCCCGAAGTTGACGTGAGCTTCAATTCGCCATGGCGCCAACTGCGAGATTTTGCCTGTCTTCGTCGATGTCCCGCAATTTTTGGATGAAAAAACCCGCAGATTGGCAAGAAGCGGTGGCAAAAATTGATGTAGACTGCAGTATTCGCATCAAATCCCGGAGACTGTCATGACCGCTCCACATCCTTCAAAGACCCATATCGGCAATCATAAACTGCATCCCGAAACGCTGATGCTGAACTATGGCTATGACCCGGAACTCTCCGAAGGAGCAGTCAAGCCGCCGGTGTTTTTGACTTCCACATTCGTCTTCAAGTCGGCCGAGGAAGGACGCGATTTCTTTGACTTCGTTTCCGGCCGTCGCGAACCGCCGGCAGGCACCGGGGCGGGGCTGGTCTATTCCCGCTTCAATCACCCCAACAGCGAAATCGTCGAGGATCGCCTTGCCGTCTACGAGCGTACGGAAAGCTGCGCGCTGTTTTCCTCCGGCATGTCGGCGATTGCGACGACGCTGCTGGCCTTCGTCCGGCCGGGCGACGCCATTCTTCATTCGCAGCCGCTATACGGCGGCACCGAAACGCTTTTGGCAAAGACGTTCCTTAACATGGGCGTTGCTGCCGTCGGGTTTGCCGATGGCGTCAACGAGGCGTCGGTGCAGGCAGCGGCTGAACAGGCGATGGCGAAAGGCCGCGTCTCGATGATCCTGATCGAAACGCCGGCCAACCCCACCAACAGCCTCGTCGATGTCGCGATGATCCGCAGGATTGCCGACGCTATCGGCAAGAAACAGGGGCATACGCCGATCGTCGCTTGCGACAATACCCTGCTTGGCCCGGTCTTCCAGCGGCCGATCGAGCATGGCGCTGACATCTCGCTCTATTCACTGACCAAGTATGTCGGCGGTCATTCGGACCTGATCGCCGGTGCTGCTCTCGGTGCAAAATCGGTGATGAAACAGGTCAAGGCGCTGCGCGGCGCCATCGGCACGCAGCTTGATCCGCATTCCTGCTGGATGCTCGGACGTTCACTGGAGACATTGTCGATCCGCATGGAAAAAGCCAACAACAATGCGCTCGAAATCGCCAATTTCCTGCGCGATCATCCGAAGGTCGAGGGCATTCACTACCTACCCTATCACGACCCGCAATCGCCGCTCGGCAAGACATTTGCCGCGCAGTGCACTGGCGCGGGATCGACTTTTTCGTTCGATATTCGCGGCGGCCAGCCGGCCTCATTCAAGTTTTTGAATGCGCTGCAGATCTTCAAACTCGCCGTCAGCCTCGGCGGCACGGAATCGCTTGCCAGTCATCCGGCCACGATGACCCATTCCGGCGTGCCGCTGGAGGTGCGTCAACGGATCGGTGTGCTGGAATCGACCATCCGGCTGTCGATCGGCATCGAGCATCCCGATGATCTGATCGCAGATCTGACGATGGCGCTGGATGCGGCTTGATATTCTCAGCGATGTTTTTCTTATTTTTCGCTTTGTCTTGAAACGGTTACATTCCTTCGCCATATTGCGCTCATGGAATTCGTTTCCAGCGGTTGACCACGGATGTACTGGCAATCGCTGTCGAGACGGGTCGGAGAGGTCGGGTTTTCACCCGGCCTTTTTCTTTGTCCGGACCCTTACGGATTTCCGGCGGCACGTTTTCCTTTGAAATTGCGTTTACGCTACCGTTTGTTATCTCGCCTTTCGCAGTGACGACCCTACTTGTCATTGAAGATGATTTAGACGAACATTTGCCATGGCCATCCGGCCTTCCGGCCAATTCCCTTCGACAGGAGAAAACCATGCCCCTTAAGTCTTTGATGGCCGTTGCTGTACTGGCACTTCTAGCGCTTTCGGGATGCGCAAGTACCGGCGCGAACAACACGACCTACTCGCAATACCAGGGTTACAGCCCGGTGCCGGACTTCGGCGCCGCTGATCCGGGCGGCGTACGCATCGGTTATTAATGTTCTTCGAACGAACAATCTTGCAGGGGGAGAATGTTCCCCCTGCAAATCGCCCCTGCCAGCTGGCAACGCTGCCATCGCAAGCCGATCGCCCCGCGTCTATCTTCCAAGCTGTTTCATCGTGATACCGGCGCGGCTCACGTTATTGGTTGTCCCGATGGCCGACCACCGTAAACTCGCCTGTTTCGTAACCCCGATATCGGCTTGATCCGCTGCGGCGTTGACCGGTCATAGTTAGGGCCAAGACCTTTTTACGCCGGATCGTTGCGATTGTTACCGTAACGTACTTCCTCCGGCGCATTTTCCCATCAGAGTTGCGGGGTCGAAACAGCGACCTGCCGGGGCAGCTCCGACTGTCCCGCGAAGAGGAGATCCGCAATGTCCGGAGACTTTCAACACGCCGAGATGGGAGACCATCATGACCAGTAAACTTTCGCGCAAATTGCTGAGCGCCACCGCCGCAGCCGCCATGTCCCTGATGGCCGTTCCCTTTGCCACCGCGCAAGCCCAGGATGCCACGGCGGCAAAGCCTAATATTCTGGTCATCTTCGGCGACGACGTCGGCCAGACCAATATCTCGGCCTACTCATTTGGCGTCGTCGGCTACAAGACGCCGAATATCGACCGCATCGCCAAGGAAGGTCTGATGTTCACGGATTACTATGCCGAGAACAGTTGCACCGCCGGGCGGTCGACATTCATCACTGGGCAAGCCTGCCTTCGGACCGGCCTCTGCAAGGTGGGAGCGCCCGGCGCACCCGTCGGATTGCAGGATGGCGATATCACTATCGCCCAAGCGCTGAAACCGCTCGGCTACGCAACCGGGCAATTCGGAAAGAACCACCTTGGCGACAAAGACGAATACCTGCCGACCAAGCACGGGTTCGACGAGTTCTTCGGCAACCTCTACCACCTGAATGCCGAAGAAGAGCCCGAGGCGGCTTACTGGCCGAAGGACGACCAGGAATTCCTGAAATCCTACTCCCCGCGCGGCGTTGTCAAGGCGTCCGCCGATGGCAAGGTGGAGGACACCGGGCCTCTTACGAAGAAGCGCATGGAGACGATCGACGACGAAACGACCGCAGCCGCGATCGACTTCATTGACCGTCAGGCCAAGGCCAAGAAGCCATTCTTCACCTGGATGAACACGACGCGAATGCACGCATTCACGCATGTCCGCGAGTCGATGCGCGGCCAGAGCGGCATGCAGGGCAATGAATATGCTGATGGCATGGTCGAACATGACGGTGATGTCGGCAAACTCCTCAAGAAGCTTGATGAACTTGGCATCGCCGACAACACGATCGTCGTCTACACCACGGACAATGGCCCGAACCAGTGGTCTTGGCCAGATTCTGCCACCACGCCCTTCCGCTCGGAAAAGAACACCAACTGGGAAGGCGCGTTCCGTGTCCCCGCCATGGTCCGCTGGCCGGGACACGTAAAGCCCGGAGAGGTGTCGAACGAGATGTTCGCGGGTCTTGACTGGTTTCCGACCCTACTTGCCGCAGCCGGCGATCCCGACGTGAAAGGCCGCCTGCTGAGTGGCTGGAAGCCGGAAGGCAGTGCGACGAGTTTCAAGAACCATCTCGACGGCTATAATCAGCTCGATTACATCACGGGCAAGTCCGACAAGAGCGCTCGCAACCAGTTCTACTATTTTGATGACGATGGTGACCTCGTCGCGACGCGCTACGATGATTGGAAGGTCGTGTTCAAGGAGCAGAGAACTCCGGGAGGCTTCGAAGTCTGGCAGGAGCCATTCGTAACCCTTCGCATACCGAAGCTCTACAACCTGCGCATGGACCCCTACGAACGCGCCGATGTGGTCTCGGACCAGTACAACGACTTCCTCGTCAGGAACGATTACCTGCTGGTGAAGGGTCAGTTGCAGGGCGCCGCCTTCCTCGAAACGTTCGTCAAGTACCCGCCTAGCCAGCGCGTCGCCAGCTTCAACATCGAGGGCGTCCGTGCACAGGTCGACAAGGCGATCGACCAGTCCTTCAAGGACCGAGGCATCGAGAAGTAGCCTTCAAATCAGAGATGCGCCGGGCGACCGGCGCGTCTCGCCAACCGGATTTTCATAGGGTTCCGCATGACCGCTCGTGATGACATCCTCGCCCTCGGTACCCGCATCGGCCAATCCATCATCGGCCAGGAAGAGATGGTCGAGCGCCTGCTCCTCGGTCTGCTCGCCAACGGCCACCTTTTGGTGGAAGGCCTTCCAGGGCTTGCAAAAACACGGGCCATTAAAAGCCTTGCGAAGAACCTGAATTCCGAACTTTCCCGCGTCCAGTTCACGCCGGACCTCTTGCCGGCGGACATCACCGGATCAGAAATCTATTTCAGCGAGGGCGGCAAGGGCGAGTTCAAGTTCCAGCAGGGACCGATCTTCGCCAACCTGATCCTCGCCGACGAAATCAACCGCGCACCCGCCAAGGTGCAGTCGGCTTTGCTGGAAGCCATGGAGGAACGGCAGGTCACCGTCGGCGGCAAGAGCTATCCGCTGCCCGAGTTGTTCATGGTCATGGCGACGCAGAATCCAATCGAGCAGGAAGGCACCTATCCGCTGCCGGAAGCCCAGCTCGACCGTTTCCTGATGCACATCGAAGTCGGCTATCCCGACGAGGCTTCAGAGGCCGCCATCATGCGGCTGGTGCGTGGCGAAGAGAATGCCACGGAACATTCGAAATCTGCCGCTCCTGACCGCCTCGATCCCAAGGCGGTGTTCGATGCCCGCAAGGAAATTGGCACCGTGACGGTGTCCGATCCTGTCGAGAAGTACATGGTCGCGCTTGTCTTTGCCACGCGCTATCCGGAGCGTTATGACAAGGACCTCGCAAAATTGCTGCAGGTCGGCGTCAGTCCGCGCGGCGTGATCGGCCTCGACAAGGTCTCGCGCTCCTATGCCTGGCTGAAGGGCCGCGACTATGTTACTCCGGATGACGTCAAGGCCATCGTCCACGATGTTTTCCGGCACCGGCTCATCCTCTCCTACGAAGCGCATGCCTCCAACACCACGCCGGACACGGTGATCGATAAAATCGTCGAACTCGTGGCGGTTTCGTGAGGAGATGAGATGCCTGCGAGCCAAGCGCCATATGGCATCCACGTCACGACCGAACAACTCGTAGCGCTCGAAGCGCGCGCACGCGACCTGAGTTTCGTTCAAAAATCCCGCAGCCACCAGCAGCTTGCGGGCCGGATGCAGTCCTCGATGCGTGGCCGTGGACTGACGTTCGAGGAGTTGCGCGACTACCTGCCTGGCGATGACATCCGCTCCATCGACTGGCGTGTGACGGCACGCACGAACAAGCCCGTCGTGCGCGTCTACAGTGAGGAAAAGGAACGCCCCGCCCTCGTTGTCGTCGACCAGCGGATCAACATGTTCTTCGGCAGCCGCCGCGCGATGAAATCGGTAACGGCGGCTGAAGCGGCCATGCTTTGCGCGTGGCGCATTCTTGGCTCGGGTGACCGGGTGGGAGGCTTCGTCTTCAACGATACCGACATCGATGAGGTTCGTCCGCACCGCAGCCGCGAGGCGGTGATCACGCTTGCCGGCAAGATCGCTGCGCAAAACGGCAGCCTCGATGCCGGATTTTCGGAGCCGCCATCTCCTGCCTCGCTCGATATGACACTTCAGCGGGTCGCCAGCATCGCCCATCATGACCACCTCGTCATCGTCATTACCGACTTCGACGGTCACAGCGCCGCGACGCGGGATATTCTGCTCAGGCTTTCCGGCCGCAACGACGTCATCTGCATTCTCGTCTACGACCCCTTCCTCCTTGATCTCCCAACCTCCGGCGACATCGTCGTCAGCGGCGGTGGCCTGCAGGCGGAACTGCCGTTGCGCCGCGCCGATGTCAGGCAGGCCATCGACACGTTCGCGCGCGACCGGGGTCGCGAACTTCGGGACTGGCAGCGGGAACTGGGTCTGCCGATGCTTCCGGTTTCGGCGGCGGAAGAAACCGCGCCGCAGCTCAGAAGGCTTCTCGAACAGGCCGCTTGGCGGCAACGGAGGCGCTGATGGAACCGGACACGGTGCCCCCACTTGATCCTCTGACGAAAGTTGCACTTGAATCGCTCAAAGATATAGCTCTCCCAGAGCCCGTATCGTGGATGCCGCAGACATGGGGTTGGGGACTAGTCGCGGTGTTCCTTTTGGTTGTGGGTGTGCTTCTCGCCCTTCGGGCACTCCGGCGCTACCGGGCTAACGCCTATCGCCGGCAGGCGCTTGTCGAACTGAACGGCATCGAACCGCGCGTCCTCGACCCGCAGACCCGCCATGACGCGATGGGTGATCTGGCGGAAATGCTGAAGCGCGTCGCTCTGGTGGCGTGGAAACGCGAAGAGGTGGCGACCCTTTCGGGAGCGGCATGGATCGATTTCCTGAAACGGCATTGCGAGGCGGGCGACATCAGCGCTTTGCAGCCACTTCTCGACGGCGATGAATATCGTAATGGCAGCGGCTTGCGCGGCATTCCCGACGCGCTCTGCAAGACTGTGGTTTCCTCGGCAAGGCTCTGGATCAGGCGGCATCATGTATCAGCTTGATCTTCCATGGCTGCTTGTCCTCATCCCGGTGCCGCTGCTGGTCTGGTGGCTTCTGCCCGCCCGCCGCGAAACCTCGGCGTCGGTCAGACTTCCGTTCTTCCGGCAGGTCACTGAGGCTGCGGGGGTCGATCCGTCCGAAGGATCGGTGGTCGCCCGCCGGAGCTGGACGCAATGTCTCTGCGAAACACTGGTCTGGTGCCTGATGGTCGTCGCCATCGCCCGCCCGCAATTCGTCGAACCGCCGATCGAGAAAGTCGAACCGCAGCGCGATTTGCTGCTTGCGCTGGATCTGTCGCAGTCCATGGACACCAAGGATTTCCGTTCGCCGGATGGCAGCACAGAGGCGCGCGTGGATGCGGTCCGCAAAGTGGTTGCCGATTTCGTGAGGAAGCGTCCAGGCGACCGGATCGGGCTGATAGCCTTCGGCGACGCGCCCTATCCACTCGTGCCCTTCACGATGGATCACAACACCGTCCAGGCGGTGATCGCCGATACGCTTCCTGGAATTGCCGGCCCGCGCACAGCGCTCGGAGATGCCATCGGGCTTGCCATCAAGATGTTCGAAAAGACCACGGTGCCTGAAAAGGTATTGATCGTTCTGACCGATGGGAACGACACGGCGAGCCGCATGCCTCCGGCCAAGGCCGCCGATGTTGCCAAACAGAAAAAGGTCGTCATCCACACGGTCGGGATCGGCGATCCGAAGGCATCCGGCGAAGACAAGCTCGATACCTCGACGCTGCAGAAAATCGCGGCTGAAACCGGCGGGCGCTATTTCTTCGGACAGGACCAGACGCAGCTTGCAACCATCTATGACACGCTCGACAAGATCACGCCGCAGGACCAGAAGAACCTTTCCTGGCGGCCGCGCATCGAGCTGTTCCACTGGCCGCTCGGTCTGGCGATTGCGATCCTTGCCGCATACTACCTTTCGAGCGGCCTGATGGGGCTCTTCAGAAGGGGAGCTGCTGTATGATCGAGGATCTTCATCTCCTCAGACCCTGGTGGCTTCTGGCACTCGCCGTGCCCGCGATCATCGTCTGGATGTCGGCACGCTCCGCCGATACAAGCCGCCAGTGGAAGGGAATGATCGAGCCGCATCTTCTCGATAGCCTGATTATCGACCGTTCTCCTGGATCCCGTATGCGTCCGTCATGGCTTCTGGCCGCCGTTCTGACAGGGGCGATCCTGGCGGTATCCGGGCCGGCATGGGAGCGGGAGTTGCCGCCTTTCGTGGAAGATACGGCTCCCCTCGTCATCGCCGTCGATCTCTCGCCGACAATGGATGCCATCGACGTCAGCCCGTCGCGGCTGGAGCGCGCCAAGCTGAAGATCAGAGACATCGTCGCCGGACGCTCCGGCGCGCGCACGGCGGTCATTGCCTATGCCGGGTCGGCGCATCTGGTTTTGCCGCTCACTGAAGATGTGTCGCTGATCGAGACTTACACGGATGCGCTGGCGACGCGGATCATGCCTGTCGATGGCAAGGATACCGCCAAGGCTCTCGCGCTTGCCGAGGCCACTCTTGCTTCGGAGGATGTACCCGGCACCATCCTGTTTCTGACCGACGGGATCGAGCAGAAGGCATTCGATGCCCTCAAGCTCAAGTCCAGGCAGGGGATCGTCGTGCTCGGCATCGGCACGGCTGAAGGCGGGCCGGTAAAAGGCTCGGACGGCAGTTTTCTGACGGATGCGGCAGGGGCCAGGGTTGCCGCGAAGCTCGACGTCGAAGGATTGAAAAACCTCCACGCGCTCGCTGGCGCGGATGTCGCTACATTTACGGACGATGATACGGACGTCCGCTGGGTATCACAACGCATCCGCACCAACTTCGCAAAGAAGCGGGCGGCTGAGGGCGATCGCTGGCGGGATGCAGGATGGTGGTTGATCGGCCCTTTGCTGCTGCTCTTCGCTCTCACTTTTCGCAAGGGGTGGATCGTCCGGGTTGGCGTGGTCCTCCTCTGCGCCCACGTGCTGCTGCCTTCCAATGTCCAGGCAGCCGGCTTTGTGGACATGTGGCTGACACCGGACCAGCAGGGGCGGATGGCCTTTGAAAAAGGCGATTTCGACGGTGCAGCGGCGCATTTCGCCGACCCGATGTGGAAGGGAACATCTCTCTATCGCGCGGGCAAGTATGCCGAGGCGCTGGATGCCCTTGCCGCCACAGACAGCGCCGAGAGCTGGTATGATCAGGGGAACGCCCTTTTGCATCTCGGCAAGCTCGATGAGGCGGTCTCTGCATACAAGAATGCGCTGAAGAAAAGGCCGGAATGGTCCGATGCCGTTGCAAACCTCGCCATTGCGGAACAGCTTGTGAAGCAGAAGAAGGATGAGGAGGAAGAGCAGCAAGACGCACCGAGCCTGCCGCCCGACAGCATCCAGTTCGACGACAAGGGCAAAAAGGGCAAGGCGGCCACCATCAGCATCGCCGAGCAGACGTCAGAGCTCTGGATGAAGAATATCATCGTCAGTCCCGCCGATCTCATGGCGCGCAAGTTCGCCATCGAAGCGGAGGGTAAGAAGCCATGATGATGCTCCGCGCCGTCATCGCAGTCTGGCTGGCACTCGGCTCGATCGCCTATGCCGCCGAGCCGTTCACCCGCGCCGCCGTCGAAGACAAAGGCAGGATCGTGCCCGGCCAGCAGGTTCAGATCACGGTCGAAATATTCGTGCCGGATTTCTTCACATCGCCACCGCAGTTTCCGCTGTTCGATTTGCCGGACGCGATCGTGACCCTGTCCGGTGAACGCGCGCAGAACATGGTCGAGACGATCGATGGCGTGCAATATTCCGGGATACGGCGAACCTATGCGGTGGTTCCTGAAGCCGCAGGTACGTTCACGCTTCCGCCTGCGGTGATCACGCTCGGGTATTCCCAGGACGGCAAACCAGTGTCTGGGCAGGCTGTTCTGCAACAGGTGAGCTTTACCGTCGCCGGCACGCCTGACGGTGCAACGCCAACCCTGATCTTTGCGGCAAGGGACCTGACGATCAGCCAGTCCTTCGATCGCGATCCATCGGCGTTGACGGTTGGTGACGCCGTGGTTCGAACGATCACCCTGTTTGCCGAAGACACGCAGGCAATGATGATCCCCGCCATCCAGGTCCTTGCCACCAAGGGCTTCAAACAGTATTCGAAATCTCCGCAGATCGCTGACGGCGTGGCCGGCGAAGGCAGGACGACGGGAAGCACCCGGACGGACACCATCACCTACATCGCCGAGGCTGCAGGTGCTTTCGAGATTCCCGCCGTGTCGTATCCCTGGTTCGACATCGATACGCAGGCGAATGAAGTCGCGACGCTTCCGGCTACGCCCGTGAAAGTCGCGCCGTCCGTTCCGGCGGCCACAGAGCTGGCACCCCGGTTGGCGCAGGATCATCAAGGTACGCAAACCTGGCTGTCGAAAAGGGTTGTGCTGCTGGTCGCGGCGGCCATCGTTGGTTTGCTGGCTGCGGGTTACGCCATGTTCCGCTTGCTGCCGAGGATAGGAAGGAAGGTGCTCGCGTTGCGAGATGTGCGACGGAGTTCCGAGCCGCGAAAATTTAAGCTGCTGATCGGCTCTATCCAGTCCGACAACCCCGTCGCGATCTACCGTCACCTTGACGACTGGGTCCGTTCCGCAGGATACGGATCTATAGCGGTCTGGGTATCGGCAGCCGCAGATGAAGGCGTCTCCAGGCAGACCGGCAAACTTGAGAGTGAGCTCTTCGGCGCAGAGCGCGACCATCCCGCCTTTGACCGGGCAGCCTTGACGCAGGCTGTCCTGACGTGGCGGAAGAAGGCTCAAAAACCGGAGCGGACCTTCCCCGCTTCCCCGCTGCCCGAACTCAACCCACACAGCGGGCTTCGTACCGTCACCAGGACCGCAGGGCGCGCCGGCTGACACCTGATTGCCGGGTAGCGTCTTTTTACGCGCTGTTTCGAATCATCGCTGAACTCATTCCGGGGTGCTTTTTTTCGGACTGTTCAAAGGCATAGCGATAGTCAGGAACACGGAGTCGCCTTCCGCGCGGTTCTTGACGCCAAATTCGTGGAAATACTTGATGCGGGCGGAAATGGGGTGATCGGCGACGTCGAAATTCCAACCGATCGTTGCGCCCAGCGCATTTGCCGTGCCCTTAAAAGGACCTGTCGCACCGTCACCGCTGTCACCCGTGGTCTGGTGATAGGCGTAGCCGACCAGGCCCATATCCCATTTCTGCCCGAAATGTTTCAGGGCGGCCCACTCGAAATGCAGTTCATTGCCTGACCGGTAGTCCGTCGCAGGATTTTCTGCGTTGAATGTCATGCCAAGCGCGCCGGACAGTTCGAAACCGCTGGCCGGGTCAAGCCAGGTCAGCGCAGCATTGACGTCTGCGCCCCAGTGATGAAAGGCAAGATTAGAAATCTCACCGTCCTGGTAATCGCCGATCGGCACGTTGACGATCGTTCCCACCTGCCAGTGCAGGTTGCCGGCATCCCAGCCAAGGCTGGCACTGACCAGCGGGTCTCCAACGGTAAATACCGTGTCCGTGATCTCACCACTCGCCGTGCCGCCGAGCGGGCCTGCGATCGTCACATCCGCGTTCGTCTTCATCCAGCCGTATGGTACGGTCACTCCCAAGCCAAGACGGCCATTCAGAACTTCTTCCTCCGGCACCCAGAGCAGGGTCGGCGCGGAAAGCACGGCTTGTCCCTCGACACCGACCGCAAGCTTGCCGCCCGTTGGCAACTGCTTGCCGCCCCCAAGGCTGCCGTCATACAGCCAGATGTCGTTCTGGAAATACAGGCCTGGTGGAGGTGCGATGCCGGCTGCGGGGCCTTTTGAACCGAGCAGATAGAATCCTGCGCCGCGTTCCGCCGCCATGCCGGACGTTGCGGATAGAAGCACGGCAACGGCCGCCAGCGTTCTGATGGTCATTGGTCTATCCATGGCAGCATCTCCTCATTTCAACGCGATCGGAATCGACAAACACAATCTATCGGCAACTATACTGTCACGAGGCTTGCCTGCTGCGAATAAAGACAATGCAAATATTCAGCGGGGCAGCGATGGCAGGCTGAAAGATGTGTCTATTTTGCCGCATACTCGAGCTTGAAATTGCAGGGAGAGGTCTTGCCTGCCGGACGGAAGAACCGCGCTCCGCCGGTACGTATTTCCTATAGATATCGTGGCATCAAGATAGGTGGTGATCCCAACTGGATTCGAACCAGTGGCCTCAAGATTAGGAATCTTGCGCTCTATCCTGCTGAGCTATGGGACCAGCCTGAAGAACCCTTACAAAAGGTGGGCGTGGAAGCCAAGTGTTTCCGGTGTGGTTTTGGCGGTTTTCTGCGAACAGGCCTTTCTGATGTGCGTGACGCAGGCCGGGGCTGGCGCGGGACGGTTTTCCGATGTTAAGCAGGGAGCGGCGAAACGGGGAGGAGACCCGGCCGTGACGGCGCCGCCTTTGACAACGACACCCACAGAGTTTGATCCGGCATGTTCATTGGAATTGATTGGGGCGGCACGAAAATGGAAGTCATCGCGCTCGATCGCGATGGCGCAACGCGGGCGAGGCATCGCATCGCCACGCCGACCAGCGGTTACGACGCCTGCATCCGCGCCGTTCAGGAACTGGTCGCTGCCGCCGAGCAGACGGCCGGCGAAGCGGGCACGATCGGCATCGGCATTCCCGGCAGTCCCAATCCGCGCACAGGGATCGTGCGCAATTCGAATGCCGTGCTTTTGAATGGCCAGCCGCTTGGACGCGATCTCGGCGCAGCGCTCGGCCGCGAGGTCCGGCTTGCCAATGACGCCAATTGCCTGGCGATCTCGGAAGCCGTCGATGGCGCCGGCAAGGACGCGCATACGGTGTTCGGCGTGATCGTCGGGACCGGTCACGGCGGCGGGCTGGCGATCGGCAAGCATGTGCATGCCGGCTATCAGGGCATTGCCGCCGAAATCGGCCATTATCCGCTGCCCTGGATGACCGAGGACGAGTATCCCGGCCACACATGCTGGTGCGGCAAACACGGCTGTCTCGATATGTACGCCTGCGGCACGGGCGTGGAGCTGGATTACCGTCTGACCACGGGGGTTGACCGGCGCGGCCGCGATATCATCGCCGACAAGCGCAACGGCGAACCGGTGGCGACCGCCGTCTATGACCGCTTTGTCGACCGACTCGCCCGCAGCCTGGCGCTTTTGACCAATATCGTCGATCCGGATGTCTTCGTACTCGGCGGCGGCATGTCAAATGTCGATGAAATCTATGATGAATTGCCCGACCTGATCGTCAAATACATCTTTGGCGACAGTTTCGAAACGCCGATCCGCAAGGCGGTGCATGGCGACAGTTCCGGCGTGCGCGGTGCCGCATGGCTCTGGAAAGACTAAAAACAAATGGGAGAGCAGAATGAGTATCGATGCGGATCTGGAGCGGATTGCCCTTCAGGAAAAGGAACTGCAGTTCGACAGTTTCAGCCTGGAAACAGGCTGGGCGCTGGGATCGCTGCTGCGCAAAATGGCGGTGGAGCAAAAGCTCGGCGTCGTCATCGACGTGACGCTGTTTTCCATGCCCGTCTTTTACGCCGCGCTGGAGGGCTCGACGCCGGACAATCCAAGCTGGGTGCGCCGCAAGCGCAATTGCGTTTTCCGCTTCCTGAAGAGCAGCTATGCCGTCGGCCTTGCGCTTGCCAAGCAAGGCACCGATATCACCACCAAGTTCGGCCTGCCGGACACCGAGTTCGCGCCGCACGGCGGCAGCTTCCCGATTGTCGTCAAGGGCACCGGCTGTATCGGTGCGGTTACCGTTTCGGGCTTGCCGCAGCGCGACGATCACATCATGGTCATCGAAGCGCTTGCCCAGCTTCTCGGCAAGGATAGTGCCGGGCTGAGGCTTGGCGAATGACACTGAACGGATAGATGACAATGGATATTGCCGGTTTTTCCGCGAAACTCAACGAATGGCTTGCCGAAAAGGCTTTGCCGCTCTGGCGGGACAAGGGTTTTGATGGAGCCGGCGGCGGCTTTGTCGAGACGATCGACATGGCGGCGCAGCCAACCCGGGCCAACCGTCGTTCGCGCGTCCAGCCACGCCAGGTCTATTGCTTTGCGGAAGCCGGGCGACGTGGTTGGCCGGGCGACTGGCAGACGCCTGCTACCGAGGGTCTCGCCTATTTCGATCGGGTCTATCTGCAGCCAAGCGGTTTTTACGGCGCACTTGCCGATGCCGACGGCACTCTTATCGATGCGTCCTTCGATCTCTACAATCAGGCCTTCGCGCTCTTGTCGTTTGCGTATCTGGCGCAGGTGTTTCCGGGGCGCAGCGAGGAGATGATCGACCGCAGCAATGCGTTGCGCGACGGACTGGAAGCCCACTGCAAACATCCGTTGGCGGGCTTTGAGGAAGACAATCCTCCCCGCCTGCCGCTCGGATCGAACCCGCATATGCACCTGTTCGAGGCGTGCCTTGCCAGCGAGACGGTGGAGGGTTTCGACACTGTTGCCTGGACCAATCTGGCCGACGAGATCGCCTTCCTCTGCACGGAACATTTCATCGACCGGGAAACCGGCGCGCTGCGGGAGTTCTTCGATCATGACTGGGCACCGATGCCGGGCAACCAGGGCCGCATCGTCGAGCCTGGCCACCAGTTCGAATGGGCTTGGCTGTTGTTGCGCTGGGGCGAGCGGCGCGGTAATGCCGACGCACTGGTCAAAGCCCGGCGGCTGTTCGAAATCGGCGAGCAATATGGCATTGCCCAGCCGCGCGATGTCGCCGTCATGACGCTCCTCGACGATTTTTCCGTTGCCGATCCGATTGCCCGGCTATGGCCGCAGACGGAATGGCTGAAGTCGGCAATCCGTTTTGCAGCGCTGACGCAGGGCGAGGAGCGCGAACGTTACCTGCGGTCGGCCGTTCGCGCCGCAACTGCGTTGCAGTGCTTTCTCGAAACGCCGGTCGAAGGCCTTTGGCGGGATAAGCAGAAGGCTGACGGTTCCTTCGTCGATGAACCGGCGCCGGCCAGCAGCCTCTATCATATCCTTTGCGCCATCTATGAATTGGACGATTGCCTGAAGCGGCTCTAAACCAAGATATCTAATCGCTTTTTCAAACGGCCCGCCTTCCAACAGGGGCGGGCCGCTTTGTTTCCAGGGTGATCAAATAAGCAACTCATATATTGACATAAAGATATCTTTATGTGATCTCTGATTTGCAGTTTATTGTCGTTTTCAGAACGGGAGATTTCCCATGTCCGCCATTGATGCACTTTTCGGTGCCGTTTTACCCAAGCCGGATGGATCCGAAGTGATGGCCGCGCTGAAAGCTGCGGCCCGCGAACGCATCCTGATCATGGATGGGGCGATGGGTACGGAAATCCAGCAACTCGGCCTTGGCGAAGACCATTTTCGCGGTGACCGCTTCGGTGCCTGCGAATGTCATCTGCAGGGCAACAATGACCTTCTGACGTTGACCCAGCCGGGCGCGATCGAGGAAATCCACTATAACTACGCCATCGCCGGCGCTGACATCCTCGAGACCAACTCGTTTTCCTCAACATCCATTGCCCAGGCCGATTACGGCATGGAGGCGATGGTCTATGAACTCAACCGCGATGGCGCGCGTCTTGCGCGGCGTGCCGGATTGCGCGCCCAGCAGGTCGACGGCAAGCGCCGTTTCGTTGCAGGCGCCTTGGGTCCGACCAACCGCACGGCTTCGATCTCGCCGGACGTCAATAATCCCGGATATCGCGCCGTCTCTTTCGACGATCTGCGCATCGCCTATACCGAGCAGTTGCGCGGCCTCATCGACGGCGGCACCGATATCATTCTGATCGAAACCATCTTCGATACGCTGAACGCCAAGGCGGCGATCTTTGCCACCGAGGAAGTCTTCATAGAGATGGGCATCCGCCTGCCGGTGATGATCTCCGGTACGATCACCGACCTGTCCGGCCGCACGCTGTCGGGCCAGACGCCGACCGCCTTCTGGCATTCGGTGCGCCATGCCGATCCCTTCACCATCGGTCTCAACTGTGCGCTCGGCGCCAACGCCATGCGCGCCCATCTCGCTGAAATTGCCAGCGTTGCCGACACATTCGTCTGCGCCTATCCGAATGCCGGTCTGCCCAACGAGTTCGGCCAGTATGACGAAACCCCGGATGAAATGGCCGCCCAGATCGAAGGCTTTGCCCGCGAAGGCCTGGTCAATATCGTCGGCGGCTGCTGCGGTTCGACGCCGGCGCATATACGGGCGATCGCGCAAGCTGTGGCAAAACATGCCCCGCGCGAAATCCCGGATGTGCCGCGGCTGATGAAGCTGTCCGGCCTGGAGCCATTCACGCTGACCAAGGACATTCCGTTCGTCAATGTCGGCGAACGCACCAATGTCACGGGTTCTGCCAAGTTCCGCAAGCTGATCACCGCCGGTGACTATGCGGCGGCGCTCGATGTCGCCCGCGATCAGGTGGCCAATGGCGCTCAGATCATCGACATCAACATGGACGAGGGCCTGATCGATTCGAAGCAGGCTATGGTCGAGTTCCTCAACCTGATCGCCGCCGAGCCGGACATCGCCCGCGTTCCGGTGATGATCGACAGTTCGAAATGGGAGATCATCGAGGCTGGCCTGAAATGCGTGCAGGGCAAGCCGCTGGTCAATTCGATCTCGATGAAGGAAGGCGAGGAAGCCTTCCTGCATCACGCAAGGCTTTGCCGCGCCTATGGCGCCGCCGTCGTCGTCATGGCGTTCGACGAACAGGGGCAGGCGGATACGCAGGCCCGCAAGGTCGAGATCTGCACCCGCGCCTACAAGCTTTTGACCGAGCAGGCCAATTTTGCGCCGGAAGATATTGTCTTTGACCCGAACGTCTTTGCGGTCGCCACCGGCATCGAGGAACACAACAATTACGGCGTCGATTTCATCGAGGCGACGCGTGAAATCATCGAAACGCTGCCGCATGTGCATATTTCCGGCGGCGTCTCCAACCTGTCCTTCTCGTTCCGCGGCAATGAACCGGTGCGCGAAGCGATGCATGCGGTGTTCCTCTACCATGCCATCCAGGCGGGCATGGACATGGGCATCGTCAATGCCGGTCAGCTGGTGGTCTATGACCAGATCGAGCCAGAGCTGAAGGAAGCCTGCGAGGACGTGGTTCTCAACCGCCGCGCCGACTCGACCGAACGCATGCTGGAACTGGCCGAACGCTTCAAGGGCACCGCCGGCAAGGAGGCCAAGGAACGGGACCTGAAATGGCGCGAATGGGCTGTCGAAAAGCGGCTTGAACACGCGCTGGTCAACGGCATCACTGAGTTCATCGAGGCTGACACCGAGGAAGCCCGGCAGAATGCCCAGCGGCCGCTGCATGTCATCGAAGGTCCGCTGATGGCCGGCATGAATGTCGTCGGCGATCTCTTCGGCGCCGGCAAGATGTTCCTCCCGCAGGTGGTGAAATCCGCCCGCGTGATGAAGCAGGCTGTTGCGATTCTGCTGCCGTATATGGAAGCCGAACGGCTGGCCGGTGGCGGCCTTGGTGAGCGCAAGAGTGCCGGCAAGGTATTGATGGCGACGGTGAAGGGCGATGTGCACGATATCGGCAAGAATATCGTCGGCGTCGTTCTGGCCTGCAACGACTACGAAATCATCGACCTCGGAGTTATGGTGCCCTCGGCCAGGATCCTTGAGGTCGCCCGCGAAAAGAATGTCGATATCATCGGTCTTTCCGGTCTGATCACGCCATCACTGGATGAGATGGCACATGTGGCGGCCGAAATGGAGCGCGAAGGGTTCAATATTCCGCTGTTGATCGGCGGCGCGACGACCAGCCGTGTCCATACTGCGGTCAAGATCCATCCGCGCTACAATCAGGGCCAGGCGATCTACGTCACCGACGCCAGCCGTGCCGTCGGCGTGGTCTCCAGCCTCTTGTCGCCGGAGATGAAGGGCGGCTACATCGACACCGTCCGGGCCGAATACAAGAAGGTCGCGGACGCACATGCCCGCAACGAACTGGAAAAGCAGCGCCTGCCGCTGGCCAAGGCCCGCGCCAATGCCCAAAAAGTCGATTGGGACGCCTACCAGCCGAAAACGCCGTCTTTCCTCGGCACGCGGGTTTTCCAGAACTGGGACCTGGCGGAACTGGCCGAGTATATCGACTGGACCCCGTTTTTCCAAACCTGGGAGATGAAGGGCGTCTATCCGAAAATCCTCAACGACGAGCGCCAGGGCGAAGCCGCGCGCGCGCTGTTCGCCGATGCGCAGGCGATGCTGGGCAAGGTCATAGCCGAAAAATGGTTTGCGCCAAAAGCCGTTGTCGGATTTTGGCCGGCCGGCGTTGCCGGTGACGATATCCGCTTGTTCACCGACGAAAGCCGGTCGACGGAACGGGCCACCTTTTTCACGCTGCGTCAGCAGATGGCCAAGCGCGATGGCCGCCCGAATGTCGCCTTGTCGGATTTCGTCGCCCCGGTTGATAGCGGCAAGCAGGATTATCTCGGCGGCTTCGTCGTCACCGCCGGGATCGAGGAAGTGGCGATTGCCGAGCGCTTCGAGCGGGCCAATGACGATTATTCGTCGATCATGGTCAAAGCCTTGGCCGACCGGTTTGCCGAAGCCTTTGCCGAGCGGCTGCACGAATATGTCCGCAAGGAACTCTGGGGCTACGCAGCCGATGAGACCTTCGCACCGGGCGAACTGGCCGGCGAACCCTATGCCGGTATCCGCCCAGCACCGGGCTATCCGGCGCAGCCGGATCATACCGAAAAGGCAACTTTGTTCGATCTGCTGAAGGCCGAAGAGCAAATCGGTGTGACACTCACGGAAAGCTTTGCCATGTGGCCCGGCTCCTCCGTTTCCGGCATCTATATCGGCCACCCGGACGCCTACTATTTCGGCGTCGCCAAGGTCGAGCGCGACCAGGTCGAGGACTATGCCGAACGCAAGGATATGCCGGTCGGTGAGGTCGAACGTTGGCTGGGGCCGATATTGAACTATGTACCGGTTCCGAGGGCGGAAGCGGCGGAGTAGGGGATTTGGTGGAGTGGCGGTTGTGAAATGTCGGTTTAACCGCGACAGCCGCCGCTCTCCGTTGATGGCGAGGTGCTGCCTCACTGTCCGGTAACGACTCTGCGTGCCAGCCTGAAAGGGCTGGAAACAACGGATGCCGCAGCATCGAACACAAATGCGCCGGTCTCCCCGGACGATGTGCCCTCACGCTTGTCCAGTGAGACGAGTTGCGGACCGATGGCAGCGAGATTGGCGTATCGGTCGTGACCCAGACTGTCGTCCGCCTTCACCGAGGTGATGTCGATCACCTTGATGCGGTACCGGGCGGCAGCCTCCTCGACGATCGGATCGTCAACATCAAGCCGCCCGGCGCGTTGTCTTTCTCCACCGAGAAAGCTGGAAACTCTCAGCGCCTTGTCGTCCTTCGCCACAAACAACGTCAGTGGTGTTTGCAACGGTCCAATCACGGCCAGCTGCTTGCCGAAGACATCTGCATCAATGTCCGGTGCGGCCAGGATGACGACAAGCTTGTCCAGGATATCGTCATGGCCTTGGAGCTTGATCTGCCGCAGGGCCTCCATGATCAGGAAGCATCCCATGCTGTGTCCGAAAAGAATGAGCTTTTTCACCTGGGGCCGCCGCGACATCTCGGTGATGACAGCTACTAGGTCGTCCCGCGAAAACAGCACTGCGTCCTTGTCAGCCACGTAGCCGGTCAATGCAGCTTCTGACGGCCAAGAGAACAGAACCGGCGTCGCGCCGGTCTTTGCATCCGCCGCGATCTGCGCCAGCCGGAACAGGCCCTCCTGGTAGCTGTAATTGTAACCGTGAACGAACAGACCGACCGAACCGTCGGGTGCCGGCGTCCCCGCCAACGCCGCGAACTTTTGTCTGTCGATGGCCGTCCTCTTCGTGACGACGAAGTCGCGTTTCGCGTCTGGTTTGCCCTTTGCCCATTCGATTTTGGACGGTTCATGCGTCGGCGGAATGGAGATCGTATAGTGCTCGAACGCCATCGACTGCGCTCGGCCGCTTGCAAAACCCCGACTGTCGGCTTCTTTCGTTCTATTGGTCGCCGTCAATAGCGCGATTTGCCGTTCGCCGCCTGCAGCGCTTGACGGCTGCAAAACAGCATCCGTCGGGCGCATGGCGCAGGCCGCAAGCTGCGAGATTGCGACACACACAATCGCCGTCTTGCGCAGGCTTGGACATGCAGGCTTGGTTAGGGGCAAGGGGGTCATTGATACTCGCTGGATTTGACTGCGAACGCGGTGAGGCCTTGGTGACATATTTTCCTCGCCGGCAACAGATTTACCTGTTGCATGTTTATCCGGATGTTTGCCTTGAGCAGGTCGAACAGGGTGATGTATTGGACCCATCTGTGTTCGTGGTCGCGATAAGTGTCGAATGCAGCCTCGACATGGCCAGAAGGAGCCGCCCATTCATGGCCGAAAACAAGCTGGATACGATTGCCCTTCTTAAGGCGATCGCCGATAGCCCGAAGCGTGACAACAGTGCCTATCACCGGGCGATGGCCGAGGCACGTCAGGCTTTCGAAGATGCGGAGGCTGCGTTGGGCGGGCCGGTCCGGGTGCGCACAAAGACCAAGCTAAAGCGCAGCGGCGAGTTTACGGTCAAATGGACATTCAAGCGCGTAACGTGAAAAATGGCTCTGAAAAGGCGCTTATCGCGTGCGGTGCGATCACAATATGGTTATTTTGATTCAATCGGGGCACAAAACTGTCTCTGGAAGCGTTTAATAGGCTGAAAGGTAAAATGGTGACTCACATGAAAATGTTCGCAATCATTAGTTTATCGCTGGCCACCGCCTTTTCAAGCGTTGCGCCGGCTCAGGCATTTCCATCCATCGAACGTCCAAAGCTTCAAGTGACGGATGTTCAGCAGGTCGAGTCTTATCGCAGTTCCTGGGGCATTGGCCGTTATGGCGGCAATCGCGGTCCCTACATCAGGCGCCAATACCGCAATGGCGGCTACTACGACAATCGACGCAATTACCGCGACTACGGCAACTACCGACGCTACCGTGATTACGATAACAACTATGGTGCGGCGTTTGGCGGTCTGGCTGCCGGGGCCATCATCGGCGGCCTTCTCGCCCAACCGAGATATTATGATGGCGGCCGGCGCTACTACCGCACCGGTGGTTCGCATGCCGATTGGTGCTTCGCGCGATATCGCTCCTACAGGGCTTATGACAACACATTTCAACCTTACAACGGTCGCCGGCGTCAGTGCATTTCGCCCTACTGACGTCAGTGGTCGATGACGGTAAATCATAAAGGGTGGGACGAGGTGACCTGTCCTTTATGAGGCGTACGGATGTTTCCGTTGCGCCTCACTGCTTGAGATACCATCCCCACGGCTCGTCGCTGTTGAAGCGGGTGATCTGTTTGGTTTCGAGATAGTTCGACAGCCCCCAATGGCCGAGTTCGCGACCGATACCGGATTGTTTATAACCGCCCCAAGGGGCCTCGACGAAGGTCGGCTGCGAGCAGTTGACCCAAACGATACCGGCGCGTAAAGCTTCGGCGACGCGTTCGGCGCGGATCACATCCTTCGACATCACGGCGGCGGCTAGCCCAAATCGGCTGTCATTGGCCATGCGGATAGCTTCATCCTCATCCTTGAACGGCTTGACGCAGACGACCGGGCCAAAAATTTCCTCCTTCCAGACATAGCTGTCCTCGCTCATGCCGGTGAGCACCGTCGGTTCCAGGAAATAACCGCTGTTGAGGCCCGCCGGACGGCTGCCTCCATAAGCGACCGTGGCGCCGTCGATGCGGGCGCGATCGATGGCCGAGGTGATCTTGTCATACTGGCCTTTGGAAACGATCGGGCCGAGCAGCGTGCCGTCTTCCATGCCGTTGCCAATCTTAATCTTGGCTGCTTCCTCGCACAGGCGCGAAACCACGGCGTCATAAATCCCGGCTTCGACCAGCACGCGCGAGGTTGCCGAACAGACCTGGCCCTGGTTCCAGAAAATGCCGAACATGATCCACTCAACGGCTTTTTCGATATCGCTGTCGGCGAAGATGACGAAGGGCGATTTGCCGCCGAGTTCGAGGCTGACGGTCTTGATGTCCTGCGCGCCGGCCATCATCACCTTGCGGCCGGTGGAAACCGAGCCTGTAAAGGCGAGTTTATCGACCAGCGGATGTTCGGTCAGCGGTTCGCCGGCCTGCACCCCGGTGCCGGTGATGATGTTGAGCACGCCGGCCGGAAGATCGACTTCCTCTGCAATCACGCCGAGTTCGAGCGCGGTGAGCGGCGTCAGTTCCGAGGGTTTGAGGACCATGGTGCAGCCGGCGGCGAGGGCCGGCGCGACTTTCCAGGAGACCATCAGCAGCGGGTAGTTCCAGGGCGTGATGGCGCCGACCACACCCAACGGTTCACGCACGACCCGCGAAGAAAAACGCGGCTCGCTGAGCGGGATGGTCTCTTCCGGGTGGTGATCGAGTTCTTCTGCCAGAGTGGCATAATAGTTGAAACAGCCAGCGACGTCGTCGATATCCCAGAGCGCTTCCGGCAGCGGCTTGCCATTGTCGGCGACCTCGAGCCTGGCGAGAAACTCGCGTTTCTCTGTGACTTTGGCGGCGATGGCGCGCAGGTAGACGGCACGCTCGGTGCCGGTGAATTTCGGCCAGGGGCCGGAATCAAAGGCGTAGCGAGCGGCTTTGACGGCCTTGTCGATATCGCCACTGGTGCCGGCCGGGGCCTTGTGGATGACCTGTTCGGTGGCGGGGTCGATGACATCCAGCGTGCCGCCTTTCTCAGGCCTTACCCACGCACCGTCGATATAAAGCCTGTCCTGCATGCCAACGTCCTTGTTTAAATCAGATCGAGTATCGCCTTGGCGGCCACCGTCACGCCGGCGGACTTTTTCATCATCGCGGAATTGGCCGCAAGTGTATCGCGCAGTGTGGAATTGTCGAGCAGGCCGGTAATCGTTGCGGCTAGTTCGCCGTCCGTCCAGCGGTAACGGTCGATCCTCTTGCCGACACCGACATCCTCGGCGCGGCGCGCATTGTCGTGGCCATCCCAGCAGAACGGCATGACCAGCGACGGCACGCCGAAATACAGCGCTTCGCAAAAACTGTTATTGCCGCCGTGATGGATGAACAGGCTCGACTGTTCGACGACGGACGGCTGCGGAAACCAGCTTTCGAGAAAGACATTGTCGGGGATGCGGCTGTACTCGTTACGCCAGGGCCCGACATTGACGATGAAGCGATAGGGCAGGGTTTCGAAAACACCGATCATCCGCTTGATCATCGACACGTCCATGGCGCCGAGACTGCCGAAACTCACAAGCACCAGCGGCGCCTCCTGATGCGAGGCGAAATGCGGCAGCGTATAGGGAGCTTCCTGCCGGACGCAGCCGTCGAGATAGACGAATTGTTTCCGATCGAGCGGTTTTTCACGCTCGAAGCGCACGGCATCCGGCGAGAGAAGCAGATTGAGGTACGGCGAGTTTTCAAGAAATTCGCTTGGCGGCAGCGGGTTGAGGCCGCATTCCGCGAGGAACGCATTCATGCGTTTCTGCGCTGGCGCCACCGCCTTGGCATAGGCGCGTGCAAACGCCGGCCAATCCGTGCCGGGCTCGCCACCGCAGCCGGAGAGATAGGGCGGAACTTGCGGATCGGGCAACTCCGTCTCGGCGCAGGAGACAACCCGGATCCACGGTACGCCGGCATTGGCAACCGCCGGGAACATCACGACGTTGTCGAGCACGATGGCCGCCGGTTTCAGTTGCGCCAGCAACTGGCGAAGTGGTTCCTCCGCTGCGATTGCCGTGTCGACGATCGCCTCCCAGGTCGGGGCGACATAGCTTTTTACCTGCTCAAGCGGCGTTTGCCGGAAGGCGTCCTGATGCCTGTTGATGAAGTCGGTCCAGTCGGTCTGGCTCTTCGTTCCGGCTGACTGCAGCAGATATTCAGGAAAACCATATTCGCTGAAGACGCCGCGAAAGCCTGGATGGCAGATGAAGACCGGGCGGGCGCCCAGCCGGCGCAGTTCCTGGGCGATGCCGACACAGTTGAGGGCTGCGCCGTAACTGGCTTCCGGGAAAAAGGCGATCACCTTGGGCTGGCTCATGCGTGCACCAAATATCTAGCCCACGACCTTGAAGACGGGCGGGACGCCACGCCCGGCAAGGCGTGGCCGCTGCGAATGGGAAAGCTGGATATGCACGCGCATCAGGTCGGCCGCAAGCTCAAGCTGGCCGCGCTCGATCTGTTCCAGCATCTGGATATGCTCCATGTTGGACTGCATCAGCCGGAAGGCGTTGACATGCACCGGCGGTTGGCTGGAGCGGCGGCGGCGGTGATGGCTCGACAGAGCCTCCGACATGAAGGGATTGCCGCAGCTTTTGGCGATCAGCATGTGAAAGTCGAAATCGGTGCGCTCGAACAGTTTCTGATCGAAGCCGTTTTCCGTCATCGAGCGGAGGATCTCCATCGATTGCCGAAGCGAGGTGATCGCCGCAGCGTCGCGGCGGAAACCGGGCATGGTGAGCGCAAGCGGTTCGCAGGACAGCCGATATTCGAAACTCTTGGCAACGGCATCGCCACTGATGGCGAACTGCTTGATCAGCCATTGCTGGCCGGCGGCGCGTTCCGCCAAGTTTTCCTCGGCCAGCCGCGTCAGCGCGTTTTGCACCGCATTGCGGGATGCATCATAGCGGCGCTGCAGGCTGGCGACGGTCTGGGAAACACTGATGCGTCCGGCCGAGACGTCGCGCAGGATGGCGTTGTAAAGCTCGGTTTCCTCGGCCGGCTGCGTCGTATCCTCCAGTCCAGGAAATGAAGCCGGATCGATGGCAAGCAGATAACCGCCCTCTGTCTCGGCCGTGACGATCGATTTTTCAGCGAGGAACTGCAGAGCCTTGCGTATCGGGGTGCGCGAAACGTTGCAGCGGGAGGCGAGCGCCTGTTCCGGCAGCCGCTCGCCGCGGCTCATGCCGCGTTCTGTGGCGATATCGAGTATTTTTTGCGCCAGTTCAACATGGCGATGATTTACCTTTTTCGCCTCTGCTTGCATCGCCTGTACCTTTGAATGCGATAGATTTAAAGCACATGCTGCATCTTCTGTAAAAGGTCTGCAAGAGCGTTTTTTAAATTTTCGCCACTGGTACGATTTTGTATTGACGTATTTTTTTTATAAATAATACTGCCTGACGAAGCGAGGCATAGACCGGATAATCGGCGCGCCGCTTTGGGAACAGAGGTTGAACCCTCGGGTGAGGCATTGCGTATTACCGCGATACCTTCCGGGACGATGTATTTGCGCATGCGGCGATGGCCCAAGATCTGCTTGGCATCCGGGCTGCGCCAGCAACGGGAGACTACCCTTGAAAACGTCAGTGAAATTGCGCCTGGCCAGTCTTGCCGCGACAGCCATGGTTCTTTCTGCAGGAACGGCGCTATCGGCCGATCTCGTCATTTCCAATTGGGCCGGATACATGGCGCCGGATATTGCCGAGACCTTCAAGGCGGCGACCGGGCTGACGATCGAGGTGGTCAACCACGCCACCAACGAAGAGATCATGGGCAAGCTGATGGCGGGCCAGGGCAAGGGGTACGATGTCGTGTTCGTCTCTTCGCCGTTCGCCCATATCCTCAATGGCCAAGGCCTGCTGGAGCCGCTTGGGCCTGAGAAGGTGCCGAACCTCAAAAATCTCTATCCCCAGGCGACCAAGCTGGCGTTCGATCCGGGCAATGCCTATGCCATCCCCTATGCCTGGGGCACGACAGGTCTTTGCTATCGCTCCGATCTGGTCGAAGGAACGCCGGACAGCTGGTCCTATCTTCTGACGCCGCCGGACGCGCTGAAGGGCAAGATTACCATGCTCTCGACCGACCGCTGGCTTATGGCGCCGGCCCTGCTTCTGAAAGGCTATTCGGTCAACGAGAAGGATCCGGCCAAGATCGAAGAGGCCAAGAACCTTTTGATCGAAGCGAAGAAGACGTTGCTCGCCTATGACGACACGACTTTCTTCTCCAAGCTCGTCTCCGGTGAAGCTTCGCTGGTGCAGGCCTGGGACGGCTGGTGCAATTACGGCATTGCCGAGAACGACAAGATCAAGTTCGTCGTGCCGAAGGAAGGCTCCGATCTCTGGATCGATACGATGGTCGTGATGAAGAATTCCGAGCACAAGGAAGCGGCGCTGAAGTTCCTCGACTTCATCCTCGAAGCCAAGAACCACGCCTGGGCGGCCTCGAACATCTTCTACGAAGTGCCCAACAAGCCCGCCATGGAAAGCCTCGATCCGGAACTGATCAAGAAATACCCGACCATGGGCGTGTCGCCGGAAACGCTGGTCAAATACGAGGAATTGCAGGACCTCGGTGAAGCCCAGCGCGCGTATTCGCGTGCGGTCAGCGAGATCAAGGCGGCGAATTGAGTGAATGCCCTCTTCTCCCCAGCGGGGAGAAGTGCCGAGCGAAAGCGAGGCGATGAGGGGGTGTCGCCGCGTGTCGCAGAGCCTGCGGCCCCCTCATCCGGCCCTACGGGCCACCTTCTCCCCGCTGGGGAGAAGAGGGAGTGAGCCTGCCGCCTCAATTTCAAAAACCCTGTTCCGGCCCGCGGGACGTGACATTTAAAACCCGGAGTCTTTTTCTTGTCCTCGCAGACGGTTCGTTCCAATCTCATGGCTCTGCCTGCCGTTGCGTGGCTCGTCCTGTTCATGGTCGTTCCGTGCCTGATCATTCTTGCCTATGCGTTCCTGACGCGCGGGCTCTATGGCGGCATCGAATACACGCTGACGGCGGAGAATTTTCAGCGGGTCATCGATCCGCTTTATGCGAAGATTTTCCTGACATCGGTGCGCATCGCAGGCTTGGCGACCTTGCTGGCGATCCTGATTGCCTATCCCGCCGCCTATGCCATCCGCCTGGCACCGAAGCGGACGCAGCCGCTGCTGCTGTTTTTTGCCGTTCTGCCATTCTGGAGCAATTACCTGATCCGCACCTATGCCTGGATCGTGCTCTTGAACCGCGAAGGCCTGATCAACAATCTGCTGCGCTGGTTTGGTTACGAGGGCGAGCCGCTGGCGCTCCTTTATAGTGAAGGCGCTGTCATTACCGGCCTGGTCTACAACTATCTGCCCTTCGTGATCCTCGCCATCTATTCCAGCCTGTCGCGGCTAAACGGCGAACTGATCGAGGCATCGCGCGATCTCGGCGCTTCGCGGATACGGACATTCCTGCGCGTGACCCTGCCGCTGACCATGCCGGGCGTGGCTGCCGGTGGCGTGTTCGTGTTCGTGCTGTCGATCGGCAATTTCGTCACCCCGGCGCTGCTCGGTGGCGGCCGGTTCCAGATGATCGGCAATCTCGTCTATGATCAGTTCCTCACCGCCAACGACTGGCCGTTCGGTGCAGCACTCGGCATGGTGTTGATCGCCATCATGATCGGTCTGCTGCTTCTGCAGGCGCGCGCCTCGGCGCGCTTCAGCGGCGAAAGGCAGGAGGCGGCCAATGGCTGATGCCCTGCGCACCAAACTGACAGGGCGGACCATCCTCGTCCTAGTCTTCGGCTTCCTCTATCTGCCGATCGCGGTTCTCGTGCTGTTGTCGTTCAACGAAAGCGGCCTGCCGACGACTTGGTCTGGCTTTTCGCTGCGCTGGTACGTCTCGCTCGCCAATAACGGCGATATCCTGCATGCCGCCTGGAACACGCTGGTCGTGGCGATCTTCGCGACGCTGATCGCCACCGTACTCGGAACCATGCTGGCGATCGGCATGGAAACGCGCAAGCGCAAGAGCACGGCTCTCGAAGCGCTGGCGTTTGCGCCGATGGTCATTCCCGATATCGTGCTGGCCGTGGCACTTCTCACCCTGTTTTCGCGTCTGAACGTGACGATGGGCCTGCCGACGATCATCATCAGTCACGTGATCTTCGATCTCGCCTTCGTCTGCTCCGTGGTGCGCGCCCGGTTGAAGAATTTCGACTTCTCGATTGTCGAGGCTTCTCGCGATCTCGGAGCTTCGCCGTTCACCACCTTCTGGCGGATCACCTTTCCGGTTTTGCTGCCAGCCATCATCGCTGGTGCGCTGCTTGCCTTCACCCTGTCGGTCGATGAATTCATCATCGCCTTCTTCACCTCTGGCGCCGGGCGCTCCTCCATCACCCTGCCGATGCAGATCTATTCGATGATCCGCTTCGGCGTGACGCCGGAAATCAATGCGCTCGCCACCATCGTCATGGGCGTCAGTGCTACTGCCCTGCTCCTTTCGCAATGGCTGAACAAAGAACAGATGACCCGATGAACACTTCTTTCAAAGCCCCGGTTCTGGCGGTCGACAATGTCGTCAAGCGCTTCGGCAAGACCATCGCGGTCAACGGCCTGTCGCTGGATATAAGAGAGAACGAATTTTTCGCGCTGCTCGGCCCGTCCGGCTGCGGCAAGACCACGCTTTTGCGGATGATTGCCGGGTTCGAAGTGCCGGACGAAGGCCGTATCCGGCTGGCAGGGAACGACATCACCGGGCAGGCGCCGGAAAAGCGGCCGCTCAACCTGATGTTCCAGTCCTACGCCCTGTTTCCGCATATGACGGTTCGGCAGAACCTGGCCTACGGTCTAGAAATGGAACGGCTTGCCAAGCCCGAAATTTCGGCGCGCGTCAAGGAGATGTTGAAGACCACGGACCTGCAGGCGCTGGCCGAGCGCAAGCCGGCTGAGCTTTCCGGTGGGCAGAAACAGCGTGTGGCTCTCGCCCGCGCGCTGATCAAGCGGCCGAAGGTCTTGCTTCTCGACGAACCGCTTGGCGCGCTCGACAAGAAGCTGCGCGAAAAAATGCAGCTGGAGCTGAAGCGGCTGCAAAATGAGGTCGGGATCACCTTCATCGTCGTCACGCACGATCAGGAGGAGGCGCTGGTCATGGCCGATCGGGTCGCGGTTTTAAAAGACGGCAGCATCCTGCAATGCGGCACGCCGGAGGAAGTCTATGAGCGGCCGGCCAACCGCTTCGTTGCAGGCTTTATCGGCGTGATGAATTTCATCGAGGGCGAGATCGGCAGCGATGCCCAGTTTCGCTCAGGCGGCGAAGCATTCGTCTGCAATACCGAAGGTCTGAAACGCAACGGCAAGGCTGTGCTGGCAATCCGGCCGGAAAATATCATGTTGAGCCCGGTAGGCTCCGGGATCGCCGGAACCGTGGTCGATGCCGCCTATCACGGTCTCGACCGGCAACTCTACGTCAAGACGGCTCTATCGGCCGTACCCCTTCAGGTTCGCGTGGCGGCCACCGGGGCAGCCATTGTGCAGACAGGCGCTGCAGTAACGCTCGGGTTCGACGCTGCAGCCTGCCGGATTTTCCAGGACTAAAGAAAACAAGAGGGAACTGATGTCCAAGACGATTGCATTCTTTCCGGAAGCGGCCTTCGGCCCGGCGCTCAATTCCGTCGGCATCGCGCAGGCTGTCGAGGCGCTCGGCCACAAGGCCGTCTTCCTGTCCGATCCCGGTTTCGTCGATGTCTACAAGGGTTATGGCTTCGAAGCCTATCCGGTGAACCTCTCGGCGCCGATGCCGCCGGAACAGATGGCAAAGTTCTGGGAGGATTTTATCAACGGCCACATCCCGAACTTCCGCAAAAGCCCCTACGACCAGATCGGCAACTATGTGCGCGACTGCTGGGAGGCGATCGTCGACAGCGCCAAGTGGGCGCAGAAGGATCTGCCGGGCGTGCTGGCGAAGATCAAGCCCGACCTGATCTGCGTCGACAATGTCATCCTGTTTCCGGCGATCAAGCAGTTCGGCAAGCCTTGGGTGCGGATCATCTCCTGCTCGGAAAACGAGATCGAAGACGAAAACATCCCGCCACATCTGTCCGGTTGCCGTCAGGACGATCTGGCCGGTCATGCCGCCTACCGTGAAGAGTTCAACGCGGTGATCAAGCCGATCCATGAGGATTTCAATGGCTTCCTCGCGTCGACCGGGGAGGCAGCCTATCCGATCGGCCAGTTCTTCGAGGCGTCGCCCTTCATGAACCTGTTGCTCTATCCGGAATCGGTGAAGTTCGATCGTGAACATCCTCTCGATCCGAAACAGTTTCAATATCTCGAAGGCTGCGTGCGCAAGGAAAAACCCTACGACGTCCCGGTCTTTGCCGAGAACAATGACAAACCTCTTCTTTATATATCCTTTGGCAGTCTTGGCGCTGGCGATACCGATCTTCTGAAGCGGCTGATCACCACAATTGGAAAACTGCCCTATCGCGCGTTGGTCAATGTCGGAGACTATAAGGAGCAGTATAGCGACCTGCCTGGTAATATCATTGTCGATAGCTGGTTTCCGCAACCGTCCGTTATTCCGCAGATCGATGCGGCCATCCATCACGGTGGCAACAACTCGTTCACCGAATGCCTCTATTTCGGCAAGCCGGCGATCATCATGCCCTATGTCTGGGATGGCCACGACAATGCCACCCGCGTCGATGAGACCGGCCATGGCTTCAAGATGCCGCGCTACGACTGGACGGACGAGGAACTGGCCGCCAAGCTCGATGCCTGCATCAACGATCCGAAGATGAAGGCGAAATTGGCAGCGACCAGCGCCCATATGCAGTCGCAGAACGGCCCGGCAAAGGCCGCCGCCATTCTCGACCAATTGGCCATGAGGGGGAAGTTCGATGGCTGAAGCGGCACAACTCCTGACGGTGTGCGGGTACCCCCCTCTGTCACTGCGTGACATCTCCCCCACAAGGGTGGAGATCATTCTTTTTCCTCACCGCGTTCAACGCCAGGAAGGCCCAGCATTGGCGGCTGATCTCCCCCCTTGTGGGGGAGATGTCGGCCTTCGGGTCTTGCCTCTGGCAAGCCCGAGGACAGGCTCTGCCGACAGAGGGGGGCCTCTCAATGGTTGAACCCAAGTCATCCACCGCCCCCTACATCTACAACGCCACCACCACTGATGATCTCGTCGATTGGGGCTTGCAGCCCGACAGTGTCGAGGGCCAGTCGAAATCGACCGGGCGGCTCGTACACAAGGGGCCGAACAACCAGCCGGAATCCGGCATCTGGGTCTGCACGCCCGGCCGCTGGCGGCTGTCGATCCCGCGCGACGAGTTCTGCCATTTCGTCGCTGGCCGTGCCGTCTATCGTTCCGACGAGGGTGAAGTGATCGAGGTCGAGGCGGGCACGGTGGTGATGTTTCCCGGCGGCTGGACCGGCGAGTGCCACGTGATCGAGACCATGCGCAACATCTACATGCTGGTCTGACCGGCCGGACTTGAAACTACTGCAGCGGTTTCTTGGCGTTTCTCCAAACGCCGCCGCTTCCCAAAGAAAAGACGAAAGGAAACACGCCATGACCGCAACACCATTGATGCGCAAGCCGCTCGAACAGACCGACCTCAAGGACTGGGGCGTCATCTCGACGATGATCGAAGGGGAGAGCCGAACGACCGGCAAGCTGATCCGCAAGGGCCCGAACGGTGAATCCGAATGCGGGCTCTGGGTCTGCACACCCGGCAAGTGGGACTGCCACGTGACGCGCGACGAATTCTGCCACTTCCTCGAAGGCCGCTGCACCTATGTGCATGAATCGGGCGAAGTGATCGAGATCACCCCGGATACGGCCGCCTTCTTCCCGCAGGACTGGAAGGGCGTCTGCACCGTCCATGAGACGATCAAGAAGGTTTACATGATCCGCTGAGGGTTTTGGGGGCAAACCGCGCGGGCAGCCCCCCTCATCCGCCCTTCGGGCACCTTCTCCCATCGGGGAGAAGAGGTAGCGGCGAATTCTGTTCCTCCTCTCCCCGCCGGGGAGAGGGCAGGGTGAGGGGGACTTCACCTCTCGGAATAAAGCGACAAGGAAAACACCATGTTCAATCCAACCGAGCCCGTCTTCTACCGGCATCCGGTCTACATCAAGGCGACGGGGGAGCGTCACACGGTGGTCAACCCCGCGACGCTTGGAAACGAGGGCGTGTTTGCCGAAACGACGGTTGCCGAACTCGATGCGGTGCTGTTTGCCGCCAAACAGGCCCAGTCGGACTGGAAACGTCTCGACGCCAAAAGCCGCGCCACCATCCTGCACAAGATCGCCAACCGGATCGAGGCGACCGACATGCGGACCTGCGCCGAACTGATGTCGCGCGAGATGGGCAAGCCCTATCCGGAAGCGATCGGCGAGGTCGCCAATTGCGCTGGTGCCTTCCGCTATTTCGCCGAGATGGCCCGCGACGAGGCAGGCAAGGTGGCGGGCACGACGCAGGCCGGGTCGTTCCAATATGCGCGCTATGAAGCGCTCGGCACCAGCGTCCACATCATGCCGTTCAATTTCCCGATCCTGTTGATGTGCTGGACGGTGGCGGCGTCGCTGGCGTCGGGCAATGCCTGCATCATCAAGCCGGCGCTGGCGACGACCTTGTCGACGCTGGAATTCATGACTGTCTTCGAGGCCTTGCCGGAAGGGTTGATCGCCTGCATGCCGGGCGGTGCCGAGGTGGCCCAATATCTGATCGCCTCGCCACTCACCCACGCCGTCGCCTTTACCGGTTCGGTTGCCGCCGGCCGGGCCGTGGCCTCGGCCGCTGCCGGCCAGATGAAGCCGGCGGTGATCGAGGCGGGTGGCAGCGATCCGATGATCATCACTGCACATGCGCCGCTCGATGTTGCGGCCGCCGGTGCTGTCACTGCCGCATTCCATCTGTCCGGCCAAGTCTGCACCTCGGCCGAACGTTTCTTCGTCGTCGACAGCGTCCATGATGCGTTCATCGAGAAATTTGCCGCGCAGGCCCGCCGCCTGCGCATCGGCAATGGCTTGACCAGAGCCGAGATCGGCCCGCTGGTCAGCGATGCCGCGCGCAAAAAGGTGATCCGGCTTGTCGAGGATGCCAAAGCCAAGGGCGCAACCGTTATCCTTGGCGGCAAGATTCCGGAGAGCGAACCGGTTGGCTGGTTCTATGAACCGACGATCCTCACCGGCTGCACGCCGGACATGGCGATTATGCAGGAAGAATGTTTCGGCCCGGTCGCGGCTGTTGCTCGCGTCGCGGATTTCGACGAGGCGGTCCGGCTTGCCAATGACAGTCCTTTTGGCCTCGGCGCTTCGGTGTTCACCACCAGCCTGGAGGAGGCGATGGAAGCGGCTGAGCGGCTGGACTCCGGCATGGTCTGGGTCAACAATCCGATGATCGACAATGATGCATTGCCCTTCGGCGGCTGGAAGGCATCCGGTATGGGCCGTGAGCTCGGCCGCCAGGGGCTCGATGCCTTCCGCCGCTCGAAAATGGTGATCATCGACCACAAGCCGGTCATTCACGAGTGGTGGTACCCCTATCCCGACAGCTGGTTTTACGAGGAAGGCGGGCGCAAGCACGTCTGACAAATTCTCTTCTCCCCAGCGGGGAGAGGTGGCGCAAAGCGCCGGATGAGGGGGCGCAGCTCTCTGAAGAAACTGATGCCCACAGGGCCAAGAATTCGAAAAGGACATTTGGATTATGAAAATCTCCATTCTCGGTGGCGCCGGCCTGATGGGCGCCGGTATCGTCCGCGACCTGGTTTCCGACCGCGCCATTGTCGATATTTCGACGATCCGCATCTGCGACACGTCGCGCGAGCGCATGGAAAGCCTTGTTGCTGATCTCGGCGACTCGCGGCTGGAGTTGTTCGACCTCAATGTGACCGACCCGGCGCGGCTGGCGGAAGCGATCGAGGGCGCCGATCTCTGCATCAACTGTGTGCCCACCCTGCTCGGTTTCCAGATGACCATCTTCGAGGCGGCACTATCCGCAAAGGTCGCCTATATGGATCTGGGCGGCCTCGGCACGTTCACCGTCAAGCAGATCGCCGAGCATGAGCGCTTCAAGGCGGCGGGCGTCACCGCCGTTGTTGGCGTCGGTGCCGATCCCGGCATGTCCAACGTCATCTGCCGGGCGGTGGCCGACGAACTCGATACGATCGAGAAGATCAACCTCTATTGGGCGGCTGAATTGACCGGCGATGAAAACCCGATCCTGATGCCGCCCTATAGCGTCTCGACGGTTCTGGCCGAGTATGCTCATCCGAGCACGCAGTTCCTCAGTGGCAAACATGTCGAATGCGCGCCGATGACGGGCAGGGAAGTGCTCGACCTGCCGGAACCGTGGGGACGCTGCGAATTCATGTATTCGCCGCATTCCGAACAACTGACCGTGCCGCTTGCCGACGGCATTCGCGACAAGGGCATCCAGGAGTTCACCTGGAAACTGCATCTGCCGCACCGCGAGCATGAGGCCTGGGTTGGTCTGGTGAAGGCCGGCTTTGGTGATTTCAACGATCCGGTCGAGGTCGGCGGCGTGTCGGTCAAGCCGCTGGATGTGCTCAACGCCGTCATCCAGCGCAACATTGCCCGCAACCCGCACCGCATTCCGCAGCAGGAGAGTTCGGAGATCCACTTTGCCATCGGCCGGGGCCTGAAGGATGGCAGGCCGGTCGAGGTCCGCTATGAAGTGATCGTCACGCCGGATGAGATGTATGCGCCCTATGTCGATGCCGGCACGTCGATGAGCGCGTCGATTGCGGCTCAGCTGGTCTTGAAGAACCCGAAGCGGCCCGGCGTATGGGCGCCGGAGGAATACTTCACGGCAGCCGATTTCTTCCCCGAACTGGAGAAGCGCAAGTTCAAGGTAAGCCACAGCGTAAGGGCGCTTTAGGGCGCCTTTTACCTCCTCGTTGCTCTTTTCTAATTTTGACCATTTGGACAACATTCCGGCTCGTGGATTGGGTGTGATTTGCGGGATTCTGGGGTGCGTTTGGCTTGTTCTCGAAATACACCAACAATAACAGACACTTATCAAAAACTTCATTTTCTTTCAAAGTCTGTGTTGACTTGTTTCGGGTGTGTCGCCTATAAACCGCTCACCAACGAGGGCGGCGGCGCTGCTGGCGACCGACGAACTCGCTCTG
>NZ_JAFCTR010000027.1:0-35080 GCF_049896125.1 Pararhizobium sp. DWP1-1-3
ATGGTTCGAAGCCATAAAGACAAGCGAAGCATCAAACTGAGACGAAACAAAGCCGGACGAAACCCTCAATACATGGCCGATATCATCGCCGCTTGACCGTTAACTTGGATTCACGGCCGCGGGTAGATTCCGCAATCACTTGTCAGAACGCCGCAAAACCTCTATTTTGGGGGAGTGATGACTGGAGCGTGAACTCCAGCCATCGTTTGCTTAGTTAAAGAATTGGACCCGCACGGTGATTAACCAGCTCGTGCGGGTTTTTCTTATGCCAAACGTGACGCTAAATGGTCGGAACCACATAGATCACCTCCACATTCGAGGACAGGGCTGTGTCCTGCTACAGTCCGGGAAGCCCATCCGCCCGGATGCGCCAGCTGGCGTGACGTTGCTGCTTTCGGCCTCGAATGCGTCAAATACTATTGCAAGCTGACGATTTTGCAATCTAAAGGTGTTTTCCTCCCAGCGAGGAAAAACACATGGCGCGGCTTTTTATAAGCACGCTCTTGATTTGCTAAGGGCAAAGCGACTAGCTATCGCAACCCTTCCGCAATGCAAGGAACCCTGCCATGAGCGCGCTTGTCGAACAGCTGAAATCCACCGTTTCCGACACCAACGCAACAGATATCCGGGCTGCTTTCGCCAGTGATCCCAAGCGTTTCGCCAAATACAGCGTGACGCTCGACGACATGCTGTTCGACTATTCGAAATGCGCCGTCAACGAGAAGGTGCTGGACGGGCTGGAGGCAATCGCCAAGGCGGCCAAGGTCACGGATAAGCGCGATGCGATGTTTGCCGGCGATATCATCAACATCACAGAAGGCCGGGCTGTTCTGCATACCGCGTTGCGCAACCGGTCTAACACGCCGGTTCTGGTCGATGGCAAGGATGTGATGCCGGATGTCAACGCCGTGCTTGCGGCTATGGGCACCTTCTCCGACGGCATCCGCTCGGGCGCGCTGAAAGGCGCGACCGGCAAGAAGATCACCGATGTCATCAATATCGGCATCGGCGGCTCCGATCTCGGCCCGGTCATGGCGACGCTGGCGCTGGCACCCAATCACGACGGTCCCCGACTGCATTTCGTCTCCAATATCGACGGTGCGCATATCGCCGACACGCTGAAGCTGCTCGACGCTGAAACCTCCCTGTTCATCGTTGCCTCCAAGACCTTCACCACCATCGAGACAATGACCAATGCCGCGACCGCACGCGCCTTCATTGCCGAAAAGCTCGGCGAAAAGGCTGTCGGCCATCATTTCTGCGCCGTCTCGACCGCGCTCGACAAGGTCGCCGCGTTCGGCATCGAAGCGGACCGCATCTTCGGCTTCTGGGACTGGGTCGGCGGCCGTTACTCGATCTGGTCGGCGATCGGCCTGCCGTTGATGATTGCCGTCGGCAAGGAGAAATTCGGCGAGTTCCTGGCCGGCGCCCACGCGATCGACACCCATTTCCGCACGGCGCCATTACGCGAAAATCTCCCGATGCTGCTCGGCCTGCTCGGCTTCTACCATCGCAACGTGCTCGGCTACGCCACCCGCGCCATCCTGCCCTACGACCAGCGCCTGTCGCGGTTTCCGGCCTATCTGCAGCAGCTCGACATGGAATCGAACGGCAAGGGCGTGACGCTCGACGGCACACCGGTCGAGGGCAATTCCGGCCCGGTTGTCTGGGGCGAGCCAGGCACCAACGGCCAGCACGCCTTCTACCAGCTGATCCATCAGGGCACGAGCATCATCCCGGCCGAATTCATGATCGCCGCCAACGGCCACGAGACCAATCTACGCCACCAGCACCAGCTGCTGATGGCCAACTGCCTGGCACAGTCGGAAGCCCTGATGAAGGGCCGCACACTTTCGGAAGCCAAGGCACAGATGGCCTCGAAAGGTCTCGACAAGGACTTTATCGAGCGTATCGCGCCGCACCGCGTCTTTACCGGCAACCGTCCTTCGCTGACCCTCGTCTATGACGAGATGACACCCTTTACCTTCGGCCGACTGATTGCCCTTTACGAACACCGCGTCTTCGTCGAAGGCGCGCTGTTCAACATCAATTCCTTCGATCAGTGGGGCGTCGAGCTCGGCAAGGAACTGGCGACGGGCCTGCTGCCGGTCGTCGAAGGCAAGGAAAGCGCGGCCGGTCATGATAGCTCGACCGCCGGACTGGTTGCCGCGTTGTTGAAGGCTGCGAAATAACGGCCAGCGCCGCAGGACAGCGATGAATACAGGCTGAACGCGCAATTCAGCCTGTATTCGGACACAATGCGATATCCCTGAACTCGCGTCCTCAAGCCGGAGACATCTCCAGCGGCGCACGGGTTCGGGGCATAACGTGGAACACTATTTCTTCGATCTGCATTTCGACGGCGAACAGGTTGTCGATGAAGACGGCGTCGATCATTTCGACGTCGGTTCCGCCGTCTATTACGGCCAGAGAATTGCCGACAAGATCGGCCGCGACAGCGATTATCGCTCGCTCACCGTCCATGTGCGCACCTTCGAAGGGCCTGTCCTGGCTATCGTTGCCGCTTCAGCCGGCCGCGGATATGAGCAACTGGCGTTGATCGGACGGTAAGCGCCAAGGCGACACCCTTCCTGCCTCCCCCTTTCTTCGAAGAAAACAATCCCGCCATTCGTCAACACGGCCGATCATCCGCCTGTCATCAGAGCATGATCAAACGGGCCAAATGCAGCCGTCACCTGATTCGAGGTCAGCCGGTTCTTTCCGGCAGGTGGCAAAGCCCCCGTCGAGGCCTCTTATGGAAAAAACCGTTCTCGTTGTCACCGATGCCTGGCATCCGCAGGTGAATGGCGTCGTGCGCACGCTTGATGAGCTCGCCCGGTCCCTGAAGGAACAGGGCATTGCCATCCACTTCCTGACGCCGGAACGTTTTGCGACCTTTCCGCTGCCTTTCTATTCCGATATCCGGCTGGCACTGCCGATGCGGCGGCAGGTGGCGGGCGAGATCGACGCGGTGGCGCCGGACTACATCCATATCGCGACGGAAGGGCCGCTTGGTCTTGTGGCGCGGGGCATTTGTCTGCGCCGGAAGCTGCCGTTCACGACCAGCTATCACACCCGGTTTCCCGAATTCGTCAGCGCCCGGCTGCCCATCCCGGAAAGCTGGAGCTACTGGTGGCTGCGCCAGTTTCATAATTCCGGCAATGGCATGATGGTGGCGACCGCTTCGCTCGGAACGGAAATGGCCGCCCACGGCTTTCACAATATCAAGCGCTGGACGCGGGGGATCGATACCACCCTGTTTGATCCGGCACGCCGTCAGGACCTTCCGTTTCCCCGCCCGATCTTCCTGAATGTCGGACGCGTTGCCGTGGAGAAGAACCTGCCTGCTTTCCTCGATCTCGATCTGCCCGGCAGCAAGCTTGTCGTCGGCGACGGGCCTGATCTCGCGGCGTTACGGCAACGGTATCCGGATGTGCATTTTCTAGGAAAACGCCTGGGCACGGAACTGGCAACGCTCTATGCGTCGGCGGATGTCTTCGTCTTTCCGAGCCGGGTCGATACATTCGGCAATGTCATTCTGGAAGCACTCGCCAGCGGCTGCCCGGTCGCGGCGTTTCCGGTGACGGCACCGAAGGACATTCTGGGCGATGGTAGCGGCGCGCTGTCTAGCGATCTCAGACAGGCGGCCCTTGCCGCGTTGACGCTGTCGCGCGAGGAGGCGCGGCAAAAGGCGCTGACCTTCAGCTGGAGCGAATGCGCCCGCCAGTTTCTCTCCAATCTGGCCGGTGTCCCCCGCAGCGCCTTTGCCGGGCGCGTTCTCTTACCCTCCCCTTGAGGGGGAGGGTCGGCACGTCGTGCCGGGGTGGGGTGATGTTCGACATCCCCCAATAGATCATAGTGTGTCCACGGTGGTCACCCCCACCCGCCGCTTCGCGACGACCTCCCCCCTCAAGGGGGAGGTGGATTAAAGCCCAATCTCGTAGCTCCACGGCGGGTTTGCTCCGGCGCGTGAGACGGTGACGGCGGCGGCCTTTGCACCAAGCGTCAGCGCGTCGCGGACGGCGCTTTCGCTGAGATCGGCGACCTGTTGTTTGGTCAAGAGATTGTTCATCTTCAGCGATGCGAGGATGCCAGCGTCGAACGTATCGCCAGCACCGACGGTATCGACGACATCGACCTTTTCGCCCGAAACCGAGACCTTTCCACGCGACGTATAACCATCGGCGCCATCGGCGCCCTTGGTGATGACGACGAGTTTGGGGCCGCGCTGCAACCATTTGGCCACCAGTTCGTCATGCGTGCCTTCTTCGCCGAACCAGTCGAGATCCTCGTCGGAAAATTTGACGATGTCGGACATCTCAGCCATCCGCAGCATGCGGGCCTTGTGGGCCTCGGCATCCTTGATGAAGCCGGGACGAATGTTCGGATCGAAGGAAATCACCCGCTTCTGATATTCGCGGGTCATCAGCGCTTCGTAAGTCGATCCGCACGGTTCAGGGATGAGGCTGATGGCGCCGAAATGCAGCGCCTCGCAGAAATCGCCAAGTGCCGGCAGGTGGTCCTTGGTGATCATCCGGCCTGCCGTATTCTCGTCGAAGAAGGCATAGGTTGCCGAGCCGTTGACCAGTTTGACGAAGGCGACCGTGGTGTGCAGCGGCAGGGTCGCGCAGGGAGCGAAATCGACATTGCTGGATTTCAGCGTCTCGCGCAGCATATCGCCGAACATGTCGTCGGAGAGACCGGTGAAAAAGCCGGTGGGGATACCAAGGCGCCCGAGCGCGATGGCCGTATTGAAGATCGCGCCGCCGGAATAGGGAGCAAACGCCGTTTCGCCCGCCGTCGTCTGGCGCGGCAGCATGTCGATCAGGGCTTCTCCACAGCAAACGATCACAACGACGTCCTCCCCTTCAGTGATTTATTTCAATCGATTTAAGCCAAACCGCGCAAAAATTCCAGCGCCGTTTTCAGGCTGCCGGAAGCTCGCTGACGCCGCCATTGCGGCCGGACCATTCGAGCGGTGCGTTGAGGAAAGCCTCGACCTCGGACAGCGTCTTTTCGTCGAACAATTTCTGCTGCTTGGCGACATCAAGCACATCGCGCCAGGTGGCGATATTGTGCAGGGTGACGCCCTTGTCCTGCATCTCGCCGCGAGCCTGCGGGAAGATATCGTAGTAGAACAGGGCAATACCGTGATCGACCACGCCGCCGGCTGCGCGGATGGCGTCGATGAACTTGAACATCGAGCCGCCGGCCGTCGTCAGGTCCTCGATGACGAGGACACGGGCGCCTTCCGGCATATGGCCTTCGATCTGCGCATTGCGGCCATGGCCCTTCGGGGCCTTGCGGACATAGATCATCGGCAGCGCCAAGCGTTCGGCCAGCATGGCCGCAAACGGAATGCCCGCCGTTTCGCCACCGGCAATGACGTCGAACTGCTCGAAACCGGCTTCGCGCAGCACGGTGGCTGCGGCAAAATCCATCACTGCCGAGCGGATGCGCGGATAGGAGATCAGCTTGCGGCAATCGATATAGACCGGGCTCGCCATGCCGGACGCCAGCTTGTAGGGCTTGTCGGCACTGAAATGCACCGCCTTGATTTCCCAGAGCATCTTGGCGACGAGTCCGGCCATCACGGCCTTGTCGGGAAAGGATGTCTGGATCATCGGCGGGGCTCCTGCAGCTCGGGATTTTTATCCCCCGCCGCATAGCAGGTCGGGCCGTGCAATGCCAGAGGTGGAGGCGCCGCCGAAATCAATCGTTCTGGTTCTCGCCCTGTTGCTGGCAGAAGGTAATGCGGTTGTTGAAGGGATCGATCACCTCGACCTCCAGCCCCCAAGGCGCCTTTTTCACGCCCGGCTTCATGTAGCGGTAGTTCTTGCCCGCCAGTTCCGCCTGCAATGCTGCCGCATCCCCGACACGGACGAAGGCGCGGGCGCCGGGGCTTGCGTCGCCGGCATGTTCGCTCAGATGCAGGATCATGTCTTCCCGGGTGACCTGGCAATAGAGCGGGAAATTGTCGCCGAACCGATGTTCCCAATCGAGCGTGAAGCCGAGAAAGCCGCAGTAGAATTCCATCGCCTTGGCCACGTCGAAGATGCGGAAGATCGGGATCGGCGGTTTGATGCCGACATGACCGTCCTGTTTTTGCGTCGGCTTTTCCACCGCATCGATCTTTGCCGACAGGATATTCCACTGATCGTAGCCGAACTGGCCGGCGACGATTTCAAGGGCTTCGCTGTGGGAAAGACTGGTATTGCGATCCACAAAGGCCTGTCTGAGCACCTTTGCCATCAGTTTCGCATCGCGAAAATCGCGCATGGTTCATCCTCCGTGTGGCGGCAAACAGGACGATCAGTGCCCGCTCTGCTGACCCGTTCGCCATCAACGCCAAAGGCAAGGATGAGAAAGGTTTTAGGTGGGATGCATTCACCATACGTGCCGGAGCACTGCGGGGCGGCTGGCCACATCCGGCCAGCGACAGTGTTAGGCGAAGTTTTCTTCGCTATCAAGCCGGATCGCTCAGACCACTTGCCAATGCAACGGGAACATCGGATCGAATACCGTGACCGTGCCGGCCTCCGTCTCGATCTTTTCCGGGAACGTCACCGCCTCCGCCTGCTTGCGCAGCGTGATCGTCTCGTCGTTGACCGGCAGACCGTACCAGGCCGGGCCATTCAGCGAGGTGAAGGCTTCCAGCTTGTCCAGCGCATTTTCCTGCTCGAACACGTGGGCAAGGCAGCTCATGGTGTTGATCGAGGTGTAGATGCCGGCGCAGCCGCAGGCGCATTCCTTCAACGGATCGACATGCGGGGCTGAATCGGTGCCGAGGAAGAAGCGGCCGTCGCCGGATATAGCTGCGGACCGCAGCGCCAGGCGATGCAGTTCGCGCTTGGCGACCGGCAGGCAGTAATAATGCGGGCGGATGCCGCCGACCAAAATGGCGTTGCGGTTGATGATCAGGTGATGGGTGGTGATCGAACCGGCAAGATTGCTCTTGGACGCCTTGATGTAGTCGATGCCGTCCTTGGTGGTGACATGTTCCATCGTCACCTTCAATTCCGGCAGGCGGGCGCGCAACGGCTCCAGCACGGTTTCGATGAAAACGGCTTCGCGATCGAAGATATCGACTTCGGGCGTCGTCACCTCGCCGTGGACGCAGAGCGGCAGGCCGATCCTGGCCATGCGCTCCAGCACCGGCATGGCGTTTTCGAAGTTGCGCACGCCGCCATGCGAATTGGTGGTGGCACCGGCCGGATAGAGCTTGACGGCCTTGATCAGGCCGCTGGCATGACCGGCCTCGACGTCATCCGGATTGGTGCCCTCGGTGAGATAAAGGGTCATCAGCGGCTCGAAACGATCGCCCTTCGGCAATGCGGCCATGATGCGCTCGCGATAGGCGGACGCATCGGCAGTCGTCACCACCGGCGGCACGAGATTGGGCATGATGATGGCGCGGGCGAAGTGGCGGCTGGTATCGCCGATGACGCCCTTGAGCATACCGCCATCGCGCAGATGCAGATGCCAGTCGTCGGGACGGCGGATCGTCAGTTCGGTGACGGGCTGTTGGCTCATGGCGGATATCTCCAGGCACTCATAAATTTCTGAAAACACAGAGCCAAGGCATACAAATGAAGCTGAAACAGAGACGTGGCGTCATTGTTTCGCTCGGTCGAATGCCCCACCCTCCGTCATCCTCGCCCTTGTGGCGGGGATCCAGCGACCCGACGTCTGTCGGGTCAAAGACTCTCGTCGCCCAAGGACTTGGGCGGCTGGATTCCTGTGACAAGCACAGGAATGACGGAGAGAAAGAGCTCCGCCCACCAGCATTGAGGTTCCGATAGCATCATTTCAGCGACGGAAACAATGGAGGATCGGCGCGATCAGGCCGTTTCGAAAAACTCGATGGCGATATCGGCAGCACGCGAATTGTCGATGATCCGTTTGCCGTTCGGCAGATCGTTTCCGTAGAGCTTCCATTCGATGCCGGCAGCATCCAGCCCATAGTGGACCCAGCGCTGCCGCAGCCGATCTTCCAGAACCGCATAAGGTGGGCCGACGAAGATCGACAGATCGAACATGCCGTCGAGCCGCGACCAGGGTGCCTCGTCGAGCAACAGGTAGTTGCCCTCCGCCAGAATGATCCGTGTTTCAGGCGATACCGGCCTGGCCGACGCGATGGCGATTTCGCGGGAGCGGTCAAATACCGGGACGAGAACCTCCTCATCCGTCCTGCGCACCGCCGAAACGATATCGATGAAGGCGCGGACGTCGAAAGTCTCCGGCGCGCCCTTGCGTTTCAGCAGGCCGCGCTCTTCGAGAATGCCGTTGTCCATGTGAAATCCGTCCATCGGCAGCACGGCGGACTTTTCGCCGCGGCGCGTCAACTCTTCCTGCAGCGCATCGGCAAGCGTGGACTTGCCGGCCCCGGGGGGGCCGGCAATGGCGACGATGAAGCGGGGCGACGTGCCCGCCTTTTCGACAATGCTATCCGCGATGGCGGCAAGCGTCATGGTCATGCGGCGGCGGCCTCAGGCGGCACCTTGGCGCCGGTCATGAAGGCGACGGCATCCGACATCGTATAGTCCTTCGGATTGATAACGCAGAGGCGCTTTCCAAGCCGATGGATATGGATGCGGTCCGCCACCTCGAACACATGCGGCATGTTGTGCGAGATCAGCACGATCGGCAGGCCGCGGGAGCGCACGTCGAGGATGAGTTCGAGAACCTTGCGCGATTCCTTGACCCCGAGGGCTGCCGTCGGCTCGTCAAGAATGATCATCTTGGAGCCGAAGGCCGCAGCCCGTGCAACCGCAACGCCCTGGCGCTGGCCGCCGGACAGCGTCTCTACCGCCTGGTTGATGTTCTGGATCGTCATCAGCCCAAGCTCGGAAAGCTTGTCGCGGGCGATCTTGGCCATCTTTGGCCGGTCGAGCATGCGGAAGATCGACCCCATCGGCCCGGCTTTGCGGATCTCGCGGCCGAGGAACATGTTGTCGGCGATCGACAGCGCCGGCGAAAGCGCCAGGTTCTGGTAGACGGTTTCGATGCCGGCTTCGCGTGCCTCCAGCGGAGACCGGAAGTTGACGACCTTGCCGTCAAGCCGGATTTCGCCTTCGTCCGGATGGACAGCCCCCGAGATCGCCTTGATCAGCGAGGATTTGCCGGCACCGTTGTCGCCGATGACGGCGAGGATTTCGCCGGGATAGAGGTCGAAATCGGACTGGTCCAGCGCGGTGACGCGGCCATAGCGCTTGACGATACCCCTTGCCGTCAAGAGGGGTGCGGTGAGAAGAGGTTCCATCAGCCTGCTACCTTTCTGATCCACTGGTCGACGCCGACAGCCGTAATGATGAGGACACCGGTCAACAGGACTTTCCACTGCGGATCGGCGCCGAGCATGTTGAGGCCCATCGACACCACGCCGACGATGAGCGCGCCGAAGAGAGTGCCAAGGATCGAGCCGCGTCCGCCGAACAGCGAGATGCCGCCGATCACCGCTGCCGTAATGGCCTGCAGATTGTAATCCGTGACCGCCCAGGACGGCGAGATCGAGCCGTTGCGGCCAATCGAGACCCAGGCAGCAAGAGCTGCAATCGCCCCGGCAAGGCCGTAGACGCCGAGAAGCACGCCCTTGACCCGGATACCCGACAGTTCCGCCGCTTCCGGATCGTCACCGACCGCATAGACGTGGCGTCCCCAGGCGGTGTGGTTGAGCGCATACCAGAGTGCCACCACGGTGATCACCATCATGATCACGCCCAGCGTGAAGACGGCCGAGCCGATCTTGAAGCTGGCGCCGAACAGACCCAGCAGCGGTGCAGCGGTTTCGATGTCGGCACGGCGAATGGTCTCGTTGGCCGAGTAGATATAGTTGATTGCCGCGATGATGTTCCAGGTTCCCAGAGTGACGATGAAGGGCGGTAACTTCATTCGTGAGACCAGGAAACCGTTGGTCATGCCGCAGACGGTACCGGTGACGAAACCCGCCAGAATGGCCAATGGTGCCGGCAGGCCGTAGGTCACGGCGCAATTGCCCATGACCACCGCCGAAAGCACCATGATCACGCCGATCGACAGGTCGATACCCGCCGTCAGGATGATCAGCGTCTGTGCCGCGCCTAAAATACCGACGACGGCGATCTGCTGCAGGATCAACGTCAAGGTGCCGGCCGTAAAGAACCGCTCACCTTTCAGGACGCCGAACACGATAATGGAAAATATCAGCACGATCGCCGGAATGGCGGCCGGTGTCGAATGCAGAAAATGCTGAATGCGCCGCAGCGGCGAACGATCTTCGAATGAAGCGACCGACTTGTCGCTTTGATCGAGTGTTTTTTCGAATTCCTGGACGCTTGTCATGACAACGCCTCCCTCCCAAGAGCCCGGCCTACCAACCGGTTGTTGAAAAGGGCGGCCCTGAAACCGCCCTTCCATATTCATTCTGTGCTCAAAGCCCTAGAGCATCAACCCCAGCACTTGTCCGTGCCGGCCTTGACGTCGATCGACTCGACGCCCTTGGCAGGCTTGTCGGTGACGAGAGCAACGCCGGTGTCGAAGAAGTCCTTGCCAGCAGTCGGCTTCGGCTTGGTGCCGTCCTTGGCATACTGGGCAATGGCTTCGATGCCGAGCGAGGCCATCAGCAGCGGATATTGCTGCGACGTCGCGCCGATAACGCCTTCAGCCACCGACTTCACACCGGGGCAACCGCCGTCAACGGAAACGATCAGGACGTCCTTTTCCTTGCCGACGGCCTTCAGCGCTTCATAGGCGCCAACTGCGGCCGGTTCGTTGATCGTGTGGATGACGTTGATGTCCGGATCCTTCTGGAGAAGGTTTTCCATGGCGGTGCGGCCGCCTTCTTCATTGCCGTTGGTCACGTCATGGCCGACGATGCGCGCATCGTCTTCGTCGCCGATCTTCGCGGGATCCTTCGGATCGATGCCGAAGCCGATCATGAAGCCCTGGTCGCGCAGAACGTCGACAGTCGGCTGCGACGGCACGAGATCGAGGAAGCCGATCTTGGCATCCTTGGCCTTGTCACCGAGCGTCGCGGCGGCCCAGGCGCCGATCAGCTTGCCAGCCTGCAGGTTGTCCGTCGCAAAGGTCGCGTCGGCAGCGGTTGCCGGATCGAGCGGGGTGTCGAGCGCGATCACCAGAAGACCGGCGTCCTGCGCCTTCTTGACCTGATCGACGATGGCCTTGGTGTCGGAAGCAGCAATCAGGATACCCTTGGCGCCATCGGCGATGCAGGACTCGATGGCTGCAACCTGGCTGTCATGGTCGCCGTCGACCTTGCCGGCGTAGGACTTCAGGTCAACGCCGAGCTCCTTGGCCTTGGCTTCGGCGCCTTCCTTCATCTTGACGAAGAAGGGGTTGGTATCGGTCTTGGTGATCAGGCAGGCCGAAACATCGGCGGCCTGGGCAGGGGCTGAAAATACGACGCCGAGCGCCAGGGCGCCAAGAGCGGCGGAAACAATAGTCTTCTTCATGAAATCCTCCCAAGGATTGAAAAATGGCACCGGCGAACCGGCCCGTCGGGCTTCGCCCACCGCATCATCTCCTCTGAGCGGGTGGCGCTTCCGGACACAAAACAAACATCAAAACAAAATCCTGTCAATAAATAAATCAAATTGAATTATTAAAAATCTGTGCCATTCTCTGCGCAGAAAATGTGCATGCGCCTCTCGTGGTTGCAATGCACCCAAGAAACAAAGTGAAAGGCGTGACCAGGAGGCCAGTCCGGAACAACCCAGTCCGGATAGGAAATCACGCTTTAGGAGGAAACGGGCATGACATCACAAGCCGGTTCCGGCGGTGCATCGACCGTTCCGGACGTCTTCGACCCGGGGGGCGGCGCCAATCTCACCCGCGTGCGCGCCTATAATGAGCGGCTGGTCATGTCGCTGGTGCGCCGCCACGGCAGCCTCTCGAAAGCCGATATCGCCCGGCGTTCCGGCCTGTCGGCGCAAACTGTTACCGTCATCATGCGGGCGCTTGAGAAAGACGACCTGCTCATTCGCGGCGAGCCGGTGCGCGGCCGCGTCGGCCAGCCTTCCATCCCGATGCGGCTCAACCCGGATGCGGTCTATTCCTACGGCGTCAAGATCGGCCGGCGCAGTTGCGATCTCGTGCTGATGGATTTCGTCGGCAATATCCGCCTGCAGTTGCATCAGACGCACGCCTATCCGATGCCGGACGATATTCTATCTTTCATCGTCGAGGGCATACCGAAACTTGAAAAAATGCTCACCGGAGAGCAGCGCGCGCGCATCGCCGGCGTCGGCATCGCCACTCCCTTCCAGCTGTGGAGCTGGGCCGAGGAGACCGGCGCTCCGCGTGAAGCGATGAACAGCTGGCGCGGTTTTGACCTGCGCGACGAGGTGGCGGCACGCACCCATCACCCGGTGCTGATGCAGAACGACGCCACCAGCGCCTGCGGCGCCGAGTTGATCTTCGGGGTCGGTTCTTCCTATCCGGATTTCATCTATTTTTATATCGGCTCGTTCATCGGCGGTGGCATCGTGCTCAACTCGGCGCTGTTTTCCGGCCGCTCCGGAACGGCCGGCGCCGTCGGCCCGCTGCAGGTGTCCGACAAGAACGGCAAGCCACAGCAGCTGCTGAAGATCGCCTCGATCTTTGTGCTCGAAAATCTGCTGCGCGAGAAAGGCATCGACCCGAAACCCCTCTGGTATTCGGCCGATGAATGGATCGATTTCGGCGAGCCGCTGGAAACCTGGATCCAGCTGACCGCAGCGGCGCTGGCGCAGGCCATCGTCTCCTCCGCCTCGATCATCGATTTCGGCGCCGCCGTCATCGACGGCGGTTTTCCCGGCTGGGTGCGCGAGCGCATCGTCGCGGCAATCCGCAACGCGGCCGGCGACCTTGATCTCGAGGGCGTCATCCTGCCAGATATCATCGAGGGGGCGGTCGGCGCCCAAGCCCGCGCCATCGGCGGCGCCAGCCTGCCGCTGTTCTCGCGCTACCTCATCGATACCAACGTTCTTTTCAAGGAAACAGCCTGATGCTGAAAGGTCTAAACCCACTCCTGAGCCCCGAGCTTCTGGCGACACTGCGCGCCATGGGCCACGGCGATGAAATTGCTTTGGTCGATGGCAACTATCCGGGGCAGGAACACGGCCGCCGGCTGATCCGGCTCGACGGGCATCATCTGATCCCGGTTCTCGACGCAATCCTCAGCCTGCTGCCGATCGACGATTTCGTGCCGTCGGCCATTTTCCGCGCCACCGTGAAGCAGGACCGCGATGCGCTCGACCCGGTGCATCGGGACATTATCGCCTGCTGCGCCAAATACGAACCGGACAGGGCGGTCGCGCCGCTGCTGGGGCCGGAATTCTATCCGCGGGTCCGCGCCGCCCATACCGTCGTCCAGACCAGCGAACCGCGGCTTTATGGCAATGTCATCCTGCGCAAGGGCGTCATCTACTCCTGACTGCCTTGAACGACAGACACGAAAAAGCCCGCCGACTTACCAATCGGCGGGCTTTTTATCGACTAATCAGCAATCAGGCGCGCTTGGCATCGACCGAGAGAGCACCGGCACCGAACGTGGCGACGAACAGGAAGCCGCCTGCCATGGCAAGGTTCTTCATGAAGTGGATGTCGTTGCCGGCAACCGAGAAATCACCATGACCGATAAACGCCGTGGCAACGCAAAAGAGCGCCAGGATGTAGGCGGCCGGGCGGGTGAAAAGGCCCAAGAGGATGGCGAGACCGCCGAGCAGTTCGACAGCGGTGACGATGATGGCCGTGACCATGGGGAGCGGCAGGCCCATGCTGCCGAAATAGCCGGCGGTGCCGCCGAGCGCGGTGAGCTTGCCGTAACCGGCGACGATGAAGAGGATGGAAAGAAGGATACGTGCGACGAGGAGGACTGCATTCTGCGGCATTGGAAGAGACTCCGGTTTGGGTTCATTGTTGGCGACAGATTTATCAGCAATTCCAAATTCATCCAGCCCATGGGCCGGAGACAGATCGTTCACAATAAGTAGACGACCCACATAGATCGTCAACCGAGTAAACGGTCACGCAGGTAGAGCAGCATTGCGACGGCGAATCCACTCGACTATCGCCAGCATATCCCCGGACATTGCGGTTTCGATCGTATTTTTTGTTGCAACGCCTTGAAGACTGCGAGAAGAATTTCGGCGGGGAAGCAATGCATTGGCGGACGGGGAAGCAAATGAGCGAGATCAACAAGAGTCCGGCCTTCTGGCGTTCCTTTCCGATTTTCGAGGAATTCGACAAGGAGACGATTTCTGCGATCGCAGCACTTGCGATCTATCGTAAATGGACACCGGGAACGGTGATTTTTCAGCGTGGCGATGAAGGTAATTACATGATTGCCGTTTTGTCCGGACGCATCAAGCTGTCGCTCATCACGCCCCAAGGCCGCGAATTGCTGCTGCGCCATATCGAGGCGGGCGCGCTCTTCGGCGAAATGGCTATTCTCGACAACCAGCCCCGCTCCGCCGATGCGACCGCGATCACCGCAACCGAAGGCTATGTCATCAGCAAGAAATCCTTCCTCGACTTCATCACCCATACACCCAACGCCGCCGCGTCGATCATCCGCTATCTCTGCCTGCAGCTGCGCGAAACGACGGACCGGCTGGAAACCATCGCGCTCTACGATCTGCACGCCCGCGTGGCACGGTTCTTCCTGGCGACGCTGAAGCAGATTCACGGCAACGAGCTACCCGAAAGCGCCAATCTGCGCATCACGCTCAGCCAATCGGATATTGCCGGCATACTTGGCGCCAGCCGTCCCAAGGTGAACCGGGCCATTCTGGCGCTGGAGGAAAGTGCTGCGATCAAGCGGCTCGATGGTGTCATCACCTGCCATATTGGCCGTCTGCAGAAGATCGCGGAACCGGAAGAGGAATAACCCGTTGAAAAGTTTCCGCCTGTCCCGGATCAGGCCGCTTTTTGCGGGTGCAGCCGCAAGCCTTCTCGGCGCATTGCTGCTGTTCTTCTACGGTGGACCGGCGTTGGAAACGCAGCGGGAACAGTTTTTCGATTCCCTCACCCAATGGGTCCCCGCACCACAATCCGCAGAGATCGTCGTCATCGACGTCGACCGTAAATCGATGCAGCAGTCGACGGACAAGACCTGGGGCCGGACCGAGACGGCCGAGCTTCTGTCCAGACTGTCCAAGGCCGGAGCCAGGGCCGTTGCCATCGACTTCATCTTCAGCACGGCCTGCGATCCGGCGGAACCATCCAATATCGCTCTGGCACAGGCGATTTCCGGCGTGCCGGTCATTCTCGGTTTCCTGATCGCCGATGGCGGACCTGAACACCCCGCGCCGGTGCCGCCAGTTGCCGTCCGCAAACCGGTCACTATTCCCGATCTCTGGTTCATCAACGCCGCGGAAGCCTCCTGCAGCTTCCTGCAGACGGCGTCGCATTCGGCAGCCGCCGCCTTTCTGGTCGGCGACGAGGATGCCCGCATCCGCCGGGTGCAGGCCTATTCGATCATCGGCAACGACGCCTATCCGGCACTGGGGCTTGAAGCTGCGCGCCTGGCTGAGGGTGGACACACGCCGATCCTCGGCGGACAACCCGCCTGGCTGAAGCTTGAGAGCCGGTTGATCGAACTGGATGAGGACGGTAGCCTGCGTTTTGCCGCGAGCCCCATTGCAGCCATCGAGGCACGCACGGTGTCGGCAGGCGATGTTTTGAGCGGCGGCGTTGCGGACACGCGCTTCAAGGACAAGACGGTGTTGATCGGCAGCAGCCTGCCCAATCTCGGCGGGTTGCGCTCAACCGCCTCCATGCCGCTGGAACCATCGGTGCAGATCCATGCCGACATCGCCAATGCGGTGCTGACCGGTTTCATCCCGGAAAGGCAGGCAAAGCTTCCTTTGTTCGAAGCGGCACTGGCCCTGATCGGCGGGCTGTTGGTGGCCTTCGTCACCACGCGTCTGCGGCCGGTCACCTCCGTTGCCCTCGGCATTCTGGCAATCTCGGCCACGATCGCTGCTGCTGCGGCGATCTATGCAGGGTCCGCGCTGCTGGTCGATGCCGTCGGCATCAGCCTTGCTCTGATCTTCGTACTTGTCGTGACCAGCACGCTGCAATTCGCCCGCGTCCGGCGGGCGGAATCGACAGCGCGCAGCAAATTCTCGCAGTACCTGCCGCAATCCGTCGTCGCCCGCTATATCGACAATCCGGATGACGACCGGGTGGGAGAAGAACGCCCGGTGACTGCGCTGTTTACCGATATCGAAGGCTTTTCGACGCTATCCCAGAAATTGGCGCCGCGCGATCTCGTCACCCTGCTCGATATCTACTATGCCGAGGTCAACGGCCTGGTGGCGCGCTATGGGGGCATGGTCGACAAGGTGGTGGGCGATGCCGTGCATGCCTTCTTCAATGCGCCGGAGGACCTGAACGATCACGTCAACAAGGCGATCGACTGCGCCGAAGCAATCCGGGCTCTGACGGAGGAAATGCGGCAGCGTCCGGGTTTTGCCGAGCACCAGTTCGGCCGCACCCGGATTGGCATCGAAACGGGGATTGCCGTGCTTGGCGAGGTCGGCGCCGGCGGCAAGCTGGATTACACGGCGCATGGCGACTGCATCAATCTTGCAGCCCGGCTTCAGGAGGCCAACAAGTTTCTCGGGACCGCCATCTGCATCGGCCCGCAGGCCGCCGTCGAGAGCGGCCGCACCCTGCGCTCGGTCGGCATGCACGAAATCCGCGGTTTTGGCGAGATGGAACTGTTCACCAGCCAAGCCTGACTGCTATCAGCGCTTCAAGCCGACACTGGCATAGGCCTCGACGATCCGGGCTTCCTTCCACTTCACGGTCTTGTTCGGCGCATCGCCGGGCTTGGCGATCTCGATGCCTTCTCCAGCATTGACCAGCCGCCGGACGCCGCCGGCATCGACCGCCACCTGGCCATGTTCGACGAAAACGGCAAAGACGCCGCGATTGGGGCCTGCGAAAAACTTCGTACCCCGCACGCCGATCATGCCGAAGGTGGTGCGCAGCGCCAGATCGATCTTCGGCAGGCCTTCCGGCCGGTCGAACACCATCTGACCCATGCCGAGTTCCATCGTGCCGCCCTGACCGGCGATAAAGCTGTCGAGCAGCAGCTCCGTCTTGCTGCCGAGCAGAATTCGCGTGTCGCCGACGAGCGCCAGGTCGGCGAAACTGTCGCTGCCGGTGGCGACAAAATCATTGTCCATGATCTGCCCGCCTGTCGCCAACCCTTCCTGCTTTTCCGCTCGCTTGAGATTGACCTTGCCACGCACGTCCGATGCCTTGCCGATCACCGTGCTTGCCTGGGTCGGTATGGCAGCAAGACCGCCTGCGACCAGCGCGCAACCGGCAATGAATGCCCGCCGCCCGATCAGGCTTTGCCGCAGCACTTGAATGTCTGGCGTCATGTCCTTGCTCCTTGTCCAAAACAATCCGGTTTTCCGGCGAAAACCCGTTTCCGCGATTGAGACGTCTGACGTCCCCCTCGGATTTCGCTCTTGCCCGGCGTGATCCCCATCCTCCTGCCCGGCGGCTCCAGGCGCTGTTTCCCGGGGAACAGCGCCGGCCCGGCCCGCGCCATAGGGTGACACAAACGCCAAGGAGAACGCCATGAAAAACGGACCCAGCAAGCGCATTTCGGCCGTCAATGCCATCCTGCTCACCGTCGTGAGCCTGGTTTCGATTGCAGCGATCGCCATTCCCCCCGCCCGCGCCGCCTCGGCATTGCTGCCGGCAGACCAATGCGACGCGGAAGCCGGCAGCGAACATGACCTGCAACGCAACCTGGCCTTTCGTCCCGTGGCGACCGAGGATATCCGCATCGGCATCGCCCTTTCGGCTTGCCGCGAAGCCTACAACCAGGGCAGCGGGCCGCGCCAGACCTTTGAGCTTGCCCGCGTGCTCCATGCCGCCGGCCAGCGCGGGCAGGCCATGGCGATGCTGGAAAAGGCGGCCGAAGGAAGCCATGCGGTCGCGATGGTGAATTATGCCGTGATGCTCGGCGAACGCGGCGACCGTGCAGCGGAATTTGCGCTCTATCAAAAGGCGGCCGCCACCGGAAACATCCTCGCCGCCTACAATCTCGGCGTCGCCTACCGCGACGGCATCGGAACATCGGCCAGCGGTGCGCTCGCCGCACAATGGTTCGAGCGGGCGTCCGTCGCCAAGGACAATCTGGGTGCCTTCAACCTCGCCGTCATGCTGGACGAAGGCACGCAAATCCCGGAGGACAACGGCAAGGCCGCGCAGTTCTACAAGCTGGCCGCAGATCGCGGCAATGTCGATGCGATGGTCAATCTCGGCCTGATGCTGGAAAGCGGCGAAGGCATGCCAGCCAATGCCTCTGCTGCGACCGCGATGTTCGGCCGGGCTGCGGAAAAGGGCGATGCGTTCGCACAGGGCAAGATCGCCCAGCCGGCGATTGATACAGCCACCACGAGCAGCGTCGAACTGAGCGAACAGGCAAGTCTGGCCATGCCGAAGACTGGCCGTGTGAAGTGAGGCCAACGTACCCCAGAAAGAGGCCCCGGCCTGCTCATGCCGGAGAACCCAGCGCCGTCCGTTGGGGCGGATTGAATTACCCGTCCCAACGGACATTCAAACAGCAAACCGTAAGCGAAAACTAACCTTTTCGCTTAGCGAATTTCGCCTGCCTGCGGGCCCCAGGTGTCGGTGAGTGCAAAACCTTCGGCCATCGGATCGAACGGGTCGAGTGCGACCTGATGCAGGCCGAAGGTCCAGCCGCGTCCCGAAATGGTCGGGATGATTGCCGGACGCCCGGCCACTTCCGTGACGCTTTCGAGCCCAACCTCGAATTCGGAGCCGATGATCGAACGCGACTTGAAGACATCGCCGACCTTTGCCAGCCCACGGGCGTGCAACGTTGCCAGATTGGCCGAGCTGCCGGTGCCGCAGGGCGAGCGATCGACGCGGCCCGGCCACATCGTCGTGCAGGTGCGCACCGTGCCATCAGCCTCGGTATCGCGAAACATCACATAGGCGACGCCCTTGATCTCGGGGATTTCCGGATGGACGACGGGAATGGTGCGGTTGACCAGATCCTTCAGGATCATGCCGGCCTCGACAATTTTGCGGGCATTGGCCTTTTCGATCGTGGTGCCGATCTGCGCCACATCGACCAGCGCATAGAAGATGCCGCCATAGCAGATGTCCATCTTGATGCGGCCCCAATCCGGGGTGTCGATCTCGACATCCAGCTCATGCACGAAGGACGGCACCATGGTGAGCTTGACGCGCTCGCATCGGCCGTCCCGGCAGGTTGCCGTCGCCTTGACGAGACCGGCCGCGGTATCGAGCATGACGACCGTTTCCGGCTCCTTCATTTCGACAATGCCGGATTCCAGCAGCGCCGTGGTGACGCAGATCGAGTTGGAGCCGGACATCGCATGCGCCTGATCGGCCTGCAGGATGATAAAGCCGGCATCCGCCTCCGGCCGCTTCGGCGGCACCAGAAGATTGACAGACCCGATCGACGCAGCGCGAGGTTCCAGGCAAAGGAACCGGCGCAGGCTGTCATCGACGGTGTTGATGTGATGCAACTGTTCGGCAATGGTGTTGCCCGGTATTTTCGGCACGCCGCCGATAGCGACCTTGCCGATTTCACCTTCGCAATGAACATCCAGCAACTGGATCGTGCGCTTCCATCTCATCCCATCGCTCCTTGCATCCTCGACCCGGGAGAACCAACGCCCGTCACGTCGAAAAACCGACCTGAATCTGTGATATATCAGTCAGCCCACTTTGCCTAGACGCTATCGGACGGGCCACGGAAAAACCCTGCAATCTCGGAACGAAGCCGGGACCGTCAACGACGTTGCGACATTATCGCGTCCATCGGGACAACGGTATCGGATATGGGAATGCGCCGTTTGAAGCCCGCGCTGATTTGAATCCTCCCAAATATGTTGCTTGACGCACGCGCCATCCACCGACAGCGTGTCGACATTAATTAGAGTTTTCTTTTTTAATCGGATTTCTGCAAAATGACGAAGCTGATCATCTTCACCGACCTGCACATGGTACCGGAAGGGCAGTCGATCATCGGTCTTGATCCTTTCAAAGGGCTTGCCGCCGGCGTCGAGCATGTCAACCGCTACCATGCCGATGCGGAGCGAGTGATCATCATGGGCGACCTGACCCACCGCGCCGACCGGCCCTCCTACGAGCGGCTGAAGACCTTGCTGGACCAGTTGATCCCGCCGCTCGCCATCACCGTCGGCAACCATGACCACCGGGAAACGTTCACTGATGTGTTTCCGGACGTTGCCACGGACGAGGATGGCTTCGTACAGTACGTCATCGACTTTCCGGATTGCCGCGCCGTGATCCTCGATACGCTGTTTGCGCCGCCCTACGATTATCCGCGCAGCCATGCCGGTTTCCTCTGCACCAAACGCCTCGCCTGGCTCGACCGTCAGCTGGAAACCGCTGGCGACTTGCCGGTTCTGCTTTTCATGCACCACCCGCCGCACGCCACCGGGTTTACCGGCATCGACCTGATGCGGTTGATCAACGAGGTGGATTTCTACGACGTGGTGAAGCGCCGGGGCAATGTCCTGCATATCTTCGCCGGCCATGTTCACCGGACCATCTCCGGTTCCAGCCGGGGCATTCCGTTCTCGGTGTTCAAGAGCCCCGTCCACCAGCAGCCGATGCCTTTCGACGCCCCCGACGCCTCGCTCTCCGTCGACGAACCCGCCGCCTACGGCATCGCCATCATGACGGACACGGGCATTCTGGTGCATACGGAGGATTACGAGATCGCGGTGCGGGAAGCGACGGTGGCTTGAAGCCCCTCCCCCTTGTGGGGAGGGGTTGGGGAGGGGACTTTTCTTTGAAATAAGAAGGAAACCCCTCCCCTCCGCTTCGCTACGACCCTCCCCACAAGGGGGAGGGTTAGACCGTGGATGACGCCACCCCATTCCGTTCCCGCATGATTTCCGCTACCCTGCCCGCATGACCCTTGCCGTTCCCACCGATGATTTCGACTGCCAGAGCTGTGGCGCCTGTTGCAGCTATTCCGAAGACTGGCCGCGTTTTTCGCTGGAAACAGACGAGGAGCTGGACCTCATCCCCGCTGAATATGTTTCTGCCGATCTCGGCGGCATGCGCTGCGAGGACAATCGCTGTTCGGCGCTCGACGGCAAGCTCGGCATCCATGTCGGTTGCAAGATTTATGCGGTGCGCCCGATCGTCTGCCGCACCTGCATGCCGGGTGACGACGAATGCCTGATGGCGCGCCATAAATTATCTCAGAAAGTCTTGCTCTGACGCGGGATCGTCCGGTTCGATTTCGATATGACCGCATAGTGTACGGTTTTTTGGATTTAATTCGGGGAAATGTCCGGTATTAGGCTTGTTTTACCGGATAGCCATCCTGAGACCCCTGCCCTATTTTGCGCCCATGAATTCCGGGCCACGCCGCGTGTGCCTGACAGCTTCGAAAAGGGACGATTTCGATGAGCCAGCCGCAGCCACAAAACACCACCGATACCCCAACTGCTCCCTTTTCTAATTTTGCCCCACCACTCGCCGAACAGACCGCGCTGCGCCAGGCCATCACCGCTGCTTACCGCCGCCCTGAAACCGAATGCCTGCCGCCTCTGGTCGCTGCCGCAACACTCTCCGACGATATCCGCGCCCACGCCAAAAACACCGCCCGCAAGCTGATCACGGCGCTGCGCGCCAAGCACAAGGGCTCCGGCGTCGAGGGTCTGGTGCATGAATATTCGCTGTCGAGCCAGGAAGGCGTGGCGCTGATGTGCCTGGCCGAAGCGCTGCTGCGTATTCCGGACACTGCCACCCGCGATGCGCTGATCCGCGACAAGATCGCCGATGGCGACTGGCGCTCGCATATCGGCGGCGGCCGTTCCCTGTTCGTCAATGCCGCCACTTGGGGCCTCGTCGTCACCGGCAAGCTCACTTCGACCGTCAACGACCGCAGCCTCTCGGCAGCACTGACCCGCCTGATCGCGCGGGCCGGTGAACCGGTGATCCGCCGGGGCGTCGATATGGCGATGCGGATGATGGGCGAGCAGTTCGTCACCGGCGAGACCATCGACGAGGCGCTGAAACGCTCGCGCCCGCTGGAAGCCAGGGGTTTCCGCTATTCCTACGACATGCTCGGTGAAGCTGCGACCACGGCCACTGATGCCAAGCGCTATTATGCCGATTACGAAAATGCCATCCACGCCATCGGCAAGGCCTCCGCCGGCCGTGGCATCTATGAAGGCCCCGGCATCTCGATCAAGCTTTCGGCGCTGCACCCGCGTTACGTCCGCGCCCAGTCGGCCCGCGTCATAGCCGAGCTGTTGCCGAAGGTGAAGGCGCTGGCGCTGATCGCCAAAAGCTATGACATCGGCCTCAACATCGATGCCGAAGAAGCCGACCGGCTGGAACTGTCGCTCGACCTGCTCGAAGCGCTGCGCCTCGATCCGGCCCTCTCCGGCTGGAACGGCATGGGCTTCGTCGTCCAGGCCTACGGCAAGCGTTGCCCGTTCGTGCTCGATTTCATCATCGATCTCGCCCGCCGCTCCGGCCACCGGATGATGGTGCGTCTCGTCAAGGGCGCCTACTGGGATGCCGAGATCAAGCGCGCCCAGATCGACGGCCTCGACGGTTTCCCGGTCTATACCCGCAAGATCTATACCGACATTTCCTACATCGCCTGCGCCCGCAAGCTGCTGGATGCGACCGACGTGATCTTCCCGCAGTTCGCCACCCACAACGCCCAGTCTCTGGCAACGATCTACGAAATGGCCGGTCCCGATTTCAAGGTCGGCAAATACGAATTCCAGTGCCTGCATGGCATGGGCGAGCCGCTCTATGACGAAGTGGTCGGCAAGGCCAATCTCGACCGCCCCTGCCGCATCTACGCGCCTGTCGGTACGCATGAGACGCTGCTCGCCTATCTCGTCCGCCGGCTGTTGGAAAACGGCGCCAACTCCTCCTTCGTCAACCGCATCGCCGATCCGGCCGTCTCGATCGACGAGCTGATCGCCGATCCCGTCGATACCGTCCCCGCCATGCCGGTGATGGGCGCGCAGCACGAGCAGATCAAGGCGCCGGCTGATCTCTATGCCGGACGCAGCAATTCCGCCGGTCTCGATCTCTCCAACGAGACTTCGCTGTCGATGCTGTCGGAGGCCCTGAAGGCCAGCGCTGCGATCGACTGGACCGCCGCCCCGCATCTCTGCGCCGAGACGCTACGTGGCGAGAGCCGCCCGGTGCTCAATCCCGGCGATCACCGCGATGTCGTCGGCTCCGTCGTCGAGACCGCCGAAGACGATGCCCGCCGGGCCGTCGAGATCGCGCTTGCCGAAGGTGCCAAGTGGAGCGCCGTCTCCCCCACCGAGCGCGCCCAATGCCTGGTGCGCGCCGCCGGTCTGATGCAGGCCCGCATGCCGACACTGCTCGGCCTGATCGTTCGCGAAGCCGGCAAGTCGCTGCCCAATGCCATTGCCGAAGTCCGCGAAGCCATCGACTTCCTGCGCTATTACGCCGAACAGGCGACCCGCACGCTCGGCCCTGCGCATCAGGCGCTAGGGCCCATCGTCTGCATCAGCCCGTGGAACTTCCCGCTCGCCATCTTCTCCGGCCAGATCGCCGCAGCGCTGGTCGCCGGTAATCCGGTGCTGGCCAAGCCCGCCGAAGAAACCCCACTGATTGCCGCAGAAGGCGTTCGTATTCTGCATGAGGCGGGCATCCCTGCAGAAGCGCTGCAACTGCTGCCGGGTGACGGCCGCGTCGGTGCTGCCCTTGTCGGCGCGCCCGACATTGCCGGCGTGATGTTCACCGGCTCGACGGAAGTCGCCCGGTTGATCCAGGCCCAGCTTGCCGATCGCCTGTCCGCCTCCGGCAAGCCGATCCCGCTGATTGCCGAAACCGGCGGCCAGAACGCCATGATCGTCGACTCATCCGCCCTTGCCGAACAGGTCGTCGGCGATGTCATCGCCTCTGCCTTCGACAGCGCCGGTCAGCGCTGCTCGGCGCTGCGCGTACTCTGCCTGCAGGACGATGTTGCCGACCGTGTGCTGACCATGCTGAAGGGCGCCCTGCATGAACTCGATATCGGCCGCACCGACCGCCTGGCTGTCGATGTTGGCCCGGTCATATCAGCGGAAGCCAAGGGCATTATCGAAAAGCATGTCGAAGCCATGCGCGGCATCGGCGCCAAGGTGGAGCAGATCACGCTGCCGGCTGCGACCGCTGAAGGCACGTTCGTGCCGCCAACGATCATCGAGCTGAAACAGCTCTCCGACCTCAAGCGCGAAGTGTTTGGCCCGGTCCTGCACGTGCTGCGCTACGAGCGCGATGATCTCGACCGGCTGATCGATGATATCAACGCCACCGGCTATGGCCTGACGTTTGGCCTGCACACGCGTCTTGACGAAACCATTGCGCATGTCACCAGCCGCGTGAAAGCCGGCAATCTCTACGTCAACCGCAACATCATCGGCGCCGTCGTCGGCGTCCAGCCGTTTGGTGGACGGGGCCTGTCCGGCACCGGCCCGAAAGCCGGCGGCCCGCTTTATCTCGGCCGTCTCGTCACGACGCCGCCGGTGCCGCCGCAGCATAGCTCGGTGCATACCGATCCGGTTCTGCTCGATTTCGCCAAGTGGCTGGATAGCAAAGGCCTGAGAACGCAGGCGCAGGACGCCCGCGAAACCGGCAGCCAATCGGCGCTCGGCCTCACCACCGAGCTTGCCGGCCCGGTCGGCGAACTCAACCTCTACGCCCTGCATGCGCGCGGAAAAATCCTGCTGGTGCCGCAGACTGCCGATGGCCTCTACCGCCAGCTTGCCGCCGTCTTTGCAACCGGCAATACCGCCGTGGTCGATACGGCATCCGGCCTCAAGGAAGCGCTGGCATCGCTGCCCACCACGGTCGCCGCCCGCGTGTCCTTCACCGCCGATTGGCGCATGGACGTACCCTTTGCCGGCGCTTTGCTCGAAGGTGAGGCAGAGCGTATCCGCGCCGTCAACAAGCAGATCGCCACCCTTCCCGGCCCACTGGTCCTGGTCCAGGCAGCGTCGACGGCAGAGCTTTCGAAAAACCCCGATGCCTATTGCCTGAACTGGTTGCTCGAGGAGGTTTCCACCAGCGTCAATACGGCGGCTGCCGGCGGCAATGCAAGCCTGATGTCGATCGGGTGAGGATACGTGCCGCCCGGATGAAAGCTCGCAAAGCTTCCCCTCCCCGATAGCTCGGTTTGGTTTGGCGAGCCGCCCTCACTCCCCGTCATTCTCGCCCTTGTGGCGGGAATCCAGCGGTGCCGCGTCTGCGGCGCCAAAGACTCCTGTTCTCTCTATAAGGCAGTTCTCCCACCGCGCCGACACGCGGTGACTGGATGCCCGCCACAAGGGCGAGCATGACGGAGAGTGGGGTCGCCACCCCACTGCAGCCCCCGAAAAATGGCATCCCTTGGCACCACACCGCCCGATGCGCTATCACCGCGCAAACGGGCCGGCCAATGTTCACGCTTCAACGCATCGAAACCTACACTCAGGACATCAAGAAGAGCCGGTTTCTCGCGGTCTGCGGCCCCGTGCCCAGCGAGCAGGCAGCAAAAGACTTCATTGCCGAACATTCCGACCTGACGGCGAACCACAATTGCTGGGCCTTCCGCATCGGCCAGACCTATCGCTTCAACGATGACGGCGAGCCGGGCGGCACGGCGGGAAAGCCGATCCTGCAGGCCATTGACGGCCAGTCCCTCGATCATATCGCCGTTGTCGTCACCCGCTGGTTCGGCGGCACGCTGCTGGGCAGCGGCGGCCTGATCCGGGCCTATGGCGGCACGGCGGCGATGTGCCTGCGTGCTGCGGAGAAGATAGAGGTCATCGAGACGGTCGAGGCCACCGTCGATTGCGACTTTTCCGATCTGGCCCTGATCAAGGCGCGACTCGCCGGGCTGGGCGCGCTGATCAGCGCGGAAGCTTTTACCGGTACAGGCGCCAGCCTTACCCTGCAAATCCCCAGGGGCGCGGCTCAGGCAGCCACTGCGATGATCCTTGATCTCAGCCGTGGCCGCGCAGTCCTCCGCTTGGACGATTGATGGATACCGCTTCAGCGCACTTTCGATAACGCGTTGAAAACAAGAATTATTTTTCCTCCCATCCCATCTTGCCGAAAGATTGGCTGCTGGCCAGCCTGTCATATTCGGAATAGAAACAGCGGGTAAACAGAGTTTTCCCGCCCGGATGGGGCGGGATTGACGGGGCGGCGTGCTCCGTCCGGCGAGGATGAAACCATGAAAAACAGAATTTTGGGGCGCACCGGCGCGACCATTTCCGAAATCGGCTTCGGCGCCTGGCAGATCGGCGGCGCCTGGGGCGATGTTTCCGAAGAAGACGGCAAGCGTGCGCTGAATGCCGCACTCGATGCCGGCGTCACCTTTGTCGATACCGCCGATGTCTATGGCGACGGCCGTTCGGAAAAGATCATTGCGGCAGTGCTCAAGGAACGTGGCGGCGAAAAACCCTTCGTTGCCACCAAGGCCGGCCGCCGGCTGAACCCGCATGTGGCCGATGGCTATACCGCTGCCAATATCGAAGCCTTCATCGACCGGAGCCTGGCCAATCTCGGCGTCGAGACGCTCGACCTCGTGCAGCTTCATTGCCCGCCGACCGAAGTGTTCTACCGGCCGGAAATGTTCGGCGCGCTGGACGATCTCACCGTCAAGGGCAAGATCCGCAACTACGGCGTCTCGGTATCGAATGTCGAGGAAGCCCTGAAGGCGATCGAATATCCGGGCGTCGCGACCATCCAGATCATCTACAACATTTTCCGCCAGCGCCCGCATGGCCTGTTCTTCGAGCAGGCGCAAAAGAAGAATGTCGGTATCATCGTCCGCGTGCCGCTGGCGTCCGGCCTGCTCTCCGGCAAGATCACCGCCGATACCAAATTTGCCGATGACGACCATCGCAAGTTCAACCGCAACGGCGAATTCTTCGATGTCGGCGAGACCTTTGCCGGCGTGCCGCTGGACGTGGCGCTCGAGGCCGTCGAGCAGGTGCGGCCGCTGGTGCCACAAGGCGCATCAATGGCGCAGTTCGCGCTGGCCTGGATCCTCCAGAGCCCGGCCGTCTCCGTCGTCATCCCAGGCGCCCGCAACGAGGCACAGGCCAAGGCCAATGCCGCCGCCAGCGACCTGCCCGCGATCCCTGCCGAAACGCTGGCAGCCCTTGCCGATGTCTACGAGCGCCTGATCAAGGTTCACGTTCACCAGAAATGGTAAAAGACATAGGCCGCGCCGGTTCTCCCTGCGCGGCTATACCGGGTTCGTCGCGCGATCGCTGCATTGCACATGAACGACCGCATGCGAGACGAAACAGTTTTTTCCAGCTATAGCGACGAGGCCGGGGCGTTTCGTCGCCGGTCGAACAATGACCCAATTGCCGGAGAAGACCATGGCTTTCGATCCCATCAAAGCGCTCACCAACTATTCGGACGCGGAGTGCACGGTGCAGTTCATGATTGCCGGAAGTACGGCTTCGGTCTTCCCGTCACTGGAAGCAGCCACGATCTTTGCCCGCGAAAACGGTGCAGGCTGGAAAGACGTCGAGATCACTGTGCATCTCGATCGCGAAGACATCGTCTACGCCACCGGAAAAACCCGCACCCTCATCGAAGCCTTGCGAAATAAGAAATAGTCCGGATTGATCGGGCGCGCTGGCGTGGCGACAGGAACGCGCTGGTAGGAGCGCTACCGAAGGCTCTGTCAAACGTTGAATACATCACCTGTGGTAATTTGGAACATGAACTTTGTCGACCAAACCCTTGCCAACTGGAGGGGCGCGCTCTTGTCAAGCATCCCCGTTGGTGGCCTGCTGTCTCGCAATCCCGTTGTGTACAAGTGGAAGGCAAACTTACGAGTCTGGATGCTGCGCGAGGCGGTGTTCTGGCGGCTGCATGATTTATTGACGCAATCCTACGCGCTGCATCAGCAAGGGCATGGCCTCGGCGCACAAATCCTACTGCGGAGCGCGTTCGAGTCTTTATCCACGCTAATTTACCTCAACCAGCTCATGCAGCAGGTGCTCGACGGCAAGTTGAACTTCCATGCCTTCGGAGAGAAGACCTCGGTACTGTTGCTCGGATCGCGAGACGGTTCAACGAAGCATCGCTCCATCAATATCGTGACGATTCTTCAAAAATGCGACAGGCGTTATCCCGGGATCGAAAAGCTCTATGCTGCTCTATCTGAAAGTGCTCACCCAAATTATGAAGGCATGGTGGTCGGTTATTCAAAAATCGATCATGACGAATATGAAACACATTTCTCGAACCGCTGGATGGAACTGTACGGCGACCGGCACCTTGGGGCGATGGAACTGTGCATGAGCACATTTCATCATGAATACAACGACGTGTGGCCCGCTCTCATGGACGAGCTCGAAGGTTGGATCGAGGCGAACGACTCCGAGCTAGAGGCGACCAAGTAAGGTCGCGCTGGCGTGGCGACAAGCTACGGCGGCGTGTCGCCCGTGGGCGAAAACCTTCTTATCTTACCGCTAAGTCTTTGAAAGAAATGGTGCACCCGGAACGATTCGAACGTCCGACCCTCAGATTCGTAGTCTGATGCTCTATCCAGCTGAGCTACGGGTGCTTCCTGCTGCGGCGTTAACCGCTTGCGTGGCGATCCTCTAAAACGTCCAACAGGGGAATGCAAGCGAATTTCGGCAGAAAATTTGTTTTTTGATGAAACTGCCCGCTTATATCCTTGAAACTGTGGATGGATTTCAGCCGCAAGCCTTTTCACAGCACCGTTTCACGCGCTTCGGCGCGTAATTTAAAAAATCTGCGGTCAGCGCCTGGCCTTCGAGCGGAAAGCATCAAGCGGGACGGGACGGTCGGGCAATTCGATTCTGAACAGCGTGCCCGGCGTCGGTTTTTCCACCAGCGCGATGGTGCCGCCATGGGCGAGCACCAGTTCGCGGGCGATGGCAAGACCGAGACCCGTGCCGCCGGAACGGGCGGAGCCCCTGAAGGCCGCAAACAGGTTCTCGCGCGCCTTGGGCGGCATGCCGGGGCCGGTATCATCAACGGAGATACTGACGACGCTGCCGGTTCGCATCGCCGAAACGCTGATCAGGCGGGCGGCCCCGCTATCGGCATGGTCGTTCATCAGTGCCTGGACCGCGTTGCGGCAGATATTGTGGACGACGCGGAACAGCTGCTCGCTATCGGCATCGACCTGCAGCCCGTCGGGGATCTGGATCTGGAATTCGATCCCGGCATTCGGGTCGATCGCCAGCATTTCGCCGACGTCGCTGACCAGCGGCCGAAGCTCGACGAACCGCCGATGCGGTTCCGGCTCGGTCGTCCGGCCATAGGACAGCACCTCGGTGGTATAACCGACGGCGCGGTCGATGGTGCGCAGCAGCGTCGGGGCGAAGCGCTTGACGATCGGATCATCGACATCGGCAAGGCGGTCGGAGATCAGCTGCGCCGATGCCAGGATGTTGCGCATGTCGTGATTGATCTTGGACACGGCAAGCCCGAGATCGGCCAGGTTCTTCTGCTGCTTCAGCGTCTTCTGCAGCTGTTGCTGCATGGCCGACAGATGCTGTCCGGCGATGGAGAGTTCGTCCCGGCCGGGTGCCGGTTCCAGCACGCGGGCGGGATCGGACGGCTCGGCGGCGAATTCCTGCATATTGGTGGTCATCCGGCGGATCGGCGCGATCATCAGCCGATTGATGGCAAGGAAGATCAGCGCGGCCGTAAACAGCGAAATGGCCAGCGACAGGAAGAAGACATTGCGCGAATAGACCAGCATCGCCTTGCGCAGGCTCGCATCCGCCATCACCACTTCGATGATCGCGTCGCTCTCGCCGATCGGACCATAGATGCGAATGATCTTGTCACCGCCAAACAGCAGCGTGTCGAAGGCATCGCAGATGGCGGAGACGGGGGTCATCGCGGCGACGTCATACTGCGCGTCGATTTCCGGCGGCATGTCCACCGCCGCGATCAGCCGCGATTCGTCCTTGCGCCTGAGAACGATGGCCTTGGTCCCGGTCGCCATCAGGGTTTCTTCCTGCAGCGGCCGCGACAGCTGCACGTCCTGCAGGCCATCGACCACCACGCCGGCGGCGGCGGCCGTGTTCAGCCTGTCCTCCATCCAGCGGATGCGCATGTTGGCAACGGACGGCACGAAGATCAGCACTTCGGCCAGCATGACGAAGATGACGGTCAAAAACAGAAGCTTGCCGGACAGGCCGCGAAAAAAACCAGCGCGGACCGGCTGCCTTTGGAGGGCCGTGGTTTCTGTCGGTTCTGCCGTCATGTCATAGAATTCCATCGTCTCAGCCGAAACGTCTGAGCAAACGGATGATGGCCCGGACGAACGGCGTGCGTGTCAGGGGCGTATAATAGGCGATGACGGCGCGTTTTCCAATCTCCGTCATGGTTGGATAGGGCACGATGGCGTTGCGCACATGCGACAGGCCCTGGCCGTTGGAAATGATGACGGACCACATGCTGATCATCTCGGCCGCTCCGGCCCCGGCAATGCCAACCCCGAGAATTTTTCCACGCCGGCCGGTGATGATCTTGATCAGGCCTGCCGTGCTGCGTTCCGCTTGCGCACGATCGTTGTCTGCATAGGGCCAGCGAAGCACCTCGACCTTGCCATAGCGGGCACGCGCCTCCCCTTCCCCAAGGCCGACGGAGGCGATCTCCGGATCGGTAAAGGTGGCACGCGGAACGATGCCACGGTTTTCCCGTGAAGGCAGCCGGAACAGGATTTCGCGCAGCACCAGCGAAGCATGATAATTGGCCGCATGGGTGAATTGCAGCCCGCCTGCCGCATCGCCGATCGCGTAGACCCGGCGGTTTAGCGTGCGCAGACTGCCATCGACAGCGATGCCGGTTGCCGTCACGGCAATACCCGCGTCCTCAAGACCCAGCCCGGACGTATTCCCCTTTTTTCCGGTCGCAATGAGCAGGTCGCTGCCGTCGATGGTGACCAAGCCAGTCTGCGTTTCGCAGTGCAGGCGCAGGCCGGTTGCCGTCTTCTCGACAGACAGAACCCGGCTATGTTCGAACATATCGATACCCTCGCCGCGCAGCCGGTCAAGGACGATGCCCGACAACTCGGGATCCTCCTTGGCCAGCGCCCTGCCCGCGTCAACGACCGTTACCTTCGCCCCCAGCCGCCGGTGCGCCTGTGCCATCTCCAATCCGACAGGTCCGGCACCGATGATGACGAGATGCTGTGGGAGGCTCTTGAGGTCGAACAGGGTTTCGTTGGTGAGATAATCGATAGCGGCAAGCCCGGGGATCGGCGGAATGATCGTCGAGGATCCCGTGGCAATGACGAAACGGCGGGCGCGGATGGCAACGCCGCCGGCGGCCACCGTGTCAGGATCGGTAAACCGGGCATCGGCGCGGATGACCGTCACCCCCATGGCGGTAAACCGCTCGACCGAATCGTTCGGCGCAATCGCATCGATCACCGAGCGGACATGCGCCTGGACCTTTTCGAAATCGATTACCGGTTCACCGGCGTTCACCCCGAATTCGGCCGCCTTGCGCACCGCATGGGCGTGCTTTGCTGCGGCGATCAGCGCCTTGGAAGGCACGCAGCCGGTGTTCAGGCACTCGCCGCCCATCCGCTCACGCTCGATCAGCACGACCGGCACGCCGAAGGCGGCAGCACCTGCCGCGACCGAAAGGCCGGCGGAGCCTGCGCCAATGACGCAGATATCGGGGGAAAGAACCGTTGCCACGCCGTCAGTCTTGTCCACGATCACCCGCCGCCTGCCGTTTTTCGCGAGCAAATTGCACGAGAAGCGGCAACGCTGCAATGACGGCGAGCGCCATGAAGGCAAAGGTCAGCTTTGGCGTCAGGAAATCGGACAGCTGCAGCGACCTGCCATGTTCGGCCGCATCGCCGATGGCCTCCTCGAAGCCGCAGCCAAGCCATGTATAAACGAATGTGCCCGGAATGATGCCGACCACGGTGGCCAGCGCAAAGGTCCGCAGGCTGACGGCAAAGAAGGCGGGCGCGATATTGACGATAAAAAAGGGAAACATCGGTGCAAGCCGCAGCACCAGCAGATAACTGAAGGCATTGCGGCTGAAGCCGGCCGAAAACCGCTTGAGAAACGGCCCGGCCCGCCGCCGGAGAATATCGCCGAATACCGTGCGTGCCCCGGCAAACAACAGACAGGAACCGATAGTGGCGGCAATGACGACGATGACCCCGCCGGTCAGCCAGCCGAACAGGAAGCCGGCAAAGATCGTCAGCACCGAAGCCGCCGGAACCGATAGCGCCACGACGGCCGCATAGACGACAAAAAACAGCGACGCAGCCCGCAGCGGATAGCGTGCCACCATGTCCAGCAGCATCTCGCGCTGATCCGCCAGCCAGCCGAGCGTCACGTAGCGGTGCCACCCCAGCCCATAGGCAACGGCAAGGCCTGCTGCCAGCACGAAAAGCGGCGCAATGCGCAGCACCAGCGGCTGCCCTGCCGGTTCGCCCCCTGATGCTGTGGTTTCCCGGCGGCCTTCCACTGTCGGCTGCTGCCTCTCGCGCTCGTTGTGTTCCATTGCCCAGCATTAGAAGGAAAGCACTGCTCGAACCAATAACGAATGATCGCGATCAAAAACGTCGCCGTGATCGAAACGCAAAAATCCCGCGGCGATACTGGATCGCCGCGGGATTGCCGTTCAAGTCCGTTCCTCTTCAAAGGATCAGAATTCTTCCCAATTGTCCTTCGACACTGCAGCACTGGCCGAACCACCGCCAAAGGCGCGGGCGACGGTGCCCATCATCTTGCGGGCAGGCGAAGCGACCGGCCGGGTATTGTCGCGCACCGGGGCAGCAACCACGCGTAACGGCGCGCTGTCGTCCAGCTTGAAGTGCGAGATCAGCCGCGCCAGGCTGTCGGCCTCGGCCGAAAGTTTGTGGGTGGCGGCATTGGCTTCTTCCACCATCGCAGCGTTCTGCTGGGTCACCTGGTCCATCTGGTTGACGGCGGTGCTGACTTCGCCAAGCCCGGTCGACTGTTCGCGGGCGGCCGTGGCGATAGAATGGATGTGATCGTTGATGCTCAAAACCCGGGTCTCGATCTGGCCGAGAACCTGACCGGTCTCCTGCACCAGCTTGACGCCGGTTGCCACTTCCGCACCGGATTTGGCGATTAGACCCTTGATGTCCTTGGCGGCACTGGCGGCACGCTGGGCAAGCTCACGGACTTCCTGGGCAACAACGGCAAAACCCTTGCCTGCGTCCCCTGCACGTGCTGCTTCGACACCGGCGTTGAGCGCCAGAAGGTTGGTCTGGAAGGCGATCTCGTCGATCACGTTGGTGATCTGGCCGATCTCGCTGGAGGCCTGCTCGATACGGCCCATGGCATCGACGGCCTTGCGCACGACTTCGCCGGACTGGGCTGCACTCTGCTTGGCCTCGGTGACCATGACGGTCGCTTCCTGGGCGCGGTCGGTGGAGTTGCGCACGGCGGCGGTGATCTGTTCCAGCGCAGCAGACGTTTCTTCCAGCGCTGCGGCCTGCTGTTCGGTGCGCTTCGACAGGTCGTCGGCGGCCGAGCGTAGTTCCGTCGAGTTGCCGTTGATCGAGTCCGTCGTGGTGCGCACTTCGCGCAGGGTGTTCTGCAGGGTCGACAGCGAGTCGTTGACGTTCTGCTGCAGTTCCGCAAAGGCGCCCTGGAAATTGCCGCGCATATTCTGCGTCAGGTCGCCGCCCGAGAGGCTGGCGATAACCCGGCGGGTCTCGTTGACGCCGCTGTTCACACCATCGACAAGCTCGTTGAGGCTGGCAGCGAAGCGGTTGAGGTCGGCATTGCCGTAGTCCTTGCTGATCCGCTGGGTAAAGTCACCGGCAGCTGCTGCCGTTACGACGACGGCAATGCTGGACTGCAGATCGGCACTCTTTTCACGCAGCGCGCTTTCCTGGGCGTTCAGTTCGCGCACGGCCAGACCGTTGCGCTTGAACACCTCGACGGCACCGGCCATCTCGCCGATTTCGTCCTTGCGTCCGGCAAAAGGCACGTTGGCATTCAAGTCGCCATCGGCAAGCTGCTTCATCGCGCCCGTCAGTTGCAGGATCGGCTGGCTGAGCTGCTTGGTGCCGATATAGAAAGCCGTCCCCGCACCCATGACCAGACCGAAGCCTGCCGTCAAAAGTACCATGAGGATCATCCGGCTTTCGATCGCATTGACCTCGTTCTGGATCGTATCCAGCGCCGCGCGGTCGGTCTCGACGATCGCATCGATCTCGGCCTGGAAGGCCTTGCGGTTGGCGCGGTTGAGATCGTTGTTGCCTTGCTCGTTGGCAGCCTGCGGCGAGACTTCCTGGCTAAGGCGGGCTGTTTCCGAGCGGAACGTACGGAATTCGGCTGCGCGTTTGACAACAGCTTCGAAGGCAGGGATTTCCTCGGCAGGAACGAGCGGCTTCCATTCCGTGAACAGGGCATCGATCTTGTTGAGGTTCTTCACCAAGCCTTCAGCGAAGGGCTTTGATTTTTCTACCGTCGGCGCTGCGTAAATCCCACGCGCTTCCATGACGACGGCCGTGACAAGCCGGTTCAGATGCTCGCCGTTGAAGGCGCGATCCGAGGCGTTGTCGAACTGGACCAGCCTTGTATTGTATTGTGTAATGACGGTCAGTGCCATGCCGGTCACAGCCAGTGCGATCAGGCTCATCACGCCGACGATGAGATAGATCTTGCCTCGAATTTTCATGTACGTCTCTCCCTGGGACCGGCAGCAGGCGGTAAAAAGCACAGCTTGCAGGCACTTGCATCCAGATCGACACTAGGATGGGATGGTTAACGAAGCCTCATATAAGACTTAACAATTCTACTGGTCTCCTCTTAGGGCTTTGTTTAGTCAAATACATTATTATGTGCTAAATTTCAATCTTAAGTTGAAAACTACAATCCGCGCATAGCGGTGCGGCCGACGCTTTAAAAGCGGGAAAATTGCCTCAACCCCAGCTTTTCAGCCACGGCCGTGAATCCAAGTTAACGGTCAAGCGGCGATGATATCGGCCATGTATTGAGGGTTTCGTCCGGCTTTGTTTCGTCTCAGTTTGATGCTTCGCTTGTCTTTATGGCTTCGAACC
>NZ_JAFCTR010000028.1:0-28227 GCF_049896125.1 Pararhizobium sp. DWP1-1-3
CCACGGGCTTGGTGTCCCAAAGGTGCGACGGTCTTCCATCCGCCACCGCAACTGGCATTACAGCGCCAAATGCGGAAGAAGGGAAGTTACAAAGGTGGCCCGCAGGGCCGGATGAGGGGAGCCCAACACATAGAGCTTGCCGTACCGCCCCCTCATCGTCTCGCTTCGCTCGACACTTCTCCCCGCTGGGGAGAAGAGGGAGATTGCCGCTCTTTCACAGGCACAAATCCATATTGCGTCCGCGATGGTCTTCCCTGCCCGCCCCCGCTTCTGTACAAGCAGACCATGATCTCTAGCGACACCATGAGCCCGGCCGAACTTGCCGCCCTTCTGCATTTTCATGCGGAAGCCGGGGTCGAATGGCTGCTGGAAGACGAGCCGGTCGATCGCTTCGCGGAATTTGCTGAGGCGAGGGCAGCACGCGGCAATGGTGTGTCGCAAGCCATGCAACGGACGCATGTCTCGGAGCGTGGCGATGCACCCAATGCGCCGATCGATCGCGAAAACGCCGGTCGGACCGCCAACAAGCCGCAGGCGGCACCGGCAGTCGTCCCGCAAATGGCCATTCCCGACGAGCAGGCCATCGCCGAAGCGCGGTTTGCGGCCGGGTCTGCCCGCTCGCTTGCGGAACTCAAAAGCGCCATGGAGGCATTTTCCGGCTGCAACCTGAGAAACAGCGCCCGCAACATGGTGTTTGCCGACGGCAATCCTACATCCGGCATCCTGGTGATCGGCCCGGTGCCGAATGGGGACGACGACCGCGAGGGGGTTCCGTTTTCGGGCAAGCAGGGCCAGATGCTGGAGCGCATGCTGGGCGCCATCGGGCTCGACCGGACATCGGTGCTCCTGACCAATGTCATTCCCTGGCGGCCGCCCGGAAACCGCCCGCCCTCGCCGCGCGAAACCGATATCTGCCGTCCATTCATCGAGCGTCAGATTGCGTTGGCCGAGCCGCGCCACCTGCTGATCCTCGGCAATTTCGCCGCCCGTTTCTTTTTCGGCGGCAGCGAGATGATCCATCACATGCGCGGCGAATGGCGCGACATTCAGGTGGGCGATGCAACGGTACCGGCTCTTGCCACGCTGCATCCGCAAGACCTGACCTCGGCACCGGCCAGCAAGCGTCTGGCCTGGCAGGATCTCCTGGCGTTTCGGGCCCGGATTCGTGGTTAAGAGCGCCTGAATGCGGCGCCTGCCTGATTTATGAACAAACGATGAAAAAAGCCATGCGGATTGTGCATACCAGCAACGCGAACGCGTCCATTGCGGAATCGATGTTGCAGTGCAATATAAGACAACGGGGGGACTGAATAAGGAATTGAGCCATGACGACCCGTTTTCGCCCTCTGCATTCGAGCTTTGAAACGCTCCGCCACGCCGGCTCCGCGCTCCGCACGCCCTTCAACAGCTTCGGCTCGGCTGCCAACGAACAGATGACCGCTGCAGGCTACGGCCACAAGACACGCCCCGCCCAGATCTTTGCGGAATTCGTCCAGCGTTGATTTTCAAGGTCCGCGCAACCGCGCGCCTCCGCCTGAACACCAGGTCAAGATGAAAGGTATCCGATCATGACAGCACATATCCGCTCGCTCCGGGTCCTCTTTGCCGATATCGGCACCGCCGTCCGCGCCTCCGGCGAATTTAGCCGTCTGAGCAAGGAAGCTCCGGCCACCAATGCCGACCGTCATGCGGTCAGCGGGTTCCTGCCGAAGTAACCGCCGGCTTTCTGGCCGCCCTGCGACCACATCCCTCTTCTGCGCCAAGCCTTGTCGCAATCGACAGCGTCAGCAAAACTGGATAGAGCGACACTCGTTCTTTGATTCCAACAGCGGCGTTTCGGGCACCGGTTTTCAAGCGCGCAATCCGCTCCAACATTTTCAGCGTTTCTCCTGAGGCTTGTGCGTCACAGCCAACGGAAAGAACCGCGTCCGGAGCCTTCATGCTGGTCAGCCTCAGATCCGTGTTCAGCCTGATGCTTTCGACGCTTTTGATGATGGTCGGGTTCGGGCTGGCGAGCTATGTGCTGCCGGTGCGCTCGGTGGCCGAGGGCTGGTCGACGCTGACCATTTCGCTGATCGCCACCGGCTATACGCTGGGTTTCACGATCTCCTGCATCATCACCCCGAAATTCGTGCTGCGGGTCGGCCATGTGCGGGTGTTTACCGCCTTGATCACGCTGCTCAGCATCGCCATCCTGATGTGCGGACTGGTGGTCGACTGGCGGGCATGGATCTTCTTTCGGGCCATTTCCGGCTTTGCGATTTCGGGCAGCTATCTGGTCATCGAGAGCTGGTTGAACGAACAGGTCACCAACGAAAACCGCGGCATGCTGTTTTCGCTCTATCTGATCACCACCATGGTCGGCACGATCGGCGGGCAATATCTGGTGCCGCTTGGCGATCCGACCAATTCGTCGCTGTTCATTCTGTGCGGCGTGCTGTTTTCGCTGGCGCTTTTGCCGACGGCGCTGTCGTCGTCGGCAATGCCCGCCCCGCCGGCCCAGGCCAATTTCGACGTGCCGGGGCTCTATCGACGCTCGCCCGTTGCCGTCGTCGGCGCATTTCTCGCCGGTGCCATGTCGGGCGCCTGGCTCAATCTCGGCGGCGTCTTCACCCAGAAGATCGGCCTTTCCACAGCGGAAGGGGCAACGCTGCTGGCGGCCCTTCTGGCTGGCAGCGCCATTTCGCAAATCCCGATCGGGCGGACCTCCGACCGGATCGACCGGCGCATCGTCATGGTCGGCTGCGGCATCGTCGGTGTCGTCTCCTGCCTGACTATGGTCGCCTTTGTCGGCTCCAGCCCGCTGGTACTCTATGTCATCGCCGCCTTCGTCGGCTCGGTCTTGTTTCCGATCTATGCGCTGAATGTCGCCCACGCCAACGATCTTGCAAGGCCCAACGAATATGTCGAGGTTTCCTCCGGCATGATGATCACCTATGGCATCGGCACGATTTCCGGCCCGCTGATGGTCGGCCCCGTCATGGATCGCTTCGGACCGCCGTCGCTATTCGTGATTCTGGCCGTCTATTTCGCGCTCTACGCCGCCTATGCCGCCTGGCGCATCGCCCAGCGCGGCCATACGGATGGGCTGGTGTCCAAGACCGATTTTCAGGCCAATACCGTGCCGACGCCGGGGACGGAGGCCGTCAACGCCATGAACCAGGCGGTGCGGCCGGCCGATCTCATCGAAGACGACACCGCCCCACCAGCGACATCCTGACCATTCAGGCAATGGCTCAGCCCTGCGGGGTAATGTGCTTGCGCGCACCCCGGCGCTCAAGACCGAGCTGATGTTCCCGGAATATGATGAAGATGCCGGCGCCGACAACGATCGCCGTGCCGATCAGCATGACGCCGGTCGGCACCTCGTCGAACAGGAAATAGCCGATCAGCAGCCCGAGCAGGATCGACGTATATTCGAACGGTGCGATCGTCGACATATCGGCATAGCGGTAGCTCTGCGTCAGGAGGATCTGCGCGACGCCGCCGCAAAAACCCGCCCCCATCAACAGCAGAAAGGAATTCATCGGCAGCGGCTCCCAGCCGAACGGCAGCGAAAGCAGTGAGAAGCACGCCGCCGAGAGCGAGAAATAGAGCACGATCGTATGCGTCTTTTCCTTGGCGATCAGCTTGCGCACCAGCACCATGGCGACGGCGCCGAGGGCCGCCGACAGCAGCACGGCCAGTGCGCCCAGCGCCTCCTGCGAGCCAAACCCGCCATCGCGCAACAGCGTCACCCGTGGCCAGGTGATGATCATCACCCCAACCAGCCCGATCAACACTGCCGACCAGCGATAGATCCGCACCGTTTCCTTCAAGAAGACCGCCGCAAAGACGACGGCGAGCAACGGCATGGCATAACCGATCGCGATCGCTTCGGGCAGCGGCAGGTGCACCAGACCGTAGAATCCGAAACTCATGGCCAGAATGCCGATGAAGCCGCGTGCCAGATGGCCGAAAATATCCTTGGTGTGGAAGGCGGTGCGCAGATGGCCCTTGAAGGCGAGATAGCCGAGGATCGGCACCATGGCGAAGGCCGAGCGGTAGAAGGTGATCTGGCCAGTGGCAATCTCAGTGCCTGCCGCCTTGATCAGAGTCGCCATGCAGACGAAAACCAGGACGGACATGACCTTGAGGGTAATGCCCTTCATCGGGTGGGGGAACTCGGAATCCATTGCGGGTCGTACTCATCGGACGAGGGCAGCGGGCCGGGAATCATCGGAAACGACAGGCTGCGGGAAAAGTAGGCGGCCGGAGAATCCGCCGCCGGGACCCTGTCACCTTAACGCGCGACAATCGAAAGAGGGATCAATTTTCGTGATGAGTGGCGGAAATATTTGATGCACCTGCCCCTCGTGCTTCTCCCAGGCCGAAACAGCCAGATGGCCACCGGGCAAGCAATCTGGAGGGCGAAAATCGCAGCCTTGAGATAAACGCTGACAACCGGCTGTAAAATTACGTAACCTGTGCCAAAAATACACGACTGATTTAAATATTGTTAGGGCGAATTTCGTAAGTCTCTCAACAAGCAAAGAACGGGACAGGTCAGGCATGCCGGAAATCGGCATGTACCAGCGAAAAAGAACCACCTTGCGACAACACCGGAAGCTTCGCATCTTCAGCGCAGCCTCTTCACAGAGACCAAGCCTCACCACCAGCGTCGTGACGCAGCGGATGATGCAAGCGGGACAAACAATGCGGACAGATACGGGCGAGATCATTCATCTGGAAGACTACCGGCCGACGGATTTCGTTCTTGAGAGGGTGGACCTCACCTTCGAACTGGATCCGACCGAAACCAAGGTCGAAGCCCGGCTGATCTTCCACCGGCGTGAGGGGGTAAACGCGGATGCGCCGCTGACCCTTGATGGCGACGATCTGAAGATGACCGGCCTGCTGCTCGACCAGGAAGAAATTCCGGCGCTCAACTACGATGCAGCCGAACACACGCTGACGATCCGCGACTTGCCGGCAACGGCGCCTTTCGAAGTAACGATCACCACAGAGATCAATCCCGAGGCCAACACCACGCTGATGGGCCTCTACCGCACCAGCAATGTCTATTGCACGCAGTGCGAGGCCGAAGGCTTCCGCCGCATCACCTATTTCCCGGATCGCCCGGATGTGCTTGCTGTCTATACGGTCAACATCATCGCCGACAAGGCGACTGCACCGCTGCTGCTCTCCAACGGCAACTATCTCGGCGGCGCCGGCATGGGCGACGGCCGGCATTTTGCCGCCTGGTACGATCCGCATCCGAAGCCGAGCTATCTCTTCGCACTGGTCGCTGGCGATCTCGGTGTCGTCGAAGATACGTTCACCACCCTGTCCGGCCGCGAAGTCACGCTGAAAATCTATGTCGAGCACGGCAAGGAGCCCCGCGCCGCCTATGCCATGGATGCGCTGAAGCGCTCGATGCAGTGGGACGAGGAACGGTTCGGCCGCGAATACGATCTGGATATTTTCATGATCGTCGCCGTGTCCGATTTCAACATGGGCGCCATGGAGAACAAGGGGCTGAACGTCTTCAACGACAAGTATGTTCTGGCCGACCCGGAAACTGCGACCGATGCCGACTATGCCAATATCGAGGCGATCATCGCGCATGAATATTTCCACAACTGGACCGGCAACCGCATCACCTGCCGCGACTGGTTCCAGCTCTGCCTCAAGGAAGGCCTGACGGTCTACCGCGATCACGAATTCTCGGCCGACCAGCGCTCGCGCACCGTCAAGCGTATCGCCGAAGTCCGGCACCTGAAAGCCGAACAGTTTCCGGAGGATGCCGGCCCGCTGGCGCATCCGGTCCGTCCGACAAAATTCCGCGAGATCAACAACTTCTATACGACGACCGTCTATGAAAAGGGCTCCGAGGTTACCCGGATGATCGCCACCCTGCTCGGTGCCGACCTCTTCAAGCAGGGCATGGATCTCTATTTCGACCGCCATGACGGACAGGCCGTGACGATCGAGGATTTCGTCGCCTGCTTCGCCGAAGTCAGCAAGCGCGACTTCACCCAGTTTTCGCTCTGGTATCACCAGGCGGGCACGCCGCTGGTCAGTGCCTCGACGGCCTATGACGCCGCCAAGCAGACATTGGCGCTGTCGCTTGAGCAGATGGTGCCGCCGACGCCCGGCCAGAGCGCCAAGGAGCCGATGTATATTCCGCTGCGCATCGGCCTTCTGCTGGAGGACGGTTCGGAAGCCACGGTCACCGCCGTCACCGGTGCGGAAATGACCGGCGACGTGCTGCATCTCGTCGAGCGCACCCAGACTGTGGTTTTCAACGGCATCACCTCGCGCCCGGTCCTGTCCTTGAACCGCGGCTTCTCGACGCCGATCAACCTGCATTTCGAGCAGACGGCTGCCGATCGTGCGCACATCGCCAAGCATGAGAGCGACCTGTTTGCCCGCTGGCAGGCGCTCAACGATCTCGCCTTGCCCAACCTGGTCGCCGCTGCCGCCAGCGCCAAGGCTGGCGAACCCGTGCAATGCGACGCGTCCCTGATCGACGCCCTGCTCGCAGCCGCCGCCGACGGCGATCTTGAGCCCGCGTTCAGAGCCCAGGCCCTGGCATTGCCGAGCGAAGCCGATATCGCCCGCGAAATCGGTGGGAATAATGATCCGGATGCGATCCATGCAGGCCGCCAGCTGATCATGGCGGCGATTGCCAGAGCCGGCCAGGCCATTTTCGAGACACTGGCCGACGAGATGGTCGTCTCGGGTCCGTTCAGCCCCGACGCTGCAAGTGCCGGACGCCGGGCACTGCGCAACACCGCCCTCTCCTATCTCGTCTATGCGGAAAACGAGCCGGCCCGGGCCGTGGCTGCGTTCAAATCCGCCAACAACATGACCGATCTCAGCCAGGCCCTGACGATCCTTGCACACCGGTTTCCGGATGCCGCCGAAACCATCGAGGCCCTTGCCGCGTTCAAGACCCGTTTTGCCGCCAATGCCCTGGTGATCGACAAGTGGTTCACCATCCAGGCGACCATTCCGGGGGCGGAAGCGCTTGCCCGGGTCACCGCCTTGATGGCCGATCCGCTGTTCAACGGTTCCAACCCGAACCGGGTGCGCGCGCTTGTCGGCACATTCGCCTTTTCGAACCCGACCGGATTCAACCGCGCCGATGGCGAAGGTTACCGGTTCCTGGCGCGCCAGATTCTCGACATCGATCCCCGCAATCCGCAGCTGGCTGCACGTATCCTCACTTCGATGCGGTCATGGCGCTCGCTGGAAGCCGGCCGGGCCGAACAGGCCCGCAGCGCATTGCGCGAAATCGCCGCAGCACCGAAGCTATCTGCCGATGTCAGCGACATCGTCGAGCGCATGCTTAAGGGATAGAAAAAATCAACCGGAATCGACCCAAAACCCCGCAGCTGCGGGGTTTTTTTGTTTCTGTGAAAGGAAGACGCCAAAAGTGCAATTTTCCCATGACGATAAATGGTTAACGAAGTTTTACTTTTCCCTCTGGACAAGGCGAATCACAATTGATTCATTGGGGTAGGTTCGGGCGAGCGGCGCACCGAATCACATGAGGGTTTTCAGATTTGACCAAGATGGCGGAAGCGCAGCGGGGACGCGCAGCCGGTGAGCGGTTGCGTCCCAGATTTCCTGGCTTTTCGAGGCTGGAGCGGGACGTTATCCAGCACGCACGGATTTTTACCGAGCCGGCAGTGCGCCGTCTCGCGGGTGCCGAGCCGTTGCTCAAGCGCTCGATCCCGATCCTCATCACCGCGTTTCTTCTCGTCGTCGCCATTTCCCGCATCAGCGGCATCATGGTCGAATATGCGCGCATGGAGGCAAGCGCGCGCCAGGTCACCGTCCTTGCCGCAGCGACCGCCAGTGCGGCACTTCAGGAAAACGGCGTGGCTCTGTTCGACAAGGCGCAGAAATGGGATGTCGAGCAGCGGCTGAACGCCGTCCTCTCGCCGGACATGCTCGAATCGGGCGCCTTTGTTCTGACCGTGCGCAATGACGGCCGGATTTTCGCAAGCTCTCCAGACGGTGCCGTCTATACGGGCCGCACGCTCAACGGCGTGGCACCGGAAGTTGCAGCCTTCCAGTATTTCGGCGAACGCTCGACCGTGATGAAGACCTTCATCGGCGGTACGGAACACATTGTCGCGTTGATGCAGGTACCGGGCGGGGCGGGAATGCTGCTCGTCGCCACGCCTCTGTCCGGCATCCAAAAACTCTGGCGGGACGAGGTGTCGCTGAACGTCACCTTGTTCGCCGGGATCTCGGCGATCCTGCTGATCGTGCTTTATGCCTATTACATCCAGGCCAAACGTGCCCGTGACGCCGACCAGATTTTCGCGGAATCCAACCTGCGCGTCGAAACCGCCTTGTCGCGGGGACGCTGCGGTCTTTGGGATTTCGACATGCCGAACCGCCGGCTTTTCTGGTCGCGCTCGATGTACGAGATGCTTGGCATGCCGCCGCAGAGCAATGTGCTGTCCTTCGGCGACGCCGCACGGCTGATGCACCCGGATGACGGCAGCATCTACAAGGTCGCCCGCACCATCGCCAAAGGCGACGCCCGCCAGATCGATCAGATCTTCCGGATGCGCCATGCCGATGGCCACTATGTCTGGATGAGGGCGCGTGCGCAGGTCATCCGCACTGCTTCAGGCCGTGTGCACCTGATCGGCATCGCCATGGATGTCACCGAGCAGCACCGCCTCGCCCAGCGTTATGCCGAAGCCGACCAGCGGTTGGCCGACGCCATCGAATGTACGTCCGAGGCCTTTGTGCTCTGGGACAAGAACGACCGGCTGGTGATGTGCAACACCCACTATCAGCAGGCCTACAAGCTGCCCGACCGGGTTCTGGTCGCCGGCACGGAGCGTTCGGTGGTCAACTCTGCCGCCGCCCGCCCGATCATCGAACGGCGCATTGCCGACCCCGACCGATCCAATCAGTCGCAGACTTCAGAGGTACAGCTGTCGGACCAGCGATGGCTGCAGATCAACGACAGGCGCACCCGCGACGGCGGCCTGGTATCCGTCGGTACCGACATCACACTTTTGAAGCGGCACCAGGTGCGACTGCGCGAATCCGAGCGCCGCCTGATGGCAACCATTGGCGACCTGTCAACCTCGCGCATCACACTGGAGCGCCAGAAGGCCGAACTCTCGGTGGCCAATGCCAATTACCAGGCCGAAAAAGAGCGTGCGGAAGCCGCCAACCGGGCCAAGTCGGAATTCCTTGCCAACATGTCACATGAATTGCGCACCCCGCTGAATGCCATTCTCGGCTTCTCGGAAATCCTGCAGAACCAGATGTTCGGGCCGCTCGGCTCGGAAAAATACGACGAATATTCTCACGATATCCACGACAGCGGCAAACATCTGCTCAACGTCATCAACGACATTCTCGACATGTCGAAGATCGAGGCAGGCCAGATGAAGCTCAACCGGGAAACCATCGATCTCGCGCCGCTGATCATGGAAACCCTGCGCTTCACAACCATCCCCGCACAACAGAAGAACATCTGCGTCGATCAGCAGATCTCGTCCGGCTTGACGATCACTGCCGATCGCCGCGCCATGAAGCAGGTCCTGCTCAACCTGTTGTCGAACGCTGTCAAGTTCACCAACGAGGGCGGCAAGATTTCGCTGCGGGCCCGCAAGGTCGCCGGTGCGGTGACGCTGACCATCGCCGATACCGGCATCGGCATTCCCCGCCTTGCCCTGGAAAAGATCGGCCAGCCTTTCGAGCAGGTCCAGAGCCAGTATGCCAAGAGCAAGGGCGGCTCCGGCCTTGGTCTTGCGATTTCCAGATCTCTGACCAACCTGCATGGCGGCGCCATGAGAATCCACTCGCAGGAAAATGTCGGCACGATCATTTCGCTGCGCATACCCGATACGTCGCCACGCACAGTTTAGGGGCCGAGGCCAATCTGACCAACGCCCAATACCCCGGTCAGGATTTGACGGTCGCTTGAAATATCCGGCGTACAGCCTTCGACAGGCGCCGGATATCAGCCTCCAGCACCTTGATATCCGGCGCATCCCCTGCCCGGCATAAGAGCTCGACCAGTCCGGCCGGCGCGTCCTTCAACTCCAGATCCCCCTCGATGCACAATCGCACGATCTGGGAGAGGTCAGTGAACAGCGTCAGCGCCTCCTGTACGGTATCGAGGTCGGCCGGGGCAATCAGAGCCGGTCCAAGCAGCCGCAGGACATCAGCCGTCGAGGTGCCGCCCGGTGGAGCGGCGATACCGCGGGCCGGTGCGATCAGGGCAAGATATTGCGCAATGAATTCGATATCGACCAGCCCGCCGGGAATAAGCTTGAAATCCCAGACATCGCTCGGTGGCTTCTCCTTGTCGATCAACCCCCGCATCTCGGCGACATCGGCCGTGACCTTTGCAACATCGCGGCTCTGGCCAAGCACTTCGCGGAAAATCATATCGACTTCTGCAATCAGGCTTTCCTCACCGCAAAGAGCACGGGCGCGCGTCAGCGCCATATGCTCCCAGGTCCAGGCTTCCTCGCGCTGGTATTTTGCAAAGGCATTGATCCGGGTGGCGACAGGCCCCTTGTTGCCGGAGGGGCGCAACCGCATGTCGACCTCGTAGAGCACGCCTTCAGCCGTTGGCGCCGAAAGGGCTGCGATCAACCGCTGCGTGACACGGGTGAAATAGCGGATGGAATCGAGCGGCTTTGCGCCATCGGATTCGCTTCCCTCATCATCATGGTCGTAGAGCAGGATGATATCGACATCGGACCCGGCAGTCAGTTCATGGCTGCCCAGCTTGCCCATGCCGATAACCGCGACCCGCCCGCCCGGGAATTTGCCATGCGCCGCCTCGACCTCGTGCAGCACCGCATCCAAAGCGGCGGTCAGGATCAGGTCGGCCAGATCGGTAAAGGCGTGTCCCGCCTGTACCCCGGTGATGACGCCGGTCAGCAGCCGGATTCCGATCAGGAACCGCTGCTCGGAAGCGGTAATCCGCAGCCGGTCGAGAATGTCCTCATAGTGCCGGGCCGTGGCCAGAAAGCCTTTGATCCGCTCCGCCAGATAGTCTCGTGTCGGCAGTTCGGCGAGAAGCCGGGGATCGAGCATGCCATCGAACACATGCGGCTTGCTGGCAATGATATCGGCAAGCCGTGGCGCGGATGACATGATGTTGACGATCAGCGACAGCAGTCCGGGATTATTGCCGAGCAGCGAGAACAGCTGGATGCCGGACGGCAGACCCGCGATGAAGTGGTCGAAGCGTAGTAAGGCCTCGTCGGCGCGCTTGTTCTGGCCGAACACGCGCAGCAGTTCCGGCGTCAGTTCCGTCAGGCGCTCGCGCGCTTCCACCGACTGCGTCGCCCGATAGCGGCCATAGTGCCAGGTCCGGATGGTGCGGGAAATGTCCTGCGGCCGCTCGAACCCGAGCTTCCTTAGTGTCTCCAGGGTATCCGGGTCATCTCCCTGCCCGGTAAAAACCAGATTTCCGGTCTCGCTGGAGAGTTTTGCTTCCTGCTCGAACAGCTGGGCATACCGCCGTTCCACGGTCTTCAGCACGCGCGACAATTCCAACGAAAACGCAGGCACATCGGCAAAGCCCATCATGTAGGCGATGCGTTTCAGTTCAGCGTCGGTCGTGGGCAGAACATGCGTCTGCTCATCGCGCACCATCTGCACCCGGTGTTCGACATCGCGCAGGAACCAGTAGGCGGAAATCAGTTCTTCGGCTGTTTCCGTGTCGATCCAGTTGGCCCGTGCCAGGCCGTGGAGCATGGGCTCGGTGGCACGCAACCGCAGCTCCTGCATCCGTCCGCCGGCGATCAACTGTTGCGTCTGGACGAAAAATTCGATCTCGCGGATACCGCCCCGGCCAAGCTTAATATTGTGGCCTTTGACCGCGATCTCGCCGTGCCCCTTATGGGCATGGATCTGCCGCTTGATCGAATGGATATCGGCAATCGCCGCATAGTCCAGATACTTACGGAACATGAAGGGGGTGAGTTCCCGCAGGAAGGCTTCGCCAGCCTTGATATCGCCTGCGACCGGCCGCGCCTTGATGAACGCCGCCCTCTCCCAGTTCTGACCGCGGCTTTCGTAATAGAGCATCGCCGCCTCGACCGGGATGGCAAGCGGCGTCGCACCGGGATCGGGGCGCAGCCGCAGGTCGGTGCGGAAGACATAACCGTCACCGCTGCGCTCCTGCAGGATGCGGATCAGGCGGCGCAGCAGCCGGGCAAAGGTTTCCGGCGCGTCGTCCGGGACCGTGATCAGCGGCGCGTGCGGCTCGTAGAACACCACCAGATCGATATCGGAGGAGTAATTCAGCTCGAACGCGCCGAGCTTGCCCATGCCGAGAACGACGACGCCCGACTGGTCGCTCGGATGCGCGACATCGACGACATTCAGCTTGCCTGTGTCATGCGCGCTCAACAACAGATGGTCGATGGCGGCGGACACCGCTGCACCGGCGAAATCGCTCAACCACCGCGTCGTCTCACGCGCATCGAAAAGCCGGGAGAGATCGGCAAGCGCAATCGCAAAGGCGATATCGCGCTTGGCCTGCCGCAGGCGCGTCATGATCTCGGCATCGGTGAGCGGCTTGCCGGCGTCAGCGCTTTTCCATGCGTCACGGGCGCTCTCGACGCAGGCTTGCAGATAGGGGATCAGCGGGCGGCCAAGCACCTGAACGAGGACCTGCGGATGGGAAACAGCCGTGTCGCGCAGATAGGGCGAGAGCGACAATGCCGCAACGACAAAATTTTTGAGCGGCGTCTCGCCGGCCAGCAGATCGGCGATATCCGGCTGGCTTTTTGCGATATCCTTGAGGCTGGAGAGTACGGACTTGGCGTCCGTCTGGCTCATCGGCCGCAGCGTGCATGTGCCGATATCCGATAACCGCCGCGTATCCGTTTGCATATTGGTCTCTCCCAGCCGCTCCCGATTTCGGCTGCCCTATGCCTATCAGCCGGAGCGGAGCGGGAAAACCATGCTGGCGGTCAAACCACGATTGTTTTCAACGTCGGGAACCGTATCGCTCAGTTCGAGAGACCCCTGGTGCATTTCCATCACCGCTTCGACCAGCGACAGGCCAAGCCCTGTTCCCGGCTTGCTGCGGCTTTCGTCCAGCCGCACGAAACGCTCCACCACGTCCTCGCGCTTATTGGCGGGCACGCCGGGTCCATGATCCGCCACGGACAGGACGATCGATCCATCCCGCATGGAGAGGCTGACCTTGATCAGCGGATTTGCGGCGCCGTCGGAGTATTTGATGGCATTGTCGATCAGATTGCCAAGTGCCTGCCCGATCAGTTCCCGGTTGCCGGAAACATGGATATCGGCAGGCACGTCGGCCTCCAGTTTCAATGCCTGTTCGTCTGCCACCGGCTCATAGAGCTCGACGCAGTCGGCCACACTTTGCGAAAGATTGACATCGCTCATCTCCGCAGCCGCAGCCCCGGCTTCGACACGGGAGATCATCAAAAGCGCATTGAACGTCCGGATCAGCTGGTCGGATTCGCCGATGATCTCTTCCAGCGAGGCGCGATAGCCGGAATTGGTCGCCTTGTGCGCCAGAGCCGCCTCTGCCTTGTTGCGCAGCCGTGTCAGCGGCGTTTTCAAGTCGTGGGCAATGTTGTCGGAGACCTGCCGCAAGCCCTCGTTCAGTTTTTCGATCCGTCCAAGCATGGCATTGAGCGATTCCGACAGCCGGTCGAATTCGTCGCCGGAGCCGCTCATCGGCAATCGCTGCGAGAGGTCGCCGGCCATGATCCGCGTGCTGGCGTCCGACATCCGGTCGATCCGCTTCAGCGCGTTGCGGCCGATGGCAAACCAGATGATCAGCGCGCCAATGCCCATGATGCCAAGCGCCACCATAAGCGCCTGCCGCACCAATACCCGAAACTTCTCGGGCTCCTGCAGATCGCGGCCGACGAGAATGCGCAGGCCGTTGTCGAGCACCAGCACGTGCGCCAGTGCAACATGCCCTTCCTTGCGGCTTTCGTCGGTATAACGCTGATAGCGGAACGATTCGCCTGTCCAGCCCTCCTTGTCCAGAAGGCCGGGCTGCAACGAGGCGACATTGCCTGCGAGAATTTCGCCGGTCGGCCCGGCAATGACGTAGAGATTGGCGCCCGGCTGACGCGCGCGGCGCTCAAGCGTTTTCAGAAGGCTGTTGACCCCTCCACGGCTATAAATCTGCTCGATCTGCGCTACTTCCGCCGTCACCGCGTCCCTCGTCTGCTGCTCCAGCAGCCGTTGCGACATGGCGGTGACGTAGAACACCAGAAAGGCGGCACAGAGCGAGAAGAGCAGGAGATAAAGCGCCGACAGGCGAACGGCGGTGGTGCGGAAGAGGACACTCAGCCTGTTCATGCGTCGGTGCGTCCGTCTTCCTTGATCATGTAACCGGCACCACGCACGGTGCGCAACAACGGCTGATCGAAATCCTTTTCGATCTTGGCGCGCAGCCGCGACACATGCACGTCGATGACATTGGTCTGCGGATCGAAATGGTAATCCCAGACATTTTCCAGAAGCATGGTGCGCGTCACCACCTGCCCCGCGTTCTTCATCAGATATTCGAGCAGCCGGAATTCGCGTGGCTGCAGCAAGAGCTCGCGGCCTTGCCGGCGCACGGTGTGCGACAACCGGTCCAGCTCCAGATCGCCGACACGGTAGACCATGTCCTGCTCGGGAGCGCCCTTGCGGCGGCCAAGTACCTCGACACGGGCCAAAAGCTCATTGAAGGCGTAGGGTTTGGGCAAGTAATCGTCGCCGCCTGCACGCAATCCGGTGACCCGGTCATCGACCTGCCCGAGCGCGGAAAGGATAAGCACTGGCGTGTGGATACCCTTGCGGCGCAGTTCCGAGATCACCGAAAGCCCGTCGCGGCGCGGCAGCATGCGGTCGATGACCAGCACGTCATAGCTGTTCTCGCTGGCCATGAACAAGCCGCTCTCACCGTCGCTGGCATGGTCGGAGACGATACCAGCCTCGCGAAAGGCCTTTGCCAGATAGGCGGCCGCTTCGAGGTCATCTTCGATAATCAGAATCTTCATACGCGTGACCATAGTCCCTGACCCGTCTCTTCCACAACCGGTTTGCCCATGGGAAATCATACTTGCCTGCCCGGTTGCGCAGGTAGCCGTGCCCTGAAACGCCAGACGCCGCGAAACCTGGATAAAGGTCCGCGGCGTCCGGCAGCTGGAGCTGCGTCAGCCCTCGTCAGCCCTGGCTGATGGGCAGCGCCACGAAGCGGCTGGCATTGTCGGCCTCGATCTGGAACAGCGCCTTGGTGCGGCCGTCCTTCTTGGCAGCCTCGATCACCTTGAGGATGTCGTCAGCCGACTTGACCTCCTGGTTGTTGACCGAGACGATCTTCTGGCCTTCCTTCAGGCCGCGATCGCTGGCGTCGGAGTCCGGATCGACCGCAGAGATCGTCACGCCCTTGCCGTCTTCGGACGGCGTCACGGTAACACCGAGATCAGCCAGTGCCTTTTCGCTCGCCGGCTGCTGTTCTTCCTGCTGCTGCTGCTCGGTACCGGCAGAAGCATCCTTGGTATCGGCCGGCAGTGTCCCGACTTCGAGCTTGACGCTCTCTGCCTTGCCATCACGCCACAAGGCGACATCGACGCTGGTGCCCGGGCGCATCAGGGCGATCTTGCGGGCCAGCTCGCGCGGACCCTTGATGGTATCGCCATTGACGGCGGTGATCACATCACCCTTCTTGATACCGGCCTTTTCGCCAGGAGAACCGGCCTGCGGCTCGACGACGAGTGCGCCGCTTGCTTCGGCAAGACCGAGCGATTCAGCCACATCCTTATCGACCGGCTGGATTTGCACGCCAAGCCAGCCACGGGACACTTCGCCATCCTTCATCAGATCGGTGACGACGTCCTTGGCAACGGATGCCGGAATGGCGAAGGCGATGCCGACATTGCCGCCCGATGGCGAGAAGATTGCGGTGTTGATGCCGACCACTTCGCCATTGAGATTGAATGTCGGACCACCCGAGTTGCCACGGTTCACCGCCGCGTCAACCTGCAGGTAGTCGTCATAGGGGCCGGAGCCGATATCGCGGCCGCGTGCCGAAATGATGCCGGCGGTCACAGTACCACCGAGGCCGAAGGGGTTGCCGACAGCAACGACCCAATCGCCAACCCGGACCTTGCTGTCATCGGCAAAGCCGACATAGGCAAACTTGCGCTTGTCATCGACCTTCAGCACGGCAAGGTCGGTACGGCTGTCCTTACCGATCAGCTTGGCGTCCAGTTCCGTGCCGTCGTTGAGAATGACGGTAAAGGCGGAACCGTCGGAGACAACGTGATTGTTGGTAACGAGGTAGCCGTCTTCGGAGATGAAGAAGCCTGACCCCTGCGAGGTCGGACGCAGGCGGCCCGGCTTGCCGTCGCGCGGTCCATGGTCGCGCTCGGCGCGCTTATCGCCGTTCGGGCCACCGAATTCCTTGAAGAAGCGCTTCAACGGGTGATCGTCGGGGAGTTCATCCAGCCCGCGGCCGCCGAAATCGAAGCTGAAGCCGTTGCCGCTAGCAGCATCATCGGAAACAGGATTGGCGCGCGACTGAACGCGCACGGATACCACCGCCGGAGAAACCGCATCGACGACATCAGCAAAACTCGGAACCTGCGGCGCCTCGATCTTGACGGCGGCGGCAAAGGACTGGGTGATGGCAGCGGGGATACCGGTCGACAGCATGACGGCCGCCAAACCAGCAACGGTCGTTGTCTTCAAGACGGTCCTGAGGGAGGGACGCAGTGCGTTTGTTTGAAACATCTGGTTTGCCTTTTCTCTTCATTTGCATTTGGCTGACTGGAGGAACAGCCGATGAAGAAAAAATAGACGAACGCACCTTACTGACTTGTGTCCGGAAAATGAACTTTTGGTAATGTTGGGTCAGTAGTCGGTAGTCGGTAGTCGGTAGTCGGTAGTCGGTAGTCGGTAGAGAACGGCTCTTCAATCGCCAGAACTCTGCAACGACTCCCTACTCACTTTTGTTCAACACAGCATCCAGCCGCGCCTGCTCGTCCACAGACAGTGCCGTTCCCGTCACCTTGCCGGTCCTGCGCCTGGCAGCGACAAGCATGGCTGCAGTCCCGGCCAGAAGCAGCACCACCGGCGCGCCCCACAGCAGCAGCGTCTTTGTCTCTAAACGGGGATTGAGCAGCACGAACTCGCCGTAGCGCGAAACGACATAGGCAATGACGGCTTCGTCGCTATCGCCATTGGTGATCCGCTCGCGCACCAGAAGCCGCAGATCCTTGGCAAGCTCGGCATTCGAATCGTCAATCGACTGGTTCTGACAGACCATGCAGCGCAATTGCGCCGACAGTCCGCGTGCCCGTGCTTCCAGCGCCGGATCGGCCAGCACCTCGTCGGGATTAACGGCAAAGGCCGGCCACGCCGAGAACATCAGGAAAGCGATGACGAGCAACCGGCGGATCATTGCGCGGGCTCCAGAACCGGTTTCTTCTGTTTCTTGGCTCGCGCCGGGGCACCGACCCTCAAACGTCTGTCACTGAGCGAAACGGCACCGCCAGCCATCATGAACACCGTGCCCAGCCAGATGCAGAGGATCATCGGCTTCCACCAGATCCTGACGACGACACCGCCATCCTTGATGTCATCTCCGAGCGAAACATAGAGCTGGCTCACCCCGAAGGTCCGGATACCCGCCTCGGTGGTCGGCATCTGCCGCGCCGTATAGAACCGCTTCGACGACCAGACCTCGGCCACTTCGATCCCGGCCTGGCTGATGGTGAAATGCCCGGACTCTTCGCTATAGTTCGGCCCGTTGCCGTTGCGCAGACCGTCGAAGCGCAGCGTGTAACCGCCAGCCTCCGTGGTCATGCCCGGCTTCATCTCGACGATATGCTCGGTTTCGAACGCCGTGACTGCAACAATGCCGATCAGCGTCACGCCAAGCCCGATATGGGCGAGCGCCGTGCCGAAAACCGATCGCGGCAGACCGGACACACGGCGCAGCGCAACGGCTCCCGTTACCTTGCCAAGCCCGGAACGCAAGAAAAGCTCCGTCAGCGAACCGGCGATCATATAGGCGCCAAGCGCGATACCGAACAGCGCCATGATCGGGCCGCCATTCTGCGCGTAGTAGATGACACTGCCGGCAACCAGACCGAACGCCACAGCTGCAAACAGGCGTTGCCCGGCGCCGAGCAGATCGCCGCGCTTCCAGGCGAGTAGCGGGCCGAACGGCACGGCCAGCATCAGCGGCAGCATCAGCAGTCCGAACGTCATGTTGAAGAAGGGCGGACCGACGGAGATTTTCGCACCGGTCACCGCTTCCAGCGCCAGCGGATAGAGCGTGCCGATCAAAACGGTCGCGGCCGCCGTCGTCAGGATCAGATTGTTGAGGACCAGCGCGCCCTCGCGCGAAATCGGCGCGAACAGACCGCCCGCCTTCAGATGTGCCGCCCTGAAGGCAAACAGCGACAGCGCGCCGCCGATGAAGAGGATGAGGATCATCAGGATGAAGACGCCGCGCGTCGGGTCGGTGGCAAAAGCGTGAACCGAGGTGAGAACGCCGGAGCGGACGAGGAAGGTCCCGAGCAGCGACATCGAGAATGTCATGATTGCCAGAAGCACGGTCCAGATTTTTAGCGCCTCGCGCTTTTCCATCACCAGCGCCGAATGCAGCAGCGCGGTACCGGCCAGCCACGGAATGAAGGATGCGTTTTCGACCGGATCCCAAAACCACCAGCCGCCCCAGCCGAGTTCGTAATAGGCCCAGTAGGAGCCCATCGAAATGCCGGCCGTCAGACAGGTCCAGGCGGCCAGCGTCCAGGGCCGCACCCAGCGCGCCCAGGCCGCATCGATGCGGCCTTCGATCAGCGCGGCGATGGCAAACGAGAAACAGACCGAAAAGCCGACATAGCCGAGGTAGAGCAGCGGCGGATGGATGGCGAGCCCAATGTCCTGCAGCACCGGATTGAGGTCCTTTCCCTCGCCCGGCGCATTCAGCAGCCGGTTGAAGGGATTGGACGTCAAAAGAATGAACAGCGAAAACGACGCCGCGATCCAGGCCTGGACGGCCAGCACATTGGCTTTCAGGGTTTCCGGCAGATTGTCCCCGAACACCGCGACGAGTGCGGAGAAAAACGTCAGGATCAGCACCCACAGCAGCATCGAGCCTTCGTGATTGCCCCAGACGCCGGAAAACTTGTAGATCAGCGGGATCTGCGAATGCGAATTCTCCCAGACATTCTGAACGGAGAAATCGGAGGTGACATGCGCGTAGGTGAGAACCCCGAACGACAGAGCCATCAGCAGGAACGTGGCCTTGGCAGCAACCGTGCCGATCTCCATCAGTGCATGGTCGTTGCGCAGCGCGCCGATAATCGGCAGAACGGCCTGCAACAGCGACGTGGCAAGCGCCAGAACCAGGGCATAGTGACCAAGCTCGATGATCATTGGATGTTTTCCTTGTCGCCGAGATTGACGCCCTGCGCCTTCAACCGGTCCGCCACGTCCTTGGGCATATAGGTCTCGTCATGCTTGGCAAGCACGGTATCGGCAACGAAAACCGGGCTTCCCGCCTTGAAACTGCCTTCGGCGACAACGCCTTGGCCCTCGCGGAACAGGTCCGGCAGAATGCCGGTATAGGTCACCGGCACCTTGTCCAGCGTGTCGGTGACGCTGAAGGTGATGGTCATGCCCTCGCCGCGCTTGAGCGAGCCATTCTCGACCAGACCGCCAAGCCGGATGCGGGTTCCTGGAGCAAGATCCGCCTTGGCGAGATCGCCGGGCACATAGAAATAGGCAATCGCCTGGCTGAACGCGACCATCACCAGCAGTACCGCCGCAGCAATGAAGCTGACGCCGCCGCCAATGATCACAAGACGCTTCTGTTTGCGGGTCATTCCACGCCTCCGTCCGCCTTCAGCCCAAGCTCGCCCGCCAGCGCCAGCAATTGCTTGCCTTCGCTGCCATCCGCCGGAAAGGCGGCAAGCCCCTGCTTCAGGGCATCGGCTGCCTTGTCCTTCAGGCCGAGCACGGAATAGGAGCGGATGATCCGCATCCAGCCCTCGAAATTCCTCGGATCCGTCTTCAGCTTTTCCGCGAGGCTGCCGACCATGCCCTCGATCATCGCTGTGCGATCGCCAGCGGTCATGTCCTTGGCCGCCGCGATATCGTCACCGGTCGGATTGCCCAGCCGTGTCCCAGCCTGCTGCGCTGCTGCCGGGGTATCGCCCTTGAGACCGGCGATATGCTCGTTGACCAGCGGCAGCCATGGCGCGCCGGCCGGCGATGTGCTGACGATCTGCTCGAAGGCTGCAAGCGCCTCCGGCACCTTGCCTTCCTGCTTCAGGGCAAGCGCCAGGTAGAATTGCGCACGCGGATCGCCAGGTTCGATCGCCAAGAGTTTCTGCAGCGCGTCCCGTGCTTCGTTCGTCACCAGCCCGCCGGACAGCGCGATCAGGCTTTCGGCATAGCCGCCCAGCCGCATAGGGGTTGGCCCGAGTATGCGCAGCGCGTTGCGGAAGGCCACGGCGGCCTCTTCGACCCTGCCGCTGCGATAATAGATCGGCGCCAACACGTCCCATCCGGCACCGTCCTCAGGATTGGCGACCAGTTGCCGTTCGGCCCGTGCGATCAGGATGTTCATATCGTCGCCGGGATTGGCGAGGCGCGCGGCCAGCGGCGCATCCGGTACATCCGGATTTCCGGTCCGCAAGTACAGACAGAGCCCGACTGTGGGCAGAATGAGGACGACGGCCAGCTGCGCCAGCCGGTTACCGCGCCTCAACGGCCGAACAGGTGCGGCAGCTTTCACCGCATCGGTCGCGGCCAGCAGGCGGCGGGCGACCTCGGCGCGCGCGAAATTCGCGTCATCGCCGGAAATCAGACCATTGTTCTCGTCGCGCTTCAGCTCTTCCAGCTGATCGCGATAGACCTCAACATCATGGGATTGGGGGGCCTCGGCGGTTGCGGCGGCGCGCAGCAGCGGAAGCAGCAGAACGGCGGCAACGGCCGCCGTCAGGGTGGCAACTAGGATCCAGAACAGCATGTGCGCTCAATTACTATGCGAAGCCTGCCATTCCAATCGGAAAACCGGAGATGACGGAAATTTGAGGCGTTTCGCCGCAACTGTGCTGATGCGGCGATCAGCCCAGCGGCGTCCACGTGCCGTCGGCGTTGCGGCAGGCGGCGCCGCGGGCGACACTGTCCTGCCCCTTGACCGTCACCGTATGGCTGTATTGGCGGCAGTTCTGCGAGCCGACCTGATAGGGTGCCGCTGCAACCACCGAGCCACTGATGCCGGACCCCTGCCAGACCACCGGCTGTCCGCCGCGCGATCCTTCCAGGGCACGGTATTCGGCTTCCAGCGCCCGCTGACGGTCGGCCTTGCTGATCGAAAGTCCCGCTTGACGCCCGATCACGCCACCGCCGAGTGCCGCAATATAGGAAGCCGATGTGTTCGAGGTGATGCCACCGCCGATTTTACCGGCGTCGCGCGACGCCGTACCGCAGCCAGCGATCAGCAGCGACGAGGCTATCAGGCACGCGGCCGGAGAAGCGGAAAGAAGGGTCGGGAAACGGGCCTGGTTTTTCATTGTGTCGGACAGCTCTTACGGTTTCCTGTGCATCGGCAGATCATGGTTCGGCTTCAGGCCGATTCATGGCTCACTATCTTTTTACATTCCCCGCCGGAGCAGGCAACAACACAGCGATCAAAGCTGTTGCATTGCGGAATTTTACCCGCAATCCTGTCAAAAAAGTCACGCGACGGCTTAAAACACGTCTCATCATGACACAGCAGGCAGAACGATCAGTGCTTTCAGGCCGCCGCGCTCGCCGCGCGACAACCCGAGAGTGCCCTGATATTCGCCGGCGATCTCGCTGACGATCGACAATCCCAAGCCCGTACCCGGCTTGCTTTCGTCCAGCCTCTTGCCGCGCTTGATGGCAATGCCGATCTGCTCCGGTTCCAGACCCGGACCGTCATCATCCACCTCGATGGTAATCCAGTTGCGCCGCCCCGGGTCCTTGCCCTGCACGCCCTCGGGCGCAATCTGCGCCAGAATGTGAACCTGGTCGTTGGCGTAGCGGGCAGCATTGTCCAAAAGGTTGCCGACCGTTTCCTCGACATCCTGCTGTTCCATCGCCAGGATCAGCCCAGGCGGCGAGACCGTCAGCAGAAAGGTCTTTTCCGGGTGCAACCGGCGCATGACGCGCACCAGCCGTTCAAGCACCGGTTCGACCTCGGTGCGCGCCAGAACCGATTCCCGCTGTGCGGCGATCCGCGCCCGGTTGAGATAGGACTGCACCTGCATCTGCATCGCATCCGCCTGCGCCTTGACGAGATCGCCGTGCGGCGGCTCAAGCACCCGCGCTTCGTTGATCAAAACGGCAAGCGGCGTCTTCAGCGAATGGGCGAGATTGCCGACCTGCATACGGGCACGTTCGATGATGCGCCGGTTGCTGTCGATCAGGGCGTTGACTTCGCTTGCCAAGGGCTGGATTTCGCGCGGAAATTCGCCGTCAAGCCGCTCGCTTTCGCCGCCCCGGATCTTTTCCAGCGACCGCCGCGCCTGGTCGAGCGGCCGAAGCCCAAACAGAATGGCCAGCGCATTCATCCCGAGGCCGCCGAAACCGAAGATCGCCAGCGCCAGGTAGAGATTGCGGTTGAAATCGTTGATATCGGCTTCCAGCACATCCCGGTTGCCCGCGACCCGGAAACGGGCCGTATGCCCCTGAATGTCCAGAACGACTTCCGTCTCCGCCACTTCGACGTCGTTGTTGAAGGAATCGACGGTGGTGTAGAAACGCTCGTAGCGAATATCGAAGGGAACTTCATCGACGCTGGCGATTGGCAATTTGCCAGAACCGAGCGAGGTCGAAATCAGCGGCGGCGTATTGAATTCGCCGATCGGCTCGACGATCCAGTACCAGCCCGTCTGCGGCTGGGAGAAGCGCAGGTCGCCCAGTTGCGGGCTGCCGGCCAGCACCGACTTGTCGTTGACGACGATCGAATTGATGACGTTGTAGAGCTGTGCGCGCAAAAGGTCCTGGAAGCCGCGCTCCGAACCTTGCCGGTAAAGCGTCGAGATCACCACGCCGATCACCACCAGCGCCACCACCGCCCAGATGGTGGAAACGAGGAGAACACGTGCGGTCAGCGATTGCGGACGCAACATCATGAGTGTCGCCGAATGGTTTGAGGGGACAACACCATCAGGCCTTGTCCCTCATGCGCAGACTTCAGGCGTTTCCGGTTGATGATCGTGGTCCCGCTCAGGATTTCACTTCCTTGCTGGCCATGCCGGGTGCCTGCATCCGGTAGCCAAGGCCGCGCACGGTTTCGATCAGGTCATTGCCGATCTTCTTGCGAAGCCGGCCGACGAAAACTTCGATCGTGTTGGAATCGCGGTCGAAATCCTGGTCGTACATGTGCTCGACCAGCTCCGTGCGCGACACCACCTGCCCCATGTGATGCATCAGATAGGACAGAAGCCGGAATTCATGCGACGTCAGTTTCAGCGCCATGCCGTTGACCAGCGCCTTGGAGCCCTTGGTGTCCAGCCGCACCGGACCGCAAACAATTTCGGAACTTGCATGTCCGGCAGCCCGCCGGATCAGCGCCCGGATACGGGCCAGCACTTCTTCGACATGGAACGGCTTGGTGACGTAATCGTCGGCGCCGGCATCGATACCGGCCACCTTGTCGCTCCAGCGGTCGCGTGCGGTGAGTATCAGCACCGGCATCACCTTTCCGGCACCGCGCCATTTTTCCAATACGGTAATGCCGTCCATTTCCGGCAGGCCGATATCGAGGATGACGGCGTCATAGGGTTCTCCCTCGCCGAGATAATGGCCTTCCTCGCCGTCGAAGGCCTGATCGACGACGTATCCGGCTTCCTTCAGGGTGTCCGTCAATTGACGGTTGAGGTTGACGTCGTCTTCGACCACCAGAATGCGCATGAACAGACTTTCTTCCCTTGCGCGCCAGCATCTCCCAAAGATCTGCCGTCGCGTTGCAACACGAGACTTCTACCTAGGTATTACTGCTTACCTTATTTTATCCGTTTGGAGAATGTGTTGAAGGCAGGCATTCTGCGGCTACATCGGCACCCGCATCGTCACTTTTTTCGGACGGCCGCCATTGCCGGGAATCAGCACCGTAACGACGCATTTGCCATCGCTGGTCGGCTGCGCCGACAGGAGTTCGCCACCGGTCTCGGCCACCACTTCGGCGGCCGCCTGACCACAATCACCATCCACGGCGACAACCATCGATGGCACATCAATCGCCGGCGGCGCGAATCCGGAAAGGCCCGCTGCAAGCGTTGCTATGATCAAGGGTGAGGACATGAACGCACTTTCGGATTGAAACGATATTGGCGACCTGGGAAGCATCGTTGCCGTTTTAATAGACGATACAGTCTGAATGGCAAATGAATGTCCCGGTAACGGCCGGTTTTGCGCAATGTCTAGCGCAAGCGCGAGCGCGCGGAAATCCGGCCCCAGATGGCGATCAGTCCACCAGCGGCCGCCGCCAGCGCGGGCAATCCATCCACAATTCCACTTTGATCCTCCGGCGCGATCTCCAGTCCCAGCAGATTGGCGCAGGATGCCAGGATTGCGACCACGCCGCCCCAGACGGTTTTCGACATGTACCAAGTCTTCAAATCGTTCATTTGATGCTCCGTTTGCTTGATGTGAGTTTGGTTTGAATGGGAAGCAGGATTTCTACAGGCTGAGCAGCGCCTGCGCAGGCACTCCGAAAGCAACCTTCTGGCCGCGCTGCTGGACGCGGATCGACAAGGCCACCTGCGGCACGCCGAAATCCTCGATTTCGAAGCCAGCCGCATAGTGCAACGCCGGTTCGGACACATCGAAGGACCGCTTGACCGCCGCGCCATCGAGAATGTCGATGCGATATCGTTCCTGGGGTTCGTCCAGCGCGATATCGCCGTCCAGCCAGTGGTCGGCATCGCGGCGCGCGCAGCGGGTCCAGGTGATTCGAATGGCACCACCTTCGAGACGCCGCCCGCGCAGATGCACCGGCGCAACCGGCCTTTCCGCCCTCAAGCCGCCGGCAAAGGCAAAGGGGCCGCTTCGTGCTGCAACCTGCCCGCCCGGTTCGGCGATCCAGTTGATCACTCGCCCCGCCTCGTCCGGGCTTAGCCCAAGCGGCCTCACTGCCGCGTTGAGCACTACCACCGGAGCACCGGCAGCACTCCCTGCCAGCATCGCGTCGGTGGTCCCATGCAGCCCGCGCAAGAGTTGTGTCAGTCGCCAGCGACCGGCAGAGATTTCCTCCGCGCGCTGGAAAGCGATGATTTCCCAGGCACCGTTTGCAGCAAGGATCGCCATGCGGTTCTGTCCGTTGAGGACGGAAAGGCGGCTTGCCGAAGACAGTCCGCCGAAATGCAGATCAAGCGTCAACGTACGCGCGGCATCGAACCGGCCAGTGACGCCGGCACGAAGCGGCTCTGCCAGAACACCCGTCTGCGCCGGCTGCTCAAGCCGCGCCCGCGCCTGGTAACCTTCCGTCGCCGCCGATGACGAGAGTGTGATCGCCCGCCATGGCCGGGCAAAGACAGCCGCCCGCGCAAAAAGGCTGGCATTGCCCGCCTCGTATTGCGGCAGGTCCATCAGATGCACGACCGGCGAGAACCCGTCGGATGGCCTGCGCGGCGGAGCGACCGGTTTTGACGGCTGGACCGGACCACCGCCACCCGACGGCACGAACGCCCGTGCCTCGACCGCGCGTGCCGCACCATCCTCGATCCGGTTGATGATAAAACGGCCCGCCGGCCCCTCATCGAAACAGACGACATCGCCCGGCTCGAACGCCAGCGCCGCCGGCGAGAGCGCAAAACGCACACTGCGCCGCGACACCTGATGATCGCGCAGGGCATCCTCGACAGCACTGGCCGCCGCCCCGTCATGCATCACCCCCGGCAGCGAAAGCCGCAGCACGCGGTCATTGGCCGGCGATACCCGTCGCGACCGCGCCGTCGTCCGCTCATAGGCGTTGCCCGGATCAAACCGGTCGAGAATGGCCTCGCTGCCGAAATCGCTATCGTGCCCGCGCGTCTCCTCGAATAGTGCCTGCTTGTCGAGATCGGCCAGTACCGGAATGACCTTTGGCTCCGCCGCCTGTCTCATCCGCGACCGAAACCGAAGTGTCGCGCCATCTTCGACCGCATCGATCTGCAGCGCCGCCATCAGCGGCTCCAGCACATCGCGCGCAGACGCCTGCTCCGACTGCACATAACCGCCGAGATCACCGCTGACGCAGCTCACATCACCGCCCGGAAAACCGTGATCCGCAAGCACGGCCGCGATCACGTCGGCCGTTGTCGCCGCGCCTAACCGGCCGTTCAGCCAATGTCCTGTCTGCCACGTTTTTTGTCATATATTATGGCTATGTATGTATCAACATATTGACTTTCTTTGCATAAATTGAATGCTAGATACATGCCACTGATCGAGAGGTATTATATCATGCTGACTTGGGAAGAACTAACGAAGCGAAGTGGGCGGCGGCTTACTGAAGACCTTTTCGCTATCGGTTTCGATCCGGGAAACATGCTCGCTCGCGGTAATACAGCTGATCAAGGTTGGCGAAGATATGCCACTTGGCTTTTGGAAAATGCATCTGGAACTACCCAAGCCCTCGGCGTTTTGAAGGGCACTTGGAACGGTAAGTTGGATGGAGCACGCTTGACCCTCCTCGTGGGATCGGTCCAGGCGTGGATCGACCAAATGAGTACTGAGAACTCCCTATCGACGTGGACCATCCGCAACTACGGCCTCCAAACAGTCAGAGCGTTGGTTGACCTGTCCGAACTTCCGGACCGGACGTATCCAAAAGTCACCAGATCGATGGTGAAACTCCCACGGGCGACCGACACAGCCAAGTCTTTGGGGGAATTGGCCTCAATCGACACAACTGGTCAGGAAGGGAAACGAGAAAAGGCGGCCCGCGACATCGTCCTGGGTATCGCAGAGTAAGAGTTCAATCGGCTGCACAACCTATTTAAGATTGGACGACAGATTTTGGTAGAGGCCGCCTCGGAAGTTCCTAGTGGCTCCACGCGAGCGCAACTCGCGGCCTGCTTACGCTTCGAGGAACGTTGTTGGCAAACTTTTGGGATGTCTCAGTTTGATCAACGCGCGCCCGAGTTGATTAAAGCCGAAAAACTGTCGCACCTCACTCTAGCAAAAGATGTGATGTATCAGATGTCGGACGTGAAATTCTGGATTGCTGCCGGCGTGCCCTGGGGTGTGCTTCCATATTCGGGAGACGGCAGATACACAGCACGCTTGATGCCCGAGATGATCTTTCATTTGGTGATCGGTCTCTGCGGTCCTACCGCGAGGACTGCGGCGATGCTCAGGGTATGGATCGCCTGTATGTTCGGCTGGAACCGCAAGCAGATTGTGTTTTTGCGTCGTTGTCCAATCGTGTTGCGCACGACCACCGCAGTCGGCCTTTCCAATATGACGTTCTATGAGGAGTTCAAGAATCGAGCTGGCCACAATGTATTAGCCGCGATTGAGGATGGTGCCGTGTTACGAGGCGGGATCGCGGAGAAAGCGATCGATGCTTGGAAAAATGCGGGGGGGGCGATGACAAAGGACGACGCTTGGCGTCTCGAAACTCCAGGTTCGTCCATCATCGCAGCTTTAGATGATTACGAGACTATGGCTAATGCGGTTCGGAAATTCGACGTCGATGGATCGTGCGCCGATTATTTTTTTATCTGCCTTACCAGAAATGACGGTATCAGCATCCACTCGCAGATGGAGATTTCCCATTTCGGAGATTTGTTTCCCAAGGGCACAAATTTTCAGGCCATAAGAAAGACTGCCCAATTGATCCAATTTACCAAAGTTGGTTCAGCAACGGCTCAGATTGCGAGCTCCGGCCACAGTAGCGCCCGGACACTTATGAAATACTATCTTAACACTAAAGATTTCCGAAATGGATTAGATTCAAGTATTAGGTTCCTTCAAAACTGTTTAGCAGCGAATGTGGTGGTAAAAGGCGGCTTTGAGGACAGACTAGAGGTTCCCGCTGAAATCATCAAATGGTTCGCCAACTTCTCGCGTCTTTGCGGTCTCGAAGCAGTCGCACGGGAGCGCGATCCCCTGGAGTTGCCCCATAAAAACCGGACAGGATCAGATTTCTGTTTGACGGTTTAAGAACTCACGCGGGGATCGATATCCCAAAGCCTTGTGCGGGTGAAGCGTGTTGTAGTGCTCGAACCA
>NZ_JAFCTR010000029.1:0-28012 GCF_049896125.1 Pararhizobium sp. DWP1-1-3
CGGCGGCTTACGTCTGTGTATCGGCAAATATAGAATCTTGCAAAATCAGTAACAACGAATAGGATGGTGTCGCGTCTCTAAATTTCTTACTTTGTCTCATCTTTAAATAGCTGTGACAACCCATGTAGCGAGGTACATTCTATTTTCAAGTGCGACTTGCAATAGATAACAACGTTTATCCCTGTATGGGACAAGACATGAATCGCAAATACTCCCAGATCGATCTGGATGAACGCTGCAAGAGTGCGCGCTGGCGTAAGGCTGGAATCAGCGTTGACGTCATCGCCGAGAAACTGCACCGACATCGCTCGACCATTTTCCGTGAGCTGCGCCGCAATACGTTCGAAGGTCGGCAGGTGCCTGAACTCGGAAGCGCTTATGCGGACTGGCCATCACTTCGATGCGTAAAGCGCCCGAGACCGTTCCAGATGTTTCAGTACTGCCTGTTCGGCAGCGTCGGGATTGCCGGCTTCCAAGCAGGTGATGATTTCCTCGTGCTCGGCCAGCGTGAACTTTTCCTTGCCGGTCCAGATCAGCATTTCGGTATGGTATTCCTTCAGCCAGGCGAGCATCGCATCGCTGACGGCGACATAGATCGGGTTGCGTGAAATCCGGGCGATCCGGGTGTGGAATTCCATATCGGCGGCGATGAAGGCTTCGGCGTCGCCCAGCGATGCGCGCTGCCGGTCGAGGATTTCGCGCAAGTCCGCGATGTCGTTGGCACCGCCCTTCTGGGCCGCCTCGCGGGCCATGCCGCGTTCGAAGAAGATGCGGGCGCTTTTCAGGTGCTCCAGCGAATCCGACGACTTGGCCAGCATCATCTTTGCGGTCATGTCCATCTGGCGGAAGATCGATTGCGCCGTCAGTTCCAGCACCTTGGCGCGCTCGCCGTGCGAAATGGCCACCAGCCCCATGCCGGCCAGCGCCTGCATCGCCTCGCGGATCGCCGGCCGGCCGACGCCGAAGCGCTCCATCAGTTCCCGCTCGGACGGCATTTCGTCGCCGGGCTGCAATTCGCCTGACGTGATCATCGCCTTCAGCCGCGCGAAAACTTCGTCAGACAGTTTGCGGCGGACGATCTGTTCGGTCTGCTGGCCCATAATGTCTCGCTGGTTCACATTCGCCATCGTTATGCACCGCTGCTGTGGCGAATGAAATCCACACACACGCTTATCGGCGTCACATTCCACATCGATCGTCGCGGACGCAAGCGCCCCTCTTGCTTAATTGATATACTCATTATACCAGTTGGCGAAAATGTGCCACACAATCTGGCAGGGATTTGCCATACCGGGAGGCTATTGCGCGATCATGATCGTCGTCACCTACAGAATTGAAACGTCAGGCAGCATCGAGGCGATGGCGGAAAAGATCGCCAGCGACCAGTCGACCGGTACTTTCGTGCCCGTTCCCGGAGAAACACCGGAATTGAAGGCGCGGGTTGCCGCCCGGGTGCTCGCCATCCGCCCGCTTGCCGATGCCGAACGCCCGAGCTGGCCGGAAGCCACGGCAGGCCGTGGGCCGATCCGCCGCGCCGACGCCGATATCGCCTTCCCGCTCGATGCTGTCGGCACCGATCTGTCCGCCCTGATGACCATCGCGATCGGCGGCATCTTTTCGATCCGCGGCATGACCGGACTGCGCGTCGTCGATCTCAAGTTGCCGCAGGAATACGGGTCCGCCTATCCCGGCCCGCAATTCGGCCTGCCCGGCAGCCGCAGTCTCACCGGCGTCTACGACCGCCCGATCATCGGCACCATCGTCAAGCCGGCACTGGGCCTGCGCCCGCACGAAACGGCGGAGCTGGTCGGCGAGCTGATCGGCTCCGGCGTCGATTTCATCAAGGACGACGAAAAGCTGATGAGCCCGGCCTATTCGCCGCTCAGCGAGCGCGTGGCCGCCATCATGCCAAAAATTCTCGATCACGAGCAGAAGACCGGCAAGAAGGTGATGTATGCCTTCGGCATCTCGGCGACCGATCCAGACGAGATGATGCGCAACCATGATCTCGTTCTGCAGGCCGGGGGCAATTGCGCCGTCGTCAACATCAACTCGATCGGCATGGGGGGCATGGCGTTCCTGCGCAAGCGCTCCGGCCTGGTGCTGCACGCCCATCGCAACGGCTGGGACGTGCTCACCCGTCATCCCGGCATCGGTTTCGATTTCAAGGTCTGGCAACAGTTCTGGCGGCTTCTCGGTGTCGATCAGTTCCAGATCAACGGCATCGGTGTGAAATACTGGGAGCCGGATGACAGTTTCGTCGAAAGCTTCAAGGCGGTGAACACGCCGCTGTTCAACCCATCCGACTGCGCCCTTCCCGTCGCCGGTTCCGGCCAATGGGGCGGACAGGCGCCGGAAACCTATCGCCGCACCAACCGCACAACCGATCTGCTCTATCTCTGTGGCGGCGGCATCGTCAGCCATCCCGGCGGCCCGGCGGCCGGCGTGCGCGCGGTGCAGCAGGCCTGGCAAGCGGCCGTCGCCGATATCCCGCTGGAGACATATGCCAAGGATCATCCAGAGCTTGCCGCCTCCATCCAGAAATTCGGCAGCGCCAGCGAGTAGAAGTCATGACCGCACAGACCAATCCTCTCCTGTCCTATTATGGCGATGACCTGACGGGCTCTACCGATGTCATGGAGGCGCTGGCTTCCAATGGCGTCGAGACGGTGCTGTTCATGGATGTGCCGGATGAGGCACTGCTGCAACGCTTCGGCGATTGCCGCGCCATCGGGCTTGCCGGTACCAGCCGCAGCGAAACCCCGGACTGGATGGACAAGAACCTGACGCCGGCCTTCGGCTGGCTGAAAAGCCTCGGCGCCGATATCTGTCACTACAAGGTCTGCTCGACCTTCGATTCCGGCCCGATGGTCGGCAATATCGGCAGGGCCGTCGAAATCGGCAAAGCGCTGTTTGATCAGACCTACATCCCCGTCCTCGTCGGTGCGCCGCAGTTGAAGCGTTACACCGCCTTCGGCCATCTCTTTGCCGCTTATCAAGGCGAAGTGTATCGCATCGACCGCCACCCCGTCATGAGCCGCCACCCTGTCACGCCCATGGCAGAGGCTGATCTGCGCCTGCACCTGCGCGCACAGACGGCGCTGACAACCAGACTCGTCAATCTCTCCATGCTTGCCGCTAAGGATGCGGATGACAGGGTAGACGACGTTTGCCGGGATGCGGACGGCATGGTGCTGTTCGATATCGACAGCCCCGAAAGCCAGTTCCATGCCGGCCGCCAGCTCTGGCGCCTGAGACGCGACGGCGGCTGGTTCGTTGCCGGCTCCTCCGGTGTCGAATACGCCCTGCTGACCGCCTGGAATGCTGCGGGCCTGACGGACGGCAAGAAAACCTTTCCCTTGCCCGGCAAGGCTGATCGGATCGCTGTCGTTTCCGGCAGCGTCTCGCCCACTACCGAACGGCAGATCCGCCATGCAACGCAAAACGGTTTTGCCGGAATCAATCTCGATCCGCTGGAACTGCTCGGTGAAAGCGGTAATGCCGCTCTTGAACGGGCAATTACAAGCGGTCTCGACAGCCTGAAGCGCGGCGAAAGCGTCATTCTCAACACGGCGCTCGGTCCATCCGCCGACCGCGGTGGCGATATCGACCGCATCCCCGGAAGCCGCCACCGGCTCGGCCGGCTGCTCGGTGCGATCCTGCGGCGTCTGGTGGAAGAACAACATTTGACCCGCGCCGTCATCGCCGGCGGCGACACGTCCAGCCATGCGCTTCGGGAACTGCATGTGCAGGCGCTGACCACCCTGCTGCCGCTGCCGCAAACGCCGGGATCGCCGCTCTGCACGGCGCACGGCAGCTGCGCTGAGACCAACGGCCTGCAGATCGCGCTCAAGGGCGGACAGGTCGGCTCCGACGGCTATTTCGCGCAAATCAGGGATGGACTTCAAGCATAGCCATTCCGATGCTGGCCTATTGGATTGCGCGAACCGCGTTGCGGCGGTCTTTTGGCGGCAAGTGTGAAAAGGATGCACGCAGGCTGGCATTGAACTGCTTCAACAAATGCCGATCGAAATGGCCCTCCGATTTCAGCATCATCCTCAGTGTTTCCGCCGGTGTCCACGCGCGCTTGTAGGATCGTGCCGAGGTCATCGCATCATAGACATCGCAGATGGCGGCGATCCGTGCCGGCGTGCTGATCTGCTTGTCCGACAGACCGAAGGGATATCCTTTGCCGTCTATCCGCTCGTGATGGTGAAGGCAGACGTCCAGAACGATCTGCGGCATGTCGCCCTGGCGCGACAGCAACTCGTAGCCACGAACCGGATGGGTCCGGATCTCCGCCATTTCCTCGTCCGTGAGCGCGCTCTTCTTGGACAGCAGCGCGTCGGGCATCACCATCTTGCCGATATCGTGCAACAGGCCGCTGACACCGAGAATACGCACCGTTTGCTCGTCGAACTTGAGGAAGCGTGCGAAATGCACCATCAACGCGCTGACGGCAATCGAATGCAGGAACGTATATTCGTCCTTGGTCTTGAGGCGGGTAATGCCGATCAGCGCCGCTGGATTCCTTACCATCGACTTGGCGATCTGCTCGACAGCACGATCGGCGGGCTCGAATGTGGCCTTGCCGTTCAGGCGCGCGTTTGAAAACAGCGTGTCGAGCAGCGGCCTGGTCTGCTCGATCGTCTGCAGCGCCTCCTCGATTTCGGTCTGGGTAAAAGGCCGGGAAAGATTGGACAGCGATGCCTCGCTTTCCCGCTTGTCCGGCTGAGGCCGGCCGGCGCCAACGTCCACTCCCCTGTGTGTATCGATGACGAGGCTGATGATATTACTGGCTCTCACCTTTGCCGCCGCCGCTTCGTCCTTCAGAAGAAAACTACGCACAGGCGCTGCCTCGTCTCGCAACGGGTCTTCGATATCGGTGATGAACATGCCCACTCGGGCCTGGTGGCGTTTGATACGCTTGAGCATGCTATCGCTCTTTTTCAATCATTGCGCGCTCCCTGCCCGGTTAACACCATAAAATATCATTTCCTGAGTATAACTTTCGTTCCCTCCCATACAGCAGACGAAAAACTCAAGTGTCCATCCAGAAACACCACCCGCGCAGGAAATCTCTCGTGAGTGATCTTTGATAAAAACGATTTATCCGGCGTTAAAGACTGATCATTCGCTCAAAATTAATCCAACCTCCGAGAAAACTACCTTCGATTGCCGAATGACACCAAGTCTTCCTGTGATTGCCAATCACAGCCGATGGAAATTTTGTGCGCAGCAATATCATGCTAACCCTCCCAAATAACTGACTCGCAACATGACATACTGATTGACTCATCATACCAGTTGCCTTAGACCATCGCAAAACAAACGCGCAGGTGAGGAAATATGACTTCGATCGCACTTTTCGGTGCCGGCGGCAAAATGGGCTACCGGCTTGCCAAGAACCTCAAGGGCTCACGCTTCGATGTGCGCCATGTGGAAGTAAGCGAGGCCGGCAAGGCACGGTTGCTCAACGAACTCGGCCTGTCCTGCATTGATGTCGATGCGGCGCTTGCCGGTGTCGATGTCGTCATCCTCGCTGTGCCCGACACAGCCATCGGCAAGGTCGCGGCAGGCATTGAAAGCAAGCTGACAGCGGGTACGATGGTGGTGGCTCTGGATGCTGCCGCCCCGTTTGCCGGCCACCTGCCGGAACGCGCCGATCTCACCTACTTCGTCACCCATCCCTGCCATCCGCCGATCTTCAACGATGAAACGGACATGCAGGCGAAGAAGGACCACTTCGGCGGCCTGTTCGCCAAGCAGCATATCGTTTCCGCGCTGATGCAGGGCCCGGAAGAAGCCTATGCGCTGGGTGAAGAGATCGCCAAGGTCATCTGGGCTCCCGTCATGCGCTCGCACCGCGTCACCGTCGATCAGATGGCGATGCTGGAGCCAGGCCTGTCCGAAACCGTTGCCGCCTCGCTGCTGGTCGTCATGAAGCAGGCCATGGACGAGTGCGTCAAGCGCGGCGTGCCGGAAGAGGCTGCCCGCGACTTCCTGCTCGGCCACCTCAACGTGCTCGGCGCCGTGATTTTCGGCGAAGTGCAGGGCGTGTTCTCGGACGCGTGCAACAAGGCCATCGAATTCGGCATCCCCGCGCTGATGCGCGACGAGTGGAAAAAAGTCTTCGAACCCGAGGAGATCGCCGAAAGCATCCGGCGCATCACCTGATCGACAAGGAGCCGACGCTCCGCACATCGACGGCTCCGCCGGGAACGGAGCCGTCAACTTAATCAACCGGGAGGAACCACATGACACTGACACGCAGACTGACGCTTGCCGCCTTTGCCGGCGCCCTTTCACTGAGCGTTGCCATGCCGGCATTCGCCGCCGATCTCATCGCCATCATCACCCCATCGCACGACAACCCGTTCTTCAAGGCGGAAGCCGTCGGCGCGGAAGCAAAGGCCAAAGAACTTGGCTATGAGACCCTCGTTCTCGTTCACGATGACGACGCCAACAAGCAGAGCCAGCTGATCGACACAGCCATCGGCCGCGGCGCCAAGGCGATTATCCTCGACAATGCCGGCTCCGAAGCTTCGATCGCCGCCGTCCAGAAGGCCAAGGATGCAGGAGTGCCCTCCTTCCTGATCGATCGCGAAATCAACGCCACCGGCGTTGCCGTCTCGCAGATCGTTTCCAACAACTACCAGGGTGCGCAGCTCGGCGCCGAAGAGTTCGTCAAGCTGATGGGCGAGAAGGGCAACTATGTCGAGCTGCTCGGCCGCGAAGCCGATCTCAATGCCGGCATTCGCTCCAAGGGCTATCACGACATCATCGACGAATATCCGGAGCTGAAGATGGTCGCCCAGCAGTCGGCCAACTGGAGCCAGACGGAAGGCTATTCCAAGATGGAAACCATCCTGCAGGCCAATCCCGACATCAAGGGCGTCATCTCCGGTAACGACACGATGGCCATGGGGGCGATCGCCGCCCTTCAGGCTGCCGGCCGCAAGGACGTCATCGTCGTCGGATTCGATGGCTCCAACGACGTGCGCGACAGCATCACATCGGGCGGCATCAAGGCAACCGTACTTCAGCCGGCTTACGCTCAGGCGCAGATGGCGGTCGAGCAGGCCGACGCGTTCATCAAGACCGGCAAGGGTCCGGCTGAAGAAAAGCAGCTGATGGATTGCGTGCTGATCAACGCCGACAACGCCCCCAAGCTCGAAACCTTCGCGCTCAAGGACTAACCCTCCCCAAGGATGCGCACAGGGCGGACGAAATCTGCCCTGTGCGTTTTATGCCATTTGACGGAGTGACACTCATGCCGCATTTCCGGCTCGCCGCCGCCATCCCGCTTTCCCTTGCGCTGACCACACTTTTGGCGCTCGGCAGCTGCAAGATCATCAAGACACCGACGGCGGAAGAGGCTGCGCAAGCAGCAAGCGGCGGCTTCAATCCCGCACGTCAAGTTGCGGAAATCTGGGACAGCAAGGTCATCCCTTTCCTGCAAACGCGCGCCGGCCCCTTCCAGGAAGTCTCCGCCCTGTCCAAATCCGACCTCGACGCTGCGGCGGCAAAATACGGCCACAAGGAGAAGGAAGGCAGCGCGCCGTGGACTTTCGCGGCCAAAGTCTCGGGCACGATCGTCAAGGCCGAAACCGCATCGCGCGCCGCCTTTCTCGACACCGATGTCGATGGCGACGGCAAAGCCGATTTGCGCATCCAGATCGGCCCTGTCATCAAGGGCACGGCTATCCGCGACAGCCTCGATTTCGTCAATTTCAACGAATTCAAGAACCAGATCCAGTGGGCCGAATTCGGCAAGGCCTTCAACACCCATGTCAACGGCCTGACGCTTGAAAAGCTGCCGCGCGAAAGCCTCGAAGGCAAACATGTCGAGGCGCTCGGCGCCTATCCGCTGCCGTCCCCCGGCCAGCCGGCGCTTTTGACGCCCGCGACCATCACGATCGGCGGCTGACATGGCAGCCGAATTCCACGACACCATTCTGAAGCTTGACGATGTGACCAAGGTCTATTCGGGCATCGTCGCCGTCAAGCATGCGAGCCTTGAGTTGAAGCGCGGCGCGGTCAACGTTCTCGTCGGCGAGAACGGCGCGGGAAAATCGACCCTGATGCGGATGATCGCCGGCGTCGAGAAACCGTCGCTCGGCCGCATCCTGCTCGAAGGCAAGGACGTCGAGTTCAACTCTCCCGCCGACGCCCAGAAGCACGGCATCGGCATGGTTTTCCAGGAGCTCAACCTGTTCGGCAATCTTTCGGTCGCTGAGAACATTTTTGCAACCCGCGAAATCACCCGTGGCATTCGCGGCATCGACCACAAGGCCCAGGTGCAGAAAGCCAACCAGTTTCTCGACAAGCTCGATGCCGGAATCAGCTCCGAGACCATGGTCGAGGACCTGCCGATCGGCCAGCAGCAGCTCGTCGAAATCGCTAAGGCGATCTCGCTCGATACCCGCATCCTTATTCTCGACGAGCCAACCTCGGCGCTCTCTGCGGCCGAAGTCGATATCCTGTTCAAGGTCATCGGCGAGCTGAAGGCGCAAGGGGTCGCCATCGTCTACATCTCGCACCGGCTGGAAGAGCTGATGCGGATCGGCGACTACATCACCGTCCTGCGTGATGGTCAGATCACCGGCCAGGCCATGGTCAAGGACATCGACACCAAATGGATCGTCCGCTCGATGATCGGCTCGGATGCCAAGGACTTCGCCAAGTCGCTCGACCACAAGCTGGGCGCTGAGGCCTTTCGCGCCGAAGACATCTGCCTGCCGCGCAAGACCGGCGGCTTCGCCGTCGATCACCTGTCGATCTCGGTTCGCGCCGGCGAGGTGTTGGGCATCTACGGCCTGATGGGTGCCGGCCGCAGCGAGTTCTTCGAATGCGTCATCGGCCAGCATGCGCATTCGACCGGCAAGATCTTCGTTGCCGGCGAAGAGATCGTCGCCAAGGACACGTCCACTCGCATCCGCAAGGGTCTTGCCCTCATTCCGGAAGACCGCCAGCGGGAAGGCCTGGTGCAGGTCCTGTCGATCGCCGCGAACCTGACTTTGGCAAGCCTAGAAAAATTCGTGAAATTCGGCTTTCACATTTCCGGCGACCGCGAGCAAGCGGCCGTCAAGGAACAGGTCCGCAATCTCTCGATCAAGGCGCCAAACCCGGATTTCGACGTCACCTCCATGTCCGGCGGCAACCAGCAGAAGGTCGTCATCGGCAAGGCGCTGATGACCAATCCGAAAGTTCTTCTGATGGACGAGCCGAGCCGGGGCATCGATGTCGGCGCCAAGGCGGATGTCTTCCGCACCATGCGCAAGCTCGCCGGCGAAGGTCTCGCCATCCTGTTCTCCACGTCCGACCTCGAAGAGGTCATGGCGCTGTCCGACCGGATCGCCGTCATGAGCAACGGCAAGATCACGACGATCCTCGACCGGGCTGCCGCCACCGAAGAGCTCATCGTCAAGGCTGCGTCCGAGGGACACAAATCGGCCGGCCACACATCGACAAGGGAAATTACGTGATGACGACTGCAACCTCGACCGAAAAAGTCCCGGCGGCCGATAGCGGCTCCATCCTTCTGACGCTGATGAAACTGCGGACCTTCATCGCGCTGTTTGCCGTCATCGCCTTCTTCTCGATCTTCGCGCCGAACTTCCTGTCGACGGCCAATATTATCCTGATGTCGAAGCATGTGGCGCTCAATGCCTTCCTCGCCATGGGCATGACCTTCGTCATCATCACAGGCGGCATCGACCTTTCGGTCGGCTCGATCGTCGGTCTCTGCGGCATGGTCGCCGGCGGCCTGATCCTCAACGGCATCGATCTCCAAATCGGCTACACGATGTATTTCAACGTCGTCGAGGTCTGCCTGATCACGCTCGTCGTCGGCATCCTCATCGGCGCAATCAACGGGCTTCTGATCACCAAGCTCAACGTCGCGCCCTTTATCGCCACGCTCGGCACGCTTTATGTCGCGCGTGGGTTCGCGCTGCTCTCCTCCGACGGACAGACGTTTCCAAACCTGATCGGCAAGCCCGAACTGGCCACTACCGGCTTCGGCTTTCTCGGCTCCGGCCGCATCATCGGGCTGCCTGTATCCATCTGGATCCTGATCGTCGTCGCGCTTGCCGCCGCCTATGTCGCCAAATATGTGCCGATCGGCCGCCAGATCTTTGCGGTCGGCGGCAATGAGCGCGCCGCCCGCATGTCCGGCATTCGCGTCGACCGCGTCAAGATGTTCGTCTACATGTTCTCCGGCTTCTGCGCCGCCATCGTCGGCATCGTCATCTCGTCGGAACTGATGGCCTCACATCCGGCAACCGGCAATTCCTTCGAACTCAACGCCATTGCCGCAGCCGTGCTCGGGGGCACCTCGATGTCCGGCGGCCGCGGGACCATCGGCGGCACCATTATCGGCGCCTTCGTCATCGGCATTTTGTCGGACGGCCTGGTGATGATGGGCGTTTCTTCGTTCTGGCAGATGGTCATCAAGGGCATCGTCATCATTGTCGCCGTAGTGGTAGACCAGGCACAAAGACGGCTGCAGCAGCAGGTGACATTGATGCAGCTGGCGAAGAAGGGCTAAAGTTTTAAAGGCCCCTCCCCAACCCCTCCCCACAAGGGGGAGGGGTAGGGGAGGGGTTCTTTTTGAGTTGGGAAGGAAACGACATGCCAAACCTCAAGGGAGCCCTGATCGGCTGCGGCTTCTTTGCCGTCAACCAGATGCATGGCTGGAACGACGTCAAGGGGGCTGGCATCGTCGCCATCTGTGACCGCGATCCAGAGCGCCTACAGATCGTCGGCGACCAGTTCGGCATCGAACGGCGCTACACCGATGCCGCCCGGATGTTTGGCGACGGCGGCTTCGATTTCGTCGATATCGCCACGACCGTCAACAGTCACCGCGCCCTCGTCGAAATGGCTGCCGCAAACAAAATCCCAGCGATCTGCCAAAAACCGTTCGCCCCGACGCTCGCCGATGCCAAGGCCATGGTCGCGGCCTGCAAGGCTGCCGGCGTTCCGCTGATGATCCATGAAAATTTCCGCTGGCAGACGCCGATCCAGGCCGTCCACAAGGCGCTCGCATCGGGCGCGATCGGCACGCCGTTCTGGGGTCGCTTCTCGTTCCGCTCCGGCTATGACGTGTTCTCCGGCCAGCCCTACCTTGCCGAAGGCAAGCGCTTCATCATCGAGGATCTCGGCATCCACACGCTGGATATCGCCCGCTACATTCTCGGCGACGTCACCTCGCTGACGGCGCGCACCAAGCGCGTCAACCCCAGGATCAACGGCGAGGATGTGGCAACCATTTTGCTCGATCACGAGAGCGGCGCCACGTCGATCGTCGATGTCAGCTATGCAACGAAACAATCCACCGAGCCTTTCCCCGAAACGCTGATCGAAATCGACGGCACCGAAGGCTCGATCCGCTTGTCGCAGGGCTATGAACTGCAGGTCACCAATGCCGAAGGCACCGTCAACACCGATGTCGCCCCGACGCTTCTTCCCTGGGCGTCGCGCCCGTGGCACAATATCCAGGAAAGCGTTTTTGCCATCCAGCAACATTGGACCGATAGCCTGACAGCGGCCAAGGAAACCTCCACGTCCGGCAGCGATAATCTGAAGACCTTCGCACTGGTCGAAGCCGCCTATGAAAGTACGGCATTAAACACCACCATCGACATCGGACCCCTGCTGAAATGATGGATGCAGACCTCGCCTTCCAGCTCTACGGTACAAGGCAAGCTGAGCCCGCTTCGCGGATATTGAAAGCCGGCAAACTGACGGCGCACCTGGCAGGCGGCAATCTGCGCGCTATCAGTTATGACGGCGTGGAGGTGCTGCGTGCCATCTCCTACCTGGTCCGCGACCGCGATTGGGGCACCTACGACCCCACACTGGCCAACCTCGCCGTCACTGAAACGGACACCGGCTTCACCGTTGCCTACACCGCCCGATGTAACGGCCCCGAGGGCACGGTTCTCGACATAACCGCCGCAATCGAGGGCACCGCCGATGGCGCGATGACCTTCAAGGGCACTGTCTACTCCATTACAGGTTTCGAGACCAACCGCTGCGGCTTCTGCATTCTCCACCCGATCGTCGGGGTGGCCGGCACGCCCGTCTCCGTCGAGCATGTCGATGGCAGCATCGAAGACACCGAACTGCCCGACCTGATCGAGCCCTGGCAGCCCTTCAAGGACATGCGCGCCATCACCCACACGGCGCTCCCGGGCGTCAGTGTCGAATGCCGCATGGACGGCGATGGGTTCGAGATGGAGGACCAGCGCAACTGGTCCGACGCCTCCTACAAGACCTATGTGCGCCCACTCGCCCTCCCCTGGCCTTACCGGATCCCCGCAAACGAGCCGGTCACCCAGCAGATCATCCTGACGATAACCGACGGCCGCGCCGCCTTGGACGATCGCCTAGCATCCGCTGGAAATGATGCCATCATCCGCCTTACCCCCGGCACCTTGACCGGTGCCATGCCCGCCATCGGCCTGCTGATCACACCGGAAGAAGCCAAAGCCAGCCTCGCCGCCCTTCGGCAATCCGGCGCTCCAAAAGTCCAGGACCTGCTCTTCCATTTCGACCCGATCGCCGGGCACGATGCCCGCGCCTTCATCGCTTTCGCTAACATGACGGCGATCCACGACGGCACCACCACCCTCGAAATCGCCGTCCCCTGCAAGCGCCCGCTGGATGGGGAACTACAGGAAATCGCCAGATGGATGCGTGCTGCGAATTTCGCGCCGAACGCCATCATGGTCTGCCCCTCCGTCGACCGGCAATCGACGCCGCCCGGCAGCAGCTGGCCCGACTGCCCGCCGCTTGCAGAGGTTTATGCGGCGGCCGCCAAAGCTTTTCCGGGCATTCGTCTCGGCGGCGGCATGCTGTCCTATTTCACCGAGCTCAACCGCAAGCGCGTACCGGGCGAAAATCTGGCCTTCATCAGCCATTGTACCAACCCGATCGTCCACGCCGCCGACGATATCAGCGTCATGCAGACGCTCGAAGCCCTGCCTTTCATCACCCGCTCGGTCCGCGCCGTCTACGGCGACAAGCCCTACCGTATCGGCCCCTCCACCATCCCCATGCGCCAGAACCCCTATGGCAGCCGGACGATGGACAATCCGCAGGGTAACCGCATGCCCATGGCCAACCGCGACCCGCGCCACAACGGCAAATTCGCCGCAGCGTTCGCCGCCGGCTATATCGCCTCGGTGTTGAATGCCGGTCTCGAAACACTGACGCTATCAGCCCTCACCGGCCCGTTCGGGCTTTATGCCGGAGAGCTTGAGCCGGTGGAGGAAGGAGGCATGCGCCCACTTCACGCCATCGTCAAAAGACTGGCGGAACTTGCCGGGCAAAACTGGCAGGCCGTCACCTCGTCGGCGCCCGACAAAGTGCTGGCGTTCACGGTGCAGACGACGGCCGGCGGTATCGCCTGGATCGTCAATCTGACGGCAGTGCAACAGTCCATAGACACGATGCAACTCGGCCTGAGTTCCCTGCGGACGCACCTCGCTCCATTTGAAGCAACCCATATTGCCATTCAAGCAGCGAAGGGCACGACCTGACGGAGCGTGCCGACGGCATTTAATCCCGCTTCCTGCAAAACGGGCAACCTCCGATGACTTTGATCGGCAGGTCGCCTCAGCGTACGGCCACGGTTCCTTGGCACGATCTTGATAATTCCGCCGCAGATGGTTGGCCGCAACCATACTCATGGGGCTTGGAACATGATTCAGAATGATTTGATCGCCGCAGCGGTAAAAGGCGAAATATCCGGCACCGCACCGGGACATACGACTGGAGATCGCCAGTGAACCACGGCAATTTCGGTATCCCGTGCTTTGGAGAATACTGTCTTTTGTCTTGCGGGCCCGCTGGAAACGCGGCGTTCTTTTCTGGTTTCGCTCTGCCGCCAATCCGCTCCTGACCATTCGCTGGTGGCGCTTCCTTTCAGGCTTTGCCGCATCGCGGCAGTTCCCAGCGCCGCATGACGCGTTGCTACAGAAGCCGCTGTCGAAATTTCTCGTTTATGGAATGCGCGGTTCCAAGCAGCCGATTCCGAACAAGCCTTGATCGCATCCCCGCCGTTTCTTGACAATCCGGACCCAGTTTGCCGCCGATTGAGCCTTCGGAGAGACCGGCATGCGGAAATTTGCGTTCGATTATTGGAATTCTCCCTCAAGGGGATTGCGCCTGTCCCAGCCGGCAATGCCCAACAGCATCGACCCCGACAGCATCAACGGGGTGATTGCCGCCCTGGGTGCCTGGATCGTCTGGGTAAGTTTTGTCTTTGTCGTCTTTCCCGATCTCGATCTTGTGGTCTCGCGCTGGTTTGCCGGCGGGCAGACTTTCGTTCTGGCCAGCAATCCGTTCCTGGTGGGGGTAAGGGATATCGGTCGCCTGGCACAGCCTTACATTATCGGCTCGATGATCATGCTGATCATCCTGCAGAGGCTTCTGCCGGGATCAATGCGGTACTGCCCGCCCCATAAGCCGCTGTTCGTGCTCTTGAGCTTTGCGGCAGGGCCGCTCATCTTGGTCCAGTCGCTGAAGCTACTCATCGGGCGTGTGCTGCCCAATGCGCTTGTCGAGTTCGGCGGCACTGCGGATTTTACGCCGGTATGGCAGTTTTCGCGGCGTGCAGCCGCAGTTGCTCCTTTCCTTCCGGCGAGTCTTCTGCGGTTGCAGCGTCTCTGTCGCTGCTGATCCTGGTACCGGCCAGGTTCAGGTGGGCGGCTGCAATCCCGCTTGTGCCTTGTCTCATGTTCGTGGCGTTCAACCGCGTTATCCTGGGCGCACATTTGCTTTCCGACGTGGTGCTCGGCTGGCTGTTCGCCATGGCCTGGGTCTGGCGCTGGATGGATGTGCGTTCAAAAGCCATGCTTCGCAGGTGAGAGCAATGGTGAACGCCGTTGAGACATCCCTGAAACGGTTCGGCCAAGCGGCCGGCACGCCGGCGCCGGGCGCGTGCGTCCAAAAGGCGGAAAAGTTGAACTAATTACCGGTTGCTAATTCAACAATTCTTGCCGGAATAGCGCACTGGCTTCATATAGGTTTCATGACGAATGATTCGAAGATATTTGTTGGCCTGAAATCGACGCGCAAGAAGCCGGCTGCCAACAGCGAGCCGGCGGGTCCGAAATGCCAATGGGACGGTTGCGACAAAAGAGGCACGCACCGCGCGCCTGTCGGGCGCGATGCCGAAGGCCTGTATCTGTTCTTCTGTCTTGAGCACGTGAAGGAATACAACAAGGGATACAATTTCGCGACGGGTCTCTCTGACGCGGACATTGCCCGTTACCAAAGGGAAGCGACGACCGGCGGCCGCCCGACCTGGGGAACTGGCGTCAACCAGGCAACCGAAATCCCGATCCCGTCCACGGTCCGCTCCGGTTCGGCAAAAACATTGAATGATCGCAAAAACGCAGCGCAGCGCAAGGCGCAAAAGACGAATTCCCCAGTGAGAAAACTCAAGGTCCTTGAAGCCAAGGCTTTCGAGACACTCGGTCTTCCACAGGACGCGACGCCGGAAGAAATCAGGAGCCGTTATAAGGAACGGCTCAAAATGCACCATCCCGACGCCAACCAGGGCAATCGCACCTCCGAAGACGAGCTCCGTGCCTCGATCGAGGCCCATAAAATTCTCAAGCTGAACGGATTTTGCTGACGGTTTTCTGGCACAAGCTTCGATGCGGCCTCGCATTGCCGGATGACAGGCGAGACTGTCGTGATTGACCGGTCAATTGGCCTAAAAGCCTGGTGCCGCTGGACTTGACCGGTCTTGGCCGCGGCGCTCCCGTGAGAAACGGCACGAAACACAATCAGGCGACAGCAAACCCACGCTGACACATGTGCGGACAAAGTGTCAGAACCCGGACACGTAGCCGATCAGCATCGAATCTTCATGGGTTGGCGCCGGGGCGATGTTGATTTTTCCCCGCATCGTCTGAAGGTTGAGGCCGATACTGAAGCCGGTCTTGATGATGGTGCCTTCATTGGCGTTCAATGTTCTCAGAGCGTCATCGATCTGGATATCGATCAGAAATCTCAAGCCTTTTTTCAGTTGCGACCTGTCGTTCAGCGCCAGCCTGTTGCGCAACATAACCAGGAACGGATCGTTGAACAAAAAGATTTTCCGTTCTCTTGTCAAAACCAATGTTGGGGATGGTGACGCTTGAACGATGGCATTCAAATTGGCCATCGACGCCTTTGCCTCAAGCAACTCAATGCGGCACAGCGCCCACTTGAAACTGATTGCTCTCAGCAATGATGCAAGATTGGAATCGGGAATTTGGCTGGCAGCCAATTCGACAAGATCCGCCGTGCTGATGCCCGATCCCGCGGCAATTTGGCTCAAGCCGTCCCAATAGATACGTTCCAGGCGGATGCCTCGGCGTTCGCCTGTTCTGCCGCCGACAGCCTTGAAATGTGGTTCCACCTCCTCGGCAGCGATCCTCGGCAATGCGCTGCGCGTCTCCAGCCTTGGCAGCGCTACCTCACTGACGGGCACGGCATCGTCCAGTGCCATATCAACGCTCCGTCAGCGCTTCCGAGCGCGCCTTGTTGATAGGCTTGAGCAGATAGCTCAGGATCGTCTTGCGGCCCGTCATGATCTCAACCGAAGCAACCATGCCCGGCATGATCGGATAGGATTGCCCATTTCTTTCGAGATCAGAGCGATTGGTCTTCACCTGGACGAGATAATAGGTCTCACCCTTTTCCTTCTCGACCAAACTATCCGCCGATATGTTTGTCACCTCGCCGTCCAGCCCTCCGAAGATCGAGAAATCATAAGCTGTAACCTTCACGACTGCTTTTTGCCCGCGGCGCAGGAAAGCAACATCGCGGGGCGACACGCGGGCTTCGATCAACAGGGTATCCGCAGTTGGAACGACGCCGGCGATGACGCTGCCGGGATCGACGTAAGCACCGATTGTATTGACCTCCAGCGTATTGACGATGCCGTCCACCGGCGAGCGAATGTCGGTGCGCTTCACCCTGTCCGTGGCGCCGCGGATCGTCTCATCGACGACCGACAGCTCCGACAGCGTCTGCGCCTTCTCCGTCAAGGCCTGCTGCTGCAGTTCAAGCGAAACGTCGTTGACGAGAAGCCTTGCCTCTTCGATGCCGCCTTGGAGCCGCACCAGACTTTCCTCGTAGACCCTCAACTGCCCTTGCTGGTCCGTTAGATCGCGCTGGACCTTCAACACTTCCGTCTCGGCAACGAGCTTCTTCTTGGCGAGTGGGGCGATCAGATCACGCTGACGTTCCGCACTTTCAATGTTCTGTTTCAGGTGACTGATGTTCGCATAAGCCTCGCTCAGTTCGTTCTGTTTCTGCTTGGTCCGTTCCGTGAGGACGTTCACCTTGTTGCGATAGCTGGCACGGTTGGCGTCCAGCAATTTTTGCTCATTGAGGCAAACGTCCTTGGCGACGGCCATGATCTCGGGCGGGCACGTGAAATCGGCGACATTGTCGCCGGCCTCTTCCAGCGTCAGGCGTGCCACTCTTGCGCCCAGGGCGCGCGCCTTCGCCACCGATTCGCCAAGGGACGATTCGGTGGTGGTATTTTGAAGTTGAACCAACAATTGCCCTTTGCGGACGACCTGACCGAGGGTGACGGCGATCTCCTGAACGATACCCGCTTCGGACGTCTGGACGACCTGGGTCTTGGAGACCGGAATAACTCGCCCTTCGCCACGCGCCAGTTCGTCGATTTCGGCGAAGGCAGCCCAAGCCACGAAACAGACGATGCACAGCGCGACCAAGCCGAGGATGGCGCGGGCAAATAGCGGCGGATTGTCGAAACTCGTGCTGCTCATGCCGGCACCGGGCGGCTGCGCTGCATGGATTCGATAACGGCTGCCTTGGGACCGTCAGCGACGATCCGGCCCTTGTCCACGACGATCAAGCGATCAACCAGTTTCAGCATGCTGTGACGATGGGTGGCGATCAACAACGTGGTTTGAGGCCCGAAAGCGGTGCTCAACCGGGATATCAGGTGCCGTTCGCTGGCCAGATCCATGGCGCCCGACGGCTCATCGAGGAAAACGATCTTCGGTCTGACGAGAAGCAGACGGGCGATTGTCAAAGCTTGTTTCTGGCCACTCGACAGATTGCTTCCGCGTTCCCCGACCGGCATGTCGAAACCGCGCGGATGGTTAGCCACGAATTGATCGACACCCGTCATGCGTGCCACATCGAGAAGTTCGGCATCGGTCGCGTCCGAGCGGCCCATCAGGAGATTTTCCTTGACCGTTCCGGAAAACAAGTCCGAAGATTGCCCCGCGACGGCGACGGCAGCCCTCACTTCGGCCATGTGGTACTGGCGGATATCGACGCCATCTATCAGCAGACGGCCGGACGAGGGAAGAAAAAGCCCGTCGAGAAGGCGCCCGATCGTCGTCTTGCCGGATCCGATACGGCCGATAATGCCGATTTTCTCACCTTCTGAAACGGAGAAGGACAATTGGTTGATTACGGGATAGTCGGATCCGGGATATTGGAAAGAGACGTTCTCGAAGCGGAAACTGGCCAGCTTGATCTCTCGATTGACGAAGCCGGCCGTAGACGGCCGGTCGTCGGGCTGCTCCATAATCTTGTCGAGAATACGCAAGGACATCGTTGCCTGCCGGAAACGGGCAAGCGTCATGGCAATTTGTCCAAGCGGCGCACCCGCCCTGCTCGCCAGCATGACGGTGGCGATGATCGCCCCCATCGCGATTCTGCCTTCTGCGAACTCATAGGCGCCGGCGATAACGATCAGCGTACTGACGCTCTGCTGGATGAAGGTGGTCGAATTGACCGCGTTCGCGGAAATCTGCTTGATCTTCTCGCTTGTCCGGCTGGAGTTCTTCGTCAACTCCTGCCAACGCCGCAGCATGCCGGCCTCGGCGCTCAGGCTCTTTAAGGTTTCGATCGTCGAAATCGTTTCGACGAGAAGTGATTGACGGCGTGACGCCTCATTGGCGGCAGTCGCCATGCTCTTGCCGATCTGAGCCTGTGCAACCAGACCGACGATGACAGTGAGAATGAAAGCAACGGCTGGGATGACCACCAGCCAACCCGCGATCAGATAGATGACGAACAGGAAAATGAAGACAAAGGCGCTGTCGATCAGGACACCGATCGTATTCGAGGTGAAAAACTCGCGCACGAACTCATATTGCGTTACCCGGTTTGCATATTCTCCGGTTGACTGCGGCCGCGATGCCAGCGTCGAGTTCAGGACCTTGTCGAAAATTAGCTGCGACAGACGCAGGTCCGCCTTTCGCCCGGCATAGTCGATCAATGACGACCGTGCTGTTTTCAGCAAGAAGTCGAACAGGTATGCCAGTGTAATCCCGATGGCGAGCACCCAAAGGGTCGGCATCGCCTTGTTCGGCAATACCCGATCATAGACATTCATGGTAAACAGCGGCGAACCAAGTGCAATGAGATTGATGAACAGTGCCGCCACGATGACGCGTACATACGTTCGCCAATAGGGAACAAGCGTCGTCGTCAGCCAATGGCGCTTTTCGATCTCGACGGCATTGCCGACCTGCGCTTCCTCCGAGGCGTTGACGTAGTACACGCTGAAGGCAAAAGCAGCCAAGGGCTTGAAACTGGTCAGCTTCTCGCCTGGAAGACGGATCGCCGCCCCATTTTTGGCGACCATATCGAGAAGATAAGCATCGTTCTCGTCGCGATCGAGCAGTGCCAGAACGCGGCCCTCGGGCAAGAGGACCACGGCGGGACAGTCGAAATTGCCCGTGCGGCAATCCCGCTCGTCAATCTTGCGGACTTGCAGGCCTATACGCTCAGCGATCCGCTCGACATCATCCAGTTCGAGCGATTCCGTCAATTCATCCGGCAGCCCGGAGAAAAGCACTGTGTCGGACGCCGGCCGCCCAAAATAAGTGGCGACCGACTTGAACGCAGTTTTGAAGTTGCGCAACGGAATGGCGCCCGTACTTTCCATTGCTATGTTCAGCATCGCTGTGCACCCGGCTTGTTACTGGGACCGAATGGGCGCGAGAAGATCGAACGGCATATCAGCGCTTTGATGGGAATCAAGCTCGACATAATTTGCGTCCTGAACGGTGGCAGGAACACCAAACTCCTGGCGGGCATATTCAGCACCCTGATCCATCGGCTTCAGGCCCATCGTTGCCACAAGCTTTCCAGATGCGGCGAGAATTTTATACTCTGCGAACAGCGCCGCGAGGCGGGCTGTGTCGGAGAGAACGCTGGTATTGAAGCGCGTGTTCTGCGCATCCAGCACGTCCAGCAGCGACCGCTGACCGACCCGGAACTGTTCACGGTATGAGGAAACCAGCTGTGCATTCGTCTTGGACTGCCGGGACAGGGCAGCGGCAAGTTCACCGCGGCTCTTGCGCTCGTTCCAAGCCGACCGGACGGACTCCTCGACTTCGCGATGGGTCTCGTGAAGAACTTCACGCTGCTCGCTTGCGCGGCGGATTTGCTCCTGTTCCCGCGCGATGTCGATCCCGCCACGATACAGATTCCAGCGAGCGACGACGCGCGCCTGCAAATCATTGGTATTGCCGTAATCGCCGTTTATGTCATCGCCAGTGCTGGCGCTTGCCTCCAGATTGACCTTGGGCAGATAGTTTGCCCGGGCGCCCTGCACACCGGCATCGGCAGCATCGATGTCAGCAGCAGCAGATGACATCCGCGGGCTGCTCTTCGTTGCGATGAAGATCGCATCATCAAGCGTGCGCGGCAGGAACTTTGCAACGGAGCCAGGGGTCTCGACGTTGGAAATTGCCTCACCAACGACTTTCAGGAAACGGATTTTCGTTGCCTCCAGTTCCTGATTGGACTCGATCAAACGGGCGCTCGCCGCTTCCAGCCGTTCGTTGCCCTGCAGCCCGTCGGCGTCGGTCAAAGTACCGCCCTTGATGCTGTCCTTGATATCGCCGAGGATCTGCCGGTGAAAACCAAGATTATCCTTGGCAGCCTGAACAATCTTGGTCTGAAGGATATATTCCAGATAGCTTTGAACGACCTCAAGTGCGAGAGACTCGGATCTCTCAAGAACCCGGAACGAAGCGCCATCGACGCGCGATGCCTGCCGATTGACTTCGGCGCGCCGTGCGCCGCCATCATACAGGGTCTGGGTAATACTCAAGCTGACATCGGACGGGGAGAGGCTGTCGCGATCCGATGACAGACCACCGGAGGTCGGGCTCGCCAGGCGGCGCTTACCTGCCCCTGCTTCCAGATCGATCGACGGCAGGTACAGGCCCCGCGCCTGACGCAGTTCAAACTCCACGGCTTCGCGATTTTTCGTCGCCTGCAGAATCTGTGGATTGGTCTTAAGCGTCTTGTCGATTGCCTGCTTCAGGCTCATCGCCTCTGCAGCAACAGGAACAAAACCAAACGCCACGGTTGTACAAAGAACCGCGATCAGCCCGCTTCTTTTTTTCATCAACTTCCCCAACTCCCCGACATGCATCGAGCTACCGCTCTAAAGAACAGCGCTCATGAATTCCAAGAGGAAAAACCCCAGGATTAACATTTATAGTCGCTATCCACCCTCAGGATTCGCAAGTCATATAAATATCTATTTTTTCTATTACAAAATCACCGACTAAGACTGGTTAATATTTATTTCAACTCCAGGAACGCCCAAACGGAGAATCCTTACCGGCCTCACCCCGGCGTATTCATACGACAACTGTTTTTTTTTAGCCTGTCCATTTTTGGGCCATTCTATCCGGACGGATTCTTCGCCTTGGATAGTTGCATTTTCGTAACAGAGACCTTACGGACGCCGGACATGTAACTCTGCGCCACTATTGAATTCTTTCATCAAATATCGTTGTACAGATCGAATCTTGGAATGGACTCGGGATGACACGAATAGCCTGATGCAGCTAGGAAACGCGGCCGTTGATTCCGCCGCGCTTCTATGTTCAGACAGTCCGTTACCGTTCGTTAGTTATACGGTATGGGAAACTGCCGTCGCGTTGTGATCGTCATCGTAAAGAACCTTGACGGTCGATGTGTAGTCTTGAAGGACTGCCACGTCATGCCAAGCGCCATTGTCATTGACGCTGACCACGGTATCCGCACCGCTGACCGTCGTCTTCACGCTCGCCAAGGCATCCGCTTCGCTTGCATCATGACCGAGCAGCGAGGTGAGAAGGCTGGAAACATCCAGTACGTCGCCTTCACCCGCCTTGTAGTCGGTAATGACGTCGGCGAGATCGATCCCCTTGAACGCATCACTATCCAGAACGAAGGTATCCGCCCCGGCGCCGCCCATCATGGTCATATGGGCCAGGCCACCGGCCAGGATGTCGTCGCCTGCGGTGCCGAAGGAGCCATCGCCGACGATCGTGTCGAAACCGACTTCGATGAAATGACCATTCGAACCGTTGTCGAAGGTGAAAGTGCCCTCGGCAAGAACCGACTGGCCATCTTCCAGCCCGTCCACCGATGTTGCACAGAGCGAGATGCTGGCAACATGGTTGTCAGCCAGGCTCGACAGCTCACCCGCATCGCTGATGCCGTTGTTGTTGGCATCAATCCAGATCGAAAGCTTGGAGAAGGCATTGTCGTCAGCATCGATCTTGCCGTCGCCATTGCTGTCGAGCGTGGCAAGAGCCGCCACACCACCGGCATGGTTGCCGCCGGCAAAGCTCGGCGTGAAGATCTCGGTACCATTGTCGATCTTGCCGTTGCCATCAATATCATAAGCCAGGATGCCATCGGTGCTGGTCCACGCCACCTTGTCAGCCTTGCCATCGGCGTCGATGTCGAAGGTGACGCCATGGTCGAGCGACGAGAAGGCAAAACCGTTGTGGTCGAGGTCGAGGATGATGGGATCGGTCGCGCTATTGTAAGCAACAAAATCCGCGCGGGTCAATGCAGCAACTTGTGCAGCGGTGACCCCGTTCAGCGTGGCAATCAACGAACGGCTCGCCGCTCCACCTGTACCCCAATCTGTATCGAACCAAATCTGAGCAGCACCCGCGTTACTATTGTAAACTACGACATAAGAATTGCCGGCCGTGCTCGACGCCGCCAATATCTGAGCTTGGGTCTGCGCCGTTGTTATTACGATCACGTCATTATGGGAGGACTGACCAATGGCGGCTATACTCGTGGCCGTTCTAAAATCGGCGCTGTTCAATGTGGCCCCTGCAGATGAGCCTAGCGTATTGTTAAAATTCACTGCGCCTTGGCTATTTCCATCCAAGAAAGCAATCTTGTCCCGCCCAGCGATAAAGCCATTCACAGTGTCACTACCAGCATTGGTAGCGAAGCGAATTTGGTCCTGATCCGTATTTGCCGCAGAGAGATTGATGACGTCGTTGCCGCCACCGCCATTGATTGTATCGTTTCCGGTACCACCTGTGATCGTATCGATGCCGGACGACCCCAAAATTTTGAAGCCTTCCGTTTGATTGGTCAGGTTCAGCACTGCAGCGGCTGTCAGATCAACCCTTTCGACATTGACGATCTGCTCGTCGCTCACGCTGGTGAAATTCCCGGCGATCTTGAGCGTGTCGGTGCCAGTCCCCCCATCGATAACGAGATCACTTGCATCGGCGAAAAGCCAATCTTCGCCACTGCCGCCGTATAGCCGGTCGCTACCTGCGCCACCATAAAGATCATCGTTGCCGCCGTTTCCGAGCAAAACATCATTACCGTCTTTGCCATATATCGACGTACCGGTGTCACCATCGATCAGAATTTCCGCATTGGACGAGCCATCCAATGCGCCGGAATAATCATCGACAACAGTTACTGTTGCGGTGTCTGTAGAGGTTCCATCTGACACGGCATAACCGAAAGAGCCATTATCAGAGGCAAAAAAGTCCCAGAAATTTACAGTGCCATTGTCATCAAATACCAGGCCCCCACTGGCACCAGAAGCATTGGTGATTGTGAGATTGTTATGTTCGGCATCGCTGTCGTTGAGTAACAGTACCCAATCTGGAATCTGAACATAACCCTGATTTGTAACAACTCGATCGTTTGCAGCATCGGGCGCAGTATTGTTCGTAACGACAGCCGCCGTTGCAACACTGGTTACGGTTTCGCTGAAGCTTTGGCCATCGATATAGGTCGCCCGCACGGAAATCGCATGGCCCGTATCGGAGGCTCCGAGCGTGTAGGTCGCACCGGTGGCATTCGTAATAGTTGACCCGTCGCGAAGCCATTGATAGGCGACATTCGTCTTCTCACCATCTGGATCGGCACCAAGCGCCACCTGCAGAACATCACCCACCTTGGGCGCGCCAGCCGTTTGGGTCGTATCGGTCAGCGTGATCGGGGCTTTCCCGTCATTCACCGGCGTTACCGTCAGGTTGAACGGGAAAACCGCCGGTGCTGGGCCGTTTTGGTCTTCATTGCCGTCTTCAACCATCACGTTGAACGATGCTGCAGAACCTTCCGAGCCATCATGGTTGAATCTGATAAGTCCAGCCTCCAACTCTGCCGCCGTGAACGATGTCGCCGGGGCACCGCCGTTGGTGATCGTACCGTGCAACACGTTGGATACAAAGAACGTAACACCGGCGGCATTGTCGTCCCAGTCATGGTATTTGAGCTCGTTAGGGCTCAGCGTAAAGCTGCCGCCCTCAGCAACAACTGCCGTCATGGTGCCGCCCTCGATGGTCGGCGCATCGTTGAGGGCAGTGACATGAAGGGTAGCAATCTGCTCTGCGCTATTGCCGATGCCGTCATTGACAACAACTGTAACAGTCCGGTCACCAGCAGTCGTGTTCTCGTCGTTATTCACGTAGAGGATGTTCTTCAAGATGGCTTCATAGGTGCCAACCGGCGCGGAGCCGATGATCTTCAGTATCCCCGTGACGGAATTGTATTCGATGACGTCGAGACCGGAATCCTCCGCTATTGTCTTTGCCCTATCATTAAGCGCCAGCCCTTCCATTGCCCCATTCAGGAAATTGCGGAGCGTCAACTCCATTGACTCAAGGTTTGGCGAGTCAATATCCGAGAGAACGGCCTCGGAAACAAATTGCATCGGCATCTGCTCGTGCACCAAAATCTCAGCATCGCGACCGAAGGTGTAAGTATCCAGATCGATCGCCGGAGCATCATTTGTGCCGGTAACGGTCACCACAACGCTTCCCACGACCTTATCGCCGTCACCATCAATGACGGTGTAGGGAATGGTCATCTTGGCAATTTCACCCTTGCCGAGCGCATCAAATGCAGTGCCTGGCGTGATGACAAATCCGCCAGATGCATAGGCAATCGCTGGCGCCTGAAGGACAATTCCGGCTGGGCCGGCGATGGATGCCGTACCAACTTGAATGTGTCCCGCGTTATCCGCGCCGAACCGGAAGTGAGTACCTTCGACAAACGGTACGGTGATGGTCTCGTTTTCCGACATCGGTGCAGAGACAACCGGCGCTGCAACCGCGCCGGCCTCTTGAAGACCAATATTGGCGAGATAGGTGCCTGTATTGTCAGTCGGGTCACCTGTCTCCTTGAATGTAATCGTTCCGGCAGTCCCTGCCGAGACCAGATCGATAGTGATGACTTTCATTTCATTGGTCATGGCAACAGTCTGAACAAGCGCACCATTCCAATAGACCTGAAGCCCGGACGAACCTGGGTTTGGTGATCCGGCCTCGAATGACACCTGATAGGTCTTGCCTGCGGCCAAGCCGGTGAGTGTCTGGGAAATGGCGACATTGCCTGGCGTCGCACCAAGATCAACCATCGGCGCGCTGTTGGACGTGGTCATGCCGCTATAGCCGCTGGCGATCCGTTCAAGCCGGACGTCAGCCTGACCGGTCGCAGTGCCCTCGATCTTCCAGCCGATGTCTTCCGTCGTCCAGGTACCCCAGTATTCGGCGTGGGACCAATCCCCGGCCTTAAAGTCGCCGTTGGCAAGAAGGTTCGAAGCAGAGGCTGCCCCCAGGATCACCGGCACATCGTCAACAATGTTGATCGCGAACGCCCGATCGACATAATCGCCGTCACCATCATAAACACGGGCCGACATGTTGAGGATCAGCGGGTCGCTGCCGTTCGCATGATCGATGTTCTGATAGAGCGTGGCCGCGAAGCTGCCATTGTGCAGAACGGCGACGATGAAGACCGGGTTTGTCGCACCGGCGGGGTCACCCTGCTTGAAGGCAACCAGTTCCTGATCCACACCGTTGGTGGTGCGCACGATGTAATCGAGCGCTACGCCATCGGACGTCAGGCCCGGATTGATGATCGGGGTACCGTTGCCGTTCAAGCCGATGCTGGCATGGCTGTTCTTGTAGTCCGCGCCGAGATCGACGTTGAGGCTGCCAAATGTCGATGAGACCAACGGCAGGCCGGTTTCAGACACTATGCCGGTCTGGACAGCGCCGATCACGGCCGGAACGTCATCGATGATGCCGATCGTGAAGGTTCCCGGCAGGGTATCGCCGTCGCCATCAGTCGCGAGGTAGTTGATCGTCAGGTTGAGCTGGTTCTCACCGTTGGTGGCGTCCGGACCATGCAACAAGGTGTTCTTGAGCAGAGTGAAGGTGTAGGTGCCGTCACCGTTGACAACGATCTTCCACGAACCATCCAGCGCTGAGAGCGTCGATTTTCCAGCATCCCAGCCCGCGCCGTTCGCACTCAGTGCCACGCGTCCACCATCTGCACCAAGATCGATATTCAGCGTTCCCGTTACAGAGAGGGCTGCCTTCGAACTATCCGTTCCATACTGCAGATCGTCCTCATTGAGCGTCAAGCCGGTGGTCACCGGGCCAACCAAGACCGGGCTGTCATCAGACAGCGCGACGGTGAAGCTCTTGCCGCCGATTGTGTCTCCATCCGAGTCGGTGGCGGAGAACCCGAAGCTCAATCCCAGGCTCGCATTGTTTGCAGCTGCGCTGTGGTCGATATTGTCGAGCAGCTTGAAGGTCCAGGTGCCCTTGTCGGTAGTGGTTGCACCATCGTCCAAAGTCACCCTGAAGATGACGCGGCCGTTTGCATCGACCACGCCATTGTTGTCGTCATCCGCAACACCGATCAATTCGGTAGCGGAGATGCGGACCAGCAGGACCGCCGCACCGTTGGATCTCAGCAGACCATTGGCCGTCGCGACTTCCGTGTTGTTTGTCAGGCTGGCGTCAAAGGCAACAGAACGCAGTCCTGGATCGTTATCGGCACCCCAGTTGATGGCCAGCGAGCCTGTGTCCGACATCGCCGGCATCGTCGAAAGTTCGACATTGTCGATCAGAATCTGGTTACCGTTCCCTGCCGTTTGCTGGACCTCGATGCGGACCTGGTAACCCGCGTAAGTAAGAGCCTGTGCTGCAGTCAGAGCCGGTGAATTGAGTTCGACCGGCGTCCAGCTTCCGTTCGCCGGGACAGGCAATGCCTGCGAAGCCAACACGAAGCTGTCGCCCCCTTTGGTCAAGACAATGCGGACCACTCCGCCCGGCCAATCCTGGTCGGTGCGATCGCCAACATTCAGGCGGACCGTATAAATCTCGCCTTCGCCAACGATCTCGCCGGTGTTCTGCGCCAGCATCGCGCCTTCGCGCAACCATACGACATTTCCACCGGCATGACCCGTCGCGGCAACGATCGAACCGGCCGGTGCAAAAAGGCCACCAACACCGTTGGAGATCGTCCATCCGACCGGGCTGGTATAGGTGAAGTGACCTCTGGTGAAGTCGATATTGACGCCCGGCTCACCGGCGGCGAGCGACGTTGCCTCGAAGCTGGCATTGGTGAGCGGTACCTGAACCGCGTTTTCAGTCAGGGCGCCGGTCTCTGGGTTGCCGATTGCCGGGCTGTCATCGATGACACCGACGGTGAAGGTGTTCTTGGCGATATCGCCGTCGCCGTCGCGGGCGGTGAAGGTGAAGGTGAAGGTGAAGGACAGGACGTCTTCGTTGGAGGCACCCGATGCCTTGACCGGATGATCAAGCACGCCCTTGAGGTCGAACTCGTAACTGCCGCTTCCAGCGTCCGACAGGGTGACGGTGAACACCGTCTGGCCGCCGGCCGAAGCCGTCAGCACCGTGCCGTTGGCAGACAGCGAGAA
>NZ_JAFCTR010000030.1:0-25981 GCF_049896125.1 Pararhizobium sp. DWP1-1-3
CAATCGCTCTCGGCCTTGTCGACCGCAGTATAGGCTGCAGGATTGATGACGGCATCAAACCCGCCGTCAACAATGAAAGCCTCGACCGCAGCCGGATCGGTAAGATCCAGCATGTGCCGCGAGGGGGTCATAATTTTAACGCCGGCGGGCCAGGGGAACAAAGAAAGCGCCCTTCCGACCTGTCCAGTCCCGCCCGTCACCAGAATCCGCATGCTGCGAGCTCCCTCTGTCATATTTCGTGCAGCTGGAGCGGCTCGCCATCATAGGCGAACGGACTACGGCTGCCTCCCGTTGGAAACGTCAACGGCTTCGAATACCGCTTCACCCGGTTGTACGATTCCCCCAACGCGCCGTCGCCGGGCCAATCTTTCTACGGTGGGGCGATGCCCTGCGCAACGACCCGTTCTACAATCCCAATCTGTCGCTGACCGCTGCAGATTGGACGCTCAGTGCTGCCCCGTCCAATCTCTCTGCGAGGCTGCCAAGCCTGCCGTCATTGTTCTCGAACAAGGCAGCGAGCTGACGCATATCAGGGGCGGCGAACACCATTGCCGTAGTTGGAGAGCCCGGTCTATCCCGATTTGCCGGATTTCAGCAGCCCCAGGCGGCTGCCGTCGTAGCCCTTGCGCAGGGGCGCCCACCACCATTCGTTTTCGAGATACCACTTCACGGTCTTCTCGATGCCCGTGTCGAAATTTTCCTGGGCTTTCCAGCCGAGTTCGGTTTCGAGCTTCGTCGCATCGATGGCATAGCGCGCATCGTGTCCCGGGCGGTCCTGTACGTAGGTAATCAGGCTCTCATGCGGACGGCCTGAAGGATGCAGTTCGTTCATCAGCGCGCAAATGCGCTCGACCACGTCGATATTGCGGCGCTCGTTGCGTCCGCCGACATTGTAAGTCTCGCCGATCCGGCCGCGCTCGGCGATGATATCCAGCGCGCGCGCATGGTCTTCGACGAACAGCCAGTCGCGGATATTGGCGCCAGTGCCGTAAACCGGCAGCGGTTTGCCTTCGAGCGCGCTGATGATGACCAGCGGAATGAGTTTTTCGGGAAAGTGGAACGGCCCGTAATTGTTGGAGCAGTTCGAGACCACGATCGGAATGCCATAGGTGCGTGTCCACGCCTTGGCCAGATGATCAGACGCAGCCTTGGAGGCGGAATAGGGCGAGCTCGGGTCGTAAGGCGTGGTTTCTTCGAAAAGTCCGTCATCTCCGAGCGAACCGTAAACCTCGTCCGTCGAGACGTGCAGAAAGCGAAAGGCCTCCTTCCCGGCCGCCGCAAGCGACTGCCAATAGGCACGGGCGCATTCCAGCATGGTGAATGTACCCAGCACGTTGGTCTCGACGAAATCACGGGCACCGGTAATCGAGCGGTCCACGTGACTTTCCGCGGCGAGATGCATGATGCGGTCCGGCTTAAAGCTGGCAAGCGCCTGCGAAATTGCCTGCCCATCGCAAATGTCGGCCTTTAGGAACCGGTAAAGCGGATTTCCTTCCACGGCCTTCAGCGAGGTCAGCGTTCCTGCATAGGTCAGCTTGTCGACGTTGAGGACCTCATATCCCTGTTCGAGAATAAGGTAACGCACCACAGCAGACCCGATGAAGCCGGCACCACCAGTCACCAATACGCGCATCGGTAATCCTCCACTTGCGTCCGTCAATAAGGGACACTGATTCGATATATGGACAGTAATATTCGTCAGGTCCCCATCCGGCAACATTGCTGTAGCCCGCAGGTTGAGCTTCCTGCAACTGTGAGGAGGGAATGTTTTGGCCACAGCCGGTCAGTTCGAACGTCGTCAGCTTTGACACAGGTACGGGTGCATCCTATTGCAAGGACCATGCGAGCGTACGGCCGATATCAGCCGTGCGGCAATGAGCGAAACTGAGAAGATGCGCTCTCGAATCGGTCGACCAATTGCAACCTGTACGCAGGGATGACATATGAAACAGATCAACAGATACCAATTCACGTCTAACTCGATTCATTTTTTGACTATTACGGCCAAAGCATCTGCACAGTTGGCCCCTAGTGCATAATCCATAGAGTCGAACATTTGAATATCAGCAACACTATCTTTAATATAAAGCATCACCTCAGGAGCGATAAACGGTGTTTCTGGTAAATCGCCCCTTTGCAGTGCACGTAATAAGTCGCGAGTCTTTGGCGCTGCCATATCTTCCCACTGAGGAGGCTGATAGTGAAGATCTTCAATAAAATATATCCCTCCACTCGCAAGCTTAGGGAACAGGCATCCAAGGGTGACCTGTTGATGCTGCGACGCGTGGCTTCCGTCATCAACAATGACTTTGACAGCGTACTTACAGTTGGCAAATGCAGCAAGGATTTGACCAGGGTTCGATTGATCCGCCTGAGAAAAAGTGATGCGGTCGCGCTTTACTGCTGAAAAATCTGCAATATCTATTCCGTGGATTTGTGCGTGCGAAAAATACTCGTGCCACATGAACAGGGATGGTGCGTTGTCATAGGTCTCGGATTGGTGCACAGGCTGCATATCGTGTCGCAGCAAACCAATCTCGACAAAAGTGAATTGTTCTTCCTTAAGTGTCGTTAAGTAATGCTCATATATCCTTGTGTAAAAATGGCGATTGTAATATAGTCGGCCCTTGTCGGATCGGTATTTGTTGGCCAAGCACTCCAATTCAAGCGGCGGATGATAACGATAGGTCCGGTTTTCAGTATATCCAAAATCGAACATGTGACGTCTCGCGGCCATCCCAGCCTCTCGCACATCACGATTCAGCCAAAGATAGACATTGTCGTCAAACCCATATGGAATGCGCCTGTCCGCCGCAGGCCAATCAAAAAGCGGGTTATCGTAGAGTACTTCATCTAACGAATGAACATGTAAATTTGCCTTAGTAAGGCAGAATGGGAACGAAATCTGATCACGGGCTGAGTAACGCAGGACATGCTCAAACCAAAGTTCTCCAAAGCTTATAATTTTTGGATCCATGTGACGCCGTAAAAGAAGCGTTCCTGCGTAGAGCCCAGAATGTATCGGATGTCCCGCCGCGCGGTAAGCATCTAGTTGTTCGCGTACCCGCACTTCGTCATCAATAGATCCCCTGATAACGTCTTCACCTTCATCATATAAGCAGTCACGCCATGGATGCCGTAGGCAGGCGAAAGATACTTTTGTATCAGACAGATAGCGACGGAATATATCGGATGCGGAGACTTTAAGCCGGACCGTATTGTCGATGTATAACGATTCAGTAAAGTCGCGCAGATAAATGTGTGGGCGCAACTTTGGGCCGCGGCTCTCGCGCGCTGTACCTAGTCCCTTCTGCGAGATGAGAACAACCTTCCAGCTTTCGGAACGAAGATCGGGATCATCGGTAAAACATATATAGGAGATGTCCTGGTCTTCGGCAGACGGCTTGATTTCATTCAAAATCTCGTATTTTCCAAACAGGCAGGTATAAACCACGCGCTTTGGGGTTTGCATCTTGTTTAACGCGGCCATGAAAATCGCTCCCTTTTCCGCCAAAAATCATGCAAGCGGGCGATGGTCAAGACTATGCTACTCGATTCTCCTAGCCCTAATTGAAGCCGTCAACCTGACCTTGTGATGGCGTCGATGCTAGCCCTTTCTCGCTCAGAAGGGCGAACCTTCTAATCTCGTCAAGCCAGCAGCGGTTTAAGTATCGTATGAGCAAAGCGTGTCGCATGGGTACCAGTCCTATCCCCGACCAAGATCTATGCGCGCGACAAGAAACCTAGGATCAGGACTAGAAGTTCCCATGGAAAACCTTCCAGCTTTACTGCAGCTCGCACGGCTCGTCGGTTGTGGCGAGGCAGGCCTACGGATCTGCTCTACGGCTTCACAAGCCGAATTTCAGATAGGCAGTCATGCACTGCGATACACGGCATTTCGAGGAAATCCGACAGACGGTGGCTGGGGTCAAATGGCCGCGACCTTCCTTGGTCTCCTTCAGTCTGGGCGGAACGTCGAGCACGCTCCACGTCTTGAGCGAGGCCTGACCTGCGATTTTCGCAGACTTAGCGAAACTCAAAATTGTGCGTTGCGTTAAGCCGAATCCGCGAACCCCTCGGCGCCGGTAGCTTGCGTTGCCGCAGACCGGTACTGACAAGCGGGCCATGGTCGCCCCCGGCCGCTGGCATTGGCCAAAAAGGCCGGCATTATTCGGAGAGCAATCGAGCCTTTCCCGCGGTGCATGGTCTTCAACACTTGCGGTCGCTCTCGCGTGGACCGCGAGCCACCTGTCACGGACGGCCTGATTGACGCCAAGGATCCTGACTTACCCGGCCGTTGCGTCTGCACTGGAACAATTAGCCCTCAGAAATGTTATCAGTCCGATTAACCAAGCGTCGACGACGCCGGAGGAGATAAAATGAAAAATATGTTTTATATAGCTGGCCTTGCGCTAGCGCTGGGTGTGGCAGGCGTAAGCGCTCCATTTTCGGCGGCGAACGCTCAAGACCTTGAGCTTAATATCGGCCCAGATGGGATAAATCCCGTGATCCGAGACCGCAACAGAGATCGCGATCGCGACGGTCAGCGTGTCGATCGCCGCAGGGATCGCTGCGGTGAGCGGGAAGCCCGTGCTGCGGCTCGCGATTCCGGCCTTCGGGATCCTGAGGTCGTGCGCGTCACCGAGCGCCGTGTCGTGGTTCAGGGTATGACCCGTCGAGGCCCCGATCGTATTACCTTCGCTAACACAAGGGGCTGCCCCGAGATCTGATTAAGCACCAACTTTAGTCAAAAGCCGTGCCTGCATTCAGGCGCGGCTTTGTTGTGTGAATGGTTTGGCCTTCTGTTAAAGCGATTGCAACCGGAAACAGCGTCCGGACCCACCCCCATTTTTTGCGGCCTGGGCGGCGATTTTGTGCCCGGGCAAATATCGGAAAAGAGAAGCGGCTGTTCTCAGGAATCAGATCCTACTTCAAAAATCGCCGGACAATCGAGCCCTGCCAATCCGCAATCGGATTTCCCCTATTCCCAGCTTCGCTCAATCGGTATGCTGGGAAACGGCGAGCGGAATTTGGGGCGTTTTATGAAAGAGCGGCACTACGATCCCTTAGAGGGGGGCGTCAGGGAACAGGTCGTCATTATTGGCGATCTACAGGCGTCTTCATTCATTCCCTGGATCCGGCGCCATGCTGCCAAGCTAGGAATTTCGCAGTCCATCACACATGTCAGTGCGGAGCGCATTGAGCTTGAGGTCGAGGGGGCGCAAGAGCTGCTTGATATGATGGAAATGGGCTGCTCTCTCGGCCCGATCGACGTTTGGGTCGAAGCAATCGAGCGTCGGGAGATCGCTGCGCGACCGGCTAACTGACACGCGAGTTTGACTCCACATACAACCTTTGCACTTTATTTGTTCATTGTTGCCAATGCGGAAATTTTATGCAAACGTGACGGTCGCCGGGAAATGAACGGGAGTTAAACTGCGCGAACATAACCTGACTACCTATTGATTTCGTTCAGAGAGTTTAGCCATGCATTCCGACACGACGCGCTCGTGGACGCCAGTCGCCCTTTCCGCAGATTTGCCGGTTGGAACCGTAATGCCGGTGCATACAGCCGCCGGATCCATTGCCCTCTGGCGGAGCGCCTCCGGGCACACGGCCGCCACCGATGATCGGTGCCCCCATCGCGGCATGCGCCTGTCCCATGGTTTTGTGCGCGGCGAAGCTCTTTCCTGCATCTACCACGGCTGGAGCTATGCGCAGGCGGGAAACTGTCTTCGCATCCCGGCGCATCCGGGATTGGTACCGCCGGAGACAATCCGGGCGGCAACGCACCCTGTTGAAGAATCCGATGGAATAATTTGGGTTGCCACCGGCAAACCTGAGGCTGGGCCTCCTCGGTTTGAAGGCCTCATTCCCCTGCGTTCGCTTACAGTGGCTGCGAGCTTCGCCACAATAGAAGCCGCAGCGGCAGCGGAGGTTAGCCCGGAGGGGCTCGTGGAGATTACCCTGGGGGCTGCTCTAATCGTTCTACTGCTGTCTGCGCAGGATGAGGGTAAGACACTGATCCATGTGCTTCTCAAGGCAGTTTCTGATCCGGCAGCAGGCATTGCCGCTTCACGCACTGTCGAAAGCCTGCGCCGTAAGGCTGAGAATCTTCAAAAGGAGAGGATCGCCCCATGACCGTGCAGGCAATGACCGACGAATGGTTTCCGGTCGGGCTCTTCAGCCAGCTTGATGAGGCAGGGCGCCAGACTGCCTTGATGGGCGAGCCAATCACGGTTGGACGCGACGCGGAAGGAAACGCCAGGGTAATTGCCGGAAACGGCCGCACCCTTCCGGTGCGCGTTCGCTACGGGCATGTCTGGTCGTCACTCGGCGAACCGAAGAAGGAACTTTTTCCAATTCCCGAGGCTGATCAGCCGGGCCGCCGCTTTGTCGATGTCGGCGTGGTCCGCGTGCGCTGCTCTCCCTTGCGCGCTGTTGAGAACTTCCTCGATATCGCGCATTTTCCGTTCGTGCACACCGATATCCTCGGCGCGGAGCCCCATACGGAAGTCCAAAATTACAAAGTCGAGATCCGGGAGGATGTTGACGAGGTCTGGGCAACACAGGTGAAATTCTACCAGCCCCAAGCGGCCAAGTCGGCAAGCGGCGGCATCACCACGGAATATATGTACCGCGTGCCCGCACCGACCTGCTCGGTCCTCTACAAGACATGCCCGCCGCGCCCCAGCGAATGGGATGTCATCACGCTTTTCGTTCAGCCGCTTGCTGAAGACTTATGCGACGTCTGGCCATGGATGGCGCTGTTTGATGACACAACGTCTCTGACCGATCTGATCCACTTCCAGCAGACGATCTTCCTGCAGGACCGGTCGATCCTGGAAAACCAGATCCCCCGTCTCCTGCCGCTTGATCCTGGCATGGAAATCCCGACGCGCGCCGATTTGACCTCGGTCGCCTACCGCCGCTGGCTCAAACGCCACAATTATACCTATGGCGCACAGCTGGTGGCACAATGAAGCTTTACGATTATATCCTTTCGCCCAGCTGCTACAAGGTACGCTTGATGGCGGCGCTGGCCGGCGTGAAGCTCGATATCCGCCCGGTCGATTTCCATCCCGGTGCAGAACACAAGGGCACCGAACTCCTCTCGCTCAATCCGGCAGGCTCAATTCCGATCCTCGAGGATGGCGATCTGCTGCTGACGGAATCCGCGGCCATTCTGGTCTATGTCGCGGCCAAGGCGGCACCCGAATGGTTAGGCAGCGCAAGTCCCGGCGAAGCCGCGCGGGTGCAGCAATGGCTATCGTTCTCGGGCCGGCTGACGGCAAGTCTGGGCGGCGCGCGGCTAACCGAAATGCTGCTGCGGCCGGGCGATATTGGTGCGCTGCAGACGCAAGGGGTTCTCGCTCTTCGCGAGTTGGAAGCGGCCCTTGTTGAGCAAAGGCTCCGCGGCATGCGCTTCCTTGCTGCTAACCGGCCGACGATTGCCGACATTGCCTGCTTTCCCTATGTCGCACTGGCCCCCGACGGCGGCGTGTCACTTGATCCTTATCCCGCGATCCGCCTTTGGTCGCGCGCACTGCGTGGCCTCGATCGTTTCATCGAGATGCCCGGCATTCACCGGCTGCATGAACTGAGGCCCGAACCTTATATCGAACAGGGCGAGGCGTGAGATGACCGGCTACCTTCTCAAGAATTGCGCGGCCGTGATCGTCGACGAAGGCAAGGGGCCGGCAGTCCATCGCAATGTCGATCTCTTAACCAACGGCCCGGCCGTCCAGGCGATCGGCGAAAATCTCAGGCCAGAGACATTGCCCGCCGGCACGGCGGTCCAAGACGCCACCGGCTGGTTCGTCTATCCGGGGCTTGTGAACACGCACCACCATTTCTTCCAGTGCTTCGTGCGAAACCGCGCCGATCTCGACTGGACGAAGTTGTCAGTCATCGAATGGCTGGACCGCATCTATCCGATCTTTTCCCAGCTCAATGAGGAATGCTTCTACCACTCCTCCGTCACGGCGATGGCAGAACTGATCAAGCATGGCTGCACCACGGCCTTCGATCACCAGTATAATTTCCCCAGGCATGCCGGAAAACGGCTGATTGATCGCCAGTTCGAGGCGGCCGAGCTGCTCGGTATGCGCTTCCATGCCGGCCGGGGCGGCAATACTCTGCCAAAATCGGAAGGCTCCACCATTCCAGACGAAATGCTGGAGACGACGGATGAATTCATTGACGACTGCGCCCGTCTAATCGACACCTATCATGACACCGGTCTCTTCAGCATGCGCCAGGTTGCGGTAGCACCCTGCCAGCCGGTCAACTGCTACCGAGAGACTTTCGTCGAATCGGTGGCGCTGGCACGAGACCGTGGCGTGATGATGCACACCCATGTTGGCGAGGGCGAGAGCCCGGTCATTCAGGGCCGTCACGGCATGCGCACCGTCGACTATCTCGAAGAGCTTGGTTTTGCAGGCCCCGATGCCTTCTATGCCCATTGCTGGGAACTGACCCATGACGAGCTGAGGACGATGGCAGCCAGCGGCACCGGTGTTTCGCATTGCCCCGAGCCAGTCTATCTCGTCGGGGCCGAAGTCACCGATATTCCCGCCATGTCGGCCCTTGGTCTGCGTGTTGGTCTGGGCTGCGACGGCACCGCTTCCAACGATAATTCAAACCTGATGCACTGTCTGCACTCGGCCTACATGCTGCAATGCCTCGTCTCGTCGACCCGCGCCCATCCCGTGCCACCACCAGCCGATTTCCTGAGCTATGCAACGACCGGCGGTGCAAGCCTGCTCGGCCGGCGCGATATCGGCCGGCTTGCACCCGGCATGGCCGCCGACCTGTTTGCCATCGACACACGCCGCATGGACTATATCGGCACGCGGCATGATCCGCTGAGCCTGATCCCCCGCGTGGGCATCGGCATGGCAACCGACATGACGATGATCAATGGGCGAATTGTCTGGCAGAAGGGCGAATTCCCCGGGCTTGATGAAGCAAAACTGTTTGCCGACGGGGAAGCAGCACTCGCAACCGTGCAGTTTTAAAAACCAAAAAAGGGAACTATGACCATGAACAATCTGACTCGCAGAAACCTGATCAAGGCTGCAGCCGCAACCGGCCTTGCCGGTGCGCTCGGCAGCCGCATCGCCTTTGCCGCCGATGAGCCGCTCGGCATCACGCTCGTCGTCCCTTCGCCGATCGGCGACGTCGGTTGGGGTCATGCGCTTGCCGCCGGACTTGACCCTATCAAGGCTGCGTATGGCGACAAGGTAAAGGTTACAATTCTGGAAAACATCGCCGAAGGACCAGATGCCGACCGCATCATGACCAAGACGGTTGCTGACGGCAACAAGTTCCTGATTGCCGGCTCGTTCGGTTATCAGAACGGCGCGTTGCAGATCGCCCGCCGCGATCCGAGCGTCTCCGTGCTGCACGCTTCCGGTTTCCAGGTTGCTCCGAACTTCTCGCCCTTCGCCGCCAAGTATTTCCAGGGCTCCTACCTGCTCGGAATGGCTGCGGCCGCGCTCAGCAAGACTGGCAAGCTCGGTTCCGTCTCCGCCTTTGCAATCCCGGAACTGATCACCACCATCAACGCCTTCACGCTCGGCGCGCAGGCGGTCAAGCCGGATATCGAGGTATCGGTCGTGTGGGTGAATTCGTGGTTCGATCCGGCCAAGGAGCAGGAAGCTGCCAAGGCGCTAATCGCACAGAAATGCGACGTGATCTTTTCCAACGCCCAGGATACGCCGTCTGTCATCGCCGCCTGCGAAGAGGCCGGCGTCTATTCTTTCAATCTCAATTCGTCGATGAAGAAGTATGCCCCGAAAACCTATCTGGGCTGCATTTCGACCGACTGGTCGCCCTTTTTCAAGGCTTCGGTCGATGCGCATCTCGCCGGCACCTTCAAGGGCGCCAACACCTTCCTCGGCGTCACTGAAAAGGTTGTCGAAGTCATCGACTGGAGCCCAGACGTTCCGGCCGGCGTGATGACCAAGATCAAGGAGATCGAGGCGAAAATCGCCGACGGCAGCTTCTCGCCATTCACTGGGCCCATTACCAAGGCCGACGGAAGCGAAGGCTTGGCCGCCGGAGCGACCATGCCCGATACCGAAATCGTTGCACTGGACTGGCACGTCAAGGGCGTCACCACGCCACTGCCGAAATAGGCCATGACCATCCCGCTCCTATCGCTCCGCGGCATTTCCAAGAGCTATGGCCAGATCCATGCCAACCAGGCAATCGACCTGAATGTGGCTTCGCAGTCGATCCATGCGATCCTCGGAGAAAACGGGGCGGGAAAATCGACGCTAATGAAACTGATCTACGGCGTCGAGCAGCCTGACGACGGCGCTGTCATCTGGCAAGGACAGCCTGTGCACCTTGCCTCTCCTGCGGATGCGAGGCGCAGGGGCATCGGCATGGTGTTTCAGCACTTCTCGCTGTTTGAGACCCTGACCGTAGTGGAGAACATCCGGCTGGTTGTTCCCGGGCGCAAAACCGATCTCAAGGACCGCATCAAGTCACTTGGGCGGGAGTTCGGTCTCGACGTTGATCCGCTCGCCCATGTGCATGCGCTATCCGTCGGCGAGCGGCAGCGGGTGGAGATCATCCGCTGCCTGATGACCAATCCGAAACTGCTGATCCTGGATGAGCCCACCTCGGTGCTGCCGCCGCAACTGGTGGAAAAGCTCTTCGATACCCTGCGCCGATTGCGCGATGGCGGCGTTTCCATCCTGTTCATCTCCCACAAGCTGGAGGAAATCCGGGCGCTTTGTGACCGGGCGACGATCTTGCGTGGCGGACGGGTGACCGGCGATATCGATCCGCGCGAGCACGATGCCCATGACCTGGCCCGCATGATGATTGGCCGCGACATGCCGGCACCGATGCCGGCGTTGCCGCTGGCCGGCGGGCAAAAGCAGCTCGAGATCATCGGTCTCGACCACACGCCCTCCGACCCTTTCGGTGTGCCGCTCTCGGGCATCAGCCTGGAGGTGCGAGCCGGCGAAATTCTGGGAATCGCTGGGATTTCCGGCAACGGCCAAAGCGAGCTTGCCGCGCTGATATCAGGCGAAACGCTGCTTGGGCGCGAACAGCGCGACCGGATCTACATGATGGGAAAGGACGTCGGCAGGCTCGATGCAGCAGCCCGCAGGAAACTCGGATTTGCCTTCGTTCCGGAGGACCGGCTTGGGCGCGGTGCCGTGCCGGAAATGTCGCTTGTGCTCAACAGCCTGCTGACAGCACATCCGCTCAAACTCCTGCGGCGCGGTCTTGTCGACCGGGCACGCGCGGCCGCGTTTACGGAAGATTGTATCCGTCAATACGATGTCCGCACGCCCGGCCCGGACGCGGAAGCAGGCAGCCTGTCCGGGGGCAATCTGCAAAAGTTCATCGTCGGGCGGGAGATAATGCTGTCGCCGAAGCTGCTATTTGTGGCGCAGCCGACCTGGGGCGTCGATATAGGCGCTGCGTCGGCGGTGCGAAGCCGGCTTGTGGCATTGCGCAATGAGGGCATGGCGATCCTCGTCATATCCGAAGAGCTCGAAGAGCTTTTCGAACTCTGCGATTCCATCCAGGTGCTGCATCACGGAGCGCTGAGCCTGCGGCTTGTTACTCGCGAGACCAAACCTGAGGATATTGGCCGGTACATGATAGGGGCGCAGCATTCTCCAGAGAAGGCGCACGCATGAGTGTTTTGTCCATGGCTTTCTTTCCCAGCTTCGTGCGCCGCGAGCGCGCCTCGCTGGCGGCGACCCTCCTTGCGCCTGTCGTCGCTCTGTTGGCCGCCATCATCCTCAATCTCGGCCTTTACATGGTAATGGGCCGTGACCCGGTTGCGGTAGTCCATGCCATGCTGCTTGAGCCCTTCCTCTCCTGGGCATCATTTTCAGAAGTACTTTTGAAGGCAGGACCGCTCCTTCTCATAGCCCAGGGTCTGGCGATCGGCTTTCGGGCCAAGGTCTTCAACATCGGAGCCGAGGGCCAATTCATCCTTGGTGCGATCTTCGCCTCCGCCATTCCCGTCTGGTTTCCGCAGGCGACCGGCCAGTGGATCTGGCCTGCCATGCTGCTTCTCGGCGCCATCGGCGGCGCGCTATGGGCGTGGATCACGGCCTTCTGGCGCGTCCGGCTGAATGCCAACGAAATCCTGGTCTCGCTTATGCTGAGCCTCGTTGCAGCGCAGCTGCTCAACTATTTGCTGCTCGGCCCCTGGAAGGATCCGAACGGTTTCAATTTCCCGCAGTCGGTGATGTTCCAGTATGACGCATTGGTGCCGACGCTGATTTCCGGCACGCGCGTCAACGTATCGCTTCTCATTGCACTCGCGCTGTCGGTTGCGGCGTTTGTTTTCATGCAGAAGAGCTTTGCCGGATACAAGCTGCAGGTCGGCGGGCTTGCACCGCGCGCTGCCGGCTATGCCGGCTTCAACGAGAATTGGGCAATCTGGCTTTCACTTTTGATCGGCGGCTTTGCTGCCGGACTTGCTGGCGCAGCCGAGGTCGCCGGACCGATCGGGCAGCTGCAACGCTCGATCTCTACCGGCTATGGCTATGCTGCGATCATCGTGGCCTATCTTGGCGGATTGCATCCGCTCGGCATCGTCGTATCCGCCCTCGTCATGTCCGTCATCTATATCGGCGGTGACAATGCCATGGTCTCGGCCAACCTGCCGATCGCGGCCGTGCGCGTTTTCCAAGGTAGCCTTCTGCTGTCCTACCTCGTCGCCGTGGCCTTCGTGCGCTACCGGCTGGAGTGGCCGCAGGTCGCCAAAAAGACCGCCCAGCGGAGCCCAGCATGAACGCCATCGAATTCATCATTTCCGGCATGCTTGCGGCGGCGACGCCGTTTCTGCTCGCGGCTCTCGGTGAACTCGTCGTCGAGCGCGCCGGTGTTCTCAACCTTGGTGTCGAAGGGCTTATGGCCTTTGGTGCCGTGCTTGCCTTCATTGTCGTCTATCACGGAGGCGGACATTTTCTTGGCTTTGTCGTTGCAGGTCTCGCAAGTGCTGGGCTTTCGCTTTTGTTTGCCATTGTCGCTCTGGGATTTCGGGCAAACCAGGTGGCGACTGGCCTGGCGATCGGAATTCTTGGCCAGGGCCTTTCAGCGCTTTTCGGAAAGACCTATGAAAGCCTGACGGTCAAGGCGCTGCCGAAGCTTGCCTTTCCCTGGTTATCTGAGATCCCGGTCGTCGGCGGACTTTTCAACCAGGATATCATTGTGTGGATTTCGCTTGTGGCAACGATCGGTCTATGGGCGATGTTCACCTACTCCACACTCGGCCTGGTCGTCCGCGCCGTCGGCGAAAACCCCAAGGCTGCCCACGCAATTGGCTATTCGGTCATCACCGTTCGGGTCACCGCCATTCTATTCGGCGGCGCGATGGCGGGTTTTGCCGGCGCCTATGCCGCAACGATCTACACACCGCTCTGGGCGGACGGGATGATTGCCGGCCGCGGCTGGATAGCCATTGCTCTTGTGGTTTTCGGCACCTGGCTTACCGGCCGCATCTTCCTTGGTGCCTGCCTTTTTGGCGCCGTCTCGCTGATGGGTCTCGCAGCTCAGGCAACAGGAATGGACGTATCCTCGCAGTTGCTGTCGAGTCTGCCCTACATCGTGACGATCATCGTGCTTGGCATTATCTCGGCAGACCGGCGCCTCTTGAAGCTGAACGGTGTCGCCTCGCTCGGCGAACCATTCGAGCGCTGACCGGACCTGAACCAAAATCCGAACGAACACGCTTTGGCGCCGGATACCGTGTGCCGGCAGTGGTCGCGTGCATCTCCCCAAACTGCCCTGCGCGACATCCTGCAACCAAATGGCGAGCGGGTTGCAAAGATTAAATATTCATTAACCACGCTTGGGTAAGGATGGTCATCTGTTCCGCCGATGGATTCGGCACCTGCTTTGCATCGGCCGATCAATGAAAAACCAACTGCTTCCGGCATTTTCGCGGCGTCTGGGATTTTTCACAGCAATGGTATCCGTTGCGCTGACTATACCTTCGTTTGCTCAATCCGTGTGGTCGGGCACCGCGGATAACGAGTTCAGCAACGGTTCGAACTGGAATCCTGTGCTGCCGGGGAGTGGCGATACAGCCGACGTCAACGATGGTTCGCCGCAGGTCACCAATGACATCTCGATCGGTGCGCTGGGAGTGAACGGCGGCAATCTCACGATTACGAACACGGGCGCACTCACCGTCAAGAGCGGCAGCACGATCACATCGGGCAGTGTCGGCATTAATGCTGGAGGCGCGTTGAACTCGGACGTGAGCCTCAGCGGAGGCAGCCTGTTCGTCGATGGCGACCTCAATGGCCGGCTGACCTTGGATAACGGAAACGTCTCTGTCAACGGCACGCTTGGTAGTGCAGCAGTCGGTACGGGCACGTCGCTCTCCAACAATGGAACGGTGGGCGATGTCGCCGTCTCGTCGGAGGGAACATTCGTCAACAACTCCACGGCCACTGCCGGCAAGCTCACCAATGGCGGCACGGCATCGAATGGTGGAAATCTCGAAGCCCTGACGAATACTGCAGGAAATTTCACCAACAACACGGGCGGCACAATCTCCGGCAAGACCATGGTTTCCGGTGGCACGGTCACCAACAATTTTGTCATCACCGACGCGGACGTCTCCGCCGTGGCCGCTTTCGTGAACAACAATGGTGCAACCGCGGGGGCCATCCGGAATTCCGGCACCGTATCGAATTCGGGCACCATCGGCTCGCTCCAGAATGACGCTGGATCATTCACCAACAACTTTTCCGGGGCGGTAAAGGGTGCAACGTCCGTTACCGGCGGCAGCGTCACGAACAATGCGGCCCTTAGCACCGTCAATGTTGGCGCGGACGGCACATTCACCAACACGACAGGCGCAAGCGCAGACGCCGTCACGAATGCCGGCAATTCGTCAAACGCCGGCTCGCTTGCCTCACTGACCAATACAGCGGGAACCTTTACCAACAATGCCGGCGGCACGATCGCAGGTAAAACGGCCATATCCGGTGGAACCGTTGCGAATAACTTCGTCATTTCGGACGCCGACGTCGCGGCCGTAGCCGCCTTCGTCAACAACAGCGGCGCCACGGCCGGAGCGATCCGGAACTCTGGCACGATATCGAATGCGGGCACCGTCGCATCCCTGGAGAATGATGCCGGGACCTTCACGAACAATGGCGGCGGCACCGTTACCGGCACCACGACGGTAAGGGGTGGTAGCGTTGTCAACAACGCGGCGGCCGGTGACGTCACTATCGGGACGCAGGGCAGCTTTACAAACAATAGCGGTTCAACGGCGGGTGCGGTCGCGAATGCCGGTACTGTGCGAAATGACGGCACGATCGCATCGCTTGTGAATAGTGAGGGAACCTTCTCCAACACCGGAACGATCAACGGGACAGCCTTAGTAACGGGCGGCGCCTTCGTCAATGAAGGAACGGTCACCGGAACGATCGATGTCTTTGACGGCGGGCTGTTGTCTGGAAGCGGGGTTGCCGGCGGACTGTCAGTCAATGCGGGCGGAACACTTGCTCCTGGACCGGGCATCCAGACGCTTGCGGTCAACGGCGACCTGACCTTTAGTGCCGGATCGACCTATGAGGCCGATATTGACGCTAGCGGTCTTTCCGATCGGGTGAATGCCTCCGGCGCACTTGTCATTGCAGGTGGCACATTGGATATCAAGGCTGCAAGTGGCAGCTACGGCCTGACCACCGACTACACGCTCCTGACCGCCGGCAGCGTCACCGGCGCCTTTGACAACGTTACCAGTGACTTTGCCTTTCTTTCTCCGACGCTGACCTACGGCACCACGACGGTCGATCTCGGGCTTGATCGCAATGACGTGGATTTCGCAGCGGTCGCGGCAACCGCAAACGATCGCACGACAGCAAGTGCCGTTGAGGCGCTGGGGACGGGAAACCCGCTCTTTCTGGCAGTGCTGCCACTGGATGCGCAGACCGCTGGCGGCGCCTTCGCGCAGTTGAACGGAGAGGTTCACGCCTCCCTCAAAAGCGAGCTTTTGTGGGAGAGCCGCTTCCAGCGTGACGCAATCATCGATCGGATGACCCTGTCTGCGGCGCGGCACTCCGGGCAGGACGACGATGTGGCATTTTGGAGTTCCGGCTTCGTCGCCGCCAACGATGTCGCCGGCGACGGCAATGCAACGGACGCTGGTGGCCGTGCTGCCGGTGCGCTTATAGGAGCCGATGCGGCGATTTCCGACGAATGGCGCCTCGGTGGGCTGCTCGGTTATAGCCATCTTTCGATGCAGCCGCAGGCGCGCGCAGTGTCCTATCATGCCGGCCTCTATACGGCGGGCGACATCGGTCCATTGGACTTCATCGGCGGCGCCGTTTACTCCCGCAACGAGGCGACTGTCCGTCGCAGCGTGTCTTTCGGCACATTCACCGATCGGCTCGCGGCCGAATATGACAGCACCACGACCCAGGTTTTCGGGGATATTTCCTGGACACTGATGATGGATGACATCAGTGTCCAGCCTTTCGCCAATCTTGCCTACATCCATCTCAATACCGATGGCTTCAGGGAAGAGGGCGGCGCGGCAGCATTGTCTGCGGCCGGCGGCTCTGATGCGATAACGGTATCGACAGCCGGTGTCCGCCTGTCGGTAGATCTGCCGGCCGTCGATTTCCCGCTCGCCCTGACTGCCATGCTGGGCTGGCAGCACACCGCCGGCGACGTGAAACCGTCTTCCCGTTTTGCATTTGCCGGTGGGACACCATTCATGCTCGAGGGCGTTGCGACGCCGCGCGATGCCTTGGTCGTCAAGGCGGGAATATCTGCCGCGCTCTCCAAGTCCGCTCGCCTGACACTGACTTACTCAGGCGAATTTGCCGATGGTTTGCGCTCGAACGCGGCACAGGCAAACCTGCTTGTCGACTTTTAGTCGGCGGCCGCTGTTGAAATGAAGCTGCCGCCAAATGGCAATGCTCGACCGCCTTACCCCCAAAAGTCGACGCACACCACTCGCAGCATTCTTCCCAGACCAGCTCATCTAATCCGATTGCGTTGGGACCAGTGCGGCAAAGGCAACTGACCAATGCGAGAACGGCAAGTGTGAAGCGGTTGTGCAGTATGAGACGCCAACGTCAATCGAATTGCGTAACTGCATAGCTCTTTCTATCAGCTCGATTTCATTGGGAAAAACGCTAGGTTAAGGCATCGTCGGGCGCCGCCGATCCTTCCGACGATATGAGGTCTGGCCGACACCCCAGCCGGTCAGACCTCCCATCTGCACTGTAGGACGATAAGGTGGAGCCTCCGCTGTCTCCAGCGAAGGCTCCAAATTTTTTGGTGCTCAAATACTCCGGGCACGGGCCCGACAATTCCACAATGCCACAGCTTCAAATGCCTTGCTGATTTACCCTTTGTTAACGTTACTTGGAATGGTTAGCAGGAGGTGGGACCGGAGGGATCGCGCTCTTCTTAAGCCAGGTACAAGTTCATTTAAGTATTTCGGGTTTTGAATTCCTTATGTGCTGCCGACCATGGAGCATTATTGCCGCTCATAAAGTTTGAAAACTCCTGAGTTTCCAGAAGATTGACGATTTCCTCCCGCAGCGTGACCATTCCTCGAAAAACACCTCCTACTGTCGGAGGTTGGGAATGCGCGGGATTCTTCCCACTAGAAGATACATGTCTTACATACCGGACCAGTTGCCATCTGCACCTTCTTCAATAGCTGCCGAAATCAGCTTGCGGACGCCGCAACAGCAAATCGTCAAACTCTCCATTGATTTCCTCAAGGCAGTACGGTCTGCCATGACCTGATGGGTTAGAGCATCGTACGATTAGCCGGCGCTAAAGAAGTTCCAGCATTCTGCTGTGAGGGTGTCTGGTATTAGCGGATGTTTCGTCAATAAAGACAATACGATGCGGCTCCAACCGCAAGCGTGGCTGACGTTATGCGATCCAAGTGTCACGATCTTGGCGCACCGTCGCTCGTGCGCGTTCCGACGCCACAAGGGATTTCTATATGTGAACCCTTCCGCCAACAGTGCGACTCACCGCTGCGTTCTTGTAGGATTATACAACTGCACCTTGATTCCGATCTGTGCTCATTTCCCGCCGACCAACAGCGACGGAGAAATTCATGCAGATTCTGGCATTCTCAACACCGCAAGATGTCGATGAGGCCCGTGTCCTTCAGAGCCATCACGAACTCCGAGCGCGCGTCTTTTCCGATCGCCTGGGCTGGGATGTCAATGTTATCGATGGGTGCGAGGCGGATGGGTTCGACGGGCTTGGGCCAACGTACGTGTTTGCTATTGCAAGTAGTGGCCAGCTAGCGGGCTGCGCTCGCCTTCTTCCTGCGTCCGGTCCGACGATGCTGGTGAACGTTTTCCCCTCGCTCCTTCCCTCCGGGTACCTCGATGCCCACGCCGCCATGATCGAGAGTTCGCGTTTTTGTGTGGACACCACGCTCGGCGAGGGAAAGGGAGTGGGCTCGGTACACGAGGTAACGCTGACCATGTTCGCAGGGATCATCGAATGGTCAATTGCAAACGGTTTTAGAGAAATCATCACCGTCACCGATCTCAGGTTCGAACGAATACTTGCGCGTGTGGGCTGGCCGCTCGCGCGTCTCGGCGAGCCAAAGAAGATCGGCGTCACCATGGCGGTGGCAGGTACTTTGCCGGCCAGTTCGGAGATCTTCCACAAGCTCCGGCCAGCAGACTATCAATCGAAGTTCACCACCAACTCGGCAAGGCCGCGTAAGGAGCACCCGTGACTCAGCTTCGCTCTCATCCTCGGCTCGTCCGCAAACTTCAAGAGGCGCTCGGCGACCAATTGTGCATCGCGCTGGAAGATGCCAGCGTTGTCGAGATCATGCTGAACCCTGATGGAAAGCTTTTCATCGAACGGCTCGGCCATGGCGTTGCCCCGGCCGGCGAGATGTCGGCCGCCGCTGCGGAAATGGTGATCGGCACGGTCGCCCATGCCCTTCAGGCGGAAGTCGATACGGACCAGCCGATCATCTCAGGGGAATTGCCGATGGGTGGACATCGTTTCGAAGGCTTGCTGCCTCCTATCGTCGCAAAACCAGCTTTCACGATCCGGCGCCGGGCGTCACGACTTATTCCACTCGATGACTATGTCCGCATTGGTGTTATGACCGACAACCAGGCCGCAACAATACGTAGCGCGATTGCGTCGCGTTTGAACATCATCATCTCCGGCGGCACTGGCTCCGGCAAAACGACACTTGCAAACGCAGTCATCGCCGAAATCGTGAAGGCGGCGCCGGATGATCGGCTCGTCATCCTGGAGGATACGGCAGAAATCCAGTGCGCGGCCAACAATGCCGTCCTTTTGCACACCAGCGACGTGGTGGATATGGCGCGTCTCCTGAAGAGCACCATGCGCCTGCGCCCCGATCGCATTATCGTGGGCGAAGTCCGCGATGGAGCTGCACTCACACTTCTGAAAGCTTGGAACACCGGTCACCCTGGAGGCGTGGCAACGATCCACTCCAACACGGCCATGTCGGCGCTTCGAAGACTGGAACAGCTCACGGCTGAAGCCAGCCATCAGCCGATGCGCGAAGTGATCGGCGAGGCGGTTGATCTCATCATCTCGATTGAAAGAACGCCCAGGGGCCGGCGCGTCCGCGACGTCATTCACGTCGAGCGGTTCGTCAACGGCCAATACGAAACCCAGTCCGATAAACTCACCGAAGAACAGGAGGCGCGCAATGTCGCCTAAGAAACCCGCCGTCGCACTTGCCCTTTTGGTCGTGCCGTTCGTCCTCATAGCCGCCGCCCCGGCACTCGCCAGCTCAGGCGGCAGTCTTCCATGGGAGGGTCCGCTCGAGCAGATCCAGGAATCGATCACCGGGCCAGTCGCCGGTTACATCGCGCTGGCGGCCGTTGCGATCGCCGGCGGGATGCTGATCTTCGGCGGAGAACTGAACGATTTCGCCCGGCGCCTGGTCTATGTCGTGCTCGTTGCCGGCATCCTGCTTGGCGCCACGACGATCGTCGGCCTGTTCGGCGCAACTGGCGCCTCCATCGGTTTGATCGATAATCCCGTTGCGACCATTAGCCCAAGCCGGGGAGGGGAGGGCGCACATGTCTGAATTCATGTCGGGCCTTCGTCGCAACCGCATCCACCGCGCGCTCTCCCGTCCGAACCTTCTCATGGGAGCCGACAGGGAACTGGTGCTGATCACCGGGCTTGCGGCCGTCATCCTGATCTTCGTGGTGTTGACGGTCTACTCAGCCATTTTCGGCATTGCTGTCTGGATCGTGATCGTCGGCGCGCTGCGCATGATGGCGAAATCCGACCCTGCCGATCCATGCGGATCGTACCTTGCGTGCGGCGAAGGGCGAGATAATAGGCCTCCTCGTTCTGCTCGACGATGCTTTCGAGCGAACTGTAGGGCACGTAGGCATAGCCGGCCCGAAGAAGCAGCAATGTGGTCAGCGCCCGCGACAGACGACCGTTGCCATCCTGGAAGGGATGAATTTCCAGAAAGACCACGACGAAGACAGCGACGATCAGCAGAGGGTGGAACGTCCCATCTTTCTCCTGCGCCTGCTGCCACGCCACCAGTTCCGCCATTCGGCCGGGTGTATCGAACGGCGTGGCTGTTGCGAAGACGACGCCAAGGCTCAGACCTTTCTCGTCGAACGCCTCGACGTTGTTGGCAAGGGTCTTCCAGTCGCCGCGGTGTCGCTCATCCTTGGTCGAGTGCGCGAGCAGATCCCGATGAAGCTGGCGTATGTGATTTTCGTTAACGGGGATGGCGTCGAAGGCCGAGAAGATTGTCTCCATCACCTCGGCATAGCCTACGACTTCCTGCTCGTCGCGGCTGGAGAAAGAGCCGATCCGCAGGTTTACGAGCAGCCTTTCGACTTCGCGGTCACTCAGCTTCGCGCCTTCGATGCGTGTCGACGATCCGATGCTTTCGATGGTGGCGACCCGGCGCAGGCTCGACAGGCGATCGGGCGCAATGCGGCCGAGGGCGCGCCATGCGCCTTTGAACTCGTCGATCTCTGCAATCAGCGAAAGGATCTCGGGTGTTATCCGCAATGTCCATAGATCGAGAGCCGGCATCCATTGCCCCATCCGTTTCCATCCGAAACGGTATGACAAGACGGGATCCATTTATCCATCCATTTTCATCCGATAGTGGGATGGAGATGAGCCGAAGACATGAGAGAAGGCCCCGCCCGATGGGCGGAGCCTCGACATTCTAGTCCCGGTTCTGGCGGGACCAGATCAGCTGGTAGCCGTCCTCGCCTTCGACTTCGGTCAGGGTTGCGTAGATCGGAGCCGGGAAGCTCGGGTCGTCCAGTTTGACCGAGAGGTAGTCGCGGTCAGTTTGCTCGGAGCGCTTCTGCCAGGCGGCACCCAGCTCGACGGCGCCGGCGTAGATGCGGAACTGCGGGCCCTTGTCGGAGGGGTTTTCGACGCGGGCGATGCGGGCCTTGACGTTGAGGGCGAGGGTGCGGATCGAGCCTGAGAAGCCGGTTTCGGTAGAGGTGAAGGTGCCGATGGTCGCCATGGTGATGTTCCTTGTCTTGTGTCTCGGGCCGCGCCATTGCGGCCTCGATGGCAGTCGCAAAGACCGGGGACGATCGGACCGCACCCGCCGGCCCCCGACGCGCCAGCGCGATGGGGTGGCATAGGGCCGCAATGCAATGGAGGGCGGCAGGCCGAAGATTTGTTAGTCGGAGAGGAGGAGGGCGGCTGGGGTCCCCGCTCGACCTGTCGAGTGGGGTGCCGTCCGGGGTAAGAAATCTGCAGCTGCCGTTGCGAGAAAACGATCGAGGCGCAGCCGCTCTCCGGTCAGACATGCCCCATCGAGCCCGCAGATGGGGCGCCGGAAACAGGCGGTTGGACATGGCTATGGCGGTCACGACGCTCGACCCTTTAGGAATGGCGTTCACTGGCATGATCGCCTGAAGGAGTCCGTTGGTCGCGGTTCATCCCCAGTTGAAACGCTTCCCTGGCAGGGGCACAGTTGTGGCCACGCAAACGCGCGCTATCGTTCGTCAGCGAATCGTCGCCCGGAGGATCCATGCTTCAGCAGACAAAGCAGTTCATCGTTGAGCAAAAGCCGTCCCGTAAACTCAAGTCCGATGCCAACAAGCCCTCGATTTGGGGAAAGCTGGATCTCATGCTGAACGGCGATCCACAAGTCGAACGGGACCCGGTCGAGGCAACGGCCGCCGGCGGGGACGACGACCGTCGCTGATCGTCCGGTTGGCCTCAAGCCGCCCTGGTACCCGTTTCTGCTACGCCTTGCAGATCATGAAGAAAACTCACAGCGCGCTGCGCATGTGCCGCGGCCTGGAAGATCGCGCGCTTGTCGTCTGACAGGACGCGGAGCCAGGACTGCAGATAGGAGGCGTGATCGGGTCGCGGCTCCAGTTCCGGGACGATGCCGAGATCGGCGCAGAGGAGCAGCTGTTGAGTTCGGCGATCAGCTCTTCGCGCGCACGTTCGCTTCGGTCCTTGGCGTAGCGGCTGAGATCGCGGCCAACCCGGTCCGGGTGCGCCGTCCAATGTGTGGCTTCATGGCTGAGCGTCGCCACGTAGCCGGTTGCATCGCGAAACGTCTCGAACGGCGGCATCTGGATATGGTCCGAGACAGGGGAATAATAAGCCTGGCTGCCACCGTGCCGGATCAGGGCGCCGGTGTTGCGGAAGAAGCGATCGGTATTCTCCATCCGCTCCACCGGGTCGAGAACCGATACCGGCTGCTCATAGTAGCGATCGGGTAGTCCATCGATCTGTTCGATGTCGAACACCGAATATGCCTTGAGGAAGGGGATCTCCCGGTCGATCTCGTTTCCGTGGCCATCGCTTTCGGATTTGGTGAAGCGGCTGGCGAAGACGACCGTCGAGCCGGTCTCGCCCTTGCGAACCGCGGCGCCGAGTTCGAGCGCCTGCTTGAATGTCATCCACATAATGAGGAGAGTCCTCGCGCTATCCCTTCCGACCAGAGAAGCAACACGTTCATGCCCGAATAGGGCAGGCCATTGTGCCTCAATGGTCGTGTGATGCGCCCCTGCGCGTTTGCCACGCTCCACGGCTTCATCCAGGGACGAACCCCCTGTTCGAGATCGGCAACGATCCGGTCGGTAATCCGGGTATAGATGTCGCTGCGGTCGCCTGTCGATTTCCTGTTCATCTTCACTTTTCCTTCTTTCCAGACCGCGCCGATCGCGGTCCGTCGCGGAGGTCACCATGCAGTCGCCAACCTGATTCTGCTTGAAAGCTGTTTTGTCCTTCGTCCAGGACTCGCCCGGCTCGAGCTGGCGACCATGGATCTGCTCCCATTCAACCGGCCAGGTATTGCGGACCGTCTCATCACAGCAGTGCCGCTCGTAGGTCGTAAAGACATCTGGAAATGTCAGAGCGACGATGGCCCACTCCGCATCCTCCTCATACCAGCAGGAGGCATTTCGAAGTATTAGAGGGACTTTGACGTTGCACGCGGCTCAAGCGATAATGGACGGTCTGGACCTTGCCCTCCCGATCGATGTACATGCCGGTGTGATCGCCCTTGCCCGGCTTGCCATGGACTTGGCTTGCCTTCTTCGGCAGTTCCGGCTGGCCCCAGTTGTTGACCTCGATGATGGCGCCCTTCTTCGGCAGGTTGCTCGTCATCCACTCCTGCTGTGCGCCGAGAAAGGCTTCGACATCCGTCGTGTAGCGGTTGTCCTGGTCGGCCGGCCCAAACAGGTCGTCCGCCCATTCGATGCCGTAGGCATCAGCAAGATCGTCGCCGAAGCTCGCATCCTTTGCATACATCCGCTTCCTGTTCAGCGCGTTGGCGACCGACCACCATTGCGCGGTATCACCCTTCTTCGGCTTCTGGGCTTTCCAGACCTCCTTCTGCTCATCCAGCGAGGCGGCAGCGATGGTGCGGAGCTGTTGCTCGTTCGGCATGTCACCCCTGGCCATCTGGTCGAGCATGGCGGCCAAGACATTGGCCAGAAGCCGGAGCTTGCGGATCTGGCGGACGGGAAGGGCAAGCGCCACGGCGATGGCTTCCTCGGTCCAGCCGAGCGCGACCAGGCGTTCGATGCCGCGCCACTGGTCGACCGCATTAAGCGGCTCGCGGGCGATGTTCTCGATCATCGAGCGCATTGCGCCGTTGTCGTTGGCGGCTTCCACGACAAGGACGTCGATTTCCTCCAGACCCGCAGCAATGGCCTGCTTTACGCGGCGATGACCCATCTGAATGATGCAACCGTTTCCGCCATCGAACTCGGGCGAGATGACGGGCGGCTGAAGGATGCCGACGGCTTTCACGGTTGCCAGGAGCAACGCATCCGATTGCGGCGATGATTTCGAGCGGCGGGCGTCGTCTGGATTTTCATTCAGCGAACGCGGATCGACCTTTATGAGTTGCATGGGAGTTTCCTTTCCGGGGGATACGGACGCGGCCCACTGCCTGTCCTTCCTGCCTTCATTCTTTTCTGAAGACACCTCCCGGACCGCGGGGCGGTCGGACCGGCGCAGCTGCGACCGAGCAGCCCTGCCGCGAAGCACGAGCGAGGCTAACAGCCTTGCGAAGGACGAGTGGCCGGGATTCGCAGACGGAGGTTGAGCGAGAGCGGCGACGGGAGGACCGATCTGCGACCGAGTGCTTTTCCTTTTTCCATCTCCATTTTCATCTCTTATCCCTTTTTGACGCTTGTAATGACGCACTTCAGCGTCTATATTCGGGGCAAAGATACGAGAGGTGATCTAATGGGACTGGTTCAGTATTCTGATGAAGGTTTCTTCGCGCCCCGCAAGATCGCGGCGGCTTTCCGAACCACCAGTGAGGAAGTCGCCAACACGGCGGGCCTGGGAAAGGATGCCGTCCAACGCAAGGATCGTGTTCGCTCGGATCGGACCCAGCGACGGTTGCGCGAAATGATCGAGATCATCAACAAGACGGAACCTCGGTTCGGCTCCGGCCTGATGGCTTATGCCTGGTTCCGATCGGAGCCGCTGCCCGGCTTTTCCGGGCAGACGGCAATGCAGCTCGTCCGTAGCGGTCGGGCCAATGAAGTGCTCGACTATATCGACGCCGTCGATGCCGGTGTACACGCTTGATCCAACCTTTCCGCTACGAGGGGAAGCTCTATCGCGCGCTCAATCCGATCTATGCGAGCGAGCCCCTGTCCGGCCGGGGCGCGGAACTCTACGGCGGACGGTTCAATCCAAGAGGAGTGGCAGCCCTCTATTCGTCCCTGTCGATCATGACAGCGTTGAGAGAGGCCAACCAAGTCGGCAATCTTCAGCCGACGACGCTCGTCTCTTGTGATGCCGAGGTCGACCGCGTCTTCGATTCTCGAGACGAAGCAGCGCTGGCAACCGAGCATATGGATGTGGAAGGTTTGGCCGACTCCACATGGCGCAACCAGATGAAAGCGAGCGGCGAATCCAGGACGCAAGCTTTCGCGCGCCGCTTAATCGCATCCGGCTACAATGGCCTGCTTGTCAGGAGTTTCGCCCCCGGAGCGACTGGGAGCGACCTCAATCTGGTGCTGTGGAAATGGGGCACCGCCGGTCCTTCCCGTCTCATCCTGATTGACGACGAAAATCGCCTGTCGCGGTAGGCTCAGATGCGACTGTCGCGTTCTGCGAGTCCCTTGAGTCGTTGGCGAGCCCCATATTGACGTCGCGAAGCTGCCGACGCTTCTCAGTGAGCTCTTCAAGGAACGCGAAGGCTCAGTTGCGCCGCAGTCGGCGGCAGGTGTGTACCGAACGCCAGCATGGAGTCTCGGTAGAAGCCAAGACGGCGATACCTCCGAGAAAAGTGGCTGCCGCCGAAACCTGTGCGACGGTAGCCGAGGAGCCCCGGGAAGAGGCTGGGAGTTCGATATCTCGTCTTCAATATTCGTATGTTTTTTTGGAGAAGCTAACCCAAGTGCATCATGCCCATTTTGCAGGGTAGGGGATCACGCCTCATCCTGCAAATGCGCCATGAACACCTCGGCTGGTGTCTTGTAGCCAAGGCATTTACGGGGTT
>NZ_JAFCTR010000031.1:0-21876 GCF_049896125.1 Pararhizobium sp. DWP1-1-3
GGTATCCAGAAGTCGCTCAGCCTCGACGGTCGAAATGCCCAAGTTTCTGAGACGCTGTATGAGCATATGCTGCTTCACAACAATGGTCTCACCACGGAGCACGTGACGTCTGACCATTTCGATTTCGGTTTCGATATCGGCGTCCATCCAAAAAGAATACGCCATGCTGACCAAACGACAAAATCTGGCGAATCTTCGATCGAGGAGGAAACAGCCGGTGCACGGAACATATTGGATTGTGGAACCCATTTGCGATCTGATGTATTTTGCTGATGAATGTATTGCTGTGAGGGAACATGACGGGGACTTCCCGCGGAACTACAGAGCGCAGGCGCTCCGTCTTGGTCGTTGAAGACGAATTGTTTATCGCGCTGCACCTGCAAGACGTCCTCGAAAAAGGCGGGTTTCGGGTGCTTGGCCCGGTTGGTTCAGTATCGCAGGCGATTGACTTGATTGACAACGAACGCCCCGATGCCGCGGTATTGGATGTCAATCTAGGTCCTGAAAACGCTGCTCCGGTCGCATTCCACCTTAAGGAGCTAGGAGTGCCGTATGTCCTAGCTTCGGCGAGGGACACACGCGGGCTGGCTTGGCATCCCCTCCTTGCTGACGTCGTAAACCTTGGAAAGCCAACTGATCCCGAGCGTCTCATCGACGCGATACGAGCCCTGTAGCAAGCCGGACCTCCGATGCCGCGATCGGCTTCGCAGAAGTTTTAGATTGAACGAAGATGTGGTGCTGACCCTAATTCATCGATGCTGGGTAGCCCAGAAGGTTTAGGCACTCTTCCGTGAGCTGCCGAGCATTCGCTTCGTCCATTATCAGGCGAACCTGATTTCGATCCGTCTGGATCGTCAGCATGCCCAAGTCCGGCTTCTCCGAAATCATCACAATGCTTGATCGCAGAACTTTTACGGCCTTGGGCTTTTTCTTCCAGAACATCGGGAGATTTTATCTGCCCTGAGAAATCCTTCAAGATCGTTTTTGCTTCCAACCGACGTATTCGTCGGAACAAAGCAGCCATACCTTAGTTCCGTATTCGCCGGTGCCCCTCCTCGGCACAAGGTCAACTTCGCCCCGCTTTTGCGGGGTCATCAGCACCGCAGTGGCCCATTTGAAACGTGGGGATTCAATTAGTCTCTTGAGTGGTTGTGGTGTATTATTGACCATACCGGTCCCACTACATCCCTTTCTCGGCTGTGACTGTTTAAGAGACAATCTGCTCTTGCCCACCCTATTGGAGCAGAGCCATGCCTCATCACGAGCGATTAAATATTAATGAAGCCAATGCTAATCTTATCCTGATCGTTGAGGATAAGCCGATGATCGCGATGGACTTCGAACAAATACTTAAAAACGCGGGTTTTACGACCCACATTTTTTATTCCTGCTCGGAGGCGTCGGCTTGGCTCGCAGATCATTCCCCTGATGCAGCGATCCTGGACATCTGTCTGAAAGATGGATCCTGCACTGGGGTGGCATCGCGTCTCCACCAAGATTCCATCCCATTTATTGTCTGCTCTGGGTCTACCCAGGACGAAATCGATCCGATTTTCATTCGTGGAGTGTGGGTGAGTAAACCGTGCCAGCCCAAAATCCTGGTGAACGCAATCAAGAATTCGATTGCTGCGCTCGCATTGCGGGAGGCGATTGCATGACCAAAGTAAAAACCAACGGCCACGAGGTGAGCGCTTTAGCGCCTCCATGGAACAATTGGAGTTCGCCATGGTTCCCCGCGATAGGAGGAACCACGATGATCAATACCCCTAAACTTCCGGTCACCCACGAGGACCGACATCTACTCTGTCAGGAAGAGGTTGACGGATCTCTGCAGGTCATAATTGATCGTGCAACGACCAACGGGTGGGGCACTATGGAAACGATCGGCGCCATGGAGGAAGTCCTGAAAAATCTGCGGATTATGTACGCACACCAGCTTCATCCTGACGAGAACGAGGCGGACAATGGCGAGCGAAATGCCTTTATTCGCAGCCAAGAGGTGACAACTGCTCACGTTGAAGCCTAGCGATCGGGAGGATATGAAATGTCTGACGGTGATCAGGGACCTAACTGGTGGTTCGCCTGGTTGGGACATACTGACACTAACGTGGGAATGGCCCGATTTTTGGGAACCATCCTCGCCTATATTGTAGTAGTCGGACTTTTTATGGCGACGATATTGCTGTGATCGCGACCAATCAACAAGCCCACTCGCCGGTCAGGCAAGCGGGCTAATGGTCCGCCACTTTCGGCGGCAGAATATCATGATTCGCTAAACTGCGCGTGGCCTTGGCTTGCTGGCCAGGTTCTCGACAACGCGGTCCACGCGTAGCGCCATGTGGTCGACGGCCGCTTGACGCCCTGAAGCGCTTCCATGATCATTTGGTGCTTTCGCGCATGCCGGCCTTGGTAATATAGGTCTCTGCGCAATAAGCCTGTGTTCGGCCAGCCGATTCAACGCAGACAGAGCCGAGGCCGCCGCTACGACCGTCGAAGCCTCTGATTTGCCCTTTTCGATCTCACCTTCCACGCGCCACCAGACGCCAGCAACAAGGCTCAGCAGACCAAAGAAGAATAGGATCTGCTCCCACGTAATCGCGCCGCTCATGGATCACCTCTCAGGCCTACAGCGCGCCACAACCACGTCACGCAGCGCCAGATGGCGGCGATAACAGGTCAACAGGCGTTTACGGTCGGAACCAGAGTTTTTCAAGCTGCGCCTGTGCCAACGCATTCGTGCCGAGATCGACTGGAAGGTCGCACTTCTGTAGTAGGGCGGAATCAATCGTGGCGATCTGCGGTCAAACCGCAGGACTAACGGATCGAGTTGATGCGGCGCACCCCGGCAGCGCTAACAGCAGGGCGGCCATCGTTCAGCGCAAGTGAGTAGCGCAGGGTTGATCGTCGTAGCACCCATTCGTATGGATTTGCGCAAGACGTCGAAGAACGCCGCGCTGGCGTTAACGTAGCGGCTATGAACACAATCTGACATTCGGTTGCATAAAGGGCAGGAACGTCGATCGGCGGCAGCCCGCGCTGAAACAATCCTCAACATCAATCCGGCCGCGATCAGGGACGACAGACGAAACTTGGTCGCCATGGTGCTGATCCCTTACTATCCATCTGACGGGAACCTCTTTCTTTGACCATGGTTCGCTTGATAGCGGCGCCACCAACTCAGCAGGATTTTATGCCGGAGAATAGCCAAACACCGTCAAATCCGGCCCTTACTGGGATCAGAGATCTCTGCCCCCGATGCCAACGGGGACTTCTGTTCGTCGGTTTGTTGAAGCTTGCCCCGAGATGCGACGCTTGCGGGCTGGATTATTCCTTCGCGGACCCCGCTGACGGACCGGCTTTCTTCGCGATGACCATCGTCGCAGTCCCGGCCTTGGCTTTCGCTTTGTGGTTCCAGTTTGCATATGAACCACGCCTACGGATGCATGTTTCGTCACCGTTCCACTGACCTTGATGGGATCGCTACTACTGCTTCGACCGTTAAAGGGGTGGCTGGTGTGTTCTCAATATTTTTACAAGGCGGAGCAGGGCAGCATAGCTCTCGAATGGGATAATACTCACCAGGATAGACCTTCCAAGGAAAGTTGATACTCAATCGGTCATTCCCGCATCCCAGTAGAACGGACGACGGCGCCATGTGCCCGACCTCAGCGCACCTGAGGGCGCGTTCATGCCACTTCAGGCGATGGAGGCGGCTTATAGATACAACGTCGTGACGCATCGCCGATACCAGTCTTATCCCAGCGCGTGCGGTGACTCAAACCCGACATCCTTCGACAGAACACGTTTGCGCCGCACCCGTTGTGGAACGATGTCGAGCGAAGCTAGACCGAGCGTACGCTTCAGTACGAACATGAAACTCTTCGGGAATTCAAGGGTTGGGTGAACGGGGAATCAACCCCGAAGAGGAGAAATACAATGGCAAATCAGGGTGGAAATCAGTCCGGCGGCGACACGTCCAAGCGCGGCTTTGCGTCGATGGATGAGGACAAGCAGAAGGAAATTGCAAGCGAAGGCGGCAAAGCCTCCGGTGGCAATTTCAAAAACGATCCGGAACGTTCCTCGGAAGCCGGTAAAAAGGGTGGAGAAAACTCAAGCGGGGGTAACCTTTGATCTATCTGCGCGCGCGTTCTGAATGTTCGAAGGCTGGGCGTTGCTTGCCCGGCCTTCGTCATCTGGAAAATGCTCGCCGGCCAAACCACCTCGCTTGAGAGTTAACCCAAGAATGCGCGATTTGTTCATTGCGGCACTCCCTCTATTCAATTGCTCGGCTGCGACCGCCAGTGGGGCTTAGCTCCCGCCTTTCATCGCGATGTTCGTGAGGACCGGCGGAACGTTATCGCCTCTGGGAGGTTGGGAATGATCAAGGAGAGAGGACCCAAATGCAACAGGACCTGCTGACAGGCTTTTCAGAAAGCGAACTCCTTGAGCATGTTCCCTCTTTGCGGAACTTTGCGCGACGGTTTCACTCTTCGCCGAGCGACATCGACGACCTCGTGCAGGAAACCTTGGTAAAAGGCATTTCCAACGCACATAGGTTCCGGGGCGGAACACAGTTGCGATCCTGGCTGTTCACAATCATGCGCAATACCTTCTGCACCAAGTTCGGCCTCAACAAACGAGAGCATGTTGGTCTTGCTGATGATGCGGCTTTACATCTCGGCGTTCCCGCTGTTCAGGAATGGAGACTTCGTGGCCGCGAGCTGGAGGTGGCTCTTTCGACTCTTTCTCCGGACCACAGGTTGGCAATCGAGCTAATATTCATCGATTGCCTCAGTTACGAAGACGCCGCCCGAAAGTGTGGATGCGCCATTGGCACGATAAAAAGTCGTGTAAACCGCGCCCGTTATCAGCTCTGGACAGTCATCAACGGCGATTGAGGCCACAGTTAAGCTTGCTTTCGCCAACCGGCGCCCTGCTTCACACCGGTCGGCAGCCTGCAGTCAAACGGCATGTCGGAAGACTTCGGTCAAAATCCTGAAGCGGGGCTATATTCATGTCCGTTCGGGCGGCGTCTGCGATAAGTTCGGGCCAACGTCCCGGCGCGACAACGGTTTGACAATCGACGCACGGCGCATTTCAAAGTGGCGTGTCACACCCCCCCGGATCGCTCATGCCTCATTGCTTCAGAGATTTCGCGGACTAGCAACAAATCTTCCAAGTCTTCAATCGATACAGTTAGCTTAGGCTTCCAATTGGGATAGCTGTCGGTGGTACTAGGGGGGGCGCCTCTCTCCTGCGCGGGTGGCAGGCGGGCCAGCGGCTCTGCTCCCGATGCGTCAAGCGCGAGTTTCAGGACGCCTTCGTGTTGGCGTGCTTCGATGTGCGTCTCACTCACACCAGCAGGAACAATCCCATGTTCCGCGCGCGCCTTGCTATCGGCGCTTCGCCACCTGCCGGCCAAAGTCTGGTGGTCGTGCGTAGAAATACAGGCAAGCGACAGCCGGGGATAGGCATCCACAGGTTTGAAGCCATCGTCTTCCCGTTCATAGGAGAGGATACGGTAGGACAGGATCCGGGCTTCACCTGGATGCGCGGCAATCAAGTCGCTTGCCAAGCCGGGCCCTGCATAGTATTTCGCTCTCGGCAGCGTTTAGCGGGCTCGGAACGATGGTGACGCCACCGGACCGCTTAAGGTCCGCTAGGCCAGTGGCTCCGTCGTTCAGCATGCCGGAGGGCAGAACGCCGATCGCCCCCCTGCGGATCGAAGCGGTACGACTGACGGCGATCAAGACCAGCAGGACCCCAGCCGCAAGGGGCGAAATCATCCCGGAACCAATGCGCGGCTTCATCGGAATCGGCTGAGAAAGCCGTTACTGGATTGCTCTAATTATAGGCCAAAAAGGCTCAAGCAGTATTGCAGTGACAGTAACGGCAGCCACCGCAATCGCGATTTTCGCGCTTGTTGTCATGCCGGCCTCCGAACTACGGGGCGTGATCAGTCACAGCATTTTCATCAATCGGGGACTTACCTGTGTAGGGGTTTGGATGAAGAATGAACTGGTAAGCGAGCCCCCCAAGAAACAGGGCAGCTAGCGCGATAATCAAGAGCGTGGCCTTGGTCATTTTGTTGCCTCCGGTGATCCAATATGTGGCCAGCAACTGATTGCTCAACAGGAAGTTCCTCAAGGCTTAAAATACCTCGTGGTACATATGTTATTTGCGTCCTCGAGAGACGCTCGGTGAAACACCAATATCCGGTTCATCGGATGGAGTTGTCCATAGTGGCCAATCATTGGGGCTAGCGCACTTGCCGGGCGAGTGATCGCGATATCGACAATGTCGTTGCGGGACGTCGTAGGATCCTCGGCGTTCCAAGCAATACCCAGCCCAATCCGATGCAGGCGGATATGATGCACGATGCCCTCCGCGCGGACGTACTTTCGGCGATGCTTGCGCAAGATCCAACCGCCGATATCGACTTCAAGGACGTCAAACCCGACTTGACCGAGCACATTTCATCCTTCCGCTCATCGCTCGCCGCCAACAAGGAACTGGCCGAGTAAAACTCGTTCGCGAGACCGGCGACGCCCTGAAAACCATCGAGAAGTATGTGGTCACTATCAACCAGCATATGGACGCCATTGCGACGTCTCGCGTGAGCAGTCGCTTGGGTTGGCGGAGGTGAATACGGCAGTGAACCAGATGGATCAAGTGACACAACAAAATGCGGCGATGGTCGAGGAAACCAATGCGGCAAGTGCAACGCTTGCCGACGAAAGCCGCAATTCCACGAGCTGATTTCGCAGTTCCAACTGGGTAACAGCCAACCCGCGCAAACCGTCAAACAGATGCGCGCCGCCTGATTGAATTTTTGCGGTGTCACGGCCAGCAGCTTGGACCGCGTCTTATGGCCGAGCTGCGCGCCACAGACTGGTGATCGTCCCCTTAGCAAATCTGATCTAGGACCAAGGACGCGAGGGGCGCAGCCATGGGCGCCTCGTCCTCGGCGATGACGACCCAGCCGTAAGGCTGCCTCTCGAAGTTGACCCGGCCATCCCTTGTCCTCAGGAAAAGCGGTCCGGGCGGAACCGGGCGAGCAATGGATGCGCCGTGCCATTGGCGATTTCACCCGCAAGAAGTTCACCGGCAATGAGACCAAGAGTTGCCCCGCTGTGACTAAAAGCCACGTAGTAGCCCTTGATACCCTCCAACGCGCCAAACACCGGTTCGCCGTCACCGGGGATAGGTTTCGGGCCGACGCCATAGCTTGAAAATTCGAGCTTGGGATTGCCTTCAAGGATTTTTGAGGCTTCCGCGAGTAGTCCCTGTATCGTCGAATCCTTGATCTCGTAGGTCCCGTCCGCTTTGACGACGACCTCTTCTTCCGACCAAGCGGAATCGAGTGCCAATGCGCCATCCGGCGTCGGGCGGATCGCAACGCGGGGGGTGTTCAGCACGGCCTTCAGCGGCAGGTGAACGGGCTTGGTATGAACAAGCAACGCAATCGGGGTTGCGTCGGCGATATGCTGTCCGCTTTCGGCAACCATGGCCGGCACGGCGCCTCCGGTTGCCAAAAGAACCGCATCGGCGTCGAAACGTCGACCGCTGGTTGTTTCTACTCCAGTTGCACGGCCATCCTCGATCGTGACCGCGGCGCGGCCGGCATCGGTGACGACCTTTCCTCCACGCAAGGTGAACTCCGCAACAAGAATCTTAATCAGCGAAGGGAGGTCGACCCAGCCTTCGCCGGGATTGAAGATCGCACCCTGTGGCGTGACCGTGCTTGCATCAATCCCCGGCGTGACTGAAGCAATCTTGTCGGCGGATAGATGCAGCGCGTCGTAACCGAGATCCTGTTCATGGGCGAAAACGGCAGCGATCTCGTTGGACGCATCATCGGCATCCCAGGTCAGGCCGCCATCGAACCGAAGCCAGTCGGCATCCGGATATTTCACAGACAGCGTCCGGTAGCGATCGATGCCGACCATGCGCAACTGCTGATATTCCGGCGAGCGCTTGCGGGAACTGTTGAGCCAGGCGAGCGAACGTCCCGACGCGCCGCCAGCTAGCGGACCGTCGTTGACAAGCATGGTCGCGATGCCGCGCCGCGCAAGATGGACGGCGGTGGAAACCCCGAAGATGCCGCCACCGACGACGACGACCGTTGAGACGGAAGAAGATGATGCCATGATAGAATCTTTCACTGGATGGAAGTTTTGTATGTCTGACGGGGCTGACAATGCCAGCTCCATGAGTGCAACGAGCAGAAGAAGGCGCTGGCTACAGCACCTCGGCGAGGAAGTGTTTCAACCGGTCGCTTTGCGGATGATCGAAGATGGCGGCAGGCGTACCGGCCTCTATAACGCGCCCTTCATCCATGAAGACCACCTGATCGGCGACCTTACGGGCAAAGCCCATCTCATGCGTAACAATCACCATTGTCATGCCGCGCCGACCAAGGTCCGCCATGAGGTTTAGGACGCCCTTCACCAGTTCCGGATCGAGCGCGCTCGTCACCTCGTCGAACAGGATGACTTCCGGATCCATCGCAAGCGCCCGGGCGATCGCCACGCGCTGCTGCTGGCCGCCGGAAAGCCCGCCCGGACGATGATGAGCGCGGGCGGCTAGCCCGACATCGGCGAGCCGCGCTTCTGCAATCCGCTCAGCCTCCTGCTTCGCCATGCCCTTGATCTTGGTCAGCGACAGCATGACGTTTTCGAGCGCCGTGTGATCCGGGAACAAATTGAAATGCTGGAACACCATGCCGACCCTGCGGCGCAGTTTTTCCGGCCTCATTGCCAGGATGCTGTCGCCGTCGAGCAGCACGTCTCCACCCTTGGGTTCCACCAGCCTGTTGAGGCAGCGTAGCAGTGTCGATTTTCCGGAGCCTGACGGGCCTATGACGCAGGTGACGGTGCCCGGCTCGACCGTCAGATCGACACCCTTGAGCACCTGAAGCTCGCCATAGGCCATGTCGAGCTTTCTGATTGCCAGGCTGCCGCCCTTGAAGCCCAACTCTGCCGGCGCTTCGGCCACCGAAGGTGTACCGCCGGCGAGTTCGCTCACCTCGGCTAGGCCGCTGGTCACCGTGCTTGCCCTGTGTTTGCCCAGCCTCAATGTGTTGTCGATGTAGTTGACCACATGGGTCAAAGGCACGGTAATGACGAGATAGAACACGCCAGCGAGAAGAAGCGGCGAAAGATTGCCGGTCACGACGGCCTGATCCTGGCCAACGCGGAAAATTTCGCGCTCGGAAGCCAGAAGGCCGAGGAAATACACAAGGCTCGAATCCTTGACGTTGCCGATGAACTGGTTGACCAGCGCCGGCAGCACGCGCCGGATGCCTTGCGGGATGATGATCAGGCGCATGCCCTGCCCGTAGCTCATGCTTAGCGCCCGGCAGGCTTCCATCTGACCGCGCTCGACGCTTTGAATGCCGGATCGGAAGATCTCGCCGATATAGGCTCCGGCAATCAGGCTGAGTGCCAGGATACCAAGCGGATAAGGCGACGGCCCGAAGATCTCGCGACCCACGCGAGCGAACCCCTGCCCGATCAACAGAATTGTGACAATGGCCGGCAGGCCGCGAAAGATGTCCGTATAGATCCGCGCTGGAATACGCAGCCAGCGCGATGGCGAAATGCTCATGACGGCCAGCACCATGCCGAGAAGTACGCCCAGAACCGTGGAAGCAGCTGCCAGGATTAGCGTGTTCTTTAAGCCGATAGTGATCATGCTCGGCAGGACATCTGCCATTGCCTGCCAGTCGAGGAAGCTGCGGCGCAGGTTTTCAAGCCAGTTCATTCTGTCCCCTTTTCGATTTGCGCTAGCTGCCATTCGTTCTGCGGCATTTCAGCGTGTCGTTCGGCCACCGGCAAAGATCGCCGGCGGCCGTTGCGGTCACTTCTTGGGGAGATAGTCATCCGGCATCGGCGAACCCGGGAACCATTTTTCGTAAAGCGTCTTCCAGGTGCCATCCTGCATGGCGGCATGTAGCGCGGTGTTCAGCGCTCCACGCAGCTTATCGTTGCCTTTGCGCAGGACAAAGCCCGCGGGAGCGTCGAAGGACGGAATGTTCACCGCGATTTTCAGATCCGGGTAACGAACACTATATTCCTTTGCGGCCTCATAATCGAGGAAATGCGCATCGACGGTGCCGTTGTTCAGGCCCGAGACAGCCGAGTTGTTATCGGGAAACTTGACGAGATCCGAGCCGGTAAAGTTCTTCGCAGCATAGATTTCCTGCAGCGTACCCTGCACGACACCGAGACGCTTTCCTTTGAGGCCGGCCGCATCGGGGATCGCCTTATCGGCAGTCAACACCGAAAGATAACCGGCAAGATACCCATCGGAGAAATCGACCGTCTTCTTGCGCGCTTCCGTCGTGCCGATGGCGGCGACGGCGACGTCGAAACGTTCGTTGGCAACGGACGGCATCAGCGCCGAGAATTCCTGACCTGTAAAGATCACCTGTTCCGGCTTAAAGCCGAGGCGGCCCGCGACGTTCAGGAAAAACTCGATGTCGAAGCCTGTAAACGTCCCATCGGCCTGCGTGAACGCATAGGGCTTGGCATCACCCATCGTGCCAACGCTGATGACCTTGGCGTCGATCAGCCCATAGGGGTTGTCATCGGCGGCTACGGCCTGGGCACTGAAGCCTGCGCATGTAATCAAAAGAGCCATTGCACCGTTCCGGACCGGCGACATCAACAACTTGAGAATTCCTATCTTGCTCATGTCTTCTCTCCACTCTGAAAGTTTGTTCTTTTTCGGTATTCAAGGGAAAACGGCGAATTTCCAAAGCCCTGTAGAGACGCCCCAGCGGCGGCGGCAGCAGGACGGACAAAGTCGGTAGCCGCATCGTTCCAAGCTTTATTCTTCCAAAAGAGACCGGTCTCATATTGCTTGAGACCGGTCTCAGTGATAATTGTTATCGTGACATTGACCTTCCGTCAACAACTCTTGTAGTCCTTGCCAAGATGAAAAAAACAACCACCAAATCCCGTTCCGTGACCGTCAGCGATGTAGCCAGACAGGCAAATGTCTCGAAGGCGACGGCAGCACGCGTACTCGGCGGCTACGGCACCGTCAGCGACAAGGTGCATGAAGACGTCTTGGCGGCGGCCAAAGCCCTGGACTACCGGCCAAATGAGCTCGCCCGCAGCATGACGACCGGCAAGTCCGGCATCATCGGCGTCGTGGTCGGCGATATTGAAAATCCCTTCTTCAGCCTTGCTGTGCGCGGCATCAGCGACGCGGCACGCGCCGCTGGGTTCAACGTCATCCTTGCCAATTCCAGCGAACAGATCGAAGTAGAAAAAGCAGCGGTCCGGCTGCTGATCGGCAAGCGCGTCGATGGGCTCATTGTTACACCATCGGAATCGCGCGATGTATCGCACCTACGCGACATCCATCGCTCGGGCAGGCCGCTCGCCCTGCTCGACCGCGCCCTGCCCGATCTGGATGTCGATACGGTCACAGTCGACGACCGCGACGTCGCCATGCGTGCTACCCGGATTCTCGTCGATGCTGGTCATCGCAATATCGCCTATGTCACCGCCGTCGATGCGGAGGGACATGAATTTCGCGATCTGACGCAGATCTACACTTCAACGGTGCGCGAGCGTATCGAGGGCTTTCTCGCAGTCTGCCACGATACGGGCATCACCGATCCGAACCGCCATGTCCGGCTCGGCGCGACCAGCCCCGAGGAGACGCGCCGGATCGCGACAAGGCTGCTCTCGCCGCCCGACCGGCCGACGGCCATCCTCGCCTCCGACAGCCTTATTGGGTTGGAGATCGTCAAAGTCATCCAAGCGCTTGGCCTGAGCATGCCTGAAGATATTTCGCTGATCACCTTCCACGACGCCGATTGGACGAGCGTCACCAGTCCACCGATCACCGTCGTCGATCAGCCGGTCTATGAGCTTGGCAAAAGTGTCGCGGAACTGCTGATTCGCCGCCTGAAGGGCGAAACGCGATCACCCGAACGGCTGGTATTACCAACATCGATCATCGAACGCGGCTCCGTTGGGCCACCTTCAAACAAGCTCGCCGGGAGCAGCCGAACGGAGCCATCCTCGGACTGAAAAGGCAGGCCGCTGGATCAGCACTTGGGAGACATCCGGCAGACAGTACGCCTGCCGGATTATGCGATCAGTAGTCGTTGATCTTCTTCATATAGCGGCGAGCTTCCAGCATGGTCTGGTTTCGGTGCGCCGCTAGCTTGTAGGCGAACTTCCAGAGCGCGTCGAAGAAGATTAGGGGCACGAGATAACCCTGGAATTGTTCGGCGATACCCGCGAGATCCAAATCCTTGGCGTCTAGCACCAGGATGTTGTCTTTATCTCCGAAGCGATAGAGGAAATCGCGCGCGCGCTCTTCCAAACGGCGTGTCTCGTCAAGGCCGACCATCGTAATGAAGCAGGCATTCTTGTCGACGACTTCGAACGGTCCGTGGAAAAATTCGTTGGCATGGATCGCCTGCGAATTGATCCATTGCATTTCCATCAAGACGCAGATTGCGAAGGAATAGGCGGCCCCATAGTTCGCGCCGCTCGCTGTCGTATAGATCACATCGCGATCCTTGAAACGCTCTGCGAAGGTCGTGAACAGATCGGCATACTGAACATGCGCTTTCTCGATGGCAGGCTGGAGGTTGCCGAGGCTCTTTAGCAGAGACGGCAGATGGTCGGTTCCGTCGGCAATCTTTACTAGGCCGGCAAGCAACATGTAGAGCACGCCGTAATTGCTGTCGGCGGCATCGATGGCTACGCCTGTCGTGTAGGACGCCTGGTATTGCAGCACGAAATCCGCCGCATCGGCGAGCGGCGACGCGGGATCGAGCGTCATCGCGATCACAGTTGCTCCCTTTGCCTTGGCGTGTTTAGCGGCGCGCGCAGTCTCGTGGGTTGTTCCCGTCTGCGAGCACAAGATGACGACGGCATGGTCATCCAGCTTCATCGGGTCGCGGCACACGAATTCATCGCCGTTGTAGACATCCGACGTGATGGTTCTGGAATGGCGATCGAGAAAATACTTTCCGGGATGCATGATCGAGAGCGAACCACCGCAGGCGACGAGAAAGACTTGGGATACAGGCTTTTTTGCCAGCACCTCGAGCGCCTTGGCGATATCTGGATTAACGGCAGTCTTCATGGTGTCCTCTTAGGGTCTTTGCGCTGTCAAGGCGCTGTGAATGATATCCCGCTGCCAAGCAACTTCGTCGTCCGTTGACAGCTTTTCTCCAATGTGCGAACGTTCTCACAACTTGTCAATCGGAAAGACTACAGATGATCAAAATTGCTGCGATGGGAGACAATGTCGTTGACTGCTACATCTCAAAAGGCACGATGTTTCCCGGTGGAAACTGCCTCAACGTTTCCGTGTTCATCCGGCGTTTTGGCGGACGCTCAGCCTATATCGGGGCCATCGGCCAGGACGCAGCCGGCAAGGTCATAGAGACAGCACTACTCAATGAGGGCGTGGAACTGACGCGGCTGCGCATACTTAGTGGACCCACTGCCTATTGCGTCATCGGCCATCGCGATGCCGACCGCGTCTTCGTGCGCGCGGATCTCGGCGTGTCGATGTTCTCACCGGTCGATGATGATATCGCGTTTCTCAAGGATTTTGCAGCCGTGCATATCGGGCAATCGAGCGGGCTGGACGCGCATGTTGGTGCGGCGGCGGCACAGACATTGCTGTCCTATGATTTCTCGACCCGCCGCGATCAGGATCATCGCCGTGCGATTGCCCCCCTTTGTTTCCTGGCATCGGTCTCCGGCGGCGACTTGGCGCGCGATGAGGCACTCGCCGTGGCAGCCGAACTGCGTGAGGGTGGGGCCAGATGGGTTCTGGTGACACGCGGTAGCGAAGGCGCGATGCTTCTCGGAGCAGAAGGCCTGTTCGAGGTTCCAGCAGCCCCCGCTGAAGTGGTCGATACGCTCGGTGCCGGCGACACGTTCATCGCGCGCACGCTCTACGGGCTGGTCGCCGGCGAGACGCCTCCGGTTCTGTTGTCGCAAGCCACAGCCGCAGCCGCCGAGACCTGCCGCTATTTCGGCGCCGTCGGCTATGGCGCGCCGATCTCACTGTCGGGCGATGTGCCGGAGCTTCAGGTCCTTTTGGCCTGAGGCTCCATGACCGAGCCGCGCAGCGCCAGCGTGTGCTTCAGCACCTGATGCTGTTCTTCGCCGCCTTGCCCACTGATGCGCGCGAGAATAAGGCGGGCGGCGGCCTCTCCCATTTCCATCAGCGGCTGGGCGATAGCCGTGATGCCCGGCTTCAGGAAGCTCATCCAGTCGAGGTCATCGAAGCAGATCAATGACAGGTCAGTTGGAATCTGTAGGTCGAGCGTGGTGATCGCATCCATCGCCACAGCCGACATCAGCCCGTCTGCGGTAAACAGCGCTGTCGGCCTGTCGGCGCGGGTTAGGAGTTCCATCGCTGCCGTTCTCGCCGCTTTCACGGAATAGGTGCCCACCCGGCCGATCAGGCTGCGGTCAATGGCAAGCCCGGCCGCTCGGTGCGCTTCAATATAGCCGAATAGACGCTGCCAGCTGGGAAAAAGGCTGGCAGGATCAATCGATCCTTCGATGACGCGATCGATGAAGCTTTCCATGTCGCCAAATTCCCAGCGCTCCAGCTCGGCTACCATGCCGATCCGACGATGGCCTGCTGCCAACAATTGCGCGATGCTCTCGCTTGCGGCGCCGCGGTTATCGAGCGTCACAGAATCGGCGGAAAGCCCTTTGACGCGTCGGTCGATCTGGACAATCGGGCAACCCGAGGCCACCGCGGCGTGGAGGTGCTGCGAACCGGATGTGTCGCAAGGCGCGACGATCAGCCCGTCGATCTGTTTCTCGAGCAGCAACTGCACGGCCTCCAGTTCGCGGTCCAGCAGCTCGTCGCTATTTGTAAGCAACACTCCAAAGCCTTGTGCCCGGGCAACGTCGGCAATGCCGCGCAAGATGCTGGCATAGAACGGGCTCTGGATATCGCCCGCGACGACGCCGATCGTCTTGGTCTTGCCGGTAATTAAGCTTCGGGCAAGAAGATTGGGACGATACCCTAATGCCTCGGCGCTGCGGCGCACCTTTTCCTTGTTCTCCTCGCTTGTATACCCGTAACCGCCCAGAACGCGGCCTGCCGTTGCGGTGCTAACCCCAGCCCGCTTGGCAACTTCGGTGATAGTCACTTTATCAGCACGCTTATTTGCCATTACACTTTCCCGGAACTCGACTGCATAAGCATCTTAGGTGCTGAAAATCGGCCGGACCCCGGCGAGAGTGAAGACGACTGACGCGGTCGCCCCGTTCCGGATACAACGCCAAGCCCATATTTGACAGGCCTTTCGGTTCGATTTTGCAGCTGAATTGCCATTCGCGAACTTTCTCACTTGACGGATGCGAGAAACAGATGCTTCTATTGTGAGAACGTTCGCACAATCGGTGCACGGGTTCAATCGCCTATTTTGGGATTGCGCTGATCCCGCGCGGACCGGAGGAGCAAATGAAAACAAGAAAGGGGAATGACATGACAATCAAAGCACTTGCCGGGAAGCTTCTTGCCGGAACGGTTCTGGTCATCGCCATGGCGGCATCTGCCAATGCCGCAGGCGTTGATGAGAACTTGCGTGACGCAGTTCCGTCAGAATACCAGAAGAACGGCGTCAACGTGGCCGCGTTCAACGACTGGCCGCCGGATGAATTCGTCGAAAATGGGGAGCTGAAGGGATGGAGCATCGATATGGCCAAGGCCATGTCGGAAAAGCTCGGCATAGAATTCAAGTTCACGCCGACCAGCTTTGATGCGATCATTCCGGGACTGGCCAGCAAGCGTTTTGATGCCGGCTTTTCCTCGTTCGGCGTTACCGAGGAACGGCTCGAGGTTCTCGATTTCATACCACAGCGCAAGGAAGGAACGGCCTATGCTTTCCTTAAGGAAAAGAGCTTCGAAATTCAGTCGGAGAAGGATCTCTGCGGCCATTCCATCGCGGTGCTCACTGGCGCCTGGGACTTCCAGTACCTGACAACGGTTAGCGACGAGACCTGCGTAAAGGCTGGGGCGAAGGCGATAGATTTGCAGCAGTTCACGACGCAAAACGCGGCGGAACTTGCCGTTTCGTCCGGTCGTGTCGAAATGGTCGCTGCCGGTTCAGCAAAATTGCAGTATCTTGCCAAGCAGACGGGCCGCTTCGGTGTATCGAAGCTGACCAGCAACGCCGTCTTCAACGGCATCGGCGTGCGCCGTGACGATCCGCTTGGGCCAGTTCTCAGGGACGCGCTCCAGGCAATGATCGATGACGGCACCTACACGGCTCTGATGGCGAAATGGGGTGTCGATGGTTCCGGCATGCTCGACAAGGCATTGCTCGTCAACAAGGCAAACCCTGTCACGAAGTAAACGCGGATGATCTGTCCGCTTCAGCATCGCGGAGCCGCACGCTGCGGCTTCGATCATTTTCTGCCAGAGGTGCGAATGGTTCACGATCTCAAAAATCCGGCGTCGGGACGTCCCGATATTCACTTGACGAAACCGGTGCCACTGCGCCATCCGTCCCGGTGGATCGGCGGGGCTGCCCTCTTGATCTTGGTGATCATGTTCATTCGCCTGCTCGTCACCAATGAAAATCTACATTGGGATGTCGTGGCACACTATATATTCAGCCCGGAAATCCTGGCAGGTCTTGGGCGCACGTTGCTGCTCACCTTCGTCGCCATGGTCATTGGGCTTGCCATCGGCGTGGTGCTTGCCATCATGCGATTGTCGCGCAATCCCGTTTTTCAGACAGCGAGTTGGGCCTGGATCTGGTTTTTCCGAGGGGTTCCGCCCCTCGTCCAGCTGATCTTCTGGTATAATCTGGCTCTCCTGATTCCAACCGTGTCGATCGGCATTCCGTTTGGGCCGGAACTCTGGTCCGCCAGCATGAATTCGCTTATCACGCCGTTCAGCGCAGCCGTGCTCGGTCTGGCCCTGACGGAAAGTGCCTATGCGGCCGAAATGATCCGCGCCGGCATTCAGGCCGTCAACACTGGACAAACGGAAGCTGCGGCAACACTCGGCATGACCCGCTCTCAGACGCTGCGGCGCATCGTGTTGCCGCAGGCTTTGAAGATTGTCATCCCCCCGATCGGCAACGACACCATCTCGATGCTGAAATTTACCTCGCTGGTGAGCGTACTCGCTCTTCCGGATCTGCTTTATTCCGCACAGATGATCTATTCGCGCACGTATCAGACCATCCCGCTGCTGATTGTTGCGACGATCTGGTATCTGGTACTTTCGACAATCCTGACCCTTGTTGAGCACTACATCGAGCACCGCCTGAACGACGGCAAACCGCTTGAGCTTAGCCTTGTGCTGTCATCGCTGTTCCGCAGCAAGTTCTGGGCACCGCGCCGCACGGAGGTCTCCGTATGAATTCCGTCATGCCGCTGCTCAATGTTGAGCGCCTCTCCAAAAGTTTCGGAACACATCGGGTGCTCAACAGCATCGACATGAGCGTCAAGCACGGCGACGTAACCTGCATTGTCGGCCCCTCCGGCTCCGGCAAAAGCACCCTGTTGCGTTGTCTGAACTACCTCGAAGTGCCGGATTCGGGCGTCGTCTTTCTCGATGGTGACCCGGTGGGCATTCGCTGGCATGGCGACACCCTGCGCCAGATGTCGTTCAACGAATTGGCAGCTCAGCGGCAGCGCATGGGCATGGTGTTCCAGAGCTTTAATCTCTTCCCGCATAAGACGGCACTTGAAAACGTCATCGAAGCCCCCATCATTGTTCAGCGCCGCAAAAAAGCTGAAGCCGTCGATGAGGCTATGGCGCTGCTCGACAAGGTTGGCCTTGGCGACCGCGCCCAATACTTTCCGAAACAGCTTTCCGGCGGGCAGCAGCAGCGAGTGGCAATCGCCCGCTCGCTGGCAATGCGGCCGGCGGTGATGCTGTTCGACGAGCCGACGTCGGCACTCGATCCGGAGCTGGTTGGTGAGGTCCTGGCCGTGATGCGCCAGCTCGCGGAGGAAGGCATGACGATGGTCGTCGTGACACATGAGATGAGCTTTGCCCGTGACGTCGCCGATCACCTGATTTTCATGGACGGCGGCGTCATCGTTGAGGCAGGCCCGCCCAAAGAGGTGCTGTCTAACCCGCAGCACGCCCGCACCAAATCTTTTCTGGCCCGCGTACTTTGAGCATTGTCATTCAATTTTGAAAGTGTCCCATGCAGCATCTGAATGCCGATACTGTCCATCTCCTGCTCGACTATCCCGGCCTCGTCGACGCCCTGCGTTATGCCCACCGCAATGCCACGATGCCTCAGTCCCGTGTACAGGTTCTGAGCGACACCGGCAATGAGGACAACAAATTCGTCTCTCTAGTCGCTTGGGCGTCTGGAGACGTGATTGCCGTCAAGCTCGTTGGGGTGTTCCCGGACAATTCTTCATTGCCGGTTCCTGAGCCGTCCGTGCAGGGGCTGGTCACGCTGATCAGCGGCAAAACGGGCGCGCCGCTGATGACCTGCGACGGTTCCGCCCTCACCTTCCGCAAGACAGCGGCCGACTCGGCACTGGCCGTCGATCTTCTGGCCCGGAAAGACGCCGAAGTACTGGTCGTTATCGGCGCCGGCGGTCTCGCGCCGCATGTGATCGAGGCACATACTTCCGTGCGTCCATCAATCAGCCGGGTGATGATCTGGAACCGCAATCCGCAGAAAGCGACCGACCTTGCGGCAAGGCTGAAACATCTGCCGGCCGACATCTCAGCGGTCGAGAATCTGAACGAAGCCCTGGCGCAAGCTGACATCGTGTCTTGCGTAACCATGGCGACGGAACCCATCGTAAAGGGAGCCTTGCTCAAGTCCGGCTGCCATGTCGATCTGATCGGCGCTTATATGCCCGAGATGCGCGAAGCGGACGACGATGTCGCCAAGCGCGCGGGCCGTATTTTCGTTGATACTCAAAATGGCTGCGAAGGATCAGGCGACGTTGCAGAACCACTTTCCCGTGGGCTGATAACCCGCGAACAGATCGTCGCCGACCTGTTCGATCTCTGCCAAGGGAAACACTCTGGTCGCGCCAGTGACGGAGAAATAACGATGTTCAAGAACGTCGGTGGAGGTCATCTTGATCTCTTCACCGCGCGCCATTTGCTTTCCCAGTCGGGCGCCATTATTCGGTAACAATCTCGCATAAAAAAACAGTCCGGCGGAGGACGTCATAGGCGAGACATTTGGCTGCCGCGTTTATCCCACCGATGCAAATTATCGTTGGGTCACGCCCTCAAAAGCTGCGCCAGTCGCTTTGCGTTTTTTATCGAGTAGCCGTCGCGATTATCGAAATAGACCAATGTCGTCTCAGCTCCGCTCGCACGGGTCCGCTTTGCCCAAATCATTAGCTCGTGGTCACTGTAGTCATGGCGATACCATGCTTTGGTTCCGTGGAAAGGACGTAGACATCGCCGCGCGTCTCGATAAATATTCCGATGAAATAGAAAGTCTTTTCGGTGTCGCCAATGATCCGTTCGAACATGTGGCGATCCGCAGCATCAAAGACGATTTATCGACCAACGACACTTTGACAGTCCGTTGGGCAAAATGCCAAACCTTTAAGAGCTGCAACTTTCAACACTGTTAGCACGCGACCTTCGGCAGGACCGAAACCTAGAAATTTGATTCGACGCGCTGTACATTAGACCTTGTCCAGTTATTCCGAGCCACCTCTGCCTTCATCGCCAGTTGCCAAACCCTGCTTCATGAGTAAACAGTCATCATCGGAACAATGGAGACTGACGTATGTTTGAACGCGTGGTGGAGTGGATGAAAGTAGTCACCATGATCGGCGATATAGCCAAGGGCACATCAACGGTATCTCTTCGCCAGTACACCAAATCCACCGATACCAATTCCCCGCCTCCGGCGTTTGGCTGGGATTATCATCGCGTTCAGGCATATGGAGGCGACACCCGGACGCTGCCAGCACTGGTGAGCGATGGACAATTGACAGAAGTTTTATCCAGCCTGACGGCAGGTGCCGAGGAAACTTATGTCTACGAGGTCGATGGATCTGAAGTCCCCGATCACGAAGCCAGGTGTCTGCTCCAGCAATTCTCTGGTATAACCGTGACAACCATCAAGCTGTCGGTTGGCGCCGTCCATCTCGGTTGGTTTTTGGTCGCTTTGAACAACACCCGCGATGTCGTGCACTGGAAAATGCTCTACCACGAGCGCAATGTGAGACCGGGAGTTTTACCTTCGATATGATTTAAAAATTGGCATCCTAAAGGACGGGCGAGCTCGAAGACCGAAAGCCCAGGTTCGTCATCGGGCGCTGCAGGACGCCGCACCGGGTGGGATTGGCCAGCGCCCAAAAGGTGCGGTCCATGTCAGATGTGTGATGCTTCGCCGTTGAGCGAATGCAATCTCTCTTCGGCGAAGTCAACTAGCGAGTGCCGTCGCGACGCGAGTCATATGGCATGCTGATGTTTTCATAGGCGCGCGTAAAGCAAGGACGTTGCAGCGGTTCCGTAGCGCCGCCGGCGTCGTCATCCCACGAATCTACCATGATTGACGTAACCTCCCCGATGATGGCAGCGGCGTCTTTTAAACCCTGCGTTCTCTGGTTTTCCCCAGGTGTTCTGAACGTCTTTATCTTCGTTGCGATTTCAAATCGCACCACCTCCTCGTGCTGAGGCGCCGTACAGTCGCGCCCGCTTTCGCGAAATCCTTCAGTTGCTCGCCGAAGCTTTTTGGCCATAACTGCGCCAGGGTTCCATAGAACTTTTCGGTGGCGCGACCAATTGCGTCCCTATTCTCCTGGGCAACGCTATTCCAGACATCCTTATTCGTCGCCAGAATATAGACGTGGCCGAGGGCCACAGATCCTAGGAAACCAAAATGTTCGAGGCCGTTTCATGAACCCTCAGCATGTAGCCGCTGTCGAATTTCACCATGAGGTCGTCCAGCGCCTGGCCTTCAACGCCTTGGGGATTTCCAAGTTCCATCGCTGAGAAGCTCACATAAAGCAAGGTGCTTCTGCGGAGATAATCCGAGCGGTAATCGCCACGATAGCATTCACGTCAAGCTCGTTCACGTTGTGGATGAACACTGCAGGAAAACAATATCGACAGGCCCGCAAAAATCTCGCAGATGCTTTGACGCTTCGCCACGCAGACCAATGCATCGAGCGTAGTGACCACCACTTTTTGGGCTCCACGTTACATGACCGGAGAACAATCAAATGATTAAGGCTCCCAATGCAGGATCGGCAGACCCGGAGCTTGAAGCCCAGGCAGCCATCGAGGGCGAATTCCTGTTGCTCGTGGATCGGGCGGTCGCCGCTGGGTGGATGAAATTGCAGGCCGCGATTGGCGACCTGGCGGACAACAATTGGTATAAGGGCGGAGGACGACGCCACCGCTGCGGATGCCAGAACCGCCCGTCCTGTCATCATTGTCATGAGCCGTGTAATGGCGGCGAACCTGCTCAAGGGCCACCGCAAAGCTTGGACGGCGGGCGCAGCCTCGTTGTGAGCACTTACTGAGTTCGAAAACACAGGCTGCTTTCATTCGCGTCACAAAAACCTTGCGTCGGCGAGAGGAACTTGTGCGGCCCCGGTGAGTTTCACCACCACTCACGAAACCGGTACGAACAAGCAGGAACCACACAATGACCATACCCACCTCAACGAGTCTCAATCACGACACTGCCTATGGAAGCACAACCGCAACCGCGGCTCTCAACAAAATCTCCTGGGGCTCGATCTTCGCGGGTGTTGCCGTTGCGCTTGCGGTGCAGTTCCTATTGAACCTCCTCGGGGTCGGGATCGGAGCGGCAGTCCTTGATCCAGCAACCTCGGACAATCCCGATGCAAGCACATTTTCCATCGCCGGCGGCGTCTGGTTTGTCGTCGCTGGCCTCGT
>NZ_JAFCTR010000032.1:0-17658 GCF_049896125.1 Pararhizobium sp. DWP1-1-3
GCCTCCGCCATTAGCGCCGCTATCTCGATGTCTCGAAGCGGATCTTGTCCTCGGCGACCCGGGCGAACGCCGGACTCGACACGCATCTCGCGCACCATTCGTACACCCCGATCGATCAACCGTCGGCGCTCATCAATGCCCAACGTTATGGGACTGTTTGCTGCACGGATAAGTTCGGCTATGAAATCTGTGGTGGAACTCAATGGTTCGTCCCTCCGGCTCGCTTGGCAAATTCAAGGTTGAGCTGGGTCGCCCATTTTCCGGCCTGTGCAGCATGGAGCCTGTCCAGGGCGATAACGTTCAGTGCCGCTGGCTGCCCCGCGAATACGTCATAGCCGGTACAAGAATCGTTTGAATTCATGCGCAGATCGAAGCGTTTCGGCGGACACAGTTTCATAGCCATGAATGGTCATTGAGCGGACGCGGGAGTCAATCGACTGTCAAAGAAAAAGGCCGAGCATTCGCCCGACCTTCTAACCGTCCCACAATACGTGCCAGTACATCCGTGGTCACATGCTGGGAGAGGCGTCTTTTGAGCGCGTTTCTTCTACCGTTTCGTAGGCCCAAGAATCTCGCGCGAAATTTCTGGCAGCGTTCTCTGCGCTGTCCTTATCGTCGAATTGATCGGGCAAAACGTAGCTGTTGTCCCCGAGTTGTACGAGCACAGTCTTGCTTATGCAGTCGTATTGAATTCGAAGCTGTTCGCCCATCGTTTCCACCCTGAAGCTGATCGACAAAGAAACTTCAGAGCAATCGATTTGTTCCGCTCGAGGTTTACAAACGGCGAGGTTAGGCGTTGGAGTCTGCGGGCACGGTCGAGACCTTGCCGTCGACTCTGAGAGCAAGCCAGCCGCAGGGTGAACGAAGCAGCCGGCATCCGTATCGCCTACGCCTTGGCGACCGACCGGAGTAGGTAGCATCGCCATGTGGCATGACAACCTTCAGGGGAATTATTCTGCGGTTTTATCATCAATAAAAAAGCCGCCATCCGTTACCAGATGGCGGCGCAACATGACCACTGAAAAAGCTCACAATAAGAAGTGCAATATGGAATGCCTGCCTCTCTCCCAAGAGTGCATATATAACACTACTAATTTAGGGGTTTTTCAATGCACATTTTTGGGGTTGTTATTCGTCTGTATAATATTGGTGGCAATGTTCCACCAGGCCGGTCATGGCGTCAGAGCTTTCCATTTCGTAAGCCTGTGCAATTCCGCCTTCCTCGGTAAGGGCGTACCGAAACATGGAGCCCGATGCTCCCGTTAGGCGGACCGCCCCGGTCCCCGTCGCACTCCTCATGGCGACGGGGCTTTTACAAGGAGGTCTCACCAGCCGCCGAGGCGATTGTCACCACGCTGAAGAGCGCCGGAAACGGAGCGATCGCAAGCCGTCATCCTTATATGGATGACGGCTTTTTTCCAGCAAATTTCATAAGCTTACATGAACGAAGGGTTCAGATCGGGTTCATAGTCTAAGGCCCATGGTAGGTCATCAACTTGAAAGGAAGACCATGAAAAAGATAATCCAGACCATCGGCGCCGCTGCAATAGCAATGGTGGTCGGCCTTACAACCTTCACACCAGTATCAGCTGCTCCATTCGCTCCCCCAAAGAGTGAAGTGACGTCTGACGTGCAGACCGTCCAATATCGCCACAGTGACGATGACAAGCCGCGCTGGAACAAGCGTCATGACCGACGCGATGATCGCTTCGACCGCCGTCACGATCGCCGCCATGACCGTGCTGAGCGACGCCAAGAGCGGCGCGGGTATTGGAACGGGCACCGTGGCTATCGCGAACACCGCCGTGGCTATCGTCGCCACACCGATGGCTATTACTATTCGCAGGATGTTTTCCGGCTCTTCATTCGATAATCGGAAGCATTGCGTTGGGCCGTCATCCTTCGGGGTGGCGGCATTTTTTATTTCATATGTTAAAATCAGCCGATGTCCGACCAATGGCCTATGTTCATATTGCAATGCATAGTGGTGTTCGGACTGGTGGGCGTGTTGTTCATCCGCGGAGATGGGGACTAGTCTCGCCCGGGATTACGGACATCTTGCGAGGTGAGCCAGCGGTCGGGGGCAACCACTGGCTCGGCAATTACGCCGCACGGGCGGCTGCTTCGCCACCGGCGCTGAAGGGTATTAGCGGCCGGCTAATGAAAACCTTGTGGACTGGTTCTTGTTCCACGGAAAAAAGGATCTGAAGGCAAGCAATGTTTGGTCTCTCAGTTTGACAATATTTAGCATGCGCTGGGCCGCGAAAGGAATGAGAACGTGAATTCATTGACAGATCCCAACAGCGCCATGTTTTACGCTGCCGGTGCTGTAGTGGTGCTCGCTGTTTTGCTGCTCATCGTATGGCTGCTACCAAAACCGTAACTGGGCATCGATCCGTTGCTGATGCCGGGGGGGCTCGGGAGCGTTTATGACTCGGATGAACGGGAAGCGGCGATGGAAGCTTTTTGGTGAGGGGCGAGGGTGGGAGGCAACCTAATGACCTCTCACCGGTTACCCTCGCGTTCAAGGCGTCTTTGGCCAGCAAGTTCCTCGAGTTCTGACCTTACATTGTCGCCGTCAACAGGGACTAACCGGGCCGGAATCGTTCGGACGTCACTGAGACCAAACACAAGCAGCAACTCTGTCTCCATTCGACGACCCGGCATTACGAGATGGCCGTAGCTCCCCATCCAGAGCATTCCATCTCGGCGCGCTGCCAGACACTCTTTACCTGAAGCGTTTCAACGTCGATGCCGTATTGGGCGAAGATTAGTTCCTCGCTGTGTGCCTTGGTTGCCTTTTCCAACTGCATCGGGATTCCGCCATCTCCAATTGTGGTGACTTCTCACAGCCTATGGACGTTATTTAATAGCACGCGCAGCCCCGACGATGAGGTGTCTGCAAGGCTGCACCACCCGTCAGATAAATTGACCAATATTGGATCCAATGTTCATATTAAGTTCGCTGAATGTCCAGAATACATCCAAATTTGGCGCTTGCGGTATTAAGCCTATCCGTCGAATCTTCCTCTGGACGAGGCCAAACGGCCGCAAAGAAACTCGAATTCATCTGAGGACAAACCATGAAATTTAATAGCGTTGGCTTAGGTTTTATTGCAATCGCGTTCGGCATCGCGGGGAATGGACTGGCGACCGGCACCTCCCACGCCGCAGAGTTTTCTTTTACGGCTACCAACACCACCAAGACGGCAATCACCGAAGTGCTGGTTTCTGAAAACAAAAGCGACTGGGGTTATTTCGACATTGGGAGCGGGATCAAGCCAGGTTCGACGTCAGACCTCGTCTGGGATCAGAGCACGAATAGCGAAGGCTGCTCCCAGTGGGTCAAGGCCACTTATGCAGACGGCAGCGAATCGGAACCCGCCAAGTTCGATTTTTGCGAAAACGGGCTTGCGATCGATTTCTAACAGATTGCTATGGCGTCGTTATGGACCATCGGTAACCTTGGCGGACCACAATCATGTTCCTCTCGGGCAATTTTCTTACATTACGCTGGAATTGGGTGGAACCAACCGGCCGGTGATAATTGATAATCAATCGACTCCCACCCGCTCGATGTCGATGCAAGCCACTAATGGCCAGGGTCAATTAGTCCATAACGGTCTCGTCGATCTTCTCGCCGCGTTCTGCGTCACGGCGAACGACACGCTCAGAGGATCTTGCGTTATGGTTCCGTATCGCCTCGTTAGCGGCATGGGCGCCTCTCTCCTTTGAGCTGCCGTGCAGAGCCTCGTACGGCACTTTTCCGGCGGCGTGTAAAACTGATTTCTTTGCGGGCGACAACTTCGGCCCGCAGAGATTTTCGTCGAGGGTAGGGCGGGCTCACCATAGTTTCCCCTGTCCGGTTTCTGCATGGCCGTAGCGGGGCCTTTTTAGATAATTTATTTGCAGAGTTTGGGGCAGGCGGCACAGTTCACAACGGAAATTTGGATCGTGGAGCCGGCCCTCAACTTAGTTGTCGGCCTCTATTTAGAGAGCATGCAGCTCTAGGCGTGAAGGTGACAGAAACGTCACGTTTTAGCCACCGTAGATCATTCCTCCAACGCGAATCTTTGCGACGGCCCAAACGACGGGTCGACACACGCTGGTTTGGCCCTGCGCGTGATGTTTTAAATATTTCCAAGGTCGACCCGCCGGCAGACCCCACCGCAGTTCGGGCGTGGGGGGTCGCAAGGCGGGATAACGCATTCAGCGATAGTCCGCATCAGCGGAAGCACCCGACACGGGCAGCAGTTCCCACAAGGCTCGCAAGTCAAGGCCTAGTGAAGAAGTACCAGCAAACCGCACACACGCCGATACCCATGGCAATCCCAGTAGCGGCATTGCCGAGTAGGGCCGTTCCTATAGCGGCGCCGATTGCTACGCCTATAACCAGACCAAGGGTCATATCGAATTCTCGTCGGCGGCACAAACAAAGGGCCAGTGGCCGGCGGAGACCGCTGGTCCGCTTTCGTCGCCGGAGATTGGCCACGGAAGCTATCGGCGCGCTGAAGGGGTCGTCGCTGCCGGCCAGTAAAACAGCAAGATAAACTTCAAATTAAAAAGCCAGCCAACCTGGGAGGACTGGCTGGCCGTTAGATCGATGCAAGTTGGGACTCTGCAGCGTATCGAGCGGTGTGGGGACGCTTCAAAAGTGATGTAATGTTAGACCGAGGACTTTGTTTCGGCTAATTTGAACTTATGACAAATGATATCAACCCCGACTTGCCGATCCGCTTGGCAGGCATCATCGATGCAGGAGGCTGCGAGGATGGCTATAGAAAGACTCACGGCAAGGATGAATAGGACGGAGCCCGAGAGCAGGAAGGCCATGCTTGCAGCTCGGCGGAAGATACGTTTGGCAAATCGCGTTAAGGACGGACTTGGTAATTTGCAGCCCTGCTTTTAACCAACGCAATTTTGCTTCGGTTGATTATTTGGACGGAAAGGGAGAGCGTTAGCATTTCACGAGTCGTGGCGACCAGGTGGCGATTCGAGAAAAACCAAAATAAGATCAGCTCAAGAATAATATAATTATTTCAGGTGTTTGGGTAGTGAGAGCGCAGGGATTCGAACCCTGGATCTACTGATTAAAAGCTAGAGGTGTCCATTATTCGCAAGGTCTGACCATCGTCCTGGCCATCCTTACCATCTCGACAATAAGTCGGATGTTGCTGACGGGCTGGTCGGTGCACAAACATGAACTGGCGGAGCACTGAACGGCAAGGGTCGGTCTTGCCGGTTATGCCGCGTCCAGCCATTTTCTATCGTCCATGTTCGAGAAATGGGAAGCCGAGTTCCTATAGATGTCCGCATATGTGATGCTGACTGCGATCCTGTTCCAGCGAGGATCTGCGGCGTCCAAGGATCTGGACCGGCCCTCTGAGGTCGATGACGATCCCGCAGCAAAGGTTGAGGTACTTGATGCGCCATGGCTCGTCCGCGTTAGGGGCTGGGCGCGCACGGCGTATTCTTATTCGCTCGGCATCGCGCTGGCTTTCGCTCTTCGTGCCGACATTTTTCTTACATCTCAGGTGTAGCGCGGAGGCGGGAAATGTCGAAACGCACATGCATGGACAGGCGACATCAATGATTGATCACTTCTCCAGCGCCCAGTTCTGGTTAGAGTCATTAGAGAACTGGCAAAGCAAAATTCCTCTCCACCACGGTGGTGGTGCTCTCGATTTTCCTGCGTTTCAAAGGGCCACCAGACTCGAAGCCAGTCGCTTCTCCCCACAGCGAGACGGGTGGCTAACGCTGTGAAGCCTCCAAACGCGGCGCTTAAACCACTCTATTTATTGAGGTTGGATCCCATGCGTCGGCTTCGGCCTTCGGCTTCCGTCATAACGTCTACAGCGGCAGGTCGTCGACGTCCGCTATGCGGTCGGTAACGTCGATGGACAGGAAGTCGAACCCGCTCAAAGTGACATAGGTGGAGGTCGTTTCTACGGTCAGGATATCGGTGACGACTATGTTCGATGCACTGAAGATCGCATACCGACCGAAGCTAGAGGCCGATCTCAAAAGGCTTTTTTACCGTAACGCGATGCTGCGGTTGTTTGAACGCGCGGCCATCCGGGTCCGTGGCGGGCGAGCCTATGAGAAAACCGCCGGCGGCGATCTTAACGAAGTCAATGCCAGCCAAGCTGCTCGGCGCCGGCGTTTGCGCCTGCAGACGAAACCCGCCCAATGCTGCCGCCGTTATTCATAGATCAAGGAAAATAACGGTCGGTTGGAACATCTGGCCATCTTCCTCACTTATGGACTGGGCATAAGCGACGCAGCATCTAATCTTCACCGCCGAGCGCCCTACTCTACATTTTGAGCGTTTAGCTTTAGGGCCAAACCCCTACTCCAGCTGAGAACGATCGGAGCGGACATGCTCAATCAAAATTTGGAACTTTCACGTCGAGACCTTCTTATCTCGTCAGCAGCGGCGGTGGCTCTTACGGGAGTCGCGGCGCACAACACTGCTGCGCAGCCAACGGGAAACGATATGAAACACACAACGCCTGTGGCTCTCACTGTTAACGGCGAGAGACACCAACTTGCCCTCGATAACAGGACCACGCTTCTCGATACTTTGCGGGAACATTTGCATCTCACGGGAACAAAGAAGGGCTGCGACCATGGACAATGCGGCGCATGCACGGTCATCGTCGACGGTCAGAGGATTAATTCCTGCCTAACGCTTGCCGTCATGCATGACGGCGACGAGATCACGACGATCGAGGGACTGGGCCTTCCAGGCAACCTCCATCCGATGCAGGCGGCGTTCATCAAGCACGACGGCTTCCAGTGCGGCTACTGCACCCCAGGCCAAATCTGTTCCTCCATCGCGGTGCTGGAAGAGATCAAGGCGAACATCCCGAGTCACGTTACTGGCAACCTGACCGAAGCGGTAAGGCTTACGGCCGCCGAGGTCCGCGAGCGCATGAGCGGAAACATCTGTCGGTGCGGAGCCTACTCCAACATCCTGGACGCCATCTCGGAAGTCGGGGGGATTGAAACATGAAGGCCTTTACCTACGAGCGCGCGTCATCGGTCGAAAGTGCCGCCAAGGCAGCAGCTTCGAACCCGCAAACCAAGTTCATTGCCGGCGGTACAAATCTCTTGGATCTCATGAAACTCGAGATCGAGCGCCCGAGCCATCTGATCGACGTGAATGGACTTGGCCTCGACAAGATCGAGCCGACGCCGGAAGGTGGCCTGAGGATCGGTGCTCTCGTCAGGAACACGGCCTTGGCCGCAGACGAGAGGGTGCGACGAGACTACGGTCTCCTATCGCGCGCGCTGCTGGCAGGTGCCTCCGGGCAGCTTCGCAACAAGGCAACAACCGCGGGCAACCTGCTACAGCGAACACGCTGTCCGTACTTCTACGATCCGAACCAACCATGCAACAAGCGCCAGCCAGGTAGTGGTTGCTCTGCGATTGGAGGTTTTACGCGCCAACACGCGGTCATAGGAACGAGCGACGCCTGCATCGCGACGCATCCGAGCGACATGGCAATCGCCATGCGGGCGCTTGACGCCGTTGTCGAAACCGTCAAAGCCGACGGGGCGAAACGGTCCATTCCGATGGCGGACTTCCATCGTCTTCCTGGAGACACGCCGCATATCGAGACAACACTCGAACCTGGCGAAATTATCACTGCGGTCGTCCTGCCGCTACCGACCGGTGGCAAGCACATCTACCGGAAGGTGAGGGACCGGGCATCCTACGCGTTCGCCCTCGTCTCGGTCGGCGCAATCATTCAGCCTGATGGCTCTGGCCGCGTCGCGGTCGGCGGCGTCGCCCATAAGCCTTGGCGCATCGAAGAGGCCGACGTGCAACTCAAAAACGGTGCCAAGGCCGTTGCCTCTGTCTTAATGGCGAGCGCCCGTCCAACCGAGCAGAACCACTTCAAGATCGATCTTGTCGAGCGCACGCTAGGCGCCGTGATCGTGGAGGCAAGGGGATAGTCATGCAGTTCGACAAACCAGCTACCACCAATCCAATCGACCAGCTCAAAGTGGTTGGCAAACCCATCCATAGAATAGACGGCGAGCTCAAGACCACCGGCAGAGCGATGTACGCCTACGAGTGGTACGACAAGAACGTGCCCTATGCCTACGGATATCCCGTTGGCGCTTCGATCGCCAAGGGCAAGATTAAGTCGATCGACACAAGCGCCGCGAACAAGTCGCCAGGGGTGCTTAAGGTCGTCACGACGCTCGACGTCGGAGACCTAAAAAAGGGCAAGTACAACACCGCCAAGCTGTTTGGCGGCGCAGAGATCCAGCACTATCATCAAGCCGTCGCTGTCGTTGTCGCAGATACGTTCGAACGGGCACGTGCCGCAGCGGCATTGGTGAAGGTAGACTATGAAGAACAACCTGGCGTCTACGACCTGCGCGCTGCCATGGCATCGGCCGAGAAGCCCGAGGAATCCCATGAACCGGACACGGCGGTCGGCGACTTCGACGCCGCTTTTAAGACGGCTGCCGTCACGTTGAGCGAGACCTACACGACCCCGGACCAGTCGCACTCGATGATGGAGCCGCACGCTTCGATCGCCGCGTGGATCGGTGATGAGCTGACCGTCTGGACGTCGAGCCAGATGATCGACTGGGGGCGGACCGACCTTGCCACAACGCTCGGGATCGACAAGGAGAAGATCCATCTGATGTCGCCGTTTATCGGCGGCGGGTTTGGCGGTAAGCTGTTCCTGCGCGCCGATGCCGTTCTAGCCGCATTCGCGGCAAAGGACGTCGGCCATCCAGTGAAGGTGGCGCTCCCGCGGCCTTTTGTACCGAACAACACGACGCACCGCCCGGCTACCATCCAGCGCATTCGCATCGGCGCCGAGCGCGACGGCAAGATTACGGCAATCGCCCATGAGAGCTGGTCTGGCGACCTTCCGGGCGGCGGGCCGGAAACGGCAGTCAACCAGACGCGGCTTCTTTACGCCGGAGCAAACCGGATGACGGCAATGCGTCTGGCCACGCTCGACCTTCCAGAAGGCAACGCCATGCGCGCACCCGGCGAGGCGCCGGGTTTGATGGCCCTTGAGATCGCCATTGACGAGATGGCCGAAAAGCTCGGTATGGATCCTGTCCAGTTCCGGATCGTTAACGATACCCAGGTCGATCCGGAGAAGCCCGAGCGGCCGTTCTCGCATCGGGATCTCATCGGCTGCATGGAGCGAGGGCGCAAGGCGTTCGGCTGGGACAAGCGCGCCAAGCCAGGCGCCCGTCGAGAAGGGCAGTGGCTCGTCGGTATGGGTATCGGAGCCGCGTTCCGCAACAATTTGGTGATGCCATCGGGCGCGCGCGTCAAGCTCGACCGGGACGGCGTCGTAACCGTCGAGACCGACATGACCGACATCGGGACCGGCAGCTACACGATTATCGCCCAGACGGCCGCCGAGATGCTTGGCGTTGGCATCGACAAGGTGGCGGTCCAGCTTGGGGATTCCCGCTTTCCGGTATCGGCCGGCTCCGGCGGACAGTTTGGCGCGAACTCTGCAACGTCAGGTGTTTACGCGGCCTGCGTCAAGCTCCGCGAAATCGTCGCCAGCAAGCTCGGCTTCAACTCGGAGAATTCAGTATTCGAAAACGGGACAGTTCGGTCGGGCAACCGCTTCGTCCCGCTGGCGGAGGCCGCGGGCGATGAAGTACTGGTTGGCGAAGACACGATGGAGTGGGGCGATCTGACAAAGACGCACCAGCAGTCGACCTTCGGGGCGCATTTCGTAGAAGTGGGCGTTGATGTCGCGACGGGGGAAACGCGGATAAGGCGCATGCTGGCAGTCTGCGCCGCGGGCCGCATCCTCAACCCGATCACGGCCCGAAGCCAGGTTATCGGCGCGATGACCATGGGAGCGGGTGGTGCGCTCTCCGAAGAGCTCGCCGTCGACACTCGGCGCGGCTTCTTCGTCAACCATGACCTCGCGGGCTACGAGGTGCCGGTCCATGCCGACATCCCGCACCAGGAGGTGATCTTCCTGAACGAGACAGATCCGTTGTCTTCGCCGATGAAAGCGAAGGGCGTGGGAGAACTCGGTCTTTGCGGCGTGTCGGCAGCAATCGCCAACGCGATCTATAACGCCACCGGCATCAGGGTCCGGCACTATCCGATCACCCTCGACAAGCTGATCGGCGAGCTGCCGGACGTAGCTTGAGGAGGATGACATGGACCAAGTTTTAACTTCTCTTCCGACCCCGGTTCGGGCAACCACGTCCGACGAACCGGAAGAGATATTGGCCTTCGCATTGGCCGCATTGCAGGGGGGCGGTAAAATTGCCCTTGCAACACTTGTCGATATTCGAGGAGGGGCCGCCCGCGCGCTCGGCTCTCAGCTTGCAGTCGCCTCGGACGGCAGGTTCTGTGGCTACGTTTCTGGTGGATGCGTCGAGGCGGCAGTTGCCTGCGAGGCGCTTATGGCCCTTGAAGAAGGACGAGATCGTATCGTGAAGTTTGGGAAGGGTTCTCCATTCTTTGACATCGCCTTGCCATGTGGCGGCGGCATCACGATCGCCATCCACGTCCTAAGGGACGGCAGGCTCGTTGATGGCATCCTTAAAAGCTTACAAGCGCGAGAGACAGGAGCGCTCTGCTACTCACCTGATGAGCACCTACTCGACCGGATATGTCCTCCGTCGCAGTCGGGATGGTATGACAAGGATTTCAAAATCTTGTACCGACCTCGTACGAGGATCGCCGTTTCAGGCGGGAACGCTGAAGCACATGCGGTGTCAGCCATTGCGAAGGCTTGCGGCTTTGATGTAATCGAGACGAATGGGAATGAGCAAAATTTACTGGCGGCGATCGACGAGATGACCGCTGTTGTGTTGCTGCACCATGATCTCGACGCCGAGGAGAGAGTTCTTGGTGCCGCTCTTAGGTCGCGCGCCTTCTACGTCGGCGCACTCGGTAGCACCCGTACTCACAAGCGGCGAGAGGAGCGTCTATGCCTCGCGGGCTGGTCTAAAACCGAGATCAACCGCATTAAGGCGCCGATTGGATTTTTCGGTCCGACAAGAGACGCCAGTTCGCTTGCCCTGTCCGTGCTCGCCGATGTCGCGGCAGCGCGTCTCGCGGCGTACGGATGATCGTGGAACGCGGTTCCGCCGTCGCCATTGTCGTTCTGGCGGCGGGCGCGTCGAGTAGAATGGGCGACGGCGGCGCTCACAAGCTGCTGGCTACCTTCAATGGTGTTCCGCTCGTTCGGCGATCTATCATTAACGCATTGGGATGCGATTGTACCGGCGTGTTCGTCGTCACCGGGCACCGACACGGCGAGATAGCCTCGGTGATCCACGACCTGCCGTGCCGGATTATCCGCAACGAGAAGTATCAAACCGGCATTGCTAGCTCGCTGGGAATTGGGGTGTCCGCTGCGGCTCAAACTGAACCAGAGGGCATAATGATCACGCTTGCCGATATGCCTGATCTTTCAACCGAGCATCTGAACGCACTTGTCGCCGCTTTCCGCGAAACTCGCGCAAGTTCCATCGTGCGCGCTGTTAGCCATGGGTTGCCAGGCAACCCGGTCATCTTCCCGCGAATTCTGCACAGCGATCTTCAGCAACTCAAAGGCGACGTTGGTGCATGCTCCCTTGTCCGAAGCGGTGCAGCGCAGGTTATGGACGTTGAAATCGGTGAGGCAGCGTTGCTCGACGTCGATACCGTCGAGCAACTTCTTGCTGCGGGCGGAAAACTTCCCCGCTCCTGATGACCGACTGCAAACAATGGCGATAACACGCGCAATTCATGAATGCGGTTCATGCGGATTGCCTGAGACCCTAATCTTCCTCCAAATTTTGGTAGAGTCCGTCACACTGAGGAGACGGACAGCATGAAGCATTCACGGTTCACGGACGAGCAAATCATCGGGATATTGAAAGAGCAGGAGAACGGCCTGAGGACGGCCGACGTCTGCCGCAAGCACGGAATATCCGAAGCGACTTTTTACAAATACAAATCGAAGTTTGGCGGCACGGAGGTTTCCGATGCCCGCAAGCTGAAGGCTCTGGAAGATGAGAACGCCAAGCTGAAGAAGTTGCTGGCCGAGACCATGCTGGACAATGCCATTTTGAAGGATGTCGCTTCAAAAAAATGGTGACGCCCGATGTGAAGCGGGACGCTGTGGCTCATGTCTGCGAACAGCATGGTGTGAGCCAGCGTCGGGCGTGCGAGGTTTTGTCCGTTGATCGGTCAAGCGTGCGATATCGCAGCGTTCGGCCCGATGACGCTGATATCCGTGAGGCTATGAAGCTGGTGGCATCCGAGCGCCGTCGTTTTGGATATCGGCGCATTCACGTCATGCTGGATCGGCAGGGGATCGTCATGAACCTGAAGAAGCTCCGGCGTCTTTATCGCGAAGAGAAGCTGACCGTCCGCAAACGTGGCGGGCGCAAACGGGCTTTGGGAACGAGACGACCTTTGGCACTACCCTCGCGTCCCAACGAGCGCTGGAGCCTCGACTTCGTCAGCGACGCCTTCACGGATGGTCGTCGCTTTCGGGTCTTGGCCGTTGTCGACGACTTCACCCGCGAATGCCTGGCGCTGGCCGCCGACACGTCGCTCTCAGGTCGGCGGCTTGCGCGGGAACTCGATGCCGTCATCGTGCGCCGAGGAAAGCCACGAACGATTGTTTCCGGATAATGGAACGGAGATGACGAGCATGGCCGTTCTCGAATGGTGCCAAGCCAGCCAGATCGAATGGCATTACATCGCGCCGGGCAAGCCGATGCAGAACGGCTTCGTAGAAAGCTTCAATGGCAGCTTCCGCGACGAATGCCTCAACGAAACACTGTTCTCGTCTGTGACACAGGCGAGGACGGAAATCACCGCATGGAAGGAAGACTTCAACCGAAACAGACCACACTCTTCGCTGGGTAACATCACGCCCAGTGAATTCGCATCGAAAATAGCTCTGGAAAAACTGGCCGCATAAAGCCAGATTGAAACCCCAAGACTCTCCCGAAAACTGGAGGGAAGATGGGTCTCAGGTCAAAGGTTATCGCCGAGCTCTTATGATGCGCGACATACCTTTCGACAGCGCATCGGTTCTCAGAGGAGGGTGGACCATAACGGGAGGCTACAATGCTTTTAAGCAGCTTCAAACGTTGACTTAGCCACCAACGGCCATTTTGCTGTTTTTGCGATCGAACTGCTATGGGGGTCTTGCCGCTGCCGCTGAAGCAAGGCTTTCGATCACCAACGATATTTCGGTGATTGGTTTCGACAATGAATCATACACAGCGGACATGCTCCCACCATTGACGACAATGGAACTTCCGCACGCCGACATGGCGCATTATGCGGTTGAAAAGCTCGCTGAATTAGTGGCAACGCTTCGGTTGAAACGCGAGAACCAAAATGAAGTTCGAATGCGAAATTGTCGAGCGCAAATCAGTAGCCGAGTTTCGGGCGTTACAGCAGTAAACTACGGCTCGCGTTGCGGATCGGAAAAGTCCTGCTCAACTCATAGGTGTGCCTTTAAAAACTTTCGCTCGCTCTGTCGCAGTTTGCACTCTCCCCTTACGCCACTTCGCGTTGAAAGCACGCGCGCCAAGTCTATACTAGTCAGGGCTACTGCCAAGTTCTGAGTGGCTCTCAAACACAAGCCCTCCATCCTCCTGCCGGAACAGATATGCCGTTCCCCGACTGGAGCGTTCCGTTTGATTTTTTAGCCTTCGATAGTGCGCTCTACGCAATCGGTAAAACTCTCCTAATTTTTGGCTTTCCACCTGAATGAAGGAGCGTTGCCTCTCGTCCCGAGATTTAACACCAGCAGCACGGACTGGAGAACCGGATGGTAGAAAAGGAACAACTGCGCGGATCGCTCTTCAAGGCGGCCTACGACCCAGCGTCTGGACGCAGACCTGCATGCCGCCGGGACGATCGGACGTTACCTGTTCCTGGGGCGAAAACCGGATAGCAATGCCACGGCTGCGATGAAGCAAAATAGCAACAGCCAGCCATTTCCCAACGGGGGTGGTGGAACAATTGCGGGCTTGCCATGATTACGCAGCAGACTTCGCCTTCAGCCCTCCACTAAAAACGGCCGCAGATTCCTTCAGCGAAACGGCCTATCAAAGGATTTTGAAATGACGAAAGTTCCCAGATTGTTACTCGCCTGCGTGTCGGTTCTTGCAGCCGCCAGCGCCGCTGCTTCTGCAGACCTCGCTCAGGATCTGTCCGCACCCGTCCAGCCTGTCGTTGTTGAAACCAGCGGGGGCTTCTATCTCGGCACCATCAACAGTCTAACGTTCATCGACAACACGCGGTTTGCTACTGCGGGGGCGCGCGTTAGTACGGATTACGATGTAGGATATTACAGCGCACTACGCGCAGGCTACAGCTTCGGCGACGTGGGCTATGTCTCGCCGCGGCTTGAACTCGAAGTCGGTTACGGCAACTCCTCCGTAGATCACCACCGCGTTAACGGTGCGGACGTCGGCTCGACGGATTCCTTCGGTGACGCGACAACAATCCAGGGATACGTTAACGGGTACCTCGACATTCCGTTGGGCAGTCCTGAGCAGGGCGGCTTCTTCAGTGCTGTCACCCCTTATGTCGGGGGCGGCGTCGGTTTTATGAATCTTGAACTTGGCCGTCAGGGCGTATCCGGAACGGGCGTTGTGATCGATGACGATGATACGCAATTTGCCTACCATCTCGATGCAGGAGTCGGCATCGACCTGCAAGGCCTCGGTCTATTTTCCGACGTCTCATTATTCAACGATACCACGCTGGACATCGGCTATCGGTACACGGCGGCCGACGACTTCAGCGTGCAGGCGCGGGATGGCACGAACCGGAGCACGGATTTCTCCAGCCATGCCGTGATGTTCGGCTTTCGCAAACAGTTTTGACTTTTGCCAGAGGCAAACCTTCGATTGTATTTGTCTTGATTGGAACAGGCGTCGACTACTTTGACTGTTCCAATCCGCACATTCGCTGGTTCGTCTTGGTTTAAGGCCTGGGATTTAGCGCCGAGAAGTCAGCCTCCCTTACCTAGCCCGGTCTCGTTGGCGTCCGCATCGGCCCCCTCCGAACGTTGTCCCGACGTGAAGCGGTCATCAAGTTCTTTATGGCTCGGCCGCTGTTGTACGCTACCGCGCTCACCTCAAAGTAATCTTCAACGGGCACTTCGTGCTGCCCGGTGAGTACCGGCACAGTGACACATATGAAAATCACAACGGCCGCTGGATGGTTGTGTGGTCTCAGGCCACGGCCATCAGCCGCTAGCTTGCTTTGCAAACGTCTACGGACTGATTCAGTGCTCGTTGGATGTTGCAACCACAGCTATCAGCGGTTCCATCCTTTGGACGATCCTCACCTATCAACGCCATTGGACGGAACATCTGAACCTTTCCACAGTTGAGTCAATATATAGGCGTGGAAACAGAGCTTGGAGGAAAAGCGATGAAACAGGAAACACCGAAAGCGGGCCCAGCCGGAACTACTGACCAATCGCCTCGCTGGGAAGGACCTGAAGAAACCCGCCCGCCCGGGTATCTTCCGTCCGTCGATGATCCTGAGACGGATCGCGACGCGGCAGGAGAGAACTTGAAAGATCCCAATCGCTCCAAAATGACCGACGCTGGGAAAACGAAGGGAGACAGGTGATGAAAGGGCCTGCCGAGGAGGATAAGCTTCTGTAAAGACAATCCACGATGACCAAACACCGGCACCCTGTCCCTGAAGGACTTATACGTTCGATTACGGCCACATCGAAGTCGCCAGGCTTTCCGCTTTTTACCGCAAAATTGGAACGGTCGAGGGTGCTAGGGCCGTTGACAAGGCTGGAAGCCTTGCGCAACCGAGCGGCTGCGACCTTTGCGTCGAAAGGACATGACGCGTTCGCAGCTATGCGTGGCCACCTCAAAGTCGATAATGACCGGACAGTCATACATAGTCTTTGGAACAGATAAAACTGGAACGGCAGCATGGTAGACGCCTCTCCCGAAGCCGTAGATAAACGACGTGCACGACGTGCCGAGCGTCGGCAAAAGCAACGTGATGCCAACATCGGCCGTGCCAACAAGATGAGTCTTGTCAGGCTTGCCGCTCGTCACGGCGAAGTGGTTTCAGACGGCCAAGCGGCGTTGTCGGGCCGGACACATATAGGCTGTTCGGGCTGGTACTACTGGCACTGGAAGGGGCATTTCTATCCCGCCGAAACGCCCTCAAACCAAATGTTCGACATTTATCAATCTAACTTCAAGACCGTAGAACTCAATGCGCCATTTTACTCTTGGCCGACCATCGCTGCCGTCAAGACTTGGGTGCGGCAAGCGGCGCCAGACTTTGTCTATACCGTCAAGGTTTGTGAACTCATTACCCATGTAAAGCGCTTCGAGGAAACTGAAACTTTGGTGGAGGACTTCGGCTATATCGCCGATCTGCTCGGTCAACAAATGGGATGCTTCCTTTTCCAACTGCCGCCTAGCATTCGGTATAGCGCCGAGACTTTGCATCGCATTCTGTCGCAACTTGACCCCTTACGTCGGAACGTGGTCGAGTTTCGACACAAGAGCTGGTGGAATGAGGAGGTTTTCAATGCGTTCAAAGCTGCCGGAGCAATCTTCTGTTCCTGCAGTGGCCCACGATTGCCTGACGAACTGGTCCGGACCGCTGGTGATATCTACGTACGTTTTCACGGAACAAAGCAGTGGTATCGCCATGACTATAGCGACGACGAGCTGCTGATCTGGGCCAATCGGATCCGCGAGAGCGGTGCCCAGACAACCTGGGTATATTTCAACAACGACCGTGACGGCCACTCCATAAAAAATGCAAAGCGATTGGCAGAGCTCCTGGAGAGGTAATAAGCGACCAGTCATTGCAAGGGACCAAAGCGTCACGGATTATCGTGTCGGTATGAGCCACGCTTCATCATACCCTCGGCGAAGAATTCCTGTGTAAGGTGCTGTGAGAAATCCACCCCCTCAACGACGTACAGATCTTCTTTGTAAGTTCGCGCCAAAGCGCGGATCCGCGCTGGGGCGGGGTTGGCACACAATGTACATGCTGTCCCTAATTGTCGTTAGATTTTCGAGCGTTGATCGATACTCGATCACTTTTTTAGCATGTGGCGCTGCACTTCAACGAACTTAAAACAAACGCATCAGATCTTGATTGCCGCTGCGCGCCGCCGGAAAGTGTGTTGGCCGGCCCCGATGGTTTGTAGACGCAATTTTGCGCCTCGCGAACTCATCAGTCGAACGACTTCAGCTTGATTGCGGCTGCGTTCGCCTCATCCATAGATGCATCCAATGTCGCCTAGAGGATGCGGAGTTCGGCCCTAAAGCGAGGTCCGAGTTGCTGTTTTTTCCATTTACCCAACCTATGCTGCCAGTCGGCAACCTCTACAATCAGCTTACGGGACCGCTCTAAGGTTTCAGGATTGACCACTCTTGCATCACGCTCGGCATTTTCGCCAGTTCCACCAATTCGACGGTGCTACTAACCATGTCGGGAGAGCAGTTCTCACCGTTTCCACCTCAAAAACGACGGCATCATTGGCCGGATAATTTGTCATTTTGGAGTTGCCCCATAAAAACCGGACAGGATCAGATTTCTGTTTGACGGTTTAAGAACTCACGCGGGGATCGATATCCCAAAGCCTTGTGCGGGTGAAGCGTGTTGTAGTGCTCGAACCA
>NZ_JAFCTR010000033.1:0-14996 GCF_049896125.1 Pararhizobium sp. DWP1-1-3
ACCCGCAGCCGCGGGCGATGATCTTCAATCATGTCGGCCTCCAAATCACCGACACACTTGAATCAGACTCGTGAAATTTCCGAAATACCCGTTAACCCGAGTTCAGGGCCGTGGGAATCGCCGCCCCTGCCCGTGACGATTCGTCGTGGGAACAGTGTTTTTTCCTCTGCGCACGGCAGCAATACGCTGTAAAGTCGTTTCACATATCTTTCGAAAGAGGAAATAGCCATGACTGCCAAGCCGGACAATGACAACAATCTCGACGGACCGATGATCTTCATCATCATCGGCAAGGCCTATGAGCAGGATGGCGACGAAGAAGGCGTGGACATTCACGTGATGCTGCGGGCACCTGACGACGATACCGCCGTGCGGGAAGCGTTGAACGCACTGGCCGAGGAAGGTTTTCTTGAGGCCGACCTCGATCAGATCGGCACGCTGACCGATGTGCCCAACGATGAGCCGCACGCATCCGCCTATCAGGGCGCGCTGACCGGCGAAGTGGCGATCATCAAGTTCGGATAAAGCCCATCAAGCACCGCTGCCTCGTGTGATGGCGGCGAACTCGCGTGAAACGAATGCAAAAGGCCGCCCGGATCACTCCGGGCGGCTTTTTCAATGGATTGGAAAGGGCGGATAACCGCCCTCGCCTTTCAAGCCTTATTCGGCTGTGGCTTCTTCCTTGGCTGCCATGTCGGCAAGCATCGGAGTTGCCGTATCGGCACCTGTGCCCTTGCGGCGCTCTTCGAGGATCATCTCGTCGCGTGCGGTCGCAATACGGCGGATCTGGGTCATCGTACCACCGGTACCGGCCGGGATAAGGCGGCCGACGATGACGTTTTCCTTCAGACCCTGCAGGCCGTCGGTCTTACCGGCGATCGCAGCTTCCGTCAGCACCTTGGTCGTTTCCTGGAAGGAAGCGGCCGAGATGAACGAAGGCGTCTGCAGCGATGCCTTGGTGATGCCGAGCAGGACCGGATCGCCGTAAGCCGGCTTCTTGCCCTGTTCGATCAGCTGATCGTTGACATCTTCCAGTTCAATGCGGTCGACGCTGTCGCCAACGATATAGGTACTGTCACCAGCGTCGGTGACTTCCACCTTCTGCAGCATCTGGCGAACGATCACCTCGATGTGCTTGTCGTTGATCACGACGCCCTGCAGACGGTAGACTTCCTGGATTTCGTTGACCAGGTAGGAAGCGAGTGCCTCCACGCCCTTGATCGCCAGGATGTCGTGCGGTGCCGGGTTACCGTCGAGGATGTAGTCACCCTTTTCGATATAGTCGCCATCCTGAAGATGGAAGGGCTTGCCCTTCGGGATCAGGTATTCGACCGGCTCAACACCGTCTTCCGCAGGCTCGATCAGCACGCGGCGCTTGTTCTTGTAGTCGCGGCCGAAGCGGATCGTACCATCGATTTCGGCGATGATCGCGTGATCCTTCGGACGGCGCGCTTCGAAGAGTTCGGCAACGCGCGGCAGACCACCGGTGATGTCCTTCGTCTTGGCGCTTTCCAGCGGCGAACGTGCAAGCACGTCACCCTGGGAGACCTTGGTGCCCGGCTCGACCGACAGAATGGCGTCGACCGAAAGCATGAAGCGGGCGTCGCCACCACGCGACAGCTTCATCACTGCGCCGTTCTTGTCCTTGATGACGATTGCCGGCTTCAGGTCGATACCGCGTGGCGTCGAACGCCAATCGATAACCTGACGCTTGGTGATGCCGGTTGCTTCGTCGGTCGCTTCCAGAACGGAGATACCATCGACGATATCTTCGAAATGAACCGTTCCTTCGACTTCCGTCATCATCGGGCGTGTGTAGGGGTCCCACTCGGCCAGACGCTGGCCGCGCTTCACCTTGTCACCGTCATCGACGAAGATCTTCGAGCCGTAGGCGACACGCTGCGAAGAGCGCTCGACACCACGTTCGTCGAGGATCTGGACCGCCATGTTACGGCCCATCGCGACGAGAACGTTGTCGGAGTTGCGCAGCATGTTGCGGTTCTTGATCTGGATCGTACCTTCGTACGACGCTTCCAGGAACGAGCTATCGACAACCGTTGCCGTGCCACCAAGGTGGAACGTACGCATGGTCAGCTGAGTACCAGGTTCACCGATCGACTGAGCGGCGATAACGCCGACAGCCTCACCCATGTTGACAGGGGTACCGCGTGCAAGGTCACGGCCGTAGCAGACGCCGCAGACGCCGGTCTGGATTTCGCAGGTCAGAGCCGAACGAATACGGATCGACTGGATGCCAGCCTTTTCGATTTCGACGACATCGGCTTCAAGGATCATCCGGCCGGCATCGACGATGCGATCGCCGGTCAGCGGGTGATCGATATTGTCGAGAGCCGTACGGCCGAGAACGCGGACACCGATGGAGGCAACGACCTGACCGGCATCGACGATGGCGGTCATGGTGAGGCCGGTTTCGGTACCGCAATCCACCGAGTTGACGATGCAATCCTGCGCGACGTCAACGAGACGGCGTGTCAGGTAACCGGAGTTTGCGGTCTTCAAGGCGGTGTCTGCGAGACCCTTACGGGCACCGTGGGTCGAGTTGAAGTACTCGTTAACGGTCAGGCCTTCCTTGAAGTTCGAGATGATCGGCGTCTCGATGATTTCACCCGACGGCTTGGCCATCAGGCCGCGCATGCCACCGAGCTGACGCATCTGGTTCGGAGAACCACGAGCACCCGAGTGCGACATCATGTAGATGGCGTTCATCGGCTTCTGACGGCCGTTATCGTCGAATTCGACAGCCTTAATGCGGGCCATCATGTCTTCGGCGACCTTGTCCGTTGCCTTGCCCCAGGCGTCGACGACCTTGTTGTACTTTTCGCCCTGAGTGATCAGGCCGTCATTGTACTGCTGTTCGTATTCCTTCACCAGGCTTTCGGTGTCACCGACGATCTTGGCCTTGGTATCCGGAATGACCATGTCGTCCTTGCCGAACGAAATGCCGGCGCGGCAGGCATGGGCGAAGCCGAGCTGCATGATGCGGTCGCAGAAAATGACCGTGTCCTTCTGGCCGCAATGGCGGTAGACCGTGTCGATCATCTTGGAGATGTTCTTCTTGGTCAGTTCCTGGTTGCAGACGTCGAACGGCACGTTGGCGTTCTTCGGCAGAAGCTCGCCGATGATCATACGGCCAGGCGTGGTTTCATAAATCTTCGAGACAGGCTTGCCGTCGGCATCAACCGTCTTGAAGCGGCCGCGAATCTTGGCATGCAGCGTCACCGACTTGGTTTCAAGCGCGTGATGCAGCTCGCCGAGATCGGAGAAGGCCATGCCTTCGCCCGGCTCGTTCTGGTTCAAGATCGACAGATAGTAGAGGCCGAGAACCATGTCCTGCGACGGAACGATGATCGGCGCGCCGTTTGCCGGGTGCAGGATGTTGTTGGTCGACATCATCAGGACACGGGCTTCCAACTGCGCTTCGAGCGACAGCGGAACGTGAACGGCCATCTGGTCACCATCGAAGTCGGCGTTGAACGCCGTGCAGACGAGCGGATGCAGCTGGATTGCCTTGCCTTCGACCAGGATCGGTTCGAAGGCCTGGATGCCCAGGCGGTGCAGCGTCGGTGCGCGGTTGAGAAGCACGGGGTGCTCGCGGATGACCTCGTCGAGGATATCCCAGACTTCCGGCTTTTCCTTTTCAACCAGCTTCTTGGCCTGCTTGACGGTCGAGGAATAACCCTTGGCGTCGAGGCGGGCGTAGATGAACGGCTTGAACAGTTCGAGCGCCATCTTCTTCGGCAAGCCGCACTGGTGCAGCTTCAGTTCCGGGCCGGTCACGATGACCGAACGGCCGGAATAGTCGACGCGCTTGCCGAGCAAGTTCTGACGGAAGCGGCCCTGCTTGCCCTTGAGCATGTCGGACAGCGACTTCAGCGGACGCTTGTTGGCGCCGGTGATGACGCGGCCACGGCGGCCGTTGTCGAACAGGGCGTCAACCGATTCCTGAAGCATGCGCTTTTCGTTGCGGATGATGATGCCAGGCGCACGCAGCTCGATCAGGCGCTTCAAACGGTTGTTCCGGTTGATGACGCGGCGATAGAGATCGTTGAGGTCGGACGTCGCGAAACGGCCGCCGTCCAGCGGAACCAGCGGACGCAGGTCCGGCGGGATCACCGGGACGACCTTCATGATCATCCATTCCGGGCGGTTGCCGGATTCCATGAAATTCTCGACGATCTTCAGGCGCTTCATCAGCTTCTTCTGCTTCAGCTCGGACGTGGTGTCAGCCATTTCCGCGCGCAGATCGCCAGCGATCTTTTCGAGATTCATCGAAGCCAGCATCTCGTAGATGGCTTCAGCACCGATCATCGCGGTGAATTGATCTTCGCCGAACTCGTCGACGGCGATCATGTATTCTTCTTCCGAGAGAAGCTGACTTTCCTTGAGGGAGGTCAGGCCCGGTTCGGTGATGATGTAGTTTTCGAAATACAGGACGCGCTCGATATCCTTCAGCGTCATATCGAGCAGCGTCGCGATGCGGCTCGGCAGGGACTTCAGGAACCAGATATGGGCGACCGGAGCTGCAAGCTCGATATGGCCCATGCGCTCACGGCGAACGCGCGACAACGTCACTTCGACGCCGCACTTTTCGCAGATGATGCCCTTGTACTTCATGCGCTTGTACTTGCCGCACAGGCACTCATAGTCCTTGATCGGGCCAAAGATACGCGCGCAGAAAAGACCGTCGCGTTCCGGCTTGAACGTGCGGTAGTTGATGGTTTCCGGCTTCTTGATCTCACCGTAGGACCAGGAGAGAATCTTCTCCGGCGACGCAATCGAAATCCGGATGGAATCGAAGGTCTGCGCAGGCACCTGCGGATTGAAAAGGTTCATGACCTCTTGGTTCATGCCTATCTCCTTTATGGGCTATCGCCCTGAGCTTGGCAGAGAGCGCGGCAAATCCCGGGCGCCGGCTTCCTGCACGAAACGGATAAAACCGCCTCCTGCGCCGCGCGTTTCAACGCGCAGAGGCCGCAGGACGCTTTTTGTGCTGCATAATTTTCTCCTCAAATCGAATAGGATTTGAGGAATTATGCAGTAAATGCGGCCGCATTTCCTACCCTGCCCCAACGATCTGAGACTGGGTGGAAATGGTGCGCGCCGCTTGGGAAAGCGGCACGCACCCTGATGTCTTATTCGGCCGCGTCCGGCAATTGCTGGTTTGCCGCGTTGAGTTCGTCGAGCTTGGAATTCTCCAGTTCGACCGAGAGACCCAACGACCGCATTTCCTTGACGAGAACGTTGAAGCTCTCCGGAATACCAGCCTCGAAAGTATCGTCGCCTCGGACGATCGCTTCGTAAACCTTGGTACGGCCGGCCACGTCGTCGGACTTCACCGTCAGCATTTCCTGCAGGGTGTAGGCGGCGCCGTAGGCTTCCAGAGCCCAGACTTCCATTTCCCCGAAGCGCTGACCGCCGAACTGCGCCTTACCACCGAGCGGCTGCTGGGTGACGAGCGAGTAAGGACCGATCGAACGGGCGTGGATCTTGTCGTCCACAAGGTGGTTCAGCTTCAGCATGTAGATGTAACCGACCGTCACCTGACGGTCGAACTGATCGCCGGTACGGCCATCATACAGCGTCGACTGACCCGAAACGTTCAGGCCTGCCTGTTCCAGCATCTCGTTGACGTCGGCTTCGACTGCACCGTCAAAGACCGGCGTTGCAATCGACACCCCGCGGCGGGTCTGCTCGGCCAGACGGACGATCGATTCGTCGTCGTAGTCCTTGATCGGCTCGCCCTTCGGACCGGAGCCGATGACGCTGTCGATGGTATCGCGCAGCGGCTGAATTTCAGCGCCCGCCTTATAGGCATCAAGCATGGCACCGATCTTCTTGCCCATGCCGGCGCAGGCCCAACCCAGATGGGTTTCAAGGATCTGGCCGACGTTCATGCGCGAAGGCACGCCGAGCGGGTTCAACACGACGTCAACATGCGTACCGTCTTCCAGGAACGGCATGTCTTCGATCGGCACGATGCGGGAAACCACACCCTTGTTGCCGTGACGGCCGGCCATCTTGTCGCCTGGCTGGATCTTGCGCTTCACAGCAACAAAGACCTTGACCATCTTCATGACGCCCGGAGGCATTTCGTCGCCGCGCTGGACCTTTTCGACCTTGTCCATGAAGCGATGCTCGAGCAGCGACTTGGATTCGTCGTACTGGCCACGCAAAGCTTCAACTTCGCCCTGAGCCTTTTCGTCTTCCGTCGCAAACATCCACCACTGCGAGCGGGGATATTCGGAAATGACGGCGTTCGAAAGTTCGGTGCCCTTCTTGAAGCCCTTCGGACCGGCAACGGCGACCTGGCCGCGCAGCATGTCGAGGAGACGCGAGTAGACGTTGCGATCGAGGATCGCCTGTTCGTCGTCGCGGTCCTTGGCAAGACGCTCGATCTCTTCCCGCTCGATCGCCATCGCACGTTCGTCTTTTTCCACGCCGTGGCGGTTGAAGACGCGAACTTCGACGATGGTGCCGAAGGTGCCCGGAGGCATGCGCATGGAGGTGTCGCGGACGTCGGAAGCCTTTTCACCGAAGATGGCGCGCAGAAGCTTTTCTTCGGGCGTCATCGGGCTTTCGCCCTTCGGGGTGATCTTGCCGACCAGAATGTCGCCAGGCGTCACTTCGGCGCCGATGTAGACAATACCGGCTTCGTCGAGGTTCTTCAGCGCTTCTTCCGAAACGTTCGGAATGTCGCGGGTGATTTCTTCCGGACCAAGCTTGGTGTCGCGCGCCATTACTTCGAATTCTTCGATGTGGATGGAGGTGAACACGTCATCGCGAACGATGCGCTCGGACAGAAGGATCGAATCCTCGTAGTTGTAGCCGTTCCACGGCATGAACGCGACGAGCGCGTTGCGGCCGAGAGCCAAGTCACCGAGATCGGTCGACGGACCGTCGGCGATGATGTCGCCCTTGTTCAGAATGTCACCGACGGTGACCAGCGGACGCTGGTTGACGCAGGTGTTCTGGTTGGAACGCTGGAACTTCTGCAGGCGGTAGATATCAACACCGGACTTGCCGGCCTGGAGATCTTCCGTCGCACGGATAACGATACGGGTCGCGTCGACCTGGTCGACCACACCGCCACGGCGGGCAGCAATGGCAGCACCGGAGTCGCGGGCAACGATCGGCTCCATGCCGGTACCGACAAACGGAGCTTCCGCACGCAGCAGAGGCACGGCCTGACGCTGCATGTTGGAGCCCATGAGGGCGCGGTTGGCGTCGTCGTTTTCGAGGAACGGGATCAGCGCTGCCGCCACAGACACGAGCTGCTTGGGCGAAACGTCCATCAGGTTCACGATGTCGCGCGGTGCGAGCATAACGTCGCCGGCGTGACGGCAAACAACGAATTCTTCAACGAAGGACTGGTCCTCGTTGAGTTCGGAGTTGGCCTGGGCCACGTGATACTTGGCTTCTTCCATCGCCGACAGGTAGACGACATCCTTGGTCACCTTACCGTCGATGATCTTGCGGTAAGGGCTTTCGATGAAGCCGTACTTGTTGACGCGGGCAAAGGTTGCCAGCGAGTTGATCAGACCGATGTTCGGGCCTTCCGGCGTTTCGATCGGGCAGATACGGCCGTAATGGGTCGGGTGAACGTCGCGGACTTCGAAGCCGGCGCGTTCGCGCGTCAGACCGCCCGGTCCAAGAGCCGAAAGGCGGCGCTTGTGGGTGATTTCCGACAGCGGATTGACCTGGTCCATGAACTGCGACAGCTGCGAAGAGCCGAAGAATTCGCGAACAGCGGCAGCAGCAGGCTTGGCGTTGATCAGGTCCTGCGGCATGACAGTGTCGATTTCGATCGACGACATGCGTTCCTTGATGGCGCGCTCCATGCGGAGCAGGCCGAGGCGGTACTGATTTTCCATCAATTCGCCGACCGAACGCACACGGCGGTTGCCGAGGTTGTCGATGTCGTCGATTTCGCCCTTGCCGTCGCGCAGGTCCACGAGCATCCGGACAACAGCCAGGATGTCTTCCTTGCGCAGGATACGAACGGTGTCGGCAGCATCCACGTCGAGACGCATGTTCATCTTGACGCGGCCGACGGCGGAGAGGTCGTAACGCTCCGAATCGAAGAACAGCGTGTTGAACATGGCTTCAGCCGAATCCATGGTCGGCGGCTCGCCGGGACGCATGACGCGGTAGATGTCGAACAGGGCATCCTGACGGTTTTCGTTCTTATCGACCGAAAGCGTGTTGCGGATGTAGGCACCGACATTGATATGGTCGATGTCGAGGATCGGGATCTCGTCGAAACCGGCCGTCAGAATGACGCCAAGCGTCTTCTCGTCGATTTCGTCGCCGGCTTCGAGGAAGATTTCACCCGTCGACGGATTGACCAGATCTTCGGCAAGGAAGTTGCCGTACAGCTCGTCGTCCGTGGCCTTGATGGCCTTCAGGCCTTTTTCCACCAGCGTCTTCAACAGGCGCGGCGTCAGCTTCTTGCCGGATTCAACGACCACTTCGCCGGTGTCGGCGTCGATCAGGTCGGAAAGCGCCTTCTGGCCCTTGAGAACCTCCGGCTGGAACGGAATCCGCCAGCCCTTGCCGTCACGGGCATAGAGCGACTTGGTGTAGAAAGTCTCGAGGATCTCCTCGCCGTCCATGCCAAGCGCCATCAGAAGCGAGGTGACGGGGATCTTGCGGCGGCGGTCGATACGCGCGTGCACAACGTCCTTGGCATCGAATTCGATGTCGAGCCAGGAGCCGCGATACGGGATGACGCGGGCAGCAAACAGAAGCTTGCCCGAGGAATGGCTCTTGCCCTTGTCGTGGTCGAAGAACACGCCCGGCGAACGGTGCATCTGGGAAACGATGACGCGTTCGGTACCGTTGACGATGAACGTACCATTGTTGGTCATGAGCGGCATGTCGCCCATGTAAACGTTCTGTTCCTTGATGTCCTTGACGGACTTGGCACCCGTATCCTCGTCGATATCGAACACGATGAGACGCAGCGTCACCTTCAGTGGCGCTGCGTAGGTCAGATCGCGCTGACGGCATTCCTCAACGTCGAACTTCGGCTGTTCGAACTCGTAGGACACGAATTCGAGCATCGAAGCGCCGGAGAAATCCGTGATCGGGAAAACCGACTTGAAAACGGACTGGAGCCCCTCGTCCGGACGACCGCCCTGCGGCTCGTCGACCATGAGGAACTGGTCGTAGGATGCCTTCTGGACCTCGATGAGGTTCGGCATTTCTGCGACTTCGGGAATTTTACCAAAAAACTTGCGTACGCGCCTACGACCATTGAAAGAAAGGGTCTGAGCCATCGTCGCTCCTTCAAATTTTGCATCCGGGCCTGCAACGGACGGGAACCGATGGCCAGTCGATCCCGTCAATCAATGGATTGTTCAATCTCGTCCAACCTCCCAAAACGCTCAGCGCGGATTGCTGTGCTGTTCCTGGTTCGGGACTATCCTCTTGAAGAACCCATTACCCAAAAGCCGTTTTCAATGGGCTTTTGGGTAATATGTTCAGAAAGCGGTCAAAGAGAGGCGGCCATTTTCATGGCCACCTCCCCTTTAAAACAAGCAGAATTACTTGACGTCAACCTTGGCGCCAGCGTCTTCGAGCTTCTTCTTGAGATCAGCAGCTTCAGCCTTGGAAACGCCTTCCTTGACAGCCTTAGGAGCGGCTTCAACGAGGTCCTTGGCTTCCTTCAGGCCGAGGCCTGTGATCGCGCGGACTTCCTTGATGACGTTGATCTTGTTTGCGCCGGCATCAGCGAGGATGACGTCGAATTCAGTCTTTTCTTCTTCAACAACGGCAGCAGCAGCACCGCCAGCAGCAGCAGCAGCTACTGGTGCAGCAGCGGAAACGCCCCACTTTTCTTCAAGAAGCTTCGACAGTTCTGCAGCTTCCAGAACGGTCAACGAGGACAGGTCTTCAACGATCTTAGAGAGATCAGCCATTTTTTAGTTCCTTTTATTCGGTTCGAACTTGGTTTGATATAACAACGAAAAACCGCCTTATGCGGCTTCTTCGTCCTTCTTGGCGTAGGCCGCAAACACGCGGGCAAGCTGGCTTGCCGGTGCTGCAACAACCGATGCGATACGCGTTGCCGGGGTCTGAATCATACCCAGCAGCTTTGCACGCAGCTCGTCCAGCGACGGCAGGGTCGCAAGCGACTTGACTGCATCCGCGGACAGCGTGGTTGCGCCCATGGCGCCACCCAGAACAACGATCTTGTCGTTGGTCTTGGCGAAGTCCATGAGAACCTTTGGAGCCGTGATCGGGTCGGCGCTGAATGCTACCAGCGTCTGGCCCTTGAAGAGATTGGACATCCCTTCGGCTTCCGTACCCTGAAGGGCGATCTTGGCCAGGCGGTTCTTCGCGACTTTGACGGTGCCGCCAGCAGCGCGCATCTTCGAACGGAAGTCGTTCATCTGTGCGACTGTGACACCAGCATAGTGGGCCACGACAACCGAACCGGCGCCCTTGAAGGACTCGTTCAGCTCCGTGACGAATTCGCGTTTTTCCGCTCTTTCCACTGCCTATCTCCAGTTGACTGGACCGCAAAACACAGTCCAGTCGGTTTGCCTTTGCCGCACGAGATCAAAGTTGATCTCAGGCGACGCTCGAGGATCCTGTCCCCTGCGCGTTCCCGTTCAACCGGGTCCGGCACAAGGCAAGCCGAGGTTCGAACCGAATCTCCACACTTGCGTGCGTCAAATGAAATTCGGGACTCACCCATCTCATGCAGGCCGAAGTGATTAAGGGATAACCACCTGCAATCTCGGACAGGAGTTCCGGGTTTGATCCCGGAATTTCCGGCCCCGAAAGGCCGGAAATCTGTGACCGGACGAAAGTCCGGATAAACTTGATTAGGCGCTGACCGTCGACGGGTCGATCTTGACGCCCGGACCCATGGTCGAGGAAATCGCGACGCGCTTGACGTAGTTGCCCTTGGCGCCAGCCGGCTTTGCCTTGATGACCGCATCAGCGAAAGCGCGGATGTTTTCTTCAAGAGCAGCGGCATCGAACGATGCCTTGCCGATGCCGGCGTGAACGATACCGGCCTTTTCGACGCGGAACTCAACGGCGCCGCCCTTCGATGCCTTGACAGCACCGGCGACGTCCATGGTGACGGTTCCGACCTTCGGGTTCGGCATCATGCCACGCGGGCCGAGTACCTTGCCGAGACGGCCGACGAGCGGCATCATGTCCGGAGTGGCGATGCAGCGATCGAAATCGATCTTGCCGCCCTGGACGATCTCCACCAGTTCTTCCGCGCCGACGATGTCTGCGCCGGCAGCCTTGGCTTCATCAGCCTTGGCGCCACGTGCGAACACGGCGACACGAACCGTACGGCCGGTGCCGTTCGGCAGGTTGACGACGCCACGGACCATCTGGTCGGCGTGACGCGGATCAACACCGAGGTTCATCGCAACTTCGATGGTTTCGTCGAACTTGGCGATCGCACGGGCCTTCACCAGGGTGATGGCTTCCGACAGAGCAACGAGCTTCGTCGGGTCAATGCCTTCGCGGGTCTTCTGTACGCGCTTTGCAATCTTTGTCATGGTCTCAACCTGCCACTTCCAGGCCCATGGAGCGGGCCGAGCCCTCAACCATTGCCATTGCGCCTTCGATATCAGCCGCGTTCAGATCCTTCATCTTGGCTTCAGCGATCTTGCGAACCTGATCCTTGGTGAGGGTACCGGCCTTGGCGCCCTTTCCAGGCGTCTTGGAACCAGCCGTCAGCTTGGCTTCCTTCTTCAGGAAGTAGCTGACTGGCGGCTGCTTCATGATGAAGGTGAAGGACTTGTCCTGATAGTAGGTGATGACGACCGGGATCGGCATGCCCTTTTCCAGTTCCTGCGTGGCGGCATTGAACGCCTTGCAGAATTCCATGATGTTTACGCCACGCTGACCAAGCGCCGGGCCGATTGGCGGGGACGGGTTTGCCGATCCTGCCTTGACCTGAAGCTTGAGCTGGCCTGCAACTTTCTTAGCCATTTCTCTCTGCCTTTATGGTTTTCCCGGTATCCCTGCCCGCCATATGCGAACCGGACCCGGAAACGTTACAACCGGTTTCCCGGCTTCTCATGCCGCCCTTCATCGGGACGGCGGCTGCGGTTGCGTGGTGCGGATTGACCGGTCCGGCTAAGAACGGTTTCCTTCCACGCGGTTTGCGGGCTTGCCCGCATTTGCCGGATACATCGATCCGGCAAAACCAAAAGAAAGCTGCGCAGCCGAATGGAATTCGGCGCTGCAGCCTTCAGAAATCAGACTTTCTCGACCTGAGCGTACTCAAGATCTACCGGCGTTGCGCGGCCGAAGATGGAGACTTCAACCTTGAGGCGCGAACGCTCTTCGTCAACGTCCTGCACGATGCCGTTGAACGAGGCGAACGGACCATCGGAAACGCGCACCTGCTCGCCGACCTCGAACGAGATCGAAGGCTTTGGACGATCAACACCATCCTGGACCTGACCGAGAATGCGCTCGGCTTCGAAATCCGGAATCGGGACCGGCTTGTTGTTGGAACCGAGGAAACCCGTGACCTTCGGTGTATTCTTGATGAGGTGATAGGCCTCATCCGTCAGGTTGGCGCGCACAAGCACGTAACCTGGGAAGAACTTGCGCTCGGCATCGACCTTGCGGCCGCGGCGAACCTCAACGACCTTTTCGGTCGGAACGAGAATTTTTTCAAACAGATGACTTAAGCCGGTCTGCTTGGCCTTCTCCTCGATCGATTCAGCCACCTTCTTCTCGAAATTCGAGTAGGCGTGAACGATGTACCAACGCGCTGCCATATTCATCCCCAACCGTTCAAACGCCAGCATTCAGGACGAGGCCAATCAGCCAGCCCATCAGTTGGTCCGCAGCAAAAAAGAAGATAGCCGCAAAGAACACCATGACGAATACCATCAGCGTCGAGATCATCGTCTCGCGCCGTGAAGGCCATGTGACTTTCGCCGTCTCAGCACGAACCTGCTGCAGAAACGTAAATGGATTTGTTTTGGATGCCATTGAATGCTCACGCCTTAACGGCCCGTAAAGCTGACGATCAGCCCCACGCGCCGCGTGTCTGTTTGAACCCTACATAAAGACCGATTCTATAAATCACAAGAGGTCAACGGTCTTTTTGCGAAATTAGCCGAGAAGACAAGCCTTCTCCCTGTATAATACGCCAATTCGTTGCGGCCTGATATCAGCCGAATTGAATGGCAGGGGCAGTAAGGCTCGAACTTACGACCTGCGGTTTTGGAGACCGCCGCTCTACCAACTGAGCTATACCCCTAGACCCAGCAGCGCAGAGTGCAAAAGCAAAGCGCCACGTGAAGTCAGCGGGTTATTATTCAGTTTGACCGGGATTGACAAGCGTTTTTGCGCGAAAAAAGAAAAGAAATCCGCATCCGGACCTGTTTTTCCCGCCCTGATATTCGCAACCTACACCTCGACATATCGACGCCAGTCGTGCTCCTCGCGAAACCCCAGCACGTCGCGGATCTTCCGGTTCGAAAGCAGTCCCTCAAACGTGCCGATCTCGCGCGTAAACGGCACGTTGGGGAAATAGCGGGCCGCCAGTTCCTTGGTCGGCGTATTGGCCGACACGGTATCGTTGGCTGCATTGAAGACCTGGAAACCCAGCCCATCCTTTTCGATGCACAGCTTGACGATCTGCCCGAGGTCGCGGGCATCGATATAGCTCCAGGCAATGCGCTTGCGGATTTCCGGATTGGCGAAATAGGCCGGGAACCGTTCGTATTCGTGCGGTTCGATGACATTGCCGATTCTGAGCGCATAGATGTCGGCCCCGGAACGCTCGGCGAAGGCACGCGACGTCTTCTCATTCACCACTTTCGACAGGCCGTACGAATCCATCGGATTGACGTCATAGTCCTCATCCAGGGGAAACTGATGAAAGTCGCGATGACCTTCGGCAAAGCAGACACCATAGGTGGTTTCGCTGGAGGCAACGATGATCTTGCGGACGCCGAGCTTCACCGCCGCCTCGATGACATTGTAGGTGCCCATCGTGTTGATGCGGAAGGTTTCGTTGTCCGGCTTGAGCAGAATGCGCGGCACAGCGGCGAAATGAACCACCGCATCGAACGGCTGCGGCCCCTGCCCCTGTTCCAGGTCCGGAAAATCCCGGTGCATCGACATGACGTTGAACATCTGGCCGCTATCGGTGATATCGGCGATGAGATTGGTCACCCCTGGGCTCTCTAACGGCGTCAGGTCGACATTGTGCACCTCATAACCAGCCTCCACGAGATAAGGCACGGCATGCCGCCCTGCCTTGCCCGCACCGCCGGTAAACAAAATTCTCTTGCCCATGATGTTCCTCCGTTCCGCGCGACCTCTACAGGCGCGCGTGTGCCTCGTTATCCGGTATGCCCTGCCCCCTCCAGTACCGCAACAGCATTTCCGGGTGTCGGCAGGCGAACCACCGCGCACGACGCCTCAGCCGAGCGGTAGACAGCCATGGTCACCGCTTGTCGTTAGACAACAAGAGACCCCGCCGTTGCCGGCGGGGTCTTAAGGACCGATAATATCGGAACGATTACTCGACGATGACGGCGCCGGGAGCAAATCGGGCTTGCGCGCCATTTGCACCACGTTTCTGCGTCGGCAGCTTTCGGCCTCGTCTATCGATTGTTATTCAACAATCGAGGCGACGATGCCGGCGCCGGGTGAAAATCGCGCTTGCGCGCCATTTGCACTACGTTTCTGCGTCGGCAGCTTTCGGCCTCGTCTATCGATTGTTATTCAACAATCGAGGCGACGATGCCGGCGCCGACGGTGCGGCCGCCTTCGCGGATGGCGAAGCGCAGCTTTTCTTCCATCGCGATCGGAACGATCAGCTCGACGGAAACCGTGACGTTGTCGCCAGGCATGACCATTTCCGTGCCTTCAGGAAGCGACACGATGCCGGTCACGTCCGTCGTACGGAAGTAGAACTGCGGACGGTAGTTGGTGAAGAACGGCGTATGACGGCCGCCCTCTTCCTTCGTCAG
>NZ_JAFCTR010000034.1:0-13998 GCF_049896125.1 Pararhizobium sp. DWP1-1-3
GTTCGAGCACTACAACACGCTTCACCCGCACAAGGCTTTGGGATATCGATCCCCGCGTGAGTTCTTAAACCGTCAAACAGAAATCTGATCCTGTCCGGTTTTTATGGGGCAACTCCAGGCTCAACAAACGAATGTCCTCACGACATCGGGCCGATGGTTCGAGAAGGTTCTAAGGCTATTCAAAGCCAAGCCTTCGTCCCCGACCATCGCAGCATTGAGACAGACACCGCAGAGGTTCGATATGCCCACCCTTCTAGTAATCGAAGCAAGTCCTCGATACGACTTCTCTACATCCCGCAAGCTTACCGCCGTCTTCGTCGACCGATGGAAGGTCGAAAACCCCAGCGGGACAGTGATTGTCCGCGATCTTATGAAGACTAACCTTCCGTTCGTCGATCTCCCCTGGATCATGGGTGCTTTCACGCCACCAGATACGCATTCCCCGGAAAGCATCGCGGCAATCAAGGTGTCGAATGACCTGGTTGCAGAACTAAAGGCAGCGCGGATCAGATCGTCATTGGTACCCCGATGTTCAACTTCTCGATCCCAGCCGTCCTGAAAGCCTATATCGACCATATCGTGCGTGTAGGCGTGACCGTGTCGTCCGACAACAACGGTCTTCTCATTGGCAAGAAGGCAAACATCATCCTCGCGAGTGGTGGCGATTTCTCGCCCGGCTCTCCAGTCGAGAAATACAATCAAGCAAGCGGCTACCTGCGGCAGGTTCTCGGCTGGATAGGGATCGTAGACGTTGATTTCATCCTCGCGGGGCGTGCCCGCGCTGGCGACTATGGCGAGCAGGCCGTCGAGGAATTCGGCGAACTCGCTTGTTCGGCCGCAGCTCGTCCCAGCGTCTCATCTTTTGCAACTATCACACCATAGTGGAGAACATCATGAAATACAGCATCATAGGAACAGGTAGCGTTGGCCTCACGCTGGCAAGCTTCTTCGCAAAAAACTCAATCCCAGTCAGCGTCGCAAACACACGAGGCCCGGCAGCAGTCGCTTCCTCGATTGACGGCCTTGGTGGTGCTGTCAAACCGACCGCTGTAGAAGACGCATTGGACGCGGAGATCATTTTCTTTGCTGTTCAGTTTTTGAACTTCAAGCATGTCGGCAAACTGCTTAGCGACTGGTCAGGGAAGATCGTGGTGGATGTCACGAACTCGGCATTTCTTCCGCCAGAGGTCCAGGAGCGCGAGCTGCAGGGCCGCCTGTCGTCAGAGGTGAATGCGGATCGCATTCCGGGTGCAAAGTTGGTGAAAGCATTTAACCAGCTTCCCATGCAGGGCCTGACTGCGCCTGTGCCGGCTGGCGGTCGCCGTGTCGTGTTCATCTCCAGCGATCACGGCGAAGCGAGCACGGCTGTCGCCTCGCTCACGCATGACCTTGGTTTTGCACCAATCGAAATTGGCAAGATTGCCGAAGGTGGTCGCCTCATTCAGGCCAGAAACGCTCTTGTGTTCCAAAATTTGGTCAAGTTCTGATCCAAGGCACCCCAGCAGGGCCGGATCCGGCCCTGCAGCCAAAAAATCAAGACGTCTTTAACTGTCAGGGGAAAGGCAGTTGAAGAATATTGAGTTCCCCAAACATGATCGCTGCCAGTTCGATTCCTTTCAAAGTGACCTGTCTCATTCAGTTGGGGCACGGCCCGAGACTTCCTTACCGCGATGTGAGCCAGGTTTCGCCAAACCACTGACGATGGCGTCCACGCGACTGGTCAAGAAGATCACGCAGCTAATTTGTTTTTGTTATAACGCGGGCTAGGAAATGGAAAACTTACCTGAATGGTCATGGACTTACGGAGCTACGTAAGGGCGGAATTGAGGCGGTGCTGCATTTGACCGAAAGCCCTCATTGACGTCGATCCATGCTTTTTGATCAAACGACTGTGCCATGGCATGGACGGTCTGCTCGATGCGTAACGCCTCCTTGAAATCGATCGCCGAAAATGGTTCGCCGCCAATGGCGCGAATCAGTTCGCGGCACTCGATGATTTTCAGGTCATTGAAGCCGAGGCCATGTCCCGGCGCCGGAATGAACTGACCGTATGGCGCATGAGCGGGGCCCGCCAGGACACGGCGAAAGCCCTGTTCAGTGGTGTTGCCTTCGGCCTGATAGATTTCGAGCTCGTTCATGCGTTCCTGATCGTAAAGGATCGAGCCTCTGGATCCATAAATCTGTAGCGCGATGCGCCCCTTTCGCCCCCAAGCGGCGCGGTTTGCCATCAGCACGGCAGAGATACCGTTGTCGAGCCGCATCAGGATATTGGCGCCATCGTGGTTTTCGACCGCCCTGCGCCCGCCGTCCTTCAAGGGCCGGTCGGCGTATGGTTTCGCCATGTCGGCAATGACCGAACGGACATGGCCGAAAAGATACCAGAGCAGCGACAGGGGATGCACCGCAAAATCATCCAGTGCACCATAGCCCTCCGTCCGTTCGCTCTTCCAGAAGAAGGCAGCCTCAGGATCGGCCATGAAATCCTCGTCCATTTCGACACGGACATGGTTCACGATACCGATCGCGCCTTCATCAATCATCGTCTTCATATGGCGCACGATCGGGTTTTGAATATAATTGTAGCCCATAATTGCAACCCTGCCCGAAGCCTCGGCGGCTTTGAGCATGCGTTGCGCATCGGGAAATTCAGGCGACATCGGCTTTTCGCACCAGACATGCTTGCCGGCTTCGAGTGCCGCGATGGCCATCTCGGCATGGAACTGGTTGGGCGTAGTTATCGAGACGACATCGACGTCCGGATCATCCACAAGCCGACGCCAGTCAGTGGTTGCCTTTTCAAAGCCAAAACCATCGGCGCGCGTGGTGGCAAGTTCGACATTGGCTTCAGCCAAATGCACCAGCCTCGGGCGGACGACGTCGCCGAAGACTGTTTTGACCGCGTTCCACGCCAGCGCGTGGCACTTGCCCATATACCCCGTGCCGATCAAGCCGACGCCCAATGATTTCATGTCAGTTATCCTCGCCACCTGTCTTGCAGACCGTCAAACCGTCTTGCGTTTTTTCTGCCTGTAAACGTCGACCACGACCGCAGCGACGATGATCATGCCTTTGACGATTTCTTGGTAATAGGCATCCACCCGCAGGAAGGTAAATCCGGAGGTCATCACCCCCAGGATGACTGTGCCGATGACCGTGCCGGTTATCCGCCCGACGCCGCCGGCAAGTGATGTGCCACCAATGACAGCGGCGGCGATAGCATCGAGTTCGTACATCACGCCCATGCCGGCTTGCGCTGTCTGGGCACGGGCAGCTGTGACGACACCGGCGAGACCTGCCAGCATGCCGGCAATAGCATAGACCTTAATCAGATGCGCCTCGACATTGATGCCGGAGACGCGGGCCGCCTGAACATTGGCGCCAATAGCGTAGGTGAACTTCCCGTAGCGGGTATAGCGAAGGGCGATATGGAAGATGAGAGCCACGACAAGGAAAACGATAACCGGCCAGATGCCCGTGCCGATAAAGGTGAACTGCTCCGTCAGGCCTGATACCGGCTGGCCCTTAGTGTACCACTTCGACAAACCACGCGCAGAGACCATCATGCCCAGCGTCGCGATGAAGGGGGGTATCTTCGTCTTGGCGATCAGCCAACCGTTGATCAGCCCGGCAAGAAGACCAACTGCGAGGCCCAGCCCGATCGGCACGATGGCGGGAAGGTCGGTTAGCGAAGGAAAAAGAGCGCGCGGCCAGGTTGATGACTGGGCGACGCTCGCGGCAATCATCGCAGTGACGCCGACAACGGAACCGGAGGAAAGATCGATGCCGCCAGTGATGATCACTTGCGTGACGCCGACTGAGATAATGCCGATGACTGCCACCTGCAGGATCATGATCGTCAGGCGCTGGCTATTCATCAAGAAGCTCTGGCCGACGAACACCCAACCAAGCACCTCATAAACCATTGCGATGCCGATCAGCACCAGGAAGATATTGAATTCCGGCGGGATACGCCGCTTGCTGGTCGACGGCGATGCCGTTGCGGCCGAGGCTTCTATCTTCGTGCTCATGTCTGTCCTCCCTGATGGTATTTGTAAAAGCGCGCCATCACTGCGCTGCAAGTTCCATTACCTTGACCTGGGTTGCTTCCGCCCGACTTAGGAAGCCCGTAACCCGACCTTCATGCATCACCATGATGCGGTCGCTCATTCCGAGAACCTCCGGCATTTCCGACGAGATCATGATAACGGCAACGCCATCGCGGGCGAGTTCCGTCACCAGCCGGTGAATTTCCGCCTTGGCGCCGACGTCGATGCCACGCGTAGGCTCGTCGAGAATGAGAATGCGAGGGTTGGTCAAAAGCCAGCGGCCGATCAATGCCTTTTGCTGGTTGCCACCGGAGAGATTCTCAATGCGCTCCTGCAAGTTCGGCGTCTTGACCCTAAGCTTGCGTGCCATCTCCTCGCACTTTTTTGATATCGCCTTCTGATCGACGAAGCCCATCTTGACGAACTTGTCTTGCAACACCGCGATCTGCATGTTTTCCAAAACATCGAGGATGAGAAGGCAACCGGTTTCCTTTCGGTCTTCGGTGAGGAAGGCCATACGGTTGCGGATCGCTTCGGTCGGTGAAACGATCTTCACCGGCTTGCCATTAATTTCGATCGATCCCGAGCTTGCCCGCGTGACGCCGAACAGTGTTTCTGCCACATTCGAACGGCCGGAGCCAACAAGACCGGCAACGCCAAGGATTTCGCCGGCGCGCACGTCGAAGGATACATCGTGGAAGACGTCTTTGAGACAGAGCTCTTTCACCGATAGAACGATATCGCCGATCGGCACCTCTTCCTTGGGGAACATCTGGGTGATCTCGCGGCCGACCATCATCTTGATGATATCGTCGCGGGTCACGTCCGTGGAAGCATGCGTGCCGATATATTTGCCGTCGCGGAACACCGAGAACTCGTCAGCGATCTCGAACAACTCGTTCATTTTGTGGGTGATGTAGACGATGCCGATGCCCTGGCTGCGCAGGTCTCGGATGATGGTGAAGAGATGGGCGACTTCGCGCTCGGTCAGCGCCGATGTCGGCTCGTCCATGATCAACACGTCGGACTCATAAGACACTGCCTTTGCAATCTCGACCATCTGGCGATTGGCGATCGAAAGATCACGCACCTCTGCCTGGGGATCAAGTGCGATGTTCAGGCGCTTAAAGAGCTCAGCCGTCTTACGGTTCATTTCGCCGTGGTCAACGAACCCGAACCGGGTGAGGGGTTCGCGGCGGATCCAGATATTTTCGGCGACTGTCATGAATGACATCAGGTTAAGCTCCTGATGGATCATCGCGATGCCGTTTTCCAGCGCATCCAGAGGTGATTTCAGCTGGATATCGACACCCTTAAATTTTACCTCGCCCTTGTCGGGCGTATAGATGCCGGCAAGGATTTTCATCAATGTCGATTTGCCCGCGCCGTTTTCGCCCATCAGTGCATGCACCGTGCCTCGCTTTAGCCGGAACGACACGTCATCGAGCGCTACCACGCCCGGAAACTCCTTGCGTACGCCTTCAACAGCGAGAAGATATTCGGCATTGGGTACGGCGCCACTGGCACGTACGGCTGCCATAGTTGTCGGACTGACCATGTGTTGATGCCTCCCTGTCGCCTTAAATGGCCGGGACCTGCCCCATTGAGCGGCACGGTCACCTTTTGGCTTTCGTTGCGCATCGCAATGCGCCGGTCGTCACGGAACCGGGCAGTCCAGGGCGCGGATGAGCGCGCCCTGGTGATCTGGCTCAGTTCTTCGCCTGATAGTCCTTGAGGTTGGCTGGGGTGACCAGTTCGAAAGGAATATAAACCTTCTTTTCGACTGTTTCGCCGCGAGCAAATTTCAAGGCAGCGTCAAGTGCACCCTTGCCTTGGCCAGCGGCGTTCTGAAACACCGTAACGTCGAGATCACCTGCTGCCATGGCGGCAAGAGCGTCCTGCGTGGCGTCGACGCCTCCAATCACGACTTTGTCCATCGGCCGGCCGGCAGCCTTCAGTGCTTGAATGGCGCCGATGGCCATCTCATCATTGTTGGCTATAACAGCGTCGAATTCTAGGCCGGCCGAAAGCCAGTTGGTCATCAGGTCGGCACCCTGGGTGCGCGACCAGTTGGCCGTCTGCTCTTCAACGATGGTAATCCCCTTACAGGCGTCGGTTGCCAGAACGTCGTGCACGTCCTTGGTGCGCATGCGGGCGGCCTGGTTGGAAAGCTCGCCCATCATAACGACTGCTTTGCCCTTGCCGCCGAGCAGCTTGCAGACTTCCTGGGTTTCCAGCGTGCCCGATTCTAGTTCGTTGGATGCAACGAAAGCCTGCTTCTCCGGGAGCGTGTCGATATTGATAGGCTCGCGGTTGACATAAACCAGCGGAATGCCGGCATCGGCAGCGATCTTCGACATGGCGGCAGTCGCATCGGTATCGACCGGGTTGACGACGATGGCATCGACGCCGGCAGCGATGAAGTTCTGGATCTGGCTTTGCTGCTTAGCAACGTCGTTCTGCGCGTCCTCGACCTGCAGCGTGACGCCGTCGAGCGTCTTTGCATAATCCTGCATGCCGTTGCGCAAGACGGTCAGGAAGTTGTCATCGAACAGGGCCATCGAAACGCCAACGTTTTCGGCATGAGCCGCTGTCGACATCATCACAGCCAGAGCTGCGCCCATAATCATTTTCTTCATGATGTAGTTCCTCCACAAAACGGTGACCGGCGACCACCCTCCACAAGCCGGAGGCGCCCCATTCCCGGTGACGCCCAATTCCGTAAGTTGCCTCTCCCAAGGCCGCCCAAGATCAAAACAGAATAAACAAACCACTAGTTTTCCAATACGGAATAACTATTCCATTTTCTGGTTCGAACGTCAAGGGAGTTCCAATCGTCACTCGTGCGAAAAAAACGGTCCGAAACACGTTTCCTTCATACCTTGCCTGAAAGGAACTGCATGCTCTCGCGAACCGCTACCTTGATTTCGGCGGATTGATGGACCTCCGATGAGAATGGCTCAAATGAGAATGGACCGGCATATCCCTTTTCCAGCAGCGTCCGGATCTGGCCGGCATTGTCCAGCCGGTCGGTGGCATCGACGAGAACGCGGTGCGGATCGCGCATGGCGCTCACGCTGACTTCCGGATCGGCGACGCCGGATATATGAACCAACCCAGTCATCTCAGGGTGGAATTTTTCTTCTCCTGCCAGATGATGATGGAACGTGTCATGCACGATTTTGAACCTATTCTCTCCTGAAACGGCGCGAATGGCCTCCACCGCCTCGGTTTTGGAGCGCAGCGAGCAGATTTCAAAGCCAAGCGGCTCGACAAGGCCGGTAATCCTTGCGTCTTCCAGCATTGGCTTCAGCGCGCTCAGCGCCCTCCGGAGGTTGGCCTGCCGCTCGCCGTCGGCCTGCCCGCTGCCGTCATTGACCGGGACGAGAACCAGCGCCTTGGCGCCGCAATCGCGCGCGTAGGTAATGAGGTCCTGCGCTTCGCCGGCGCGGGCCTCGTTCCACTCATTGAACCGTTGCAAGGCATTGATGGAGATGATCGTTAGTTCGTGCTTTTCAGCTAGGGCCTTGATCTCGCCGGCCGGGGTCCCGTCGATGATGGCGTTTCCGTCGAGGTCGTTGCGAATTTCAACGGCTGCAATGCCGAGCGATGCCGCCAAGCCGAAAAAGGCGTCCGGCGAAAGTGCCGGAGCCGTCATATGATTGAGCGCGAATGAAAGGGTGGTCATCGTTGTTGCTTCCTCCTGCAAAATGAACGGGCCGGGGAGGACGGGCCCGCTCGATTTTTGAAGCGTGCGGCCCGGTTGCAAATCTCTCCCTAAGGGCCTGAAGATCAGCAGCTTATTGCAGAACAGTCAAAGCAGAACGCATCATTTCTCTGTCATTCGTGAAAGAAAGCGGAAACGGGTTGAGGGAATTCTATCATCTGCGTGTCGTCCCGATCAGATATTTTCCGGCGTGAAAATATCAAAGGGCAAAAATGTCTGGCCGGGAATGCTGCCGATACCGCGATCGATGGCGGCGACCATCTGCCCGATCAGTTCGCGTGCGATCGGTGCGGCGGGTGTGGAAATTGCCATGGTTACCAGATCCTCTGCAAGCGCAGCGCGCGATTCAGGCGTCAGTTCGTTGACGACAACTAGCAGTTTTCCGGCACGCTTCTCTTCCGCCAGCGCCGTGATCGCACCCTCCATGCCGCCGCCACAGACATAAAAGCCAATGAGATCGGGATGCCGCTGCAGGAGATTTACGGTTGCCTCATGGGTAATCTCGGCGGTGTCCAGGTTGACCAGCGTATCCAGTACCTCGAATTCGGGCGCATTCTCGCGAAAATAAGACCTGAAGCCGATCTCGCGCAGTTCATGGCCGTGAAAACGGTGGCTGCCGATGAATGTTGCGACCTTGCCCGGCTTACGCGCCACTTTGGCGATCATCCAGGCCGCGGTGCGCCCAACCGTGCGGTTGTTGAGCCCAACATAGCCCTCACGCACGCCGACGGCGAAATCGGACAGGACTGCAAAAACGGGAATCCCCTTTTCCCGTAGGCCTTCCACCGCCGCCGTCACGGCCGGATAGTCCGGGCAGACAAGTGCCACCGCCTGGTTGCGGGCGGCAACAGCTTTGAGCTTTTCCGTCAATGCCGTCGGCGTTGCGCTCATATTGTAGTCGATCTGGGGAATGATGCGTACGCCGGGCGCCGAAAGGGCTGCAGCCTCGATCTCCTTGGACAGTGACTGATAGAAATGCTGGTTCGGTTTCTGCAGGATGAAGCCCAGCTTATATTGCGGCAGATCCTCGAAGACCCTCTGACGCAACAGGCTGACGGCATGGTAGCCGATCGTCTTGGCCGCATCGTAAACGCGACGCGCAGTTTCCTCCCGAACTTTGTGGCGGCCGTTTAGAACGCGATCAACGGTGGCGACGCTCACACCTGCGGCATTGGCAAGATCGGTAATGGTCGGGCGTCCACTCATCGGTTCTCCTGATAGAAACCATCATTCCAGTATGAAAGCTGTGATGTGTTTTGATAGATTACATCAAGGCTGCATTGAGCTGCAATGAAAGTCAACCTATTCTGATCGCATAGGCCAAGACCGGAGGGCGGGAGGATAAAATGGATAAGGTTGCCACGAAACGCGACTACAGCCTGCTCGGGCGCGATGCTCAGGCCGCCGTCGACAGCGGACTTGCCGCCGCCGAATGGTATCACACCGATATTCCACGCAAGCAGATGAAAGAGCTGATGAAGCGCGAGGATGGCCCGGCCATCCGCGATACGGCAATCTGGCTCGGCAGTATGGTCTTCACCGGCGCACTCGGCGTCTATTTCTGGAGCTCCTGGTGGTGCGTGCCGTTCTTTCTGATCTATGGCGTCATGTATGGGTCGGCATCGGATTCGCGCTGGCACGAATGCGGCCACGGTACTGCCTTCAAGACGCGCTGGATGAATGATGCTGTCTACCAGATCGCCTGTTTCATGATCATGCGCAACCCGGTGACATGGCGCTGGAGCCACACCCGCCACCATACGGATACGGTCATCGTCGGCCGCGATCCCGAAATTGCCGTCATGCGTCCCCCGGACCTGTTCAGGCTGGTGCTCAATTTCTTCGGCCTGCTGGATGCTGGCTATGCGATGATTGACATGGTGCGCAACGCAGCCGGTATCATCAGTCCGGCCGAAAAAACCTTCATCCCTGAGCAGGAGCAGCCTCGTGTCATCCGTGTCGCCCGCATCTGGATGCTGATCTATGGGGCAACGCTTGTTCTGGCACTTTACCTCGGCTCCATCCTGCCGCTGATGCTGGTAGGACTGCCGCGGCTCTATGGCGCCTGGCATCATGTCCTGACCGGGCTTCTACAGCATGGCGGCCTTGCCGACAATGTTATTGACCACCGCCTAAACAGCCGAAGCGTCTACATGAACCCGTTCAGCCGGTTCGTGTACTGGAATATGAACTATCACGTCGAACATCACATGTTCCCGATGGTGCCCTATCATGCGTTGCCCCAGCTGCATGAGATGATCAAGCATGACCTGCCGGCCCCGAACAGGTCGATGCTGGAGGGCTACTGCGAGATGATCCCAGCCTTCCTGCGGCAGCTGAGAAACGAAGATTTTTTTCTCAAGCGCGAGCTTCCACCGACGGCCAGGCCGTACCGCGAGGAATTTCACGCCGAGCCAATCGCCGCCGAATAGAGCGGTATCAACACCAAAACTGAATGGAGGAAACGATGAGCAACTGGGTGGAAGTCTGCGCAACGGACGATATCGACGAAGAGGATGTCATCCGCTTCGACCACGACGGCAAAACCTTTGCGGTGTACCGCAGCCCAGACGACCGGTTCTTTGCGACCGACGGGCTCTGCACCCACGAGAAAATCCACCTTGCCGATGGGCTTGTCATGGACGACATCATCGAATGTCCAAAGCATAACGGCCGCTTCAGCTATATGACCGGCGAAGCCAAGGGTGCCCCTGTATGTGTCAACCTCAAGACCTATCCGGTCAAGGTTGAATCCGGCAGCGTCTTCCTTTCACTCGGGTGAGGGACGAACCATGACCCATATCGTCATCATCGGGGCAGGGGAGTGCGGCGCGCGTGCAGCTTTTTGTCTGCGCGAAAAGGGTTTTTCGGGAGAGATCACCCTTGTCGGCGCCGAGGAACATCTACCCTATGAGCGCCCGCCGCTGTCAAAGGATGCGCTGCTGCTCGGCCATGCGCCCAAGCTGGTCTCCGATTCTGCCCGTTATCTAGAAGCAGGCATTACGGTCTTGACCGGCATCAGCGCAGAAAATATCGAGCCGCTCAAGAAGACGGTGCGCTTGTCCGATGGCCGCAACCTCGCCTATGACCAATTGCTTTTGACGACCGGCGCGCGCGCGCGCCCGTTTCCGGGCCAAAATCCAATTGCGGCAGTGTCCGAGACGCGCGTCCGCACATTGCGAACCCATGGTGACGCCGTTGTCATTCGCGCCGCCCTGCAGCCCGGCACCCATCTTGCCATTATCGGCGGCGGGTTCATCGGCCTTGAATTGGCGGCAACCGCGCGCAAGCTCGGCGCGCGTGTCACGCTGATCGAAGGCCTGCCCCGCATCCTCAGCCGCGGCGTCCCGGAAGAACTCGCTGCTGTGGTCGCCGAACGGCACAAGGTCGAGGGTGTCGACATCTTGTGCGGCGCCAAGATCCGGGGTCTGGAAGAAAGCCATAACAGCGCGACAATCCTGCTTGAAGACAACAGCACGATTGCCGCCGACCTGATCGTTGTCGGCATCGGCGCCGTTCCGAACGTCGAGCTTGCCCGTGATGCCGGACTTGCTATCGACAACGGCATCGCCGTTGACGCATGTTTGCGAACATCTGTGCCGGACATCTTTGCGGCAGGCGACTGCTGCTCCTTTCCTCTGTCGCATTATGGGAATCGCCGCCTGCGGCTGGAAGCCTGGCGTAACGCCCAGGACCAGGGCCAGCTTGCCGCCGCCAATCTGCTGGGGGCAGAAGAGACGATCACAGCCGTTCCCTGGTTCTGGTCGGACCAATACGACTTGACGCTGCAGATTGCTGGTCTTGCCGATGGCGCGGTCCAGACCGTCCGCCGTGAGATGGCTTGCGGCGCCTTCATTCTCTTCCATCTCGATGTCGAGGGCCGACTGATCGCCGCCAGCGGCATCGGTACCGGCAATACGGTTGCCCGCGATATCCGCCTTGCCGAAATGATGATTGCGGCTGGCATCCATCCAGATCCGGCCGTGCTCGCCGCGCTGGAAACCAAGCTGAAGACGCTGCTAGTGGCCTGAGGGCCGCTGGACCCGACACAGAACCAAACCGCCGCGACCGCCTTAGGCCGCTGCGGCAACGGAGAAATATGCCATGAGACACCGCCGACCAACCGTCGCCGACCTTCTCTCGATGAAGGGCAAACGTCAGCTGAGCATGCTGCGCGTCGAGACACTGGAGGAGGCAGAGGCCGCCGAACGGGGAGGGGTCGATCTCGTCTCCTTACCGCCATCGCTTCTCAGTCCTGTCTTCCGCGAGGCGGCACCGTCCGTCTTTGCCTTTCCCGGTCTCGAATATGGCGATCTTGTCACGGCAGATGAGTATATTCGCGCCGCTTTCCAGGCGTTGAAAGCCGGTGGCGACGCGGTCTATTGCGCCGCCGGTCTTTCGACCGTCCGCCGCATGCGCGAAGAGGGAATCCCGGTTTGCGGGCATGTCGGCCTCATTCCTTCGAAAGCGACCTGGACCGGCGGTTTCCGCCCGGTCGGCAAGACGTCGATCAGCGCACTCGAAATCTGGCGGCAGACCAAGGCTCTCGAAGAGGCAGGGGCGTTTGCCGCAGAGATCGAAGTCGTACCGGGCGAGGTCGCGGCGGCGATCAGCCAACGCACCACCATGCTGATGCTGTCGATGGGCGCGGGCACCGGCTGTGACGCGCAATATCTTTTTGCAGACGATGTGCTCGGCGCCAACAGAGGCCATGTTCCGCGTCACGCCAAGACCTATCGGAACTTTGCCGCCGAATATGACCGGCTGCAACAGGAGCGCATCGCCGCATTCAGCGAATATGTGGCCGATGTCAAATCTGGCGCCTATCCCGCCAAATCGCATCTGGTCGGTATCGACGCATTGGAACTGGAAGCGTTCCTGCAGTCGCTGACATAATTCCACGCCAGCGGCTTCTCGTTCGTTCCTCACCGGAACATGACTGCGGCGCGCGTCTGCAAGCTGGCAGCGCCGTGAACATTCAAAACTTGCCCATCTGCAAAGTCACGAAAGCAAAACAGACAATGCGAAACTACGTTCTGACCGTATCGTGCAAATCCACCCGTGGCATCGTCGCGGCGATCACCGGCTATCTGGCCGACGAGGGTTGTTACATCACCGACAGCTCGCAGTTCGACGATATGGAGACCGGCCTGTTCTTCATGCGCCTGACCTTCATCAGCCAGGAAGGTGCCACGCTCGACAAGCTGAAGGCCGGCTTCGAGGCGGTAAAGACCCGCTTTGGCATGGAAGCCGATATTCTCGACAGCGAGCATCGAATGAAGGTGCTTTTGATGGTGTCGCGCTTTGGCCATTGCCTGAACGACCTGCTCTATCGCTGGAAGATCGGCGCCCTGCCGATCGAGATCGTCGGTGTCGTCTCCAACCATTTCGAATACCAGAAGGTCGTCGTCAACCACGACATCCCGTTCCACCATATTCCGGTCACCAAGGCCAACAAGCCGCAGGCAGAAGCTCGGATCATGGATGTGGTCGAACAGACCGGCACGGAGCTGATCGTGCTGGCCCGCTATATGCAGATCCTGTCGGACCAGATGTGCCAGAAGATGTCGGGCAAGATCATCAACATCCACCACTCGTTCCTGCCGTCGTTCAAGGGGGCCAACCCGTACAAGCAGGCCTATGAGCGCGGTGTGAAGCTGATCGGTGCAACGGCGCACTATGTCACTGCCGATCTCGACGAAGGTCCGATCATCGAGCAGGACATTGCCCGCATTACCCATGCCCAGTCGGCCGAGGATTATGTCTCGATCGGCCGCGATGTCGAAAGCCAGGTGCTGGCGCGCGCCGTGCACGCACATATCCACCACCGCACCTTCATCAACGGCAACCGCACCGTGGTGTTTCCGGCAAGCCCGGGAAGCTATGCGTCGGAACGCATGGGCTGATTTTCCGATCAGCGGGTTCAACCGCGGTTTGTTTTCGGAGTTGGCGGGATGGAGGCCGGGCAAGATCGAAAGTATCTCGTTCGCAGCATCGTGTGCTGCGGTAGACACTAAATCAATGTTCGATGGTTGGCACTAAAGCTCGATGGCGCACTAAGAGATTAGTTCCATAAATCGCATTATGCAATCCGTCCGTGTGTAGCGGTACATTCTATTTCCAAGTGCGACATGCCAGTAATTTCAATGGCTTCACTTTGGAGATTTTGGCATGTCCAGATGCTATACGCAAATCACCCTCGCCGACCGGCGACGCCTACATCAG
>NZ_JAFCTR010000035.1:0-9414 GCF_049896125.1 Pararhizobium sp. DWP1-1-3
GCGGCGCTCAGGACCGGGCAGGACTTCTATCTTCGGATTGTGACTAGTCATAATGGGCACATTACCTCGCACACTTGTTAAGTGGGAGATCGTGTCCGGATTTTTATGGGGCCATTACACATTTGAAGTCCTAATGCTAAAATAGGAGGTTGCGCTTCCGTCTTTAGCTACACACTTTAATAACCCTTAGGATGCCCGGTGCAGGTATCCGCCGGGACACGTCAATCGGATCGCACAGCCCGGAACTTTCGAACTCTTGAGTGAGATCCGCACGTCTTGTCCGAACACCATCGCCGATGGCCGTTGCGAGAGTGGTCGAGAAACAGCCACCCACAGTTCGGACCCTGACACGCGCGGACGGGGCGCCGGTCTCGTCGTGATGTCAGCAACTCGGCGGCCAACCATCCGATGCGCTCGGCTATGGCGTTCAACTTCTCTGCCGAGGCGTACCGCCACTCGATGATCCCCGCCAAGTCCGTCAAAGTCCGTTGTGATTGAGCCCAATTTGCCATGTCGGTGACAAGCCGCAGATCTTTCTGCGCGATTGGGCTCTCGTCCGATTCTGACATGAATATGCGGCATAATGCTTCTCGAAACTCCTTCGCTTCATTCAGGCTATCCTGGGCCTCGGGGGGCGATTGGGCCGCCTTTGACAGCAAAGCGGCGCACTCCTCGTCGTCAATCAGGCCGACACGCCGTGCCCACGTCACCAGATCGCTGTAGCTGTTCAAAAACTCCGGACCACAGCGCTCCCCCCGGCTATCGACCGTATTGACGTAGTCGAGTGCCGGATGGCCGCCGAGAAGCTTGATGTCGCCGATGGTCTTTTGATTTGTCATCATTTCAATATCGGATCACGGAACGAATTCGGCAAGAGCGGGTTGTAACGGTCTATAGATACTTTATCCGTTACATCGATCGGAAATCCTATGTCTGCCGGCTTGAACAAAAACCAGCTTCGTTTTCTGATTCTGTGCGTAATTTGGGGAAGCACCTGGATTGGTACCAAGGCCGGCATCGAGGTCGTACCGCCTTTGCTCTTTGCCGGAACACGCTTTACCGCGGCAGGAGTGTTGCTTCTTCTGTATGCTGCGACGAGAGGAGAGACGGCCGGCTTCAAGGTCCGGGACGGCGGTCGTTTTATGGCGGTCAGCATCTTGATGATCACCCTTTGCTACGGCCCCCTGTTCTGGGGCATGCAGTATATCGACACCGGGACCGCTGCGGTCCTGGAAATGTCGCTGACACCGATCGCTCTACTGTGCTTCGCTCTCCTGCTGCGCGAAGAAAAACTGGACGCGAGGAGGGTTTTGGCGATCACGCTCGGTGTTTCCGGACTGCTCGTCCTATTCTGGCCAACGGGCGCAGACGGAAATGTTTCGAAGCCGGAAGCCTTCGTGGGTGCGAGCCTTTACGGCGGCCTCGCGGTTGCATCAGCGGCATTCACCTATGGATATGGCTCGGTGCTGGCCAGACCTCTGTTGCGAACCTATCCAGCGTCATTAGTCGCCGGTTTCACCACTCTGGTCGGAGGCATCGCCTTGCTCATCGCGGCTTTGCTATTTGAGCCAGGAGCCCTCTCCGCCCTGTCGGGCAACTGGGGCATGATCGCCTGGGGCGGCTGGTTCTTCCTTGTCGTCTTCGGGTCGCTGATCGGCTACACGACCTATATGCGCCTGCTCAGGGATATCGGCGCGTCGCGTGCCGGCAGTTATGCTTTCATATCGCCGGTCATCGCCGTCGCGCTCGGCGCACTCTTGTTTTCCGAACAGGTCACTGTGTTCGACATAATTGGCATCATCGTCATGCTCAGCGGCGCCTATCTTGCCATGGTGGAACCACCGGCGACGGAACACGCGGCGCTCGAGACGTAAGTTCAAACGCAAATGAGGAAAGGCCAGAGCATGGAATTCCTCAAGGCGACCCAGCAACACGACGACATCCTAATTGAGCACTGTCTGGCTGTGTGGGATAGCTACGCCACTCCTGCTGCTCACTTCAATGTCGATCCCAAGGGGAAGTCCGCCAATTCGTCAGTGAAGGGCGAGATCACCGTGAGCTGGCGACGTTCCTTGCGATGGACGGCAACACCGCGGCAGGCTTTGTGTCCCGCCAAGTGCATATGTTACCTTATCCCACGTGCTCAAACAGGCAGTTCACTAGCATGGTTACATCTGGAGCGTCTTCGTCGAGCCGAACTCCGGCGCCAAGGGATATCGCGGCAATTGACACAGCTTGCCGTCGATTACCCTCGGTTGATTGGTTGTACGGCAGTCGTGTTACATGCCTCGAATGCCGGCGAGCCGGCTTATGCGTCTCTCGGATTCAAGCCGGCCAAGGAAATGAGGCTTACGTTCAGCTAGCCGCTATTCCTCGTTACCGTGGTGTGCACTCGGGAGAGACTGCTAAACTCATGCCCGAGGGAAGTGTCAAAGGGCAAGGCTATCTGGAAATGACCGGATATGAGTGACGCTCAAAAGAGCGCTCTTTCTCTCCTAACTCCGGGTCGGAATTGGCTGAATGTGAAATACGACAGATGAGCCGCTCGGTTTCAGCTCAAAGTTATATTTCGTCAAACCCGTATAATATGGAACATTACCTCTTAGCTCCGGTTTGATACGCAATCAAATCGGAGATTTATAATGTTTTTCGAGAATTTCTCGCGCACAGCGCCTTTGGCGATGGCTCTGCTCATCTCATTGGCATCAGCATCCTCGGCTTTGGCGCAAGAGATGGCCAAGCCAACCACGGAAATGCAGGCGGTTCTCGACAAGCTTGGCGCACTGGAGGCAAAGCCGTTTTCGACGCTGTCCGTGCCCGAGGCACGGACCCAGGCCAGCCCGGCTGATGCCGCCCATGCCGTCCAGTGGGACAAGCGGATTTCGTCCAATCCGGAAGCACAGGTGACGACGAAGGACATCGCCATTCCGACCGAGGCCGGGACGCTCGCGGCCCGTGTCTATATCCCTGGCGGCGCGGGACCGTTCCCGGTTGTGGTTTACTATCATGGCGGCGGCTGGGTCGTGGCCGACATCAACATCTATGACGGTGCACCGCGCGCGCTGTCGCTTGGTACCAATGCCATCGTTGTTTCGGTTGAATACAGGCACGCACCAGAACACAAGTTTCCGGCAGCGCATGACGACGCCTGGGCCGCATACAAATGGGTAATAGAAAACATTCACGAATTGAACGGCAATTCCAATAAGATTGCGGTTGCCGGCGAAAGCGCTGGCGGCAATCTGGCCGCCAATGTCGCGCTGATGGCCAAGGACATGAAGACCAAGCAGCCTGTCCACCAGCTTCTGGTCTATCCCGTTGCCGGCAATGACATGAACACGCCGTCCTACAAGGAAAACGCCGACGCCAAGCCGCTCAGCAAGGCCGATATGGAATGGTTCGTGAAGAATACGGTCTCAACCATGGATGAGACCAAGGATCCACGAATCAACCTCAACGGTCGATCTGATCTGGCCGGTGTCACGCCCGCCACCGTCATCTTGGCACAGATCGATCCGTTGCGCTCCGACGGTGAAATCTATGCCGGCAAACTGAAGGATGCCGGCGTCGCGGTGGACCTGAAGACGTTCAACGGCGTCACTCACGAATTTTTCGGCATGGGAAAGGTCGTTCCGGAGGCCAAGCAGGCGCTTGATCTCGCCGTCGCTGACCTCACCGCCGCCTTTGCCAAAACCCAGTAAGGAGAGCCCCATGAACAAGATGATATCCGCCTCGCTCCTATCGCTCTTCCTCATGACCACGCCGAGCCTGGCCGCCATGCCGGCGAGTGCCGACAAGGCAGACGCTCCGATGAATGTCGACAAGGCCTCCTTCGTCAAGGTCGTCACTAGCTCGAACGTTTTCGAAATCGAGTCCAGCAAGCTGGCCGAGCAGAAGGCTAAAGACGCCGATGTCAAGGAATTCGCGGCCGTGATGATTAAGGATCACACCATGGCGGCAGAAGAGTTGAAAAAGGCCGCCAAGCTGGACGATGCGCCGCCCAAGCTGTCGCCCAAACATGCCGCCATGCTGGACCTTCTGAAGGGCGCGTCCGAACAGGATTTCCAGCCGCTCTATATCGAGATGCAGACGACAGCGCATATGGAGGCGGTCACGCTTTTTGCCATCTATGCCAAGGGCGGTGACGAAGAGGCCGTGAAAGCGTTTGCCGCAGAAACACTGCCAAAGTTGGAAACTCACAAGATGCATGTGATGCACCTGGTTGCTGCTCACTGATACGACAACCCGCAACGAAGCCCGGTCGATGAGACCGAACTTTTCCTTTTATTCCAATGGTCCGGGAGGTCCCATGAACATCCGTTTGTCCGCGCTTCTAGTGTCTGTCTCCGCCTTCGCCTTGTCGCTGCCTTCGATGTCTTCTGCACAGGTCAAAGGAGAGGTTGGCCGCGCCTCCGATGTCGTCATCCAGGGATCGATCCTGGAGCCGGAAAAACGTCAGATGAAGGACGACGCCAAGCTCACGGCGCTGATCAAAGCGCCTGAAGGCTTCAAGGTCGAGGTTTTCGCTCGCGACCTCATCAATCCGCGCATGCTGGCGGTCTCTGACAAGGGCATTGTCTACGCTACCCGCCGGTCTGTCGGTGATGTAATCATGCTCAAGGATGACGACGGCGACGGCAAGGCGGATGGCACTGTTACGGTTGCAAGCCGCTCCGGTATGCATGGCATTGTATTCGACGGGAACACGGTCTTCCTGGTGACGATCCACGATGTCTACACCGCCGATGTCAAGGAAGACGGTACGTTCGGTCCGCTCAAGCGTATCATTAACGACCTGCCCGATGCCGGACAGCATGCCAACCGGACGCTTGGCATTGGCCCCGACGGCATGCTCTACATCGGCTCGGGCAGCACCTGCAACGAATGCCAGGACGACAATCCGGAAAACGCTACGGTCCTGCGGGCAAGCAAGGACGGGGCATCGCGATCAATCTTCGCCAGCGGCCTGCGCAACACCATCGGTTTCGACTGGGAACCTACCACCGGCGCTCTCTACGGAATGGACCATGGCATCGACTGGCTCGGCGACAAAGTGCAGGTCGAAGAATTGAACAGGATCGAGCAGGGCAAGAAATATGGCTGGCCCTATGTCTATGGCATGCGCGGACTCAATCCACGCATGGATCCGCCCGAGGGGATTACGTTGGAAGACTGGGCCAAGCAATCGACTGAACCGGTCCTCGGATACACTGCCCACAGCGCGCCGATGCAGATGGCTTTCTATGATGGCAAGGCCTTTCCGGCGGATTATCAGGGCGATGCCTTCATCGCCATGCGTGGATCCTGGAACCGCCGTCCGCCAAGCGGCTACGAGATCGTCCGGGTCAACTTTGAAAACGGCAAACCTGTTGCATTCGAAAAGTTTCTCGAAGGCTTTTTGCTTCAGCAGGAAAACGGCAAATACGGTTATCTCGGACGCCTGACTGGTGTGGCCGTCGGCAAGGACGGGTCACTATTCGTCGCGGATGACAGCAACGGTACGATCTACAAAGTCTCCTACGGTGCCAGCGCAACGACACAAACCGCGGAGGCTGGCACGATTCCCAATGTCGTAAACGAGATGCCGGCATCCAAGATTGCGATCGATCTGGTCGAACCCAAAGGAAGCGATGCCATCGCCGTGACATCTGCTTTCGAAAAGGACGGCCCGATCCCCCTGCAATATGCGGCAGACGGCGACAACGCGTCGCCGCCGCTCCAATTGAGTGGTGCGCCGGACGGCACAAAGTCGTTCGTTATCATTTCTGACGATCCCGACGCCGCGAAGCCGAAACCATTTACGCACTGGGTAGCCTATGACGTCCCGGCGGCAACCACAAGGCTACGTGAAGGCATTCCCGGCGGACCGGTCCTGCAGGAGCCTAAGGACATGAAGCAAGGCGCCAACAGCATGGGCTCGCTTGGATACACCGGTCCTAAGCCACCGGTCGGCGATCCCGCTCATCATTATCATTTCCAGGTGTTCGCGCTCGATGTCAAAACGCTTGGCTTGGAGCCGGGTGCCAAGCGTGATGCCGTTCTCAAGGCCATGGATGGCCATGTGCTTGCCGAGGGCCAGATCGTCGGCATTTTCGAACGCAAGATGGCTTCGAAATAGGAGAACGTCGATATGAAAGCACTCACCTGGCACGGCAAGCACGACATCCGCTGCGAAAGCGTTCCCGATCCACAAATCGAGGAAGGACGCGATGCTATTATCAGGTGACGGCATGCGCGATCTGCGGTTCCGATCTCCATCTCTACAACGGCATCATGCCCGACATGCACAGCGGTGACATCATGGGCCACGAAACCATGGGCGAAGTTGTGGAAGTCGGCAAGGACAACAAGAAGCTCAAGGTTGGCGACAGGGTCGTCGTGCCCTTCACGATCGCCTGCGGCGACTGCTTCTTCTGCAAACGGGGCTTTTTCTCAGGCTGCGAACGGTCCAATCCGAAGCCCGAAAAAGTCAAGAAGATGTGGGGGAACTCGCCGGCTGGCCTGTTTGGATACACCCATCTGTTGGGCGGATTCAGCGGCGGTCAGGCCGAATATCTGCGCGTGCCCTATGCCGATGTCGGACCGATCAAGGTTCCCGACGGGCTGAGCGACGAGCAGGTGCTTTTCCTGTCCGACATTTTTCCGACGGGCTATATGGCGGCCGACTTCTGTAACATCCAGCCGGGCGATACGATCGCCATCTGGGGCTGCGGGCCTGTGGGGCAGATGGCAATCAAGTCCGCGTTCATTCTCGGAGCCGAACGAGTGATCGCGATCGACACAGTCCCCGAGCGGCTTGCGCTTGCCGAGACGTCGGGAGCCCTCGTCCTCGACTATATGGACAAGGACATCTACGACCGGATCATGGAACTAACCAACGGACGCGGGGCGGATGCCTGCATCGACGCGGTCGGTACCGAATCCGATCCCGCCGCGAGTTGGGACGCCCGTCTTGATCGCATCAAGGTCGCGACCTTCATGGGCACTGACCGGCCGCATGTGCTGCGCCAGGCGATCCACTGCTGCCGCAACTTCGGGACAGTCTCGATCGTCGGGGTTTACGGCGGGTTCCTCGACAAGATTCCGATGGGGTCGGCGATCAACCGGGGCCTGACATTCAGGATGGCCCAAACCCCCGTCCAACACTATCTGCCAATCCTGATGGAGCGCATCCAGAACGGCCAGATCGATCCGTCCTTCATTATTACCCATACCGGCAGTCTTGAAGACGGGCCGGACCTCTACAAGACGTTCCTCGACAAAAGGGACGGCTGCATCAAGGTCGTTCTCAAACCATAAGAAATTTGGAAATGATCATGGGAAGCGCACAAAACCAGCTCGCCGTCGTTACGGGGGCGTCTTCGGACATCGGTCTGGAACTTGCAAAGATCGCGGCTGAACAGGGCTTTGACCTCGTTATCGCCGCCGATGAAGACGACATTGACGTTGCCGCAGACATTTTGCGTTCAATCGGCGTCTCCGTCGACGCAATGGAGGTTGATCTTGCCACCAAGGAGGGCGCTGCCAACTTCGCGCGTTTCGTCGCCGACAAGGGACAGCCGGTCGATATCCTGTTGGCCAACGCCGGCAGAGGGCTTGGCAAGGGCTTTCTCGACCAGGATCTCGACGAAGCACTGCATGTTGTCAATACCAACGTAACGGGAACTGTCGCGCTCATCCATGCGGTCGGCAACGATATGCGCGCGCGTGGCTCAGGCAAAATCCTCATCACGGGATCGATCGCAGGGTTCGTTCCTGGCACCTATCAGGCGATTTACAACGGGACGAAGGCATTCCTGAACTCCTTCTCGTTTGCCTTGCGGCATGAGCTGAAAGACTCCGGTGTCACCGTGACCTGCCTGATGCCGGGGCCAACAGAAACCAAGTTCTTTGAACGGGCCCACATGCTCGACACCGAAGTGGGTCAGTGGGAAAAAGACGATCCGGCCGATGTCGCCAAGGTCGGGTTCGACGCCTTGATGAAGAACGAGGGCGATATCGTCGCTGGCTGGAAGAACAAGCTCCAGACAGTCATGGCTGACGTGACACCGGCTGGAATCCTGGCCGAACAGCACGCCAAGATGGCGGCGCCGGGAACCGCTAAGACCTGACATCTTAAACACGAAACACGACAATGAAAATTTTTGTTGGTACGGTCTTCATCGAAATTTGCTGACCAGTTGCCAATCGCTAAGGACGGCAGACGTCAGCACTAGCGCTTCCGCAGTGCAAGGCGCAGCGCACAGCTCCATGGCCTGCGGCGGCGGGGCAGACCAACACTTAGCGCATCTATCTGGTGTCTGGATTTTCATCTGCCCTATATTACGTCACGCCCAATAGTGGCGGCGCCGTGTTGAAACGTCGGCAGAGTAGGAGGGACTATGAACAAGATCGCAGGAACAAGGCGCAGGCGAGGTCTGTCACCACGTGGTGATTTCGAGGAGTCCAAGATGTTCGCGGCCGCTGACAGCGACGAAAAGCGGCAAAAGAAATCCGAAGTCCTCAAAGCTCTGCGATTATCGTGACGGGCTCCCAACCAACCCGCCCGGATTGCGCGATAATGGATGCGGCACGCCGATAGTTCGCACCGCTTATACCTTGACCTCGTGAGAACGAACCAGTTTTCGCCCCACCGCTACTTCCACTCATGGAGTGAGTTCGCGATGATCTCGGAGATGTCCTGACAAAAAAAGGCCGCATCTGAGGGGCCTTTTCGAGCAATGATCGAACTCCTCAAACGCCTTGAGGCTTTATAGATGGCACCGATTGCCGACCCCCGTCATGGTATTCATAGTCATCCGGAGGAATGTTGCCATCCGGTGTGAGTTCATCGACTGCCTTGGGCAGATCGCGGCGCAGCCGGCTGAGAATTTCCTCCCGCGACAAACCCGTTCTTGCGGATAGATCGTCAAGGACTTCCGGTCCCAATGCCTCCGATAGCTGGGTATCGTCGATCTCGGCGTTCGGTCCGGTTTCGACCCAAGACTTGGCCGTCTCGCCGTGGCCGTTCTGCTGGAACTGTTTCAGGAGGTCGCCGAGGCCACCTCCCAGCACGCTTCCGGTGGAAGCGCCGCCAAGGAGGCCGCTAAGACCTCCAAGCCCGCCCGCGCCGCCGCCTGTCAGGCCACCGAGCAGGCCGCCAAGCCCGCCCGATTGCTCGCCAGGAGTACCGTCGCCTTGGGGCTGTTGAAGACCCCGCAGTAGTTCGCCAATCTTGTCCCTGTTCTGGAACCCTGCTACCGCCAGGACTGCAAGTAGTGCCTTTAATGCGCTGCTGGCCATTTCAAGTCCTCCTATTGCGTCAAGGGGATTAACCCTCTGCCTTCTGGTTGACCACTGACGTGGCGATGGCGGTGAGAGCCAGGTCGGTGGCCTGTTCCTCATCAAGCGTCGTTTGAAGAAGACCGGCTGCGT
>NZ_JAFCTR010000036.1:0-6902 GCF_049896125.1 Pararhizobium sp. DWP1-1-3
GCGGCGCGAGCAGGCATCGCGAGGCCAGTGAACCCGGCCAATGCAAAGGTACCGCCAGCGGCAAGCAATGCTCGGCGCTCAAAATCGATGTCAGACATGCTGATCTCCTTCCCGAGTTCGGTGATGAACTACGTCGATACTTACCGCCTTTTCGGCCGGCGACCAATCGCGGCGGCGAACACAACAGGGCACGGTTTCGTGATGGGAGGCAGCCACAGCAATGTTGCGAACAGGCGGTGAGTTGGTCGAGGTCTTTGCGTCTGGTCATCCAACGGGTTCCTCTTCTGGCCGTTCTGAGACAAGAAGATCCCTCGTAATAGCAGGGCGATTGGTTCGAATCTCGTCAAGGCGAGCATAGGCAGCATATCACCAGTGAGTACGCGATCAGGTCAGCAGCACGTCGACTTCGAGCCGCCTATCGTCTCCAATTAATTTCGCCGCGGTGAGGCATTCGAGCAGGCTCTCACGCCCGCGTCTCCCGTCAGAAGTACTCGGCGGCCATTCTCGATGAGCAGTACGAGAGAGGCAAGATTGGGGGGAGAGGGAGGGACATACTTTTCGATCGCGAGCGCCAGTCCCTGCGCTTGGCGGGCGACGTCCGCCGCGGACATTGCCCGCTCCCATGCCCCCTGTAGCTGGTCGCCAGGCCAGTGCCGGGCTCGAAAATTTGAAGCTCCAGTCGCTGCGGCTGTTACAGGCGATGAACAGCAACCCGACTCCAGAGGCGGCAACCGTACGGCCGTGGTCGGCGTAAGTTGCCCGCTGGTGTGTCAGCACCAACACGACATATTGCCACTCGACCAATACCAGAAAGCCAGCTGACGCTGCGGATGAGAGGTGCATCAGGCCTCGATCTACGCAACGCTGATCGAGGTCGAGGCGAGAAAAGCCTCTCCGTCATCTGGTCCCGCTCGGATCGGGACTGATACCGGATGCCCCGCCGCAAGGCGGGGCTCTCCAACATCGGGATCACTTGTTTAGTGCATCCTTCAAAGCCTTGGCAGGCGCGAAGGTCAGCTTCTTCGAGGCGGCAACCGTCATCTTCTCTCCGGTCGCAGGATTGCGACCCTCGCGCTCAGGCGAAGCCTTCACCTTGAATTTTCCGAAGCCTGGGATCGAGGTTTCAGCGTCGGAGCCTGCTGCATCGGCAATGGCCTGGAACACCGCCTCTACGATGCTTTTCGCCTGAACCTTAGTCAGGCCGTTGTCGGCAGCAATCTTGTCGGCGATTTCATTCGTGGTGGTCATGGATATTCCTCGCATCTTCTAACAAAGACAAATCCGTGTCAGCTTATGATCGTGTTGTCATCGGCAATGATGGGGATGCGGGTTGGATGCGCTGGATGTCCACAGGTGGTTTCGGCTTGTAGCCCGCTTTCGCTTTCCGCGAAGGACATCCAGCAACAGGCCGACGGTCTTGCTATCGTTGTCGAATAGATGCACCAACTGCGCCCCGCGCGTACCGATCCGGCCTCGGGCAAGCGACACCTCGCCGAATTATGTCGGCTGAACGGCCCACGCATAAAAGCTGGCCACGCTCTTTTCCGGCGCCATACGCTCGACATAGAGGTGGTAGGGCTGTCTTATCATGACAGCAGAATCGCGCGTGTGGATTCTCCCCTCCAATAGGCGTGAGAGAAATCTCGGGCAAGAAAACTATTCGGCAATGAAAATCAGCCCTCGACATGGTGAGCGCTGGTGTTGCACCGAAGCGGAAGCTCGCGCTGCCGGCTGGCGAAACGCGGGAAAGTAAGGTCGGAGCCGGACTTACTTGCGTTTAGATCGCTCGGCTATCCTTATCGGGGTAGAACAACCAATTCTGACAGTATCCTTCTCTTCATGCCTTATGAACAGCTGGCAGGCCACGCAGGCCTTCTGGAGGCGGCCGACAATTCGATATTTTCGGGCAATCTGGCAAAATTGCTTCTTCACTACGTCACAGGTGTCGAGTCCAATCTCAACACTCTCACAGCCGAGGAATTACCACGCCTCGTGCATACCATCAGCGATCTGATTGTCGCATGCGCCTCGCTGTCTGTTGCGACGGTCGCGCCATCGAAGCTTCCAAATATGGGCATGATGGAGCGCGCGCATCGTTATATACATGGCAATCTACGTTCGGATGAGCTCACGCTCGAAAAGATCTGCCGTTCTCTTGGTATCTCCCGTACTCGGCTCTACCAATTGTTTAGCGCAAGTGGCGGTGTTCTTAATTATATACGGAAACAGCGGCTTCTTGCAGCTTACGCGGACCTCAGCGATGCCACCAACACCCGGCCGATATCAGAAATAGCGGAAGCTGCAGGGTTCGATCTGGCTGCCAATTTTAGCCGCGCTTTCAGCCACGAATTCGGAGTCAACCCTCGGGATATTCGAAAAGCCGCTACGCTGCAGCCCTCCCGATCTCCAATTCCGCCTGGTGGCCGCTACGGCGGTTCATTCGGCGACTGGCTGAGTGTGTTGGGAAAGTGAGGCGGTTCAATGAACCCGGTCCGGACATTCCCTATTTAAGCAGGCAGACAGTAGGGGTATGGTCAGATCGCCGACGACGTCAAGCGCTTGTCGCGCCCTCGAATACAAGAATGCTCGTTCATGCGCGGAGAAAAAGGAAAACGTTACCGTCGCTGACCGTCGAGGCAGTGTCCGGGGCCGCTGGTGCCATCGGTGTCGGCGGCAACGGCATGAATGCCCGCAACACCGCTGATGCCGAGCGCGAAGGAGAGGAGGAACTCGCTGTTGCGGCCACCCTTGCCCGTTGCGCGCAGCGTCACGGTCGTTTCACCGCCGGCAAGCAAAAGGACGGGCTTGGTGAAAGGTCTGTTCCTTGTCGCAATCTCGCGGGCGATGGCCGCATGCACGCTTGCCACGTCGCGGGCTTCTCCTTCGATCGAATCCGAAAGGATCACTGCTTCGATCCCGTGCCTTCGGGCGTGTTCAGCCGCAGCTTCGAGCGAGACGGCAGCCGACGCAATGACATGGACCTGGTCCTTTGTGAACCGCGGATCGCTTGGCTCCAGGCCGTCCGCAGCTGACGATTTGAGGTGCGCCACGTTGAAAACGTTTCCCGATTTCGGCCATACGATTTCGTCTGAGGAATCCGTTGAGGCGGCTCTTTTCCTGCGCGAGCGCTTCGACTGATCCAGTCGCGTCGCGATACCTCCGCATTGGCGCGGGCTGGTTGTCAAAACGGACACCCACCCGCGTTCACTGAGTATGAGTAAGCGGGCGTCCGTTATTTCAAGTTTAGAGAACGGAGACGTTCTCGGCCTTCGACTTTCCTGTCTTGCGATCCTGTCCGACTTCGAAGGTTACCTTGTCACCTTCGCGAAGGGAGCCGCCGCGCTCAAGCGCTGACACGTGAACGAACACGTCCTGTCCGCCGTTCTCCGGGGTGATGAACCCGAAACCCTTGTCGTCGTTGAAGAATTTTACCGTACCAGTAGCCATAGATGCTTTCCCGAAGTTTTCAATAATGCGCGCGCAAACTATAGGATGCCGATAGTCCAGGCAACCGTGCCATCCCGTCATGAACGAGGTTTGTCAGCGGTCAAGGGCGGACAAGCTGTTGGTCCGACCATCGAATTCAACCGTGCCTCGCCTCGATCTACACCGTCGGCACTGATAGTGGGCGGGATCGCGGCGCGGACGAGGCGAAGTTCCTCTGAGCGGGTCACCGTAAAAAACCGTCCCGTCCAAATTCTTCCCAACCCGCCAGTTCCGCGCTTGCGTCACCCGACCCCGCCCCTGGTGCCGGAGAACTCGCCCCCTTCTTCAACGATCGCGTCAGCTTCGCTTTGTAGGCGGCCCGCCGTCGGTTCTCGGCCGCAGCCGCGATGTCGTCCTCCCGCCATTCGTCAACTGTGCCGCTGTCGAGGAGTTCTTCCACGACCTTCGGATCGACGACATGGAAGGTGATCTGCCTGGCACGGCCCGCTAGTCGTACAGTCCTCGTCCCCGCGCTGGGGAGGCGACCGTCGGCAAGCCACCGATGCCGCTCTCCTGGCTTGATCGTCAGGATGTCCTGTATCTCTCGAGGAATCACGGGCAGGTTTCCGATGTCCGTCATCGCTGCGGAAACGATGCCCGCCGCGGCGTTGAATTCGGACTTCGCTTCGGCTGGCATTGCAAGCACGAGTTCGCCCGCTTCCAGGATCAGCGATTTCTTCGAAGACACCGGGAGCCGCGCCCGCATCTCGAGAAGGATTCCGTGCGCGCGCACCGACGACCCGAGCGTGGCTTTTGACGGCAAAGTCCAGGTCCTCAGAAGTTCGATGTCGTTTCTCTCGCGCTTAGGCATGCTGCCTAAATGGGTCGGCGAGCAGCCAAGTCAACGTGGCGGGCGGGCCATTGGCGACGAGATAGGCCCTACCTCACAGTTCTTTGACAAGTCGATCCCGCTCGTGTTCGGGGAGCGCTGGATTGCTCTTGCGCCACAATCGGCCGCGGACGACGAAATATCTTCCGTCGGGGTCGAGGTATTGGCTTCCATTTTCGTTTTTTCGCCTCATGGGAAAAGAACTTTCATAAGGCTGAGTGGTTTGGGATGTGAGGTCGCGGCGTGTCAAATCGGACACGACGGAGATGATGAACGCAACGATTTTTCCGATTTCTCGCTGTGGGCAACGAAATGCCAGGCGAGCATCCAACCCGTCCGCCGCGTCCTCATCCACCGACAGAATGGCAGGAAGTATGGAGCGGCGGTCGAACTCGATCCGACCATTTATTACGCCATCCAGCTCTTGCGCGAGGAAGCACATACGCTGGTGTGGCAACGGGTTAAATTCCTGACAGCTGTCATGGAAGCGGCTAATAACCAGCTTTTAGCTGAAAACCAGCTGGAGAGTGTTTAAGGGAACGATCTTGCAATATTTTGCGACGAGCGTCTCGGCTTTCATTACCGGGGGTTCACGGATTCCGAAGCAGCCCGAATATCCAGTTATCGAGAAACAAGAAACAAGCTTCGAGATAGACCGCAAAAATCCGGGTGACCGTTCAATTTCACTAAAAGCCCGTGTACCTAACCGGTCAGCGGGCTTTTTGCGTTCTGGCGGGGCTGCACAATAAAAAAAGAGCCTCACCAGCAATGCCGGGAGGCTCTTGAATTACCCACAGCGTTCGAGGTCTACGGGTGTGGGCAAAAGAATACATTGTGTAAGGATAGTCAATTCCTTCCGGCCGCCACATTACGACAAAGCCTAAGCCTCCAACCGCGACGGAAATTCCTATGAATATCCCGGCGTTTTGGAAAATGGTCATTCTTCTTCCGCGCCCCCGCGTCCGTGGGTGAAGGCGCGCCCTTCATTGGTTTCCTTTGGATCACCCTCGTTAGGATGTGGATTGTCTGCGTACATAATCCGCAGATTTTTCAGGACTTCTTCCATGGCGCCGATCGTTTCCATGGTGCCCCAGCCGTTGGTCGTAGCTCGATTGATTATGTCCTGAAGAGATCCGTCAACCTCTTCCTGACAGAGCAGATGACGGTCTTCGTGGGATACCGGAAGCTTCGGGGTATTGATCATCGTGGTTCCTCCATGCCAAGAAACCAAAGCGAATTCTGTTGGTTCCAGGGAGGCGCTAAAACGCTATTTTCCGTCCGACGCGTGGTTCTCGAGTTGTTGCCGGAGGCGGGCTTGTCTCAAAGCTTCTGTCTTCCGTCTTTCTGCGGCCAGACGGGCTTCTTCTGATGAAACCGCATATGTCTTCGCCGTTTCGAAATTTCCGCGAGGCGACGCACCTCGTGGCCGTCTGTTTTTTACTTCGGTCATGCGATCGCCTCCCGTAGTGCAAGCATCGCGGCAATGGAATTCTTAATTGCATTCACCAAGATTTTGGGCTGGCACGGTTTACTCACCCACTCTCCACGAATGAAAATCGGATCGATTTCGTCCTGGGTAGACCCAGAGCAGACAATAAATGGAATGGAATTTTGGTGGAGACGCGATGCCACCCCAGTGCATGATCCATCTTTCAGACAAATGTCCAGGATCGCTGCATCAGGGGAATGATCAGCGAGCCAAGCCGACGCCTCCGAGCAGGAATAACAAATGTGGGTCGTAAAACCCGCGTTTTTAAGTATTTGTTCGAAGTCCATCGCGATCAGCGGCTCATCCTCAAGGATGAGGATAATATTAGCATTGGCTTTATTAATATTTGATAGGTCGCGATGAGGCATGGCTCTGCTCCAATAGGGTGGGCAAGAGCAGATTATCTCTTAAACAGTCACAGCCGAGAAATGGATGTAGTGGGACCGGTATGGTCAATATACACCACAACCACTCAAGAGACTAATTGAATCCCAACGTTTCTAATGGGCCACTGCGGTGCTGATCGAAAATGACCCCGCAAAAGCGGGGCGAAGTTGACCTTGTGCCGAGGAGGGGCACCGGCGAATACGGAACTAAGGTATGGCTGCTTTGTTCCGATGAAGACGTCGGTTGGAAGCAAAAACGATCTTGAAGGATTTCTCAGGGCAGATAAAATCTCCCGATGTTCTGGAAGAAAAAGCCCAAGGCCGTAAAAGTTCTGCGATCAAGCATTGTGACGATTTCGGAGACGCCGGAGTTGGGCATGCTAACGATCCAGACGGATCGAAATCAGGTTCGCCTGATAATCGACGAAGCCAATGCTCGGCAGCTCACGGAAGAGTGCCTAAAACTTCTGGGCTACCCAGCATCGATGAATTAGGGTCAGCACTACATCTTCGTTCAATCTAAAACTTCTGCGAAGCCGATCGCGGCATCGGAGGTCCGGCTTACTACGGGGCTCGTATCGAAACCGAAATCCAAATGGTCAGACGTCACGTGCTCCGTGGTGAGACCATTGTTGTGAAGCAGCATATGCTCATACAGCGTCTCAGAAACTTGGGCATTTCGACCGTCGAGGCTGAGCGACTTCTGGATACC
>NZ_JAFCTR010000037.1:0-3944 GCF_049896125.1 Pararhizobium sp. DWP1-1-3
ACGAGGCCAGCGACGACAAACCAGACGCCGCCGGCGATGGAAAATGTGCTTGCATCGGGATTGTCCGAGGTTGCTGGATCAAGGACTGCCGCTCCGATCCCGACCCCGAGGAGGTTCAACAGGAACTGCACCGCAAGCGCGACGGCAACACCCGCAAAGATCGAGCCCCAAGAGATTTTGTTGAGAGCCGCGGTTGCGGTTGGGCTTCCATAGGCAGTGTCATGATTGAGGCTGGTGGAAGTGGGTATGGTCATTGTGTGGTTCCTGCTTGTTGGTCACGCTTTCGTGAGTGGTGGTGAAACTCACCGGAGCCGCACAAGTTCCTCTCGCCGACGCGAGGTTTTTGTGACGTGAACGAAAGCGTATTTACCGCTCGGATTAGCTCAGCGGAAGCACCTTGCTTTATGTGAGCTTCTCAGCGATGGAACTTGGAAATCCCCAAGGCATTGAAGGCCAGGCCCCTGGACGACCTTATGGTGAACGTCGACAGCGGCTACATGCTGGGGGTTCATGAAACGGCCCTAAACATGCTGGTTCCTAGGATTTGTGGCTCGACCACGTCTATATCCTGGCGACGAGTAAGGATGTCTGGAATAGCCCTGCGCAGGAGAAGGGACGCAATTGGGCGCCGCCGAAAAGTCCTATGGAACCCTGGGCGCAGTTATGGACAAAAGTTTCGAGGAGCAACTGGAGGATTTCGAGAAAGCGGGCGCGACTGTCCGGCGTCTCAGAACCGAGGAGGTGGTGCAGTTTGAAATCGCGACGAAGTATAAAGACGTTCAGAACACCTGGGGAAGACCAGAGGACGCCGGGTTTAAAAGACGCCGCTGCCGTCATCGCAGAAGTTACGTCAATCATGATATTTTTCGTGGGATGACCACGCCGGCGGCGCTCCGGAACCGCTGCGACGTCCTTGTTGTACGCGCGCCAATGAAAACATCAGCATGCCATATGACTCGCGTCGCGACGGCACTCGCTAGTTGACTTCGCCGAAGAGAGATTGCATTCGCTCAACGGCGAAGCATCACACATCTGACATGGACCGCACCTTTTGGGCGCTGGCCAATCCCACCCGGTGCGGCGTCCTGCAGCGCCTGATGACGAACCTGGGCTTTCGGTCTTCGAGCTCGCCCGTCCTTTAGGACGCCAATTTTTAAATCATATCGAAGGTAAAACTCCCGGTCTCACATTGCGCTCGTGGTAGAGCATTTTCCAGTGCACGACATCGCGGGTGTTGTTCAAAGCGACCAAAAACCAACCGAGATGGACGGCGCCAACCGACAGCTTGATGGTCGTCACGGTTATACCAGAGAATTGCTGGAGCAGACACCTGGCTTCGTGATCGGGGACTTCAGATCCATCGACTTCGTAGACATAAGTTTCTTCGTCACCTGCCGTCAGGCTAGATAAAACTTCTGTCAATTGTCCATCGCTCACCAGTGCTGGTAGCGTCCGGGTGTCTCCTCCATATGCCTGAACGCGATGATAATCCCAGCCAAACGCCGGAGGCGGGGAATTGGCATCGGTGGATTTGGTGTACTGGCGAAGAGATACCGTTGATGTGCCCTTGGCAATATCGCCGATCATGGTGACAACTTTCGTCCACTCCACCACGCGTTCAAACATATGTCAGTCTCCATTGTTCCGATGATGCCTGTTTACTCATGAAGCAGGGTTTGGCAACTGGCGGTGAATGCAGAGGTGGCTCGGAATAACTGCAACGCCTAATGTAGAGCGCGGAGGCGGAGAATGTCGAAGCGCACATGAATGCCCGCGACAAATGATCGAATACTTGGGCAGCCCCATTTCAGATTTTCCATTTAATGCATCCTATGCGGCAGTCTAAAGCTCGTGGCTGGGTCCATATCTTAAAAATGAGCGCCGGCGGAGCCTCGAAAACGCGGCTGATCACGAGTTCACGGTCAGATGCGTCCTTCGGATCAGTTACCGCGGTCATTGGTTCCTCCCTTCTGAAGGTCTCTCAAATAATCCTCAATGCGATCGAGGCGCTCATCCCAGAGCTGACGGTATTGGCCGAGCCAATCGTCGACGTCCTTGAGCCGAGGACCTTCAATGCGGCACGGGCCGGCTCTCATTCCGAGTAGGAAAGCGTTTCTACGAGCCGCTGCAATGCCGGCGGTAGTGAACCGGCGTCGGTAATGTGCGCCTTAAGCCCGCTTTTGTCAGAATGGCCGTCTTGATACCAGTGGATCAATCCGACTGCCACGTCCTGAGCCGCCTTGTCATTGATGTCTACCGAATTTTCCACGCACCACGCCTCCAGAAAGGTCTGCAAGAGAGCTAGGTCTTCAGGCGCAAGGAACTGGCTGGACGTCACAGTGGAGTGCATGGTGAACCCTTTCCGTCTTACACAGGAAATCATTTTTGATCGACTGCGATGCAGGGTCCGGCAGCGCATGATTGATCCAATATCGTTTAAAGCTTGCGCTAAGCTTGGAAACGGTATCATCGGTAGCGATAAGAGTTCTTCTCGATACCTACTGCGATCCAGATCAGATGGCCTCAGGAGGGCGTGCATCATGGACAGCATCAAGAGCGAGAAGAGCCGCAACGTCAATCGGCGCGGAATGTTGACCCCTTATCGGCGTCCAATATTCACCCCCCTGTAGACGATCAGCGCTTGGCCTGCCCGGCGCTGGCCAATATTGCCAGCATCGAATTGCCGCCCGTGTGCGAAAGCCTGACGGTATGGCTTCCACACAAGACGCCGGCTGAACTCGCCATAATTGGAGTTCAACCAGAGACAATTGGGGAACGCGAATTCTATCCCCGCGTCGTCCTCGGTCAATATTTTCAGGCAGAGCTGACGGCACTTCTTGCCAAGGCGGTCGCGCGAGGTCATGTCGTCGATGTAAAAGGCAACCATCGGGTTTCCGATGTCAAACTGCGTGAGCGGGATATAAGCGTCGAGGTGATCAGCTCGGACGGGTCAACAGCAAGCCAAGGTGTTCGATCACGTGGTCATGGCGACTGGTCATGATTGGCCAAAAAAGACGGAGACGAAACCCGGTTTCTTCATCTCGCCGTGGCCAGCAGTAAATCTGGAGACGATAGAGGACGTTTCAGTTGGTGTTCTTGGGACATCGCTTAGCGGGATCGACGCAGTTGTCTCCGTCGCAACGTCACATGGTTCGTTTCTGTTGGATGAGACAGGAGCCATGCAATATCACACGGCGTCGGACGCCGATTTTCATATCACAATGATGTCTCGAAAAGGCCTGCTCCCAGAGGCTGACTTCTATTGTCCAATCCCTTACGAGCCATTGGCCATTTATTCGAACGGAACTTGAAGAACTTGCCGGCCAGAGACGACTTGAGCGTAATGGTCTGTCCCGTCGTTAGGTTATGTGGGACTCGGTGCTTGTTAGTTTCAACCGAATGATGGCCAAGGGACCGGTCTCGAGGTGTAAGGTCGGGAGGAAACATTGAGGCCTGAGGGCTGCCAATGGCAACGAAAAACAGGAAGCCCTAAAAATAGCTATCAGCCGCTGCAAGTAGAAAATTTCGTTGCCTTTCCATTTCGACACCCTCCGTCCTTGCCTTTCCCGACACCTCTGCACTTGGGTGTCCATGATCGTCGCAAGCGACGAGTCGAGGAGAAATCGGATTTCTCAGTGCCTAAGAAGGTTGGCGAATTCGTGCGGGTCGCAGACAACCATTGTCGACACCATAGAGCAGCGCGATGAAGTCCCTGCCGATGGCCGTCGAAGCTACGGCTAGATCGGTTGCGAGTTACAGTCGGCGCAGTAGTGGCACTACAACTGGGTGGGAGGTCCGCTTCCTTTAAGGCGTCAGTTGGTGCATCGTGACGGCATGGCGCGCCGGTTATCAGCGCAAGGATAAGTCAAGCGCGGATGCTTACAGGAAAAACCAACTGAAAGCTTGTTCCAGGATACGTCGGATGCCATTCTGGCGACGCTCCC
>NZ_JAFCTR010000038.1:0-3826 GCF_049896125.1 Pararhizobium sp. DWP1-1-3
TTGTATTCGCCGAAATACTTCGTGATCGCTGCCGTCAGCGACGTCTTGCCATGGTCGACGTGGCCGATCGTGCCAATGTTAACGTGCGGCTTATTGCGCTCAAATTTGCTCTTTGCCATTTCCGGCTCTCCGTTTTTTAACCCCGAAGGGGAATTCTCTTGTTTCTGTCAGCTGGCGTTAGGCTCCGGTCACTTCTGACCGGAGTATTTCGCCTGGATTTCCTGTGCCACGTTCGACGGAACCGGCGCATAGTGATCGAAGGTCATCGTGTACTGTGCGCGGCCCTGGCTCATCGAGCGCAGGTTGTCCACGTACTTGAACATGTTGGCCAGCGGCACGTTGGCATTGATCACGACGGCGATGCCGCGTGCTTCCTGGCCCTGGATCTGACCGCGACGCGAGTTCAGATCGCCGATCACGTCACCGACGTAATCTTCCGGCGTCACGACTTCGACCTTCATCATCGGCTCGAGCAACTGGGCGCCAGCCTTCTTGGCTGCTTCACGGAAGCAGGCACGCGAGGCGATTTCGAAGGCGAGAACCGAGGAGTCGACGTCATGGAATGCGCCGTCGATCAGGGTTGCCTTGACGCCGAGCATCGGGAAGCCAGCCAGCGGACCGGAAGACAGGACGCTTTCGATGCCCTTCTGAACGCCGGGGATGTATTCCTTCGGAATGGAACCACCGACGATCTTGGATTCGAACTTGAAGTCGTCGCCTTCTTCATTCGGTTCGAAGACGATCTTGACGCGCGCGAACTGACCGGTACCACCGGACTGCTTCTTGTGCGTGTAGTCTTCTTCATGACGCTTCGTGATCGATTCACGGTAGGCAACCTGCGGCGCGCCGACGGTGGCTTCAACCTTGAATTCGCGGCGCATGCGGTCGACGAGGATGTCGAGGTGAAGTTCACCCATGCCGGCGATGATCGTCTGGCCGGATTCTTCATCCGTCTTGACGCGGAACGAAGGATCTTCAGCAGCCAGGCGGTTGAGCGCGAGGCCCATCTTTTCCTGGTCGCCCTTGGTCTTCGGCTCGATGGCGATCTGGATGACCGGCTCGGGGAATTCCATGCGCTCAAGGATAACCTGGTGCAGCGGATCGCAGAGCGTGTCGCCGGTCGTGGTTTCCTTGAGGCCTGCGAGAGCAACGATGTCGCCGGCAAAGGCTTCTTCGATGTCTTCACGGGAGTTGGAATGCATCTGCAGCATACGGCCGACGCGCTCGCGCTTTTCCTTGACCGTGTTCATGACCGACGTGCCCTTGGAGAGCTTGCCGGAATAGATACGGGCGAAGGTGAGCGAACCGACGAAGGGGTCATTCATGATCTTGAAGGCGAGCATCGACAACGGCTCTTCATCCGACGGATGACGGGCGATTTCGGCTTCGGTCTTCACATCGATGCCCTTGATCGACGGAATGTCGAGCGGCGAAGGCAGATATTCGACAACGGCGTCGAGCAAAGGCTGAACGCCCTTGTTCTTGAAGGCCGTACCGCAGAACATCGGGTGGAACTTCACGTCGATGGTACCGCGGCGAACCAGCTGACGGATCTTGTCGTTGTCCGGCATGATGCCGTTCAGATAGTCTTCCATCGCCTGCTCATCGATATCGACGACCTGTTCGATCATCTTCTCGCGATATTCAGCAGCCTTTTCCTTCATGTCGTCCGGAATCTCGACGACGTCCCACTGGGCGCCGAGCGACTCGTCGCGCCAGATCAGGGCATTCATCTCGATCAGGTCGATAACGCCCTTGAATTCGGTTTCCGCACCGATCGGGAGCTGCATGACAACAGCGATGGCGCCGAGACGGGTCTTGATCATCTCTACCGAGCGGTAGAAGTCAGCACCGGTCTTGTCCATCTTGTTGCAGAAGATCATCCGCGGGACGTTGTACTTTTCAGCCTGGCGCCAGACGGTTTCCGTCTGCGGCTCAACACCGGCATTGGCGTCGAGCAGAGCGATCGCACCGTCGAGAACGCGCAGCGAACGTTCGACTTCGATGGTGAAGTCGACGTGGCCGGGAGTGTCGATGATGTTGAAACGGCGCATCTTGCCGTCGCGACCCTTCCAGTAGGTCGTGGTGGCAGCGGACGTGATGGTGATACCGCGTTCCTGTTCCTGCTCCATCCAGTCCATGGTGGCGGCGCCGTCATGAACTTCACCGATCTTGTGCGACTTGCCAGTGTAGTAGAGAATCCGCTCAGTGGTCGTGGTCTTGCCGGCGTCGATATGCGCCATGATACCGAAATTGCGGTAGTCTTCGATCTTATATTCGCGAGCCATAATGACTGCCTTTCGAAAATTGTACGTCGATTACCAGCGATAGTGCGAGAATGCGCGGTTGGCGTCAGCCATCTTGTGCGTGTCTTCGCGCTTCTTGACAGCGGAACCACGGCCGTTTGCCGCATCCATGAGTTCGCCGCAGAGGCGATCGATCATGGTGGTTTCGTTGCGCTTGCGGGCAGCAGCGATCAGCCAGCGAATGGCAAGTGCCTGGCGGCGCTCAGGACGAACATCGACCGGAACCTGGTAGGTTGCACCACCGACGCGGCGCGAACGAACTTCGACGTGCGGAGCGATATTGTCGAGAGCGGAATGGAACACGGTGACCGGCTCCTGCTTCAGCTTGCCCTGGACCAGATCGAACGCACCGTAAACGATGTTTTCAGCGACCGACTTCTTACCATGAAGCATGATTGCATTCATGAACTTGGTGACGACCAGATCGCCGAACTTCGGGTCCGGATTGATCTCGCGCTTTTCTGCACTATGACGACGTGACATACTTTTGTCTCTCAACTTTGAACGGGCGCCTTAACACGCGGAGAACCTCGCGCAGCACCTTAAATTGTGGAACCCGAATTACTTCGGACGCTTTGCACCATACTTCGAACGGCGCTGCTTACGGTTCTTGACACCCTGGGTATCGAGAACGCCGCGAATGATGTGGTAACGAACGCCCGGCAAGTCCTTTACGCGGCCGCCGCGGATCATGACAACGGAGTGCTCCTGAAGGTTGTGACCTTCGCCCGGAATGTAGCCGATGACTTCGAAGCCGTTGGTGAGGCGGATCTTGGCAACCTTACGCAGAGCCGAGTTCGGCTTCTTCGGGGTCGTTGTATAAACGCGCGTGCAAACGCCACGCTTCTGCGGGTTTTCCTGCAGAGCAGGAACCTTGTTGCGCTTTACCTGTGCCTGACGCGGCTTGCGGATCAGCTGGTTTACGGTAGGCATATAACCATCCCTTACAAATTCTGTCTCAATACCCTTGCGGGCGGATCAATGCCGTCTCCGGCGGTTTCGAACGCCATAAATGCGCAAAACGAGGACCGATCCGCCTTTCGGCAGATGGCCCGCAAAAAGCAGAGGACACCAATATTTTCAGCGTCTTGCGTGCAGCATTTTGGTCTTCAGCGTGCGTTTCGAACCTTGTTTGAGGCGAACTCCAGAACGTGACGTTCCGAACCAGCCAGCCTCACATAGGCTCCGATGGGGCGGGGTGTACTGATTTCGGGGTGTCGCGTCAAGGGGAATTAACAATTATTCTTGGTTCGGCAGGGCTGACATGCCTGCAAAACAAGGCTTTGACGCCGAAACGGGAGCAAGTGGCGATCCTCACGGGGCGGAATCGTCAGAGCGTCCTGTTCAACTTAAAGAATCATAAAGCAATTCTACAATTCCGCAACAACGGCGGGAATCGCCGCACGGCCGTGAATCCAAGTTAACGGTCAAGCGGCGATGATATCGGCCATGTATTGAGGGTTTCGTCCGGCTTTGTTTCGTCTCAGTTTGATGCTTCGCTTGTCTTTATGGCTTCGAAC
>NZ_JAFCTR010000039.1:0-2815 GCF_049896125.1 Pararhizobium sp. DWP1-1-3
ACGCAGCCGGTCTTCTTCAAACGACGCTTGATGAGGAACAGGCCACCGACCTGGCTCTCACCGCCATCGCCACGTCAGTGGTCAACCAGAAGGCAGAGGGTTAATCCCCTTGACGCAATGGGAGGACTTGAAATGGCCAGCAGCGCATTAAAGGCACTACTTGCAGTCCTGGCGGTAGCAGGGTTCCAGAACAGGGACAAGATCGGCAAACTACTGCGGGGTCTTCAACAGCCGCAAGGCGACGGTACTCCTGGCCAGCAATCGGGCGGGCTTGGAGGTCTTGGCGGCCTCCTTGGCGGTGCTTCCACGGGAAGCGTGCTGGGAGGTGGCCTCGGCGACCTCCTGAAACAGTTCCAGCAAAACGGTCACGGCGAGACGGCCAGGTCTTGGGTCGAAACAGGACCAAACGCCGAGATCGACGATAGCCAGTTATCGGAGGCATTGGGACCGGAAGTCCTTAACGATCTATCCGCAAGAACGGGTTTGTCGCCGGAGGAAATTCTCAGCCGCCTCAGCCGCAATTTGCCCAAGGCAGTCGATGAACTCACACCGGATGGCAACATTCCTCCGGATGACTATGAATACCATAACGGCGGTCGGCAATCGGTACCATCTATAAAGCCTCAAGGCGTTTGAGGAGTTCGATCATTGCTCGAAAAGGCCGCCTCAGATGCGGCCTTTTTTTGTCAGGACATCTCTGAGATCATCGCGAGCTCACTCCATTGAGTGGAAGTAGCGGTGGGGCGTAAACTGGTTCGCTTGGGCCTTGGTTTTGCGATCTTGTTCATAGTCCCTCCTACTCTGCCGACCTTTCAACGGCACCAATACTATTGGGTGTGACGTAGTATAGGGCAGATGAAAATCCAGAGATCGGACGGTTTTTTGCGGTCTGAAGGCAGTCACCATTGGCATGGCACAGGAGACCAACTTGGGCGCATAAAATGCTGCTACGGAAATCGCCTGACGGTAGTCGCTCGATCAACACGGTTTCATGGCCTTGTACTGCCGTCGAGTTGCCGGAAGGATGTGCGGGAAACAAGCTGCTCGCTGTTGCCGCTTCGCTTAACCCATCACGGGATCGCTCCGGTTAGGAGGAGACGTCGGTTAACGAATGCCTCGCTTGGAACATTCAGAAGTCTCCGGGGTTCATCAGCAGTACTCAAAGGCGGTGACATGGCGGACGTCGACAATACGAGAATACAGCTCGTCGAAAAGAGTGTCAGCGTCGATAAAGAGCGCGTCGTCACGCGACGGGGCAAGGTTTCCACATCCACCAATTCGGTGAACGAAGTGGCACACACGCGACGCTCGCGGGCGTCCGGGTCGAAGTTACCCGCGTGCCAGTCGGTCGCGAAATCGCCCTCGTCCCCCAGTCCCGGGTGGAGGGCGACACGACCATAATTCCCGTCGTCGAAGAAATCGTCGTCGTCGAGAAGCGCCTAGTCCTGGTCGAGGAAATTCGCATTCGACAGATAACGACGACGGAGGAGGTTTCGATACCCGTCACGTTGCGCAAACAAACCGCTATCGTCGAGCGTATCGACGAATAATCACAGGAGACAACCCCATGGCCGACATAGAACAGAACACCCTGCCGTCGCATTCGAACACGATTACCGCCTTCTACGATGACCATTCCGAAGCGGACCGGGCTATCGAAAAGCTCGCAGAGGCGGGCATTCTCCGGGCCTCGATCCAGCTTCTCGCGGACAAAAGCGGAGAGACGACGACCGAGACACACGAGAGCAAGGGGTTCTGGGAGATGCTCGGAGACTTCTTCCTCGCCGACGATGACCGCACGACGTACGCCGAGGGCATCCGCCGAGGCGGCTACCTGCTGACGGTTTCCGGTTATCCTCTCGATCTGCACGACGCCGCGCTCGATATCCTCGATGACGAAGGCAGCATCGACATCGATGAACGCTCCAAGGCCTGGGAATCGGAAGGCTGGTCGCGCTCCGGTTCGACCGAGGAGTTCGCATCGTCGACCTACGACATGAACGGCGGCACGGCCCCCTCGGCCACGATTGAAGCCGACAACGAGGAAATCATTCCAGTCGTCGAAGACGAACTTCGTGTCGGCAAGCGTGATGTCAACAACGGCCGTGTGCGGGTGCGTTCGTGCGTTACGGAGACCCCGGTCCGCGAGAGCGCATCGCTTCGCGACGAAGACGTGGAAGTCACCCGCCGCAAGGTGAACCGGCCGCTAATTGGCAACGAAGACGCTTTCGTCGATCGCACGATCGAGGCTGACGAACACCGTGAAGAGGCGATCGTCTGATGACTTCAGCGTTGCCGAACAAAATCAGTGCGGTTGCTGCAGCAATGATCCCTCCAGATGCGAGCTGACAAGGTGTCTGAACCTCACGGAATACAGGAAGAGCCTCCCGTTCCCGCCAACGAGGAGATCCCTTCCGAGGAACTGGCTTATCGTTTGCGTCAGCAGCGGCTCGCCGCAGACTTCGGCTACTACGCCCTAAAGTCTGTCAACCTACGGGAACTCCTGCAGGAGGCGACAAGGGCGACTGCCGACGGCTTGAACGTCAAATTTGCAGAGGTGCTTGAACACAGGGTTGACACTAAGGGGTTCCTCGCTGTGGCTGGGGTTGGCTGGCGCGAAGGACTGATCGGCGTCGCTATTGTTGGCGACGACTTGGAAAGCCCTGCCGGCTACGCTTATCACACCGGACAGTCGGTATTTCAAACCATCTCGAAAACGAACGGCGTTTCCGGACGCCTCAAATGCTGATCGAGCATGGTATAAAGCGGGCAATGAACGTCATAATTCGCACCGAAGATACCCGCTTCGGCATCC
>NZ_JAFCTR010000040.1:0-1517 GCF_049896125.1 Pararhizobium sp. DWP1-1-3
AGCACGCCCTTGAGGTCGAACTCGTAACTGCCGCTTCCAGCGTCCGACAGGGTGACGGTGAACACCGTCTGGCCGCCGGCCGAAGCCGTCAGCACCGTGCCGTTGGCAGACAGCGAGAAGGTGACCGGCTGGCCGGCCGACGTCAGAGCGCCAAGCGCAACCGAACCGGCACCACCGCTGATCGAGAGGAACTCGCCAGCCTGCATTGCCGTCAGGACCCGGTCAGCGCCGGTGCCATCGGCAAACACAACCGACAGATCGCCGGCAATCTGGCTACCGGTGTAGCCGCCGTTGACAAGTTTGTTGCCGTCGTCGCCACCCCAGAAGATGTTGAGCGGGCCACCGGCGGACTTGCCGGTTACATCAAAAAGATGACCAAGGACGCTGAAGTCGGCATCCGCCCCGGAGGGGCCGGATGCCGTATCCTCGTTACCGCCCGAAAGCTCTTCTTCTTCGACAAAGCGCGGCAGGATGGTGCCAATTGCCACCGGCGTGTCGTCGATCACGCTGACCGAGAAGGTTTTTGGCTCGGTTGTGTCGCCATCCGAGTCGGTGGCGGTGAACTGGAAGGTCAGTAACTGGTTGTCTTCGCCCTGGGCCGAGCCCTGATGATCCAGCGTGTCATAGAGGGTAAAGGCATAGGAGCCGTTGCCACCATCCGACAGCGCAACCGAGAACACGATGTTGGCGGCAAGCGCTGCGGCGCTATTGGCCGGAACAGCCGTTGGAGCCGTCGCGCCGGTATAGGCAAGCAGGATCTGCTGGCCCGAAACGGTGACCGTTGTGTACTTGATCGCATCGCCATCGGAGGTGAGGTTCAATGTGGTCAGAGTGCCAACGGCGTCCGGGCCGAACTGGACCGAGCGGTCGCCAGGCTGGCCATTGCCGTCATTGGCCTTGTCCGAACCCCAGGAGATCGCCAGCGTGCCGCCGGTCTGATGCGTGGTGCGGCCGAGATTGAATATCCCGTCGTCATCGCCGCTGCCGTTGCCGTCTTCGTTGCCATTGCCGGCAACCTGCGACTGCTCTTCCTCCACGACACCGCCTGCAAACGGCGTGCCGATCTCGGCGGTATCGTCTTTGACATCGACCGTGAACGAGCCGGTAACGCTATCGCCATCGCTATCCTTGGCGGTGTAGCCGAAGGTCAGCGACAGGTTGTTCTCGCCATTGGTTCCGTCGCCGGCCGCATGATCGAGCGGCTTGACCAGCGTGAACGTGTAGGCACCGCTATTGTCGTCCGAAAGAGACGCATGGAAGACGACATTGGCACCATTGATCGCCACCGGAGCCGGTCCGCCGGTATAGCCGACCAGCACGCCGTTCGACAGAACTGTCATCGTGACAGCCAGACCAAGCGAGGTCAGCGTTGCGCCATGGGCGCCCGAGACCACGACAGCGGGGGTGTTGTTCGTGGCGGTGAACGCAACCGAGCGGTCGCCATTGCCACCCAGGTCGCTGTCGGCGTTATCCGCACCCCAACGAATGTTCAGCGCACCCGTGGCAACAGCCGTCAG
>NZ_JAFCTR010000041.1:0-1402 GCF_049896125.1 Pararhizobium sp. DWP1-1-3
TAACCACGGTAGGGTCAGCGACTGGGGTGAAGTCGTAACAAGGTAGCCGTAGGGGAACCTGCGGCTGGATCACCTCCTTTCTAAGGAAGCCGACCATGGATTACGGATTACCGGACATCCTGGTCACGCTTTTTAGAACATAGATGGCGCCAGTCAGGCGACCATCGCAACACATACGCTGTTGAGATGTGGAATGTCCTTTGACTTCAGTGTCACTGGATACAGAAGCACCGCAGTAAGGCGAATACCGCCGTCTACGTTTCTCTTTCTCTAAAAGACAAGGACCACGCTTTGACGTGTTGATCCTGGTCGGGCTTTGTTGCCTTGACCGGATTGATGCTGCAGTGTTGTTCAACCCTTATGGGCCCGTAGCTCAGTTGGTTAGAGCACACGCTTGATAAGCGTGGGGTCGGTAGTTCGAGTCTACCCGGGCCCACCATCTTTCTGTCCTGACGCTGTCGCGGCCTATGGCCGCTGCGCTCCGGACGGGCCGCCGAACGATCGGCGTGGAGCTTTGCTCCTGTTTGGTGGATTACGGTTGGGTTTGATTGATCCAGGTTCGTGGCTCGCGAGAGTTCAATGAATTGGGGCTTTAGCTCAGCTGGGAGAGCACCTGCTTTGCAAGCAGGGGGTCATCGGTTCGATCCCGATAAGCTCCACCATATCGGCGGTTTTAAAACCGCCTGTGGTGTTGTAGTTGGCGGATTGTTTGCCTTGTCTTATAGAGAAATAAAAGTTTGCATCGGTTCATTCGAGCCTGATGCCTGTTCTGATTACATTGTGAAGAGAAGATATGTCTGGAAGCTTCCAGGTGTTTTGCGCAATTCTTACGAATTGCTCGAGATGTCCGAGCCCAGTCCTGTTAAAGCTGTCGACGGTCTAGCCGATCCGAGACAGTGGAGGGGCTGGAGGTAGGTAGGAAGCTTGTTACTCAAGGCATGTTTGTTGTTGGTTGTTGGAACCATCAAGACTTCGAGGCTTTCGGGCCTCGGGGATTTTGGTGTTTTTGGCTTCCTCTGACGACATGTCGATGGATGTTGCCTGACCGCGCATCCCCGGACAGATCTCGAGAAGCTGGTCTTAAGATATGACCTCGAAGTGCACCGGCGTGCCTTCATATGAGGATTATATCGAACACGTTGATGGCATCTGGATTTGGATTTGGTTGTAAAAGGTAACCTGATCCGTTGGATAACTGGTGCGGCACACTGAAAGGTGTCCGTATAGCCAGGCTTGGCACCCCTTCGAGCGCAAGCGAGAAGGTAAGGTTTGCCAAGACCAACTAAGGATGAGCATTGGCAATGAGAACGATCAAGTGAAATAAGGGCAATTGGTGGATGCCTTGGCATGCACAGGCGATGAAGGACGTGATACGCTGCGATAAGCCGTGGGGAGCTGCGAA
>NZ_JAFCTR010000042.1:0-1340 GCF_049896125.1 Pararhizobium sp. DWP1-1-3
ATTGCGTCAAGGGGATTAACCCTCTGCCTTCTGGTTGACCACTGACGTGGCGATGGCGGTGAGAGCCAGGTCGGTGGCCTGTTCCTCATCAAGCGTCGTTTGAAGAAGACCGGCTGCGTCGTTCAAGCCAAGCTCAAGTGCCCAGGTCCGCAAAGTCCCGTAGCGCGACATTTCGTAGTGTTCGACTGCCTGGGCGGCGGCGAGAAGCCCAGCGTCAAGCGCAGGCGAGCCTTCATACTCTCCCATGATTTCGGCACCTTCGTTGGTGATGCCAAGAATGGCGTCGCAGGTCTTCTCTTCAGGTTCTTCGCCGATGATTTCGAATACCTGTTCAAGTCGTTCGACGTGAAGTTTGGTTTCGGCCAGGTGTTTCATGAAGGCATCCTTGAGCTGAAGGCTCTTTGCCGCTTCGTGCATCTTAGGGAGCGTTTCGACGATCTTGTTTTCGGCGAAATACACATCCTTGAGCGTGTCGAGGAAAAGCTCGTCGAGTGTTTTGACTTCGGCCATGGGAGTTTCCAATCCAAAAAATGGCCACCGGACGATTCCGGTGGCCGGAAGTGTCAGACAGTACGGCGGGTCGCCGTTTCAGCGACGATGACACCGCTACGTTTCGTCCCGGTCACGCCGCCGAACCACGATGCAATCGCACCGAGGACCAGCGCAATGAAGCCGAGGATCGCTCCTGCAGAGACCGCAGCGGTCGCCGCCTGGGCGGCGTCAACGGCCTGCTGCTTGGCGGCGGCAATGTTCTCGCGATAAGTCTTTTCGTAGCCGTCGACCTCGGCGCGCGCCTGAGCGACAGGAATGTTTTTCGCCTTCGCGACTGCGTCAGCGGCGCGGACGCGGGCATCTTCGCCTGTTGCCTCGTCACCTGTCACGGCAGCCTGCACAGCGGCAATCGCAGCGTTCTGGAGCGCCTGCGGATCGTTAGCATTCGAGTTGCGGATTTGCTGTTCAATGCCAGCCATGGGATTCGCCGAGTTGGCTACCGCCGGAGCGGCTGCCGTGACAGCCGTTGCCGCTGTCTGACCCACGCCACCGACGACGCTTGACAGTCCACTAAAGGCTCCGCCAATCAGAGCGCCGACCGAGGTTGTCAGCAGGTAGAGAACGACAAGCGTCGTAACAGCCCATGAGGTGAGGCCATGGTAACCTCCGGTCGAGTTGCTTGGCCGGCCGGAAAGCCGACTTGCGATGTAGCCGCCGATATAAGCCGACACGAGGCCAGCGACGACAAACCAGACGCCGCCGGCGATGGAAAATGTGCTTGCATCGGGATTGTCCGAGGTTGCTGGATCAAGGACTGCCGCTCCGATCCCGACCCCGAGGAGGTTCAA
>NZ_JAFCTR010000043.1:0-1317 GCF_049896125.1 Pararhizobium sp. DWP1-1-3
TGGAGTTGCCCCATAAAAACCGGACAGGATCAGATTTCTGTTTGACGGTTTAAGAACTCACGCGGGGATCGATATCCCAAAGCCTTGTGCGGGTGAAGCGTGTTGTAGTGCTCGAACCACAATGGCAGTTGGGCGATGACGGTTTCTGCGTCGGGAATGGGATTGACCGAGACGTAGTCGCGCTTGAATGTTTTGACAAAGGCTTCGGCCATTCCGTTGGACTGAGGGCTGCGAACCGGCGTCGTGCAAGGCTCCATTCCGATGTCCATCAGCAGCGATTTCGTGTCCTTTGCAATGAAGCACGAGCCGTTGTCGGTCAGCCATTCAATCGGTTTGGGAAGGGTGTTGATGCGACCGAAGCGGTTCTCGACGGCGGTGATGACAAGGTCCTGAACGTCTTCGCTCTTGATGCCTTGGGTGGTGGCGACATGGGCGATGGCTTCACGATCACAGCAGTCGAGAGCAAAGGCAACGCGGACCTTCTCTCTGTTGTCGCAGCCAATTTCGAAGCCGTCAGAACACCAACGCAGGTTCGAGTGCTCCACGGCAACACGGCCGTCATGGCGACGGCTATCAATGGCACCTGTGTGGCGTTGGAGAAGCAGGCCGTGCACCTTCATCACCCGATAGACGCGTTTAGCGTTCGGCCATGGGCGGCTTTCGCTGCGGGCTTTTCGGCGTAAGATCGCGTGAACCCGGCGATATCCGTAGGTCGGCATCTCGGAGATGATCGCTTTGATTTCATCAACGAGATCATCATCGGCGAGCGGTGGCCGACCACGGGCTTTGGAAGGACGCTGTTTCACTCGCTCAGCCATGTTTGACCGGGCAACACCAAAAGTCTCGCACACAGCCGTCATCGGGAACTTCCCTTCGGCAACGACAGCGAGCGCAACAGGTGTTTTTTTGGGCCTGTGGCGATCTCAAGCGCCTCTTTGAGAATCTCGCCTTCCATCGTCTTCTTGCCAAGCAGACGCTGCAACTCTTTTACCTGGTTTTGAAGGGCGCGATATTCGGACGCCGGGACAACATCCTCCTCCGCAGCCGTGGCCGTCAGAGCGCCTTGAGTGGCGAGCTTACGCCAGGTGAACAACTGGTTCGGCTGAATGCCGTAACGCCGAGCAACGATGCTGACGGTCGCGTCCGGCTCGTATGTCTCTTGAATGATGGAAAGCTTCTCGGCCGTCGACCAGCGACGGCGGCGCTCAGGACCGGGCAGGACTTCTATCTTCGGATTGTGACTAGTCATAATGGGCACATTACCTCGCACACTTGTTAAGTGGGAGATCGTGTCCGGATTTTTATGGGGCCATTACA
>NZ_JAFCTR010000044.1:0-1277 GCF_049896125.1 Pararhizobium sp. DWP1-1-3
GTGCCAAAGTGCGGGTGTGCTTAGAACCAGCAAGGAGGACGTCCATGAACGAGATTAGCATCATCGGCCTGGATTTGGCAAAGAACGTGTTCCAGATCCACGGCGCAGGTCCAGACGGAAGGGTTGCGCTGCGTAAGAAACTGAACCGTGGGAGATTGCTTGAGTTCTTTGCCAAGCTCCCCATCTGCGTAGTGGCGATGGAAGCCTGTGCCAGCGCCCATTATTGGGGAAGAGAAATTGGTAAGTTCGGCCACGAGATCAGACTGATCAACCCGTCCTATGTTAAGCCCTTCGTCAAACGGCAGAAGAATGATGCTGCCGATGCGGAAGCTATAGCGGAAGCAGCGTCGCGACCGACGATGCGGTTTGTAAGCGTCAAAAGTGCCGAGAAACAAGCTTCATCCATGACGTTCAAGGTGCGCGATCTATTGGTTCGACAGCGCACGCAAACAGCCAATGCATTACGCGGGCACCTTATGGAGTATGGGCTGATCGTTCCTCAAGGGATCAAACACATACCGCTCCTGCATGAGCAAATAGCGGCACATCCCGATCTGCCTGAAGTTGCTAGAATGCTGTGCAAAGGGTTGTTGGAACAAGTCGTGTTTCTCTCCGAACAGATCGCCGTGCTGGAGAAGGAACTCCGTACCCGCGCCAGACAGGATGATCTCGCCTCGCGGCTAATGACTATTCCGGGTGTCGGCCCGATTTGCGCAACGGCGATCGAAGCACTGGCTCCGCCGGCAGAAATCTTCTCCAAGGGGCGCGACTTCGCGGCATGGATTGGGCTCACCCCTAAACAAAACTCTTCCGGCGGTAAGGATCGTCTCGGAAAGGTTTCGAAGATGGGGCAACGCGACCTTCGCCGCCTGCTTGTCCTCGGCGCGACCGCGGTTGTCCGCTGGGCGAGACGGTACGGAGCGCCAGCGAGGTCCTGGTTGGCAAGAATGCTTTTGAAGAAGCCGCCGAAACTTGTTGCAGTTGCTTTGGCGAATAAATTGGCGCGAACCGCTTGGGCTCTGATGGCTCGCGGCGGCGTCTATCAAGCTCCGGCGCCTGGTTCTGTCTAGGGCAGAACAGGACCGCGAGACGTCGGAATGTGGTGAGGTCTAACAGAGGATTATGGGCAATCGGTCAGAAACAGGATCAGAAGAACCAACAGATTGATGAGTGCCTCGAGCACGCCGACCCGAATTGGATCTGATCCACGTATTCCATAAGGGCCCGCGACGTGTTGAAGTCGCTATACGAGGCCGGACACACGTCAGCACCCGACC
>NZ_JAFCTR010000045.1:0-1250 GCF_049896125.1 Pararhizobium sp. DWP1-1-3
CGGCCGTGAATCCAAGTTAACGGTCAAGCGGCGATGATATCGGCCATGTATTGAGGGTTTCGTCCGGCTTTGTTTCGTCTCAGTTTGATGCTTCGCTTGTCTTTATGGCTTCGAACCATGTTGATGGCGAAGTGGCGGACGATGGCCATGTTTGCAGGGCCGTGTCCGGTTCGAGATCGAGCGGCGTCCTCGTTGAAGGTGACGTCGAGCACCCAGTGCAGCGAGTTCTCGATGGCCCAATGGCCGCGTATGGCCTCGGCGAAGTCAAGTGCGGTCATCGAACGCGAGGAGATGTAGAAGCGGACCTGGCTGCTTTGCCTGGACTTTTCATAGACTTGCGCTTGCACCTTGACGATGGTGGCGATGGACGGGAAGCGGTATTCGCCGGGAAAGCGCCTGTCACTGTTGAGCCAGTCAATTTGCGTGGAGACGGTAACCCGCCGCTCTTCGACCCGGCCATGGCCTTTATCGACTTCGGTGACGGTCGAGGTGAGATTTTCCGGAGCATCGGCAAAGAAGCGCTCGATCTCGCCCATCAGGCCGGGCTGGTTGGCCTTGGCTGCCAGCAGGTAATCCGCGCCGGCATCGAGCACGGCTCGCGCGGTTTTGGCATTGCAAGCAATGGCATCGATGGTCACCAGCGCGCCTTTGAGACGATTCTTTTCGGCCAGCCGCTCCAACAGCAGGGGGATGGTGTCCTGTTCGCAGCTTGCCGCCGCCACCGCCTCCTGTCCCAGAACCAGCCGTTCGCGGGTGGCAAAAGCCGAGACGAGATGCAGCGCCGCCCGGCCATTGGATCGGTCATGGCTGCCGCGCGAGGTTTTTCCATCAATCGCCACCAGCGCCGGAGCATCGGGACGAAGCGTCGAAGCCCACGATATGAAGCAATCCGAAAACAGCGACGGATCGATCCGGTTGAGCAGGATGCGCAGCCAGCGCGCGCCGGGTATGCCATGATGATAGGGCAGAAAGCGCCGCAGGAACGGCAGGTTATCCTCACCCCATTCGACGATCTCGTCGAAATCGTCACACGCCCCGATCGTGCCGCAGACCACCAGCAGAAGCACCTCCGGCAACGGATAGGCCACCCGCCATTGATCCCGCTCATCAGCAACCAATCCGAAATGGTCCAGCAAAACCCGCAGCCGCGGGCGATGATCTTCAATCATGTCGGCCTCCAAATCACCGACACACTTGAATCAGACTCGTGAAATTTCCGAAATACCCGTTAACCCGAGTTCAGGGCCGTG
>NZ_JAFCTR010000046.1:0-1218 GCF_049896125.1 Pararhizobium sp. DWP1-1-3
GCCGGTAAGCACGTCATTGCCATTGGTCGCCTTGCCCGCAACAGGTGTTTCCGGGGTGGTTGGCGTTTCCGGTGTCGTGGGTGTCTCAGGCGTGGTTGGGGTTTCCGGAGTGACAGGTGTTGGCCAGTCCGTGCCCATCTCGTCATTGTTGGAGAGGGTGGGCGTGTTGCCTTTGAAATAGTAGTAGCCCCAATGACCCTGACCCAGTTCGTTATTGGTGAACTGGACGCCTGATATTATATCCGTGCTGCTGAAGCTGCCATCGGAATAGAGGGTGTAGCCGCCACCTGCGAGATAGTTGCCATCGACCTTGATGTTGGACACCGGACCGAAGTCATTGTTGATCATCACGGCCGAGGTTTGGCCATTATCATTGATGATTGTGTTGTGCCGGATATCGACGCCCGACACGCCGCCATTGATCTCGATGCCATCATAATGGGGCCCGCCCCACACTGTACCGGCCCGGACGTTTGGAGCATTCATATCATGGATATAATTGTCCTGAATCAGGCTTGCGCCTGTCACGTTGATACCGTTCTCCACGTCATGGATATCGTTGCGTAAGAACGTTCCCGAACCAAAGATGCCATTCGCGCCATCCTTGCTGCTACCAACGTTGAGAATTTCGTTGTCCTTGACGATGGTGCCGGTAATGCCGGGCTTGATCCAGATGCCTGTCCAATCGGTGGACGTTATGCGGCTATTCTGAATCGTGACGTCGGGTGCCATGACCCAGATGGTCCCCTTGACATCGAGAGCATTGAGGACCGTGCCTGCCTTGGTGACGTTCACATCGCCCGATGCGGTGAGCACGACGCCATCCGGAAGTCCGGTACTCTTTGCGTCAGGAAATCCTGTGAGGGTTTTGGTTGAGGTGATAGCCATATCTGGGGCTCCCATTGAAGCTGGAGTTGGGGAGGCAAGCCTCCGCTGGCAAGTTGGGCGCTGGAACGCGCTTCACGCCGGTGCGACTTTGCTTCACTTCGAGGATGACGCTCGATGGAAGAAACTGTCGAGGCAGTTTGCCGCAGGATTGCGTCACAAAGTCTTGAGGTCGGAGGCGGTTTTCCGCCGCTTCCGACTTCTCCTGGGTCAATGAGGCCGCTTTCGCGGCCTCATTGCGTTACAACACGAAGTATCCCTTCTGAAGCGCGATGGCGTCGTCGAGGTGAACAGCAAAATCGGCTTTTCCGTCACCGTTGACATCGCCATAGA
>NZ_JAFCTR010000047.1:0-1216 GCF_049896125.1 Pararhizobium sp. DWP1-1-3
GAACTCGGGAAGGAGATCAGCATGTCTGACATCGATTTTGAGCGCCGAGCATTGCTTGCCGCTGGCGGTACCTTTGCATTGGCCGGGTTCACTGGCCTCGCGATGCCTGCTCGCGCCGCAGGTCTCGCCGCGACGCCGTCGATGCGCGGGGGCGCCAACAACTATGTGCCCGGCGCGAAGATTGTCGAGCGTATCGGCGGAGGCGGCTTCTGGATGTCCGGTACAGTGCGCCGCGCTGGAGACGGCGCCCCGCTACCGGGCCAGCGCATCCAGATCTGGGCCCATACGACCGAAGGCAGCGAGCGCGACTTGCGCAGCCACGGCGCTACTTTGACCGACGCCAATGGGGCGTTTCGGCTCGAAATGCCGCAGATCGTGCCGGCACTCGGTCAAGCACATGCGCACCTTGCCTATGACAGCGGGGAATTCGACACAGTGTTCCTTCGCCCCCTGCTGCCGAACCCGAAGGTCGCCAGCCTCGAGGCGCATTTCATCCTCCAGCCGGTCTGACCTGAACCGATGCGTATGGCCCGCGCACTGCTGATCTGGACCGGATTGGTGCTCGCGCTCCTCTTGCCCCTGACCTTTGCCGCGACGAGCGAATACCTAGCTTGGCGCGACCCGATCTATATAGCTGCCGGCTTGGCGGGCGTCATTGCTCTCTGCCTCCTTCTGGTGCAACCCCTCCTCGCGCGCGGATGGCTGCCCGGCCTGCACCTGCTGCTGGGCCGTCTTTTCCACCGTGCAGTAGGCGTGCTTTTGGTCGCGACCGTTGTTGTTCACGTCGCTTGCCTGTGGATCACCAGCCCTCCCGACATAGTCGACGCGCTACTGTTGCGCTCGCCAACACCGTTTTCTGTCTGGGGGGTGGCATCCATGTGGGCTCTCTTTGCAGCCGCGCTACTCTCTCTGTTGCGGCGGCGTCTCTCGCCGCGTTCCTGGCGCGTCGGCCACGCGAGCCTCGTCAGCATCGTAGTGCTTGGTGGTGCAGTCCACGCAATGTTGATCGAGGGCACGATGACCACAACGTCGAAGGCCGTGCTGTGCGGTCTCGCCATGACAGCAACCATGGCCGCGGTAGCGACCCCGTGGCTGCGTGCAAGAAGGCGCGCTCCAGGTAAGGAATGACCTTCTGGACCTCATGAGGACCGTCGTCGAATGGCGTTCGTTTCGTCACCACCCAACCCGGCGTATCCGAATTGCGGCCGAAACTTAC
>NZ_JAFCTR010000048.1:0-1149 GCF_049896125.1 Pararhizobium sp. DWP1-1-3
TTGATCGATCGGGGTGTACGAATGGTGCGCGAGATGCGTGTCGAGTCCGGCGTTCGCCCGGGTCGCCGAGGACAAGATCCGCTTCGAGACATCGAGATAGCGGCGCTAATGGCGGAGGCCGCCGGAAACAATGATGACCTGAAGGGTGTTCTGCTCGACCTGGCAGAGATGATCCGCACGCTGAAAATCGTGCTTGATGCAAAGGGAGAGGTTTTGAAGGATCAGTGATGCTAAAGCGCCCTCGTGAGATCATCCTTATTGCGCTGATTTTCCTCGCCGTTGGCGTCGCGTTGATGCTGTTCATAGGCCCTATTTTGCGAATGCTCGGCTGGCCGTCTTGACTCTCCTTCAATCAAGAACATAATAAGAACGTCACTGGCGATGCGGCCGATAATCAACAAGTTATACACACGATTTCCACTGGTTACACACAGTGGCAGGAGAAGCCATGCCTACGATCAGGTCCCTCGCCTTTCCACGATGGCGACGTGCGCGCGACGATCGGAACGTTGCTCGCAGACATCAAGTGTTTGAAACAGCAACTGGCCGTCACCCAGACCGGGATGAGCATCGGCTTCACCCGTGGTTGGCAGTAGAGCTTTGAACGGGACGTCCGGTGAATGAACCACGACGACAAGCTCAGGTTGGAACTCATGGAGATACTGCGAGGACTGGGGGGCGAAGCCACGAGCCTTTATGCTGTAGGCGTGCCAATGGTTGGAAAGGGTTTCGGGGAGCACGAGATCGTCAACGCTTTGATGGAGCTGGATCGAGAAAAAGTCATCGAATTACTTCCTGGGAATCAAATGCGAGTGTTGCAAGGCAGACGGTGATGACTGACGACAGTATGGTTCACCCGAATTCACCGGTCGTTTGGGAAGGAGCGGAGCCGCGGCGAAATCGAGTGGCGCTGCATCGAGCACCTAGCCAGCGACTATTGGGATGGGCGAGCGGTAACTCGCAACTGACATTGCGGTCAGCCACTAATCCTAGAGAGATGCAGTCGGTGTAACGCCTGTATACTCTGAAAGGTATCCAGAAGTCGCTCAGCCTCGACGGTCGAAATGCCCAAGTTTCTGAGACGCTGTATGAGCATATGCTGCTTCACAACAATGGTCTCACCACGGAGCACGTGACGTCTGACCATTT
>NZ_JAFCTR010000049.1:0-1115 GCF_049896125.1 Pararhizobium sp. DWP1-1-3
TGGAGAAGCTAACCCAAGTGCATCATGCCCATTTTGCAGGGTAGGGGATCACGCCTCATCCTGCAAATGCGCCATGAACACCTCGGCTGGTGTCTTGTAGCCAAGGCATTTACGGGGTTGGTCGTTGAGATGACGTGCGAGTTGGATCAGGTCGCGTTGTGAAACAACTGACAGATCTGTGGTACCAGGCAGGTAGCGTCGAATGCGCTTGTTGGTATTCTCGACTGTCCCTTTTTGCCACGGTGCACTCGGGTCGCAGAACCAGCTACGCGCACCGATCCCTTCTTCCAAAGCCCTGAATCCGGCAAACTCGGTACCGCGATCAAATGTGAAGCTTTGACGCGCGAACGCCGGTAAAGGAGAAAACGCTCTGATGATCTTGTCCATGATCGGGCGTGAGTGCCGGCTCGGATTCTTGATGAGAACGGTATAGCGGCTTCGGCGCTCCACGAGGGACGTGACATTGGCATGTCCGAGTGGGCGTTCAAAGATGAGGAGGTCGCCCTCCCAATGCCCAAACTGCGATCTATCTCCAATAAAACCAGGACGTTGGGATATGCGATGCGTGGCTGGGAACGCACCGTCGCGCGGCTTCCTGGAGCGCAGTGGACGACGTTTGCGGCGCGCTTCCGGTAGATACTGATAGAGGCCTAGCCCATAATCTTCCTTGCTGTAGATGAAGCGATAGATTGTCTCTTTGCAGACGCGAACAAGACTGAGCCTCTCCGACAACAGGCGCCCGGCGATCTGCTCTGGAGACCAGCGTGCCTCCAACTGGTTGATGATCTCCGTGCGTAAATTCGGGTGGCGCCGCAGCTTTCTCAGCCGGCGTCGCCGCTCCTTGGAGATATCGTGAGCAACCGTGCTGTAGTAGCCGTCGTAGTCCGGCAGTTCGCGATCACGAAACGTATTGCGCTTGATCTCGCGGTAAATCGTCGAGCGGTGACGGCCAAGCTGACGGGCCATCTCGTTGGCGGGAACTTTTGCCGCCACCAGCTGATGTAGGCGTCGCCGGTCGGCGAGGGTGATTTGCGTATAGCATCTGGACATGCCAAAATCTCCAAAGTGAAGCCATTGAAATTACTGGCATGTCGCACTTGGAAATAGAATGTACC
>NZ_JAFCTR010000050.1:0-1031 GCF_049896125.1 Pararhizobium sp. DWP1-1-3
TTTTGGGTTTGCCGGCAGCGACGAGACGGTCGCGGAAGGCCTTGAGGGCGGGGTTGTAGCGGGCAGCGACAAGGGCGGCCATGAACAGCACGGCGCGCACCCTACCCCTGCCGCCCCCGATGAAGCTCTTGCCCTTCCATTTTCCCGATTGCCGCGTCCACGGCGCAAGCCCTGCCAACGATGCGATCTGGCGCCGGTCGAGGCTGCCGAGTTCGGGCAATTGTGCCAACAGGGTTCGTGCCGTGGTCGGACCCACGCCCGGCACCGACGTCAACAGTGTCTCACGCACCCGCCAGACCGGCGACTTGCGTATTTGCTCGTCAAGACCGGCATCGAGACTTTCAAGCTCTCGCCGCAGAGCCGCCAGTACACGCTTGATGCTCGTCTGCGCCGGTCTGGCCAGCACCATCCGGGCCCGGTTTTCCTCCGACACGATCATCTGCACGATCTGCCGCCTGCGGGCGACGAGTTCGGACAGAGCCTGCGTTTCGGCATCCCGCAACGGCCGGATTTCGGGCTTCGTCGCCGCAACGAAGGCGGCGATGACGGCTGCATCGATCGGATCGGTCTTGGCTCTGCGGCCGATCGCATTGGCGTAGGCACGTACCTGCGCCGGATTGACCACCAGGACCGCAAATCCCGCAGACGACAGCGCGGCCACCGCCAGCGTCTCAAAGCCGCCGGTCGCCTCCAGAGCAATCACATCGGCCTGCTGCGCCTTCAGGCGGGAAACCAGCCCGTCAAGACCGGCATGGCTGTTGTCGACGAAGAACACGTCGCCTGACGGTGCCAGCGCTATGTCCAGCCGATCCTTCGAAACATCGATGCCAACGATGATATCCATCTTATCCCATCCTTGCCTAATCGGGCTTTGCCTTAGCAAGCGGCCCCGGCGACTGTTCGGGTTCAATGGAACGGCGGACGGAGACCCTTGCTCTCCCACGGGCTTGGTGTCCCAAAGGTGCGACGGTCTTCCATCCGCCACCGCAACTGGCATTACAGCGCCAAATGCGGAAGAAGGGAAGTTACAA